>DBTA01000018.1 GCA_002306815.1 Dehalococcoidia bacterium UBA1328 | reverse complement strand
ACTCCCTTCCCTGCAATATTCATGCCAAGCAACTCCTGATATCTTGTCCGTAACCTTATATATATTAAAACCTTCGGATAGATTTAGCGAATTGGCGAATGAATCTGGGGAATACCGTATCGAATAGATCGACGTTTTGTTCTTAATTTACGTAATCTGAGGACTAAAAGAGGGTCATACTCCAAAGCTTCAGCACTATCCAATAATGAGTCCCGTATCTGGTAATAACGTGAAGGTGAAATCCCAAATCTTTCCCTGATAGCACTTTCTTTGGATCCAGTAACTTCCCAGGGTGTTCTCTCAAAGTCAAGAATGGCTGTTTCTCTGTCAGTAAGTTCCACTCGATTATGGTATACCGCACTTGTCAATTAGGTTGCGATAGGTCAAAGAGCAAACTGAACAGGCCCTAAACCAAAAATAAAACTATCGGTCACGCCATGTTTGGCGAGTCACTCGCCAACTTGTCAGCCCTCAATGAAGCAGCCTCCAAAACCGAAGCCTCCGTCTGAACCTTTGGATCAAGTTCTGCGGCTACCTGGCCGTCCCGAAGTACGAGTATTCTGTCACTCACGGCTAGGAGCTCTTCGAAGTCAGAGGAGATAACGATGATTGCCGTTCCATCAACCGCTAGATCGGCAAGTAACAAGGCAATCTCCTCACGCGTCTGGATATCCACACCTTGGGATGGTTCATCTAGGACAAGGATCTTCATCTCGCGCTGAAGTGCTCGACTAAGAACAACCTTCTGTTGGTTGCCGCCTGATAATGTTCGGGTCCGCCGTTGAGGTGTTGGTGGCTCGATACGTAACCGGTTGACCTCTTTGTGTGCATGCTCCACGCCCATCCGAGTCGATAACCACGTTCCAAAGCGCCGAAACGATCCAAGGATTGGTAGTCCAATATCTTCCCACACATCGAACGCAGGAAAGAGGGCGAGAGCCTGCCGGTCTTCAGGCACATACCATATCCCTGCGCCATTTGCAGACCTTGGGTTGTCAAGCTTGACTTCTTTATCGGTAACGCGGACCGTTCCGGTATAACTACGTTCCAACCCGCCGAGAACTCGCGCAAGGCTACTTCTCCCACTCCCTACGAGTCCAGCTAGTCCAAGTATCTCGCCCTCGTGTACCGTCAGGTCAACGTCTTTAAGCTTCTCAGTATGAAGTTGCTCAACCTGAAGTACTGGCGAACGTAGGATCTGCGACGGTAGCTTCTCCTGAGAGGGCTGCTCTTCAAATATAGGCTGCGTCGCTCGAACCGTGCCCTCGGTATGACCAGTCATCGCCCCCACCAACTCAGCTCGGGAAACGACTTCGCTCGACTTGTCCATGACCACTTGGCCCGCCCGTAGCACGATGAGGCGATCTGCGATTTCATAGACCTCTTCTAGACGATGTGTGATATAAATGACGCTCAGTCCTTGCTCCCGCCATCCGCGAATCAACTCGAATAGGGTGACCGCTTCTTGTGAAGTAAGCGAGGCTGTTGGCTCGTCGAGAATGACCATTCTGCCGGGCTGGTCTACGAGGCCTCGCGCAATTGTTACCATTCGCTGATGGCTGACACTCAAGTCCCCTGCCTTTGCGTCAACATCCACGGCGAGCCCAATTCGCTCAGTAGCCGCAGCCGCACGAGAGTTCATGGCCCGCTTATCGATTATTCGCCCAATGGTTGGAACATCGCCTAGTCCAAGACAGATGTTTTCAGCAACCGATAACCCAGGGAAAATATCCAGCTGTTGGTGCACGGCAATGATGCCTGAATCGACAGCATGCCTCGGCGACGCGAGAGTAACTGGGCTTCCATCAACGAGGACTTGGCCAGACGAAGGTCGGACCGCTCCTGATAGGACGTTGATGAGGGTGCTTTTCCCAGCGCCATTTTTTCCCACCAACCCGGTGATCGTACTGGGTGCGAACGTGAGCGAGACGTTGTTAAGCGCAAGGGTCTCGCCGAATCGTCGAGAGAGATCCCGAACTTCGACACCTGTCCGATTGCTTTGGACTACGTTAGTCACAGCTTCCACGTTGCTAGTATCGGCTCTCACGTGGCGCAAGAAGAATTGCCAGAGCGAGCACTCCACCCGAAAAGACATCGGATGACCAGCGAGGGACCTGATTGATCACCAGACCAGTAGACACCATCTGTAAGAGGACCGCTGCTACTGCCGTTCCTGCAACGGTGAACCGCCCGCCGCCGCTTAAGGCTGAACCTAGGAAGACTGCCGCGAAAGCTGGTAGTAATAATGGGGCGCCCGCGTTCACATAAGTTTGGCCAGCTCGTGAGAAAATAAGCACACCTGCAAGAGCTGCAATAACCCCTGAGGTTACGAGGCCCACCATGCGCAGCGATATAACGCGCATACCACCCACCATCGCTGCGGACTGATTTTCTCCTACAGCAAGCATCCGCCGGCCACTAACCGTATGCCCCATCCAAACGTGAAGGATCAGTACAAGACCGGCCGCAAACAGAACGGGCGAACGAAAGCCAAAGAACTCGCTCTGTCCGAGCTTGAGGTAACCTTCCTCGAATCCGGTATAAATCGTTTTACTTCGTTGGACTGCGGTTCCGAGCCCTACCAGAACCGACGATGTTGCGAGCGTGATTACGAACGAAGAGGCTCGGAGACCCGCTACCAGAAAACCGTTTAGAACACCGACGAGTAAGCCAGCGAGCAACGCCGTTAGCACCGCAAGCTCCCAAGGCCAACCGTAGTTAGCTTGCAGCGCAGCGGCCAAGGCTCCAGAGAACGCCACATTCCCTACTGGAGAAAGATCGAAGTCATTCATCACTAGGGGAACCGTAATTCCTGCCGCGACAATCACTGTGAGAGAGGAACTGGAAAGAATGTTCCTGAAATTGTCCGCAGCGAAGAACCGCTCTGGCTCAAGGATGGTGAACAGGACGAATACAGCCACAAAACTAGCCCAGACTGCGTATTGCCTAGCGTGTAAGACGAGCCGGAGCCACCCTTTTGGAGACGACCGGAAGGAAGATTCCGCGTTGTCCTCTGAGTTAGCTTGACTATCGCTCTCGCTACTCGCACCGTTGCTTACAAATGTCATTAGTCCTCGCTCTTCCTATCTGGGTAATGTGAATTAGATCAGCGGCCTTCTTGACCGCTTCCAAAACTGATCGGGCCCCGCGTGACCGAGTAGCGGTCAACACGGGACCCTTTCGAAGTAAACTATCCGAGGCCGTACTCCGCCGTCCACTTGGCGGTGAAGAACTCGACGAATCCTGTAACGGGCGTCTCGACGACGTAGCCAGGACGCATCTCGTAGTTGGGATCAATGTTGTCGGCAGTTATGAGCTTGTACTCAAAGAAATGATTGTACTGATGCCAATCGACATCGTTCATCTCATTGCCTCTTGCAAGATGGTCAAGCCATATGTCAACCGCAATCCAGCCGGACGCATCAATTCGTGGATCGACAACAGCTGCGACCTTACCAGCTTCGATCAAGCTTAAGACTGACGGAGAGCCAGACTGTGCTGACACTATCTTCACTTCAGTACCTGTGACACCGAGTTCATCCAAGGCCGAAACGGCTGCCGGAATCATGAAGTCGCCCAGTGTGTAGATCACGTCGATATCCGGATTGGCCGTCACAATACTGAGGACCGCAGATCGGATATCTTCGTTCGGGTTAGCAAAATCTACCTCGTGCCGAGCAACAATTTCGATTCCATCCCACTCTTCTAGCATTTTCTCGACAGTCGCGACTCGCTGGAATAGCGAGAGGATCTGTGGAAATTCAATAACCGCAATCTGGCCTTCAGGAGCATTCGGATTCTCTTCGTAAAGCATGTCGATGATGTACTGACCTGCTAATGCAGCCTGAGCGTAGTCGCTCGGCACTGGGCTTGCAGCAACCAGATCATTCTTCCGAACAGTTCCACACATATTGATGAAAGTTACTCCTTCATCGGCAGCACGTTGCAGCTGAACCGCGATAGCTCCGGGCTCGACAGAGATACCGAAGATCACGTCATGGCCTTCACCCAGCAGAACATCCATTCCTTCAGCCATCGTTTCAGGGACGCCGGCTCCATCAAATTCGCTTGGGGTTACCCCTACTACTTCTAAGGCGTCAACCAGAGCGAAGCCACACCGTTGATCGGACTCAGCGGCTTCAACTACATGAAGAATACCCGCAGAAAATGGAGGTACTTCCGCTGCAGAGCCGGCGGCTGCCGTTCCTCGTAAAGCCCAGTCCGATTCCTGCGTGAGAACCACAGTGTCTTCTCCTCCAGCCTCAGTAGAAGCCGAAGAGTCTTCAGAAGCCGAAGAGTCTTCACTTGAACTGGCACTTGAACTATCATCGTCACCGCTCGAACAACTCGAAGCGATCAACGCAAAAATTACTGTAAAAATTACTAATAATAACTTGGTATTAGATCTACCAAACATGTTTAATTTCTCCTTTTTTCGTTTTTTTTTTTTAGCTCTTTCTCTTACGGATTTTTTTAATCACGATTTTTTATCATGTCACAAAGTGGGTATCGCCCTCTTGCGTAAGCATGCTATAGGTCCATGGAGTACGAACTTCTACCACGCCGTCAGCTTGGGTGCCGACAATTCCCTGACCTCGAGGACCTAGAGCCAACGCATTGTCGGGCAGGCTTTCATCAACCTGAGCCCACCCACGCAAGTGAGCGCCGCGATAATTCACTAACTCGAGCACATCGCCATCAGACACGTCGAGAGCATGAGAAAGCCCCAAGCCTACCGGTACAATCCGACGTAGCTCAATGTCGTAATCATCATCGTCAGTGCCAGCGATATCAGCGATAACCTTTAACCCGTTCATCTCTTCTCGCAGCGTATTCGTAGCCTCAACATCGATGCGGTGCTCATCGAAGATAACTCCATAGTCCGTGCGAGCACCGTCGACGCTAACATAACCGTTCCTAAAATCCGCAAGGACGCTTGCAGGATCTCGCAGTAGAGGGTCTCCGTAGCCACCCCCTCCTGCAACGAGATAAAGGATCACATCATCGGGTATCAGGCGAACGCCTCCAGCCTTCAGTGGCAGTTCCGACGTGACGATTGGTTTACCGTCTCTAACAACGCCGATCCAGTTAAGGGACCCAGCCCATCCACCGCAGAGCCCTGGACGAGGGAGAACAGCGTCGGTGCCCAGCACGGCGAATGTCGACTCTTGAGTGACCTTCCATGCACGTCGGATCCCGTTCCCGCCGCGCTTCAACCCTGGCCCGCCGCTGTCGGGGTAGATGTCGTTCGCCAAGCTGACAATGGGATTCATGCTTTCCAGTCGCTCGAGAGGCCAAATAACAGGAATGTCACCAATATGCCACTGGTAGCAATTTAGGCTCCCGTCGTTCTCTTGAGTTGCGCCCCAGCCGCCACAAGGAAACTCATAGACAATCCAATACTCGTCCTGACGGTACTTGCCTCCCATACCGCCGATGTTGGTTTGGTTAGCACTCGAGGTCGTAAGTCCTGAGACTTCATCAGGCATAACCTGCGATAGGCACCCTTGGATGCAGCCGTGGATGGGCCCAAACATCACCGTCGCGTAGCCGTTAATCGGGACAGGAAACTTCGAGTTCACCACAGATGCCTCTGGCGCGTCGATGGTGAAGGCTCGAGCTGCGCCGAAGTTAGACACACCACCGGGCGAGAGGTAAGTATCAACGACGTCAAACACCGCCGCCCATGTGTTGGTTAAAGCGCAGTTGGCAACACCATCTATTTGCGGTGAGGTGCCGGCAAAATCAAAGTTTAAGCTATCCCCGTCAACCGTCATCTTGCAACGAACTGCGACTGGCTGAGGCCAGTTCACTCCGCCATTCTCAAGGTAGTCCTCAAAGTAGTACTCACCGTCGGGTAATGCCTTGATCGTTGCACGAGCCTGTTTCTCCGTGTTTTCCAGGATTAGATGGACACATCTGTCTACAGTATTTGAGCCATAACGGTCGTAAAGTTTTTCGATACTTTCTTTGGCAATTAACGTGGTGTTCGACTGGGCGAGAAAAACACCCTTAGCTTCAAACGGTTGACGAAGGTTTGCTAGCAAGATCCGCAAGAACTCCTCGTTGAGTTCACCATCGCGTCGCACACGTACCGCTGGAACGCGAATGCCTTCATGGAAGATCTCGGTGCATTCACCACTTGCACTACCCGGCACGGTGCCGCCGACATCGCCGTAGTGAGCTCCAGCGGCTATCCACAGCCGAAGCTCACCATCAATGAACAGTGGGGTCAGGAGCGTCGTGTCGTTGAGATGAGCGCCGGCCTCCCAGGGGTCGTTTAGCCAGAACTGATCCCCTGGCTGGATGTCATCGTCATAGGCACGCCTGACAGCTGATACGGCGTCCACGCAGGCGAACATGTGGAATGGAACATCGACGTTGATCGCTACGATCTCACCGATGCTGTTGGTGATCCCACAGAAGAAGTCGTGGGTCTCAGTAAGGATTGGCGAGTATGCCATTCGCAGGAAGGTCGAGCGCATCTCCCGCACCACGTAGTGGAGGTCTGCGCCTACCACCTCGATAGTAATTGGACTTGGTTCCCCAACCTCTTTATTTTGATCTTTAACTTCCATTCTCTCTTCTCTTTCTTTTCTTTCTATCAGATAGACTCAATACATTCGTTAGTAAGCTAGTCACCTACTTGGCGCTCCATGATCAGGCTTCCAACATTATCGATCCGTGCATTCCAGTCTGGGGCGATGACCACGGTCGAGTCGTATTCTTCGACAATAGCTGGACCTTCAATCTCGTCGCCTGCTTTCAGCGTCAACCGCTGCAACACCGGGCATTCGCGAAATTCACCGTCAAAATACACCTGCCTGGTGGTCGTATAATCGGGCTTAGCCGGAGATTGTTGTTCAAGTGCACGAGCCAAGTCAGGCTTCGCTGTCCTGCCGATAGCGACCACTCGAAGATTGATCAACTCTGCGAACTCAGGCTCTCTGCGAAACCCGTATTTACCCTCGTAGAGATTACCGAAATCAGCCGCCAGCTGGTCGTAGTCTGTAGCCGGTGACTTCGCGACAACCTCTTCTTCGTATACCTGTCCCGCGTATCGCATCCCGAATCGATACTCAATGTCAATGTCTGTCTCGTTCAACCCTTCGGCCTTGAGTATGTCGCGAGCCTTATTACCCATAACCAGAAGTTGTGAACCGACATCTTCGAAGTCGACTGCGGATAGCGGGCGAAGATAAGGCTGCACCATGTCCCGTCGGGGATCAGCCGCCAATAAGCCCAATGCCGAGAAGATTCCGGCATTTCGCGGAACCACGACCCGTGCCATGTCCAGCCGGTCGGCGACAGCTATGGCATGAAGCCCGCCAGCTCCACCAAACGCGACGAGCGCCAAGTCAGCTGGGTGACTTCCCCGCTCTATCGACACCTCACGGATCGCGCCATACATGTTCGTGTTACAGATATCGATCACACCAGCGGCCATCTCATAGATGTCACTCATCCCGACTTCAGCAGCAAGACGCTGTGCAGCGTCCTCCGACAACGTGCGGTCAAGTGCTACTTCACCCCCAAGCAAACCAGTCTCACCGATTCGTCCCAACAGAAGGTTGGCATCAGTTACCGTGAAGTCGTTACCTCCCCTTCCGTAGCATGCCGGACCAGGATCCGCCCCTGCGCTCTCGGGGCCCACGCGAATCGTGCCGTCAGGCGTACTCATCGCTATACTTCCGCCACCGGCGCCTATGGATCGGACGTCAAGATGCGGTAATGCAATCGGGAACGCCACCAGCACTTTGGTGGCTGTGATCTGCGGCCGGTAGTCCTCCACGAAACCGACGTCCGAGCTCGTCCCGCCCATGTCGAAGGTCACCACGCTGGGAATGTTGCCAAGCCGAGCGATGTATGCTCCGGCGCTGACGCCACCTGCCACAGCGCCGAAGAGAAGGCGCATCGGTTCTTCCAAGATGGCGTCACGGCTCGCAATGCCGCCAGCTGACGTCATATAGAGGACTTTATTGGCGTAGCCGCGTTCGCCGAGAGCAGCTTCTAGCCGGTTGACATATTCCGCGATCATCGGAGCAATGAAGGCATTGAACACCGTAGTGATGAATCGAGGGTACTCGCGGAACTCTGGGTTAACCGACGAGATCGAGATCGCGACGTTCGGTAGATGCTTAGCCAACACGTCAGCGGCGCGGCGCTCGTTTTCAGGATTCATATAGGAGTTCAGAAAACAAACAGCAACGGCCTCAAATTCCAATTCTGCGAGCGTCTCTGCGAGCTGCTCAACCTCGGAATCGTTTACCGCAACGGTCACTTCGCCATCGCCAGACGTTCTCTCGTCGATCGTAAAGCGCTGCTCGTGGGGAACGGGGTAGGGCGGGGTCCGAACCCAACGGTGGTCATAAATTCCACCGGTGTATCGGAGTGTGTCTCCGATCTCGATGTGATCACGAAAGCCCTTGGTCGTGACAATCGCGGTCTTTGCGCCCGCCCGCTGAATCACAGAGTTCAAAGCAACTGTCGTACCATGAATGATATTGCCAACTCGGGAGAGCTCGACGTCTTCTAGACCTGCAAGCACGGCAGCTGCCACGTCTGACGGAGTCGAAGAAACCTTCTTGACCCAGTGATCTCCAGATTCGCGATCGAAAAATGTGAAGTCCGTAAATGTACCGCCTACATCTACTCCTACGTCAATCATAAGTTGTCCCCCCGTCAATCATAAGTTGTCCCCCCGTTCAAACTAAGTTAAAACGCAACGACCTTATGGAATAAGGCCAACCTCTGGTTATGATATAACAGATTTTAAAATCTATTATTCTGATATATTTTTTTAAGATCCTATATCGACACAAACGATCATGCAAGATAAAATTTCGAAATGTTTCGCACTATAAATCGGATACATCTTCCAACATCGCTACGGGCAGTAATCAACCTGAATCTTGAAGGTTCAGTCGTGTTCCGACACGAGGGGAGATAGTTCCCGTGGTCGACGAACATACACACCAAGAGGGACTGATGCCTTAGAGGCCTATCCCGAAATCAGAAATCCTAAGGAGTCATGCAAATGCCAATAGATATGAAAGACGAGATCAACGAGCTACGAGCTCGCCTGCAGTGCCTCGAGGACCGTGAAGAGCTCCGAGCCCTGGTAGCCCGCTATGGCCGAGCCGTCGACGACCGCGATTGGGAGTCCCTCGCCGACCAGTACACGCCCGACGCTATATTCGACTCCGTCGGTGAACCTGCAGTAGGGACCGATGCCATCATTGAATATTACAAGGAACGCACTAGCGCATACGCAGCCTCGTATCACTATCCCCACTCTCACGAGATCACGTTCAACGACGATGGCACAGCCGCTGGGGTGGTGTGCGCGCACGCCGAGCTCACAATCGAGGGAGAGACCGTTTTTGTTGCCTTGCGGTACCTCGATGACTACCGTCTCGTTGAAGGAAGATGGCGGTTCTTCGAGCGAGAGGCGCGTATATTGTATGTGCTGAAGTTGTCTGAATTGCCCACCGGCTTCGGTGACAGGATGCGCATCCGTTGGCCCGGGGTCGCTCCCCAGCCCGCCCAAATCGGCGCCGATATAGCCAGCGGTCGAACGCCAGAACCTCGATGACCAGATAAAGCGCACATCACGGTTGATATGCGACGCTTCGAAAGGGCACATCCCTAACATCTGATGAACACCGCTAAGAGTTTGACCGAAGTAAGTCTTAGATCCCTCATGTCTGCGATGCCATGAGTGTTGAAACCCTGAACATTTATTTGGTAAATTGTGTCAGTATGTTGGTGTGATTAAGCACCAGACTTGAAACAATTTCGTCTGAGTCAGGGCTTTCAACCCTTTAACCTACAGTTAGTGGAGCCGGGTGTCGGAATCGAA
>DBTA01000058.1:4503-8144 GCA_002306815.1 Dehalococcoidia bacterium UBA1328 | reverse complement strand
GTTATCGACATGATCGGTGGTGTCTGGGAATTTCTCACGTTTTTCGTTATACCGATTCTTGTTTCAGAAAATGTCGGGCCATTTGGAGCAATAAAACGATCATCAGGATTAGTTAGAAAAACTTGGGGTAGGCAAATAACAGCTTCATTTGGATTTATGATCGTTTACATCTTGGCCGTGATAGTTGGTTTGTTGCCAGCATTTGTAGTCGGGATGCTGTGGAGCACTGGCGGTATAGTGGTAGGAGTATTAACCGTTGGTTTAGCTTTGTGTACGGTTCAGGCGTTGGAAGGCATATTCAAAGCTGCTCTTTATGAGTTTGCGATGGGTGAAAAACCTGCCGAGTTTGATCTCCGTACTTTGCAAAACGCCTATAGACCAGCTCCTGCAGGAGCAGTTTAATCTAAAGGCTGCGCATTGCACCTGCGACAGTGATGGTCTCTCCCGAAATATGGTCAGCATCATCACTGGCTAGGAATGCAACGGTGGCTGCGACGTCTTCAGGCTCTCCAAGGCGCCCAAGTGGGATCAGGTTAACTCTGGTGTGGATGTGATCACCTGGCTCGAGTCCAAGTTTTTTCTGACCTATTTCGAGGTCTACTGGGTCATGAAATCGAGTATTGATGATTCCTGGCGCTATAGCATTAACCCTAACTCCATATTGAGCTAGGCTGGCTGCTGCCACTGTAGTGAGATTTACGAGGCCAGCCTTAGCAGCAGCGTATGGCGGAGATGAGGTAGGCCCGCCAAATGTTCCCGCAATGGATGCTATGTTTACAATGTTGCCGGAGCGTTGTTTCATCATGGGTTTTGCTGCTTCCTGCATAATAAAAAACGCACCTTTGAGGTTTAGATTCATGGTCCAGTCCCAATTTTCTTCTGAGACTTCTGGGAACGGTTCAACCTTGACGGCACCGGCGTTGTTTACTAACACATCGAGTCGTCCATAAGCCTCCGTTATAGCGGAAACGAATCGCGGTGCATCTTGAATATTTGCAGCATCAAAAATACCACCCGTAGCACTTATGCCTTCGGATTTTAGATCTCCTAGAGTTTCTTCGAGTAGCTCAGCGTCAATGTCACTGATATATAGCGATGCGCCTTCTCTTCCCGTTCTAAATGCGCTCGAGCGTCCGTTGCCGCTTCCTGCGCCGGTGATAGCTACTACCCGGTCTTCTAGCCTATTTGAGTGCCTTATGTTTTCGCTTTGAGTTGGATTGCCCAATGTCTTATTCCTTTTGGATAAAGGCTTTTAGCCTCAATGTTGGGGCTTTTCGCTAAGTTACAGCGAAGTTAGTCGACTACAGAGCAGCCTCTAACTTCTACACTAATTAGATAGTCGCTAACTCGGCCCTTTAGAGTTATTTCTTGATCTTTAGTCAGTTGTGTTATTTGAGACCTTGTTGACTTGTCAAAATAGCAATCAACCGCGCCCCACCATCCAACATCTCCATCGGTAAGAGTCACGTATGGTTGATTGAAAATCTCACCAATTTCGGTGACTATACCGGTGACAATAACTGTTCGACCTTGAAATTTTTCTTCGGCAGCAATTAAGTTAGCGTCGTATTCGGCATATAAAGAAGCGGCATCGATCGTTATAGCCACATCATCTTCCAGAGATTGAGGGTCATCGGTATTTAGCTCCACCGAGCAAGCAACTACAAATAACGCAAGTAACGCCAAGATGATAAGTTGTGAAACTACTTGTTTGACCATATGAGTCCTTCGACCTTCATTTGAAGATTATGCCACAGCTCGTTAAATTGCTGAGTCCAGTCACCACCACAAGCCCACCGATAGTCAACGACGCCTATATGTTTTATTGATTGTGGGTGTCAGGGTGTTGAGACCAGTCACCACAACCACAACCCAAAAGGAGACATGTCTACGGAATGGCGTGTCCTGCCATCAAGCCAGTGACCGCTTGGTTTTCGACCACCAACTTGCCGTTCACGATTACGTGCGGGACGCCTTCTGCGTAGGCGATTGGATCATCGAATGTCGCTCGATCGTTAATCGTCTCTGAGTCGAAAATCACTAGATCAGCGAACTTGCCTTCTGCGAGAACACCACGGTCGGTCAATTTGAATCGTTCAGCAGGGTTTTGTGTAACGCGCTGGATGATTTGCTCGATCGGATAGTTGTGACGTCGACGCAGACGACCAATAAACCGTGCAAAACAGCCGTGACCACGTGGGTGCGGTATGCCGCCAGCAGAGATCGAGTCAGATCCGATCATGTAGTCAGGTCTCGACAACAGTTCCATCACATCTGCTTCGACCTGACGCCATTTCGCGATGTTCGAAGGCGGGGCACCTCGCATGCCACATGCGAAATTCGTCTCGACCATCATTCGACACATCATCTCCTCAACACTAAGTCCCCACTCCTCTGCCACGTCCTCGAACTGCTGGCCTTCGAAATGTTTGTACTTTTCCAAACCTATGAACGACCACACATTGCCGGCAGGGGTCGAATAGTTGTCTTCACCCATACGAGAAATAAGTTCGATTCGCTTCTTTTTGTCGGATAAAGTTTTGAGCATTTCCTCTGTTCCACCCTCGTTGAGGTAGCCGGGGAAGTACGCCACTGGGTATGACGAACCAACCGAATAGGGGTATGCCTCGAGAGTGATGTCGAGACCCTCAGCCTTGGCTGCGTCTATCGGCTCCATGAGCTCGGCAACCTGTCCCGCCGTTTCCGGGAACGTGCGGTGGTGTTCGAAGTGGAGTTTCGAACCAGTACGCCTTGCAATCTCGAGAGCTTCCGGAACGCCCCCGTTACCGAATGCACGGTCCCGGTTGTGGCTACGAAGGTGAATCGACAATGGCAGATCGAACTCCTTCGTGACTTCCATCAATTCACACATCTCGGCGGTGTCGGAATATGCGTGCGGGAAGTATGTAAGGCCAGTGGAGAGCCCAACAGCTCCCTGTTCTAGCGACTCTCGAAGTAACTGTTTCGTGGCTTTGAGAAGATCGCCGGTTAGTGGTACATCGTTCATACCAGCCGTTTCGAGCCTTATAGGCCCGTGAGCAGCAAACATCGCCACATTGCAGGCGGTTTTGTTGTGGTAGTTCGCACGAGCGGCACTGATCGACGACATATCGATGTTATCGGGAGCCACGTCCAGTATGCCTGAGAGGTACGTGCTGTACATCTTGTATTTTTCAGCCGAAAGCGGAGCAAGCGAGAGCCCATCGGGAGAAATGATTTCCGTCGTCACACCCTGCCGGATGCCTTGTGCGTGTTGGCCATCGTTCAGTAAGGCTACATCGGCGTGTGAGTGAACATCGATAAAACCAGGTGAGATGTGAAGTCCGGTGGCGTCGATTGTCATGGTTGATTCGCTAGCCGATTTAGGAATATCGCCAATGGTCGTGATTCGTTCGCCGGTAATACCGATATCGGCTTTCCCGGGAGCCTCTCCCGTGCCGTCGACCACTGTGCCGCCGCGAATAATTACATTGAATGCCAAGTTTTTTTCTCCTGTGAGTTCGACATTTGATCTGCCGAACGGTGGCAGGTTACGCCGTCACCAAAATGAAGCCACAATGCCGAAATTATGCCACAGAGCCAGTGCGCCGATACTCGGCACGGCACTAAGTTAAATAGGTAGGTGGGTGTCAGGGTGCTGA
>DBTA01000058.1:0-4192 GCA_002306815.1 Dehalococcoidia bacterium UBA1328 | reverse complement strand
GTAGGTGGGTGTCAGGGTGCTGAGCCGTTGCGGTGTTTGTTTAGTCTCATATGGAGCTGGTTTCTATATCTAACTTAAATCATTGAATCTTGGCGCTTTTCTGCAAGTTGTGACGTGCGCAGAGCAACTGAACATTTTCCGGAACAACTGAAGAGCCGCCTCGAGAGTACGGAAGTACGTGGTCTAAGTGAAGTTCAGTTTTCGCTGGACACATTACGCACTGACCTTTATCCCGCTTGAATACAGCTTGTTTCACCACGCTTGGGATAAACCTTGGATGTTCCATTTCATCGATTACGTTTGCGTTGCCTCTTGCTTCTGCAGGTTGCTGCTCGGAAACCTCAAGTCTGAATTTAAAAACCTTTCGAGACTCAACCTCCTCTTGCCAAGAGTCGACTAGGTCAAATACCCCGTTGAATACCCATAAGCCTTTTTTAGTTTTTCGTAAATCAGAACTGGGTCAGGTTCTCTAGACCCAGATTTGTAATCTGCTACTGCCTTCGAAAACAAGCTTGGGAGGGATCTCAGACCAAGGCGGTACTAGTGCGGACGGGTTGCCGAACGCTTCCTGTGTATGGGAAGCGAGGGGCGCCATAAAATGATACTTACTATCAAATATGAGTAGTGATTCATTTATTCAAAAACTCTTTAGAGTTAGAATATGAGTTTGTAGTTGCGTGTATTCGCTACTAATGAAATGATACTTAGTATCTAAAATGGCACGCTTTCCTGCCGATGCGAAACAACAGCAAACTGTGATTCGCAGTAGTCCGGGATTTAGTGCCATTACCGGGTAACAGCACATTGACCACTAAAACTCGCGAACAGCTCGAGGATGGCTTGCAAGACGGCCTCATTTCACAACGTTCGAACTTTGGATCGAAACTCGGAAAAGGTGACATTGTCGAAGTTACGTGGACAGACTCCCACGCAATCTACGGTTGGCACGAACTGGAAGATCTGACCCCATCCATCATTGTTTCAGCTGGCTATGTGCTGAAAGATGAAGATGACTATTTAGTGCTCGTATCTTCAAATTCCGACTCAGGTAACCATTTTACGGCTTTGTCGATTCCTCGAGGATGCATCAACGATGCAGTCGTATTGAAACGTGCGACTTAGTCGCCAGGAACTACAGTGAGCCCTGAGCTGGCTGAAAAGCAGGTAATGGTGATGATCGGTGGGCGAGAGCAGGTCGAATCAATGAACGCATTCGCTGGGTTAGAACCTTCGGTAGCCGAGAGGTGCAAAGTCGAATGCGTCTGTCCCGAACTTGTTGCGCCTATCGTTGGTCATGTGACGGAAGATCAAGACGCGGAACGGGTAAGTCGACTGTTCTCAGTTCTCGCCGACCCTACTCGAATTCGAATTCTGCACGCTCTTAGTCTTTCCGATGAGTTGTGCGTGTGTGATATAGCGTTTCTAATCGACCTATCTCAGTCCGCTGTAAGTCATCAGCTGCGCACGCTTCGCCTCGCGGACGTGGTCTCACGTCGGAAAGAGGGACGCACGATGTTTTACTCACTTTCAGACGAACACATCAGAGGCATGTTGAACAACGGCCTAGAGCACCTAGTCCAGCACAACTCCTGAACCCAGCTCGAAATGTCGACACATCGCCAGACTTCCTCTGCGAAAGTGTGAAATTCCGCTAGTCTGCATTCTAGGCGAGATCGAATTTAAGCGTGAGGTATTGAGATGAACATAATTTCCTGGAACGTCAACGGTCTTCGAGCAGTCTCGCGGAAAGGCTTCCACGAGTGGATTGATGTGGCATCACCTGATGTTCTTTGCGTCCAGGAAACCAAGCTGAGTGAAGACAAGTTGGCGCCAGAACTCCGAGAAATTGCGCCCTACAAAAGCCACTTTTCTTTTGCAGATCGTAAGGGATACAGTGGTGTCGCTATCTATTCGAAAAGCGCCCCGGTAAGTGTCGAAACAACATTAAGTTTTTCTGGATTCGACGATGAAGGACGCCATCAGTTCGCTGACTTCGGCGACTTCATCCTTGCCAACATTTACTTTCCAAATGGTCGGATGTCCAAGGAACGATTGGACTATAAACTCGCGTACTACGAGGCGTTTCTAGAATATGCCAAATCCATCAGATCCCAGGGCCGAAATTTGGTCGTTTGTGGTGACGTGAATACTGCTCACCGAGAGATCGATCTAGCAAGACCGAAAGAAAACTCGAAAGTCTCCGGATTTTTGCCTGTCGAGAGGGAGTGGATGGATAAGTTTCTCGACAGCGGCTTCGTTGACACGTTCAGGATGTTCGACGATTCTCCAGAAAAGTACTCCTGGTGGTCTCAGCGAGCGAGGGCCAGAGAGCGGAACGTTGGCTGGCGATTGGACTATTTCTTCGTAAACGAAGAGTTTGCTCCAAAAGTAACCCGAGCTTCGATTGTGACCGACGTGATAGGCTCGGACCACTGCCCGGTGGAGATCGAACTAGATATTTAGTCGTTGGGAACGGTTAGCGCTTCGGTTCCCACGAGAAGAATCGGGTGCTGTTTCTCAAGTCACTGTAAAAAGTTCTGAGAAATTTTTTCGGTTCCAAAGACGTCATCTGAATCCGTGGCCTCTGAACCCTATCTAAAATTGGCGGAATCGATACACCATAATTCGTCGCACAGCGCTCGAGCTAGTCGTTCTTTGTAAGCAGGAGGTAGTGGGTTCGAGTCCCACAAGCTCCACCAAACCGACAAATACCACATCAAAACCGGCGTTTCGACGCCGGTTTTGCGCGTTTGCTAATATCGCTTTTCGAAGAGCTCAGACCCAAGGAAATGTGATCTGCAATGAGGCTTGAAGATCTGATAAGCGGCTCAACGATTGTGGTTGAGCCAAGTGGTGAACGACTGAACTTGATATCTGTCGAATTCGCTGGTGACGACGCTGTCAAAGTGGTATGCCGCTGTGAAGACAATCGTTTGGATGAGCGCGTTTTTTATCGCACCGACGAGCCGAAGTGACCAACATGAAAGCCGCCGTATATCTCAGCAAACAACAGTTCGAAGTTACCGACATACCTATGCCAGAACCGGGACCCGGGCAGGTCTTGATAAAGGTCAACAAATCAGCGATATGCGGGACTGACGTGCACGCATTCATGCACGACCTCGCACCAAGCGGTGCGGTCCTTGGACACGAGTTCGCAGGAATCATTTCGGCGTCAGGTGCCGGCGTGACACGCTGGAAAGAAGGCGATCGCGTTGTTGGTGGAGGTGGGGAGTGGCCCGTTGGCAAGGAACCGCCCACCAAGAGTCATCCCAGGTACAACTACCGCACGATGGGTTTTACCGATACCCGAACCAGGGGGTACGCGGAGTACACGGTTCTAGATGATTGGGCACCACTCCCGATACCCGAAGGTGTCACGGACGAGGTTGCCGCTCTGACCGAGCCGTGTTCGGTGGCCGTCCATGCAGTACGTAGATCATCGCTTAGGCTTGGGGACACAGTAGGTGTGTTTGGTGCAGGTCCAATAGGCCTACTGGTTACGCAGGCTGCTCGTGCTGCAGGGGCAAATGTAATCGTTTCCGAGCCGGCGCCGGGCCGCTCGGATGCGGCACTGGCGGTGGGTGCACAAACCGTAATCGATCCGTTCGAGCAGGATCCCGTGGAACGGATGGTTGAACTTACAGACGGCCACGGTCCCAGTGTCGTGTTTGACTGCGCCGGATTGAAAAACACGTTACAACAGGCATTTGATGCTGTACGTAGGGCCGGCCAGGTCGTGCTTGTTGCAGTGCCGTGGGAACCACTCCCGCTACTACCGGCGGAATGGATGGCGCGTGAGATTGACTTCAGATCAAGTTGGGGAGGATTGCCAGGGGACTGGAAAATCGCACTGGATCTAATGGCCAGAGGGAAAATCTCGGCATCGTCACTAATGACGGATACAAGCGTTATCACGCTCGATGAAATACAAGAACATTTCGAGGCTTTGATGAGCCCAACTACTCAGCTGCAAACAATCATTCGAATGTGAAATCACGGACGAAACGCCAGTCTCGAAACTCTGAAAAATCTCAATTCCGATACATCATAACTGTCCGTACAGCGTTGACTGATTCACTCTCAGAGCACAGCGCTCGAGCTAGTAGTTCTTTGTAAGCAGGAGGTAGTGGGTTCGAGTCCCACAAGCTCCACCAAACTGCAAATAAACTAGAGAAGCCCTCGCAGAAAT
>DBTA01000025.1 GCA_002306815.1 Dehalococcoidia bacterium UBA1328 | reverse complement strand
CTTCGTTCGACTTGCATGCATTATGCGCGCCGCCAACGTTCGTCCTGAGCCAGGATCAAACTCTCCGTAAAGTTGACGTTCTTTCTGTCCACTGTTCAATTGTTAAGGTGCCGCCCGAAAACACGGTTGTGTCTGCAGACAGAAAACTAATGTTATGGTGCCGAATCTTAGGGTGTCAACAGGGATTCTGAGTAAAAATGGTGATTCGTTTCAACTTGTTTGATATCAGTTGAATCACTTCTCAAGTTTTAACACGTTTTTGAGTGCCCAATTTCCGACGTTTCGACTAACATTAATCTCTGAACTTCTGAAGTGAAACACACGCGAATAGCCAGCTACCCAGAAGCTTCAAACAAAGTCGATGCGAATATTCGGCGCTGATTCATAAATTTCGAATTGTTAAGGACCCACCACTAATGGCAAGGAACGTTCCAGGAGAGCCGTACACCAGAATCTCAGCCGAGGAAGGACATGAAATGGTGAAAGCCGGCAGTGCAACAGTGATCGACGTACGTCGCCAAGACGAATACGAAGGCGGTCACGTAAACGGAGCACTCTGGGTTCCAGTCGACGACGTTATCCCCAGGTACGATGAGCTTCCAAAAGAAGGAAAACTTCTCTTCATTTGTGAGGTAGGTGCTCGATCAGGTTTGGCAGCAGAGTACGCCGCTGCCATGGGTGCGGGTACTGACCGACTCTTCAATATCGAAGACGGCACTGGCACCTGGATCAGAAAGGGGCTTCCCTACTCGACCGGCGACGAAAAGTAACGGTAACCCAGTAACTCTATTGCTTGGCTCCTGACGATTTCAGGAACCGGAGAATCATCAACTTGAAAATTTTGGTCGTGGGATCAGTCGCGTACGACGCCGTAGAAACGCCAGCTGGTAAACGCGAATCACAACTCGGAGGTTCTGCCAGCTACTTCTCTGTATCCGCCAGCTATTTCACCGAGGTGGGGTTGATCGGTGTAATTGGCAATGATTTCGATCCAGCCGATAAGGCAGTGTACGAGTCTCATGGCATCGACACGTCAGGGCTGATCGAAGCTAATGGAAAAACGTTCCGCTGGTCTGGAGACTACATGGACGACATTAATACCGCCGTCACTCTCGACACACAGTTGAACGTATTTGGAGATTTCGAGCCTGAACTTCGTGAGGCTCACGCGAACGCTCCTTACCTGTTTCTAGCGAACATCGACCCAAACCTACAACTAAAAGTTCTGGATGCCATGAATGGTCGACCTAAATTAGTCGCCAACGATACGATGAACCTTTGGATCGACATTGCAAGGCCGGCATTAATAGAGTTGATTAGCAGGGTCGACACACTTCTCATTAATGAGGAAGAAGCCAAGCAGTTAACAAGTGAAGATCACTTACCTGAAGCTGCACGTGCCATTGTGGACATGGGGCCCAACTCGACCGTAATTAAAAGAGGTGAGTACGGCGCTACTTTGTTCGGTGAGGACTTTTCGTTCGCTGCTCCTGCCTACCCTCTGGAAAGAGTCATAGACCCAACAGGCGCCGGAGATTCGTTCGCTGGTGGCTTCATGGGCTATCTCGCTTCAGTCGACAAAATCGATCAAGAATCTTTACGCACAGCGGCGATCGTGGGCAGCACCATGGCTTCATTCGCTGTAGAAGATTTCGGCCTCGACCGAATCAATAATCTGACTCACTCTGACATTGACGAGCGCTTTCAGCAGTTCGTCGATCTCACACGTTTCAAGCCTCTGTCGTAAAATTGATCAATCGCCACACAGTGTGAAATTATTCGAATAGTTACCCCTCGGGCTGACGGCGAGAAGGCGCCCATCGTCCGGACCAAAAACAGAATAGCTACGAATTAATTAACTGTTGAAACAGTCCGGAGAAACAAATGGATTACGACATTCGAGACATCGGTCTCGCTGAAAAGGGTCGACTTCGCGCCGAATGGGCAGAACGAGAAATGCCCGTACTGCGAACCATCAAGGAACGGTTCGCAAAGGAACAGCCTCTGAATGGAATTCGCCTCGGTGGGTGTCTTCACATCACTGCTGAAACCGCGAACCTAGCTCACACATTGAAAGCTGCTGGCGCAGATCTTTCACTCTGTGCATCAAACCCGCTATCAACACAAGATGACATTGCCGCTCACCTCGTTGAGTCTGGTATTCCCGTGTTCGCTATGAAGGACGAAGACTCGAAGACTTACTTCGACCACATGTCTGCGGTAGTCGACACTGGTCCTCAGATCACGATGGACGACGGTGCCGACGTTGTTGCAATGCTCCATAGCGAAAAGCAGCACCTCATTAAAGATGTAATTGGCGGTATGGAAGAAACCACTACCGGCGTGATCCGTCTGAAGGCGCTTCACGGTGAAGGCAAACTTGCGTACCCAATCGTTGCTGTAAACGACTCGCAAACCAAGCACATGTTCGACAACCGTTACGGTACTGGCCAGAGTTCTCTCGACGGAATCATTCGTGCGACCAACCTCCTGATCACTGGCAAGAGCGTAGTAACAATTGGCTACGGCTGGTGCGGCAAGGGCTTTGCGATGCGAGCCAAAGGCATGGGCGCCCACACAATAGTATGTGAAGTCGACCCGGTCAAGGCTCTCGAAGCCGTTATGGACGGTCACCAGGTCATGACGATGGACGAAGCTTGCAAGGTAGGAGACGTTTTCCTCACCGTTACTGGTGGAATGAAAGCGGTCGACAGCAAGCACTTCGAGAACATGAAAGATGGAGCTATAGTAGCCAACTCGGGTCACTTCAACGTCGAAATCAACGTTGAGGCTCTTGAAGAGATGTCAGAGGCTCGCCGGGAAGTTAGAGAATTCGTTGATGAGTACACGCTAGAAGATGGTCGAAAGGTGTTCCTGCTCGCGCAAGGTCGACTGATCAACCTTGGTGCAGCCGAAGGTCACCCACCGAGTGTTATGGACATGAGCTTTGCAAACCAAGCACTCGCCGGTGAATACATCGTCCAGAACCACAATGATCTCGACCCGGGTGTCTACACACTTCCTGAAGAAGTTGACAGCGACATTGCCAGCATCAAGCTCGATGCAATGGGAATGACGTTCGATGTTCTGACAGAAGAACAGGACATATACCTCAACAGCTGGGAGTCGGGCACATAAGCCCCTGATTACTAAGTAAAATCGCGCCGGTTTGTGATTTACTCACAAACCGACATTCGTCTGAGACACGGAATAACTAAAGCAAATATGGCTAATACAAACTACTTACTGACCTCGGAATCAGTTTCCGAAGGCCACCCCGACAAGATGGCCGACCAGATTTCCGATGGAGTTCTCGACGCGCTTCTCGATCAGGACCCAATGAGCCGAGTTGCGTGTGAGACTTCGGTAACCACCGGACTTGTGCTGGTATTCGGAGAGATCACAACCAAAGCAGATGTCGATATTCGAGGCATCGTGCGGAACACGATTCGCAAGATCGGCTACAACGATCCTTCTTATGGCTTTGACTCTGATGGCTGTTCAGTCTTGATCGCCCTCGACGAACAATCGACCGACATTTCAGCAGGTGTTACTGAAGCGCTTGAAGTGCGCGGCGAGAGTTCAGCAGATGAGGTTGGCGCTGGAGATCAGGGGATGATGATTGGATACGCATCGAACGAAACGAAATCGTTGATGCCGCTCCCTATTTCGTTGGCTCACCAGTTGACCAAGCGACTTACAGATGTTCGGCGCAACAAGACAATTCCTTACCTTCGCCCCGACACCAAGAGTCAGGTGACAATTGAGTACACCGAAGATCACAAACCGGTTCGGGTCGACACGATCGTTATTTCTGCTCAGCACGATCCAGAAGCTACGAACGACCAAATTGCTGCCGATATCCAGCAGCATGTGATCCGTGAAGTAGTTTCAGCCGATCTACTCGACGCAGATACCAAGTACTACATCAACCCATCGGGGCGATTTGTAATTGGTGGTCCTGTCGGTGACGCTGGCCTGACCGGTCGGAAAATCATTGTCGACACATACGGTGGAAGCGCCCGGCACGGTGGAGGTGCTTTCTCGGGTAAAGACCCGACGAAGGTTGATCGATCTGCAGCTTACGCCGCACGCTGGGTTGCGAAAAATCTGGTTGCCGCAGGTCTTGCCGACAGAGCTGAAGTTCAGGTTTCCTACGCCATTGGTGTATCGACTCCGATTTCGATCCAGGTTGACACCAAAGGCACGGGTAACAAACCAGAATCTGAACTTGTAGAGCTCGTAAAAGCCAACTTCGACTTGCGACCACAGGCGATCATTGATCACTTTCAGCTCCGACGACCGATATACCAGCAGACTGCTGCGTATGGCCACTTCGGACGTGACGACCTTGATCTTCCGTGGGAGAAACTTGATCGAGTAGAAGCGCTTAGGGGTTAGACGAACTTAATTCTCTTCGTAATCAAAGAGATATCAGTACCCCCCTCTCCCAATGAGGGAGAGTTTTAGGGTGCGGGTACAATTTCGCTGAGAGAAAATTCGGCACCCAATGGGCATCAAGGAATTCCTTCGGCATTCGCCCATCTTAATGACTCCATCCCAATCCGGGAGAGAGGACAAGGGAAACTATTAAGGAGAATCCCGCATGGCAGATCGTCCAAACATCCAGTTCGGAACCGACGGATGGAGGGCGATCATTGCCGAAGATTTCACGTTTGAGAACGTCCGTTCATGCGGCGAAGCGGTAGCACGAAACATACTTGCTACCGGTCGCGCCGACAAAGGCGTAGTAATTGGATTTGATACTCGATACGGCTCCGACCGGTTCGCACACGCCGTCGCCGAAGTAATCAACGGTTTTGGCATCGCGACGTACACGTTCCATGCGCCTGCACCAACCCCAGCATGCAGTTTCTCCGTTGTAGATCACGACGCAGCTAACGGCGTGATGATCACAGCGAGCCATAATCCTCCCGAGTGGAACGGATTCAAGGTCAAGTCAGCTGAAGGTGGATCTTCCGTACCGGATGAAGTTGCTGACATCGAGGCGCATCTCGCTCGGATCCTCGACGGAGCAACATCAGATATTGGTGCCAGCATTGCGAAAAACAAGGTATTCAACGTCGTTGCTCCTTACATTGAGCAGCTACACCGGGTAATTGATGTAGCGCCGATCAGCAGTCAGCCGCTCAAAGTGGTTATCGACGCCATGCACGGCTCGGGCGCGGGGATGATTCCCAAGGTTCTCGCCGGTGGTGTTATCGAAGTTACGGAGATACGCTCAGAACCAAACCCGAACTTCCCCGGAATGGATCAACCTGAACCCATCGAACACAACTTGTTACCACTTTCTCAGGCAGTTAAAGAGCTCGGCGCAGATATAGGAATCGCTCTGGACGGCGATGCTGACCGAGTCGGGATCGTCGATGAGAACGGGAAATACTTCTCGACGCTTGAAGTGTTTTCACTGCTCACCGATCACTTCATGGGCCGCAAAAATGAAACAGGCGGAGTTGCCTGCACGATCACGATGTCGTCTATGGTCGATAAACTATCTGAAAACTACGGAGCACCGGTGTTTCGAACGCCTGTTGGTTTTAAATACGTGGGACCAACAATGATAGAAAACGGTTGCTCGATGGGCGGAGAGGAAAGTGGTGGATACGCTTTTAAAGGACACGTGCCAGAGCGGGACGGATCGCTGTCTGGTCTATTGTTCCTCGAAGCTATGGTGATGAGTGGGAAGAAACCATCCGAACTACTGACAGATCTCCACTCTCTCGTCGGACCTCATACATTTAGGCGAAAAGACCTTGCCTACGACGAAGCAAGACGCGCCGAACTCACTGAACGTATTGCATCGGTTCAGCCTGAATCACTCGGTGGGTTAGCCCTTGAATCAGAAGATCGGCGAGATGGTGTCAGGTTCAACCTGTCCGGCGGCTCCTGGGCAGTAGTCCGCATGTCTGGAACAGAACCCCTCATCAGGGTTTACGCCGAAACCTCTGACCAACCGACATTGGATGCAGTCCTCAAGGATCTGCGTTCAACACTGCGACTATAGTATCGATTTCAATCACTTGTTGAACGTTTTGATTGATCGAGTTTGCACTTCGCAGGCCCAGAACACCTATCGCAATCCTCGGTTAGTTCGCGACAATAAGAATCCGATTCGCAAGAATCGATCTCTTTTGGGCCGAGGTGGTGAAATGGTAGACACGGCGGATTTAAAATCCTCTGTCCTAACGGACGTGTGGGTTCGAATCCCACCCTCGGTACCAACAGAATATATGTTCAACTTGGGTATTTGAACCACAAAACTCGGATTCATACAATGCTGGGGCATACTCGGTTTGACTACAACCGGGGGATCAATGGGGATTTTCTGTGGGCTGGCATTGTGTGACGTTAGCTGTACTTGGCGGATCGTGGGTGACAAGTATGTGTCATTCGCCTGATCCGTACACACCCTGAACGTATAAACTCTTACGCCATGGCACATCAAACTCAGAACGCAATTGGAATCATTGGCGGCACCGGGCTTTACGATATTGACGGATTCGAAAATGCTCAATGGGTCACAGTGGAATCCGCCTTTGGAGAACCATCGGATCAACTGCTAATTGGTGATTTCGAAGGGCACCGCGTCGTTTTCCTGCCGCGCCATGGAAGGGGTCATCGAATATCTCCGACCGGGATCAACTACCGTGCGAACATTGAAGCGTTGAAGCGCGCCGGTGTCGATCGCGTGGTTTCATTCTCCGCAGTTGGATCCCTCAAAGAGAAACACAAACCGGGAGATTTCGTTCTGGTTGACCAGTTTGTCGACCGAACATTTGCACGCGAAAAATCGTTCTTTGGAACAGGGTTCGTCGCACACGTGAGTATGGCTGACCCGGTTTGTTCATCGACTCAGAAGGTTATTGCGGATGCGGCTCGGAGCATCGGACAAGATTGCGCAGTTGGCGGCACGTACATGGTGATGGAAGGTCCGCAGTTCTCGAGTAGAGCCGAGTCACAGCTTTATCGTCGATTGGACTGTGATGTGATCGGAATGACTAACATGCCAGAAGCAAAGCTAGCGCGAGAAGCCGAGTTAGCCTATGCGACTGTGGCTATGGTTACCGACTATGACTGCTGGCATGACGAGCATGATGATGTATCAACTGCTTCGATTCTCGAAGTGTTGAAGTCGAACAATACACATGCCAAAGACTTGATCAGAGCACTCGTTCCTCAATTGGCGAACCTGGAAGCACCGTTCGAATCAGGTGTACACCGATCACTGCAGCACGCTATCGCGACTGCACCTGATCATCGTGACCCAGAACTAACCGCCAAGCTCCAAGTAGTTGCTGGCAGGGTGATCAACGCCGCCGGGTGGTAGGCGAGTAGACCTCACACCAGTTCCACAACCATTAGTCCGGCAAACAAGATCATAAGGCTTGCCATTGCGCCGTCTATTTTCTGAGACATCGAACGGAGTTTTTCAGCTCGATTGCCGGTTGTGAGAAAGAGTGCAACGGTCGTATACCAGCCACCATCGATCAGCATCCCGGTGGCGGCGATAGCCAGCAAAGTGGTTATACCAAAGTCGGCCTGGATAAACGGGCTGTATATTGCAAGCATCCAGGCAAGAATTTTCGGATTGAAAATTGCAATCAAAGCGCCTTCTATGAAACCGGAATGTCTCCCACTCGAAGCATGCTGATACACGCTCGAACCAGACGATAGCGCGCTTCTCGCGTAGATATATCCGAGATAAAGCAGCAGTCCGATTCCTAGTACGCGTAGCCCTGCTACAAGTTCATCGCTAGCAGCGAGTGCAGCGGCAAAGCCGAGAGCCGAAAAAAAGGCGTAAACGCCGTATCCGAACCCGTGACCAACTGCGGTTTCGACTCCTTGCTGTCGTCCTCCCGAAACGCTGTTACGTAGAACCACTGCCAGCGATGGACCCGGACTCATTGCTCCGAGCATGAAGATTGGAATTAGCGGAACAAGTACTTCAATTTTCATGTTTAAAGAATTGGGGGTTCAGAAAGCGTTTAGGAAGTATGGCTACGAACCAGTGTCGCTTTTTTCGGCTCGGAGACTAACAGAACATATAAGCGAGTTTTCGTTGTCATCCTGAATTCGTTTTAGAGGTATATCGTTGGAAGGGTCCGGACGCTGGACGCTTTTCAAGAAGTGAGTTAGATGGATTCAAAAGAACACAAACTACTCTTCAAGGTTGAGCCAGCGCACTTGCTTGCGGGTGAGTTGTACATCAAGCGCAGCCAACGAACTTCTTGCCTCCATAATCGAAGTGGGACCAATGAGAGGGAAGACAGGCGTTGGTAGGGACAGCAAGTAAGCCAATGCCACGCTCACCGTATCTACACCCTGAGTTTTGGCGATCTCCCTGGCTCGATCCAGTCGTTCGAAATTATCGTCGCTGTACCAACACCTGACCAACTCGGGATCGTCCAGCTTGTCTGGCGCGGCACGACCATCGACGAAAAAACCACGTGCTTGTGCTGACCACGGAAACAACGGCATTTGCCTATTGACCAGCCACTTCTTCGAATTGGGATCGGACGCGGCAAGGCAACCCTCCCACGGAGCGTCGACCATTCTCGCAAGGCTCATATGGTTGCTAAGAACATTGAACCCTGTGAGTCCGTTTCGAGCTGCATAATCGTTCGCTTCGTCCACTCGCTGAGGAGTCCAGTTCGACCCCCCAAACTGATTGATCCTTCCAGCGTTTCTGTGTTCATTTAACACGTCAACGAATTCGCCGACAGGAACGTCAGGGTTGTCTCGGTGCAGAAAGTAAATATCAACACTGTCGACCTGTAAGCGATCGAGGCTCTCGAAAAGTTGAGAGGTTACGAATTCTGGATAGCAATTCGGAGAATGTGCGCCTTTAGTGATGACAATCATGTCGTCACGGTTCGCTCGAAGGCGCATCCATTCACCGAACACCAGCTCAGCGTCGCCGTAGTGTCTGGCGGTATCGAAGCAGTTACCACCCCGTGCGACGAACTCATCGAAAACCTGCGCCACCAGATCGATATCTTTAGCAAAAAGGGTGCCCATAACGATTCGCGAAAGATCCTTATTTACACCGTCAATCCGTCCGTATTTCATTCTGTTTCGTTCCGTTCTGCGCCGTCGATTCATTCCAAAGCTGCCAGAGTTTACATTCCCGTATCGAAACGCAATGCCCTACTCGACAACTAACGAAAAAAAAGATGTATATTCGCCGCTTCCGCAATTACTAAACCGATCAGCAAAGTAGGCCGATTTGAAAATTACTTCTCTAGAAATCATCAAAGTTCCACCAAGCTGGGTTTGGCTCAAGATTCACACCGACACTGAGCATTTCGGGTTGGGTGAGCCTTATTTAGAGAACCACCCGGAAACTGTGATCGCTGAGGTGAATCGACTCGAACCGTTCTTGATCGGAGAGGATCCGACGCAGGTCGAGAAGCTTTGGAAAGTGATGTATGAATCAGGGAACGGCTATTTCGGTGGACCGATCAAGCTTTCGGCAATTTCCGGCATCGACATGGCGCTATGGGACCTTGCTGGTAAAGCTGCTGGTGTGCCGGTCTATCAAATGCTTGGCGGCAAGATATTCGACCGAATCAAGGTATACCGAGCAACGGGCGGTCAGCTTCCGTGGGCGGTAGAGCCTGGTCAGCCATACAGCGCTGGTAAACCGCCGCAAACGAATCTGAAAGCGAACGACCCAGAGATTTACCGGGAAGCGGCTCGGAATCTAGTAGAAGAGTGGGGTTACCGCGCACTAAAAATGCACGTCTCACCAGGCGATGGACTTGAAGCAACTTCGAGTGTCGACCAACTCGCAGAATTCTTCGCGGCAGGCAAGGAAGGTACCATCGAAGGCGGTCGAAACGTCGGTGTCGATCACGTCGATTTAGCGATCGATATTCACAACCCTAATCCTGCGATAGGTCGACAGCTAATTGACGCTCTCGCGCCCCACCGTCCGCTATTTATCGAAGAACCGATGCCCTTGGAACGCGTTGATGGTTTAGCTCAGGCGATCGAAGGTACGAACGCTACGATTGCTGCAGGTGAACGCTGGATGGGCAAGCACATTTTCTTCGACGCGCTCAGCCGAGGACTTCTTTCGGTCGTTCAACCCGATATTGCTCATGCAGGTGGCATCACTGAGACCAAGAAGATTGCGATCATGGCTGAGGCGGCTTACGCGAAACTGGCGATCCACTGCCCGTTAAGTCCACTGGCGTTCGCAGCCGCTATTCAGGTCGACGCGTGCACGCCAAATTTCCTCGTCCAAGAGCATAACGAGGTAAACGATACTCGACCTACCGAAGGTCGCTTTGCGGGTCAGACGGTTATCGGAGCAGGATTCTTCAAGGAGCCATTTGCTATGGATCCTGCGGGATTTGTATCAACGCCAGAGGGACCAGGTCTCGGCGTCGAACTCGACCCGGAGGGGATGGAAAAGATTATGGCTATGCCCTGGCAATCCGCCCGAGGATAATTGACGTTAGGCATCTGAGTTGACGCATCACCGATAACGAAATTTCTATATACCTGATGAGCAAGACTCACTAGTGAATCGAATGAAGGACTAGAATCCACCACATGGTCACCTCAGACAAAAAAACTGATCCCGTCAAATTTGCCGCGTTTGAATCGATAGATGCCGCATCCAGCTCACTTGTTGATCTGTCGAAAGACATTTGGGACCACCCCGAATCTGGATTTCGCGAGCATCGAACGGCTAGTATCACAGCGAATTATCTTCGTGAGTTGGGACTTGAAACGCGAGAAAACATCGCCATTACAGGTGTTGTTGGAAAAATCGACACTGGTCGGGAGGGTCCACACGTTGCGGTGTGGGGTGAGCTTGATTCGCTTATCGTTCCTGAACATCGCAACTCCGATCCTGAAACGGGTGCCGCTCACGTCTGTGGTCATAACATTCAAATCGGCAACATGCTGGCGGCGGCGGCGGGTTTATCAAATTCTGAGGTACTTAGAGATCTGAGCGGTTCGATTTCGTTCATGGCTGTCCCTGCTGAGGAATACATCGAGATCGAGTATCGCGAGACGTTACGTGAATCGGGTGAACTGGAGTTTCTCGCTGGTAAGCAGGAGTTCGTAAAGCTGGGTGAGTTGGATGATGTGGATATCTCACTGCTCACCCATGCTTCACCTACTGAATCACGAACACTTCGTCCAGGCGTAAGCCACAACGGAATGATCGCCAAGACCGTTCGATTCATTGGTCGTTCTGCACACGCGGGCGGTCAACCGCATCTCGGCATCAACGCATTGAACGCAGCAAATCTTGCAATGCAGGGAATCGCCTTGTTGAGAGAAACATTCCAAGATGATGACCATGTTCGAATCCACCCGATCATCACGCGAGGAGGTGCGGCTGTTTCTTCAGTTCCAGCTAACGTAACGATGGAAATGTTCATCAGAGCAGCAACTGTTGAAGCAATTAAAGATGCCGAACAAAAGGTTGACCGCGCTCTTAAAGGTGCAGCCATGACTATCGAAGCTGAAGTCGAAATCAGTACGTCGCCCGGATACATGCCCTCTATTTTCTACCCGCCTCTTTGTGAGCTGTACGACGAATCTGTCATCGATCTTCTCGGCGAAGAAGCAACTGGTCGAATGCCACATAGGACATCTTCGACCGACATGGGTGATATATCAATGATCATGCCGGCGATGCAGTCGTACGTCGGGGGTGCTAGCGGACGTACTCATAGTGACGAATTTGAAATAACAGACTGGGAGTTGGACGTCGTTGAAGCAGGCAAGGCTCTGGCTTCAACTGTGATTGATCTTCTAGCTAACGATGCCGCCAAAGCAACGGAAATCATCGACAACTTCGACGCTCCGTTGTCCATCAAGGAATACCTTGAAACGCTTCGTGGATTCCGAAGATCCGAACGCTGGGCAGGTGCCTAGTCGTTGGAACTGTGGATCATTGCGTCACTCGCCAATCCCCTAGTTTTTTCAATCGTCACGCTGATAGACAAGCGAGTTCTGTCTGGCTTTGGGTTGGGATTGCCCAGTTTTAACCTATTCGTTGGCGGGAGCCAGGGGTTATTCGGCGCAACGGTGCTTCTATTGAATTTTCCTTTTGGAGTGGAGTTCGAAGTTATAGCGAAGGCGTGGTCGATAGGCACTTTGCAGGCGTTCAGCATGATCTTTATGTTCTGGATGTTGAAACGTGAAGATCCGTCACGGGTAATTCCGGCTATGCAAACTTCGCCAATCTACGTTGCATTACTTGCGTGGCTGATATTTGGAGAATCACTTAGCGTACTGCAGTGGACCGCCGTCTTTCTCGCCGTCGGCGGCAGTGTGTTGGCTTCGATACAGGTAGGTTCAATTAACGGGACCAATAATTTCGTATTTCAACCGTTGTTTTTATTGCTCGCCGTTGGTGCCCTGTTGATGGCAAGTTCGCAGTTAATCACGAAGGCAATCGTTGACGATTTATCTACGTCTCAGATCGTGTCGCTGCGTGGCGCCGGGCTTTTCACCGTGATGTGGTTGGTTTTCGCTCGCCCCGACGCGTTGCATGGCTTAGGCAATTTCCTGAAGAATCCGAAGCAAGCACCGTGGCTAATACTTGCCGAAGGAATCATGCCGTTCAACGGTCACTTGTTGATCACTTATGCGATAGGGAAAGGTCCGGTCGCTCTAGTTTCCGCGCTTGGCGGTGCAAGACCAATTTTCGTGTTCAGCATGACAGCTCTTGGGGCGAGATTCGCTCAGAATCTCATCTACGAGCAGTTCACTCGAGCCGACCTGTTATTCAAGTTACTCTCAGCAACAATGGTCGTAGTTGCTGTCGCCATAATTTCACTCGTGCGGTGATGCGAAACGAATCCATTCCTCTCTAATAGGAGTTCAAAGATCGGCTCGGGTTAAGGGCTAATCGGGCTCTCCGTCTCCACTTCATCTCGACCGTAGCGATAACGGAGCGTGGAGACCTGAGACGTACATGCCACCACAAGTCGATCGATTATCGAAGACAATCACCGCGAGTCGCTGGACGTAAACGCGAAGAAAGAAAAACAGAGATTACTCAACTACGCATTCGCTCCGATCCGGATGAGTGATTTTTTCTGTGTAGTTCTGCTTAAACCAGCTCGAATTCTAGTCCCTGTTCAGCTTTGATCGATTCGAACCACTCAACTACTTCGCGATGGTAGGGTATGCCGTTTTGCTGGCGAATCTTCACTTCCTCTGCCTCGGGCAGACCAGCGTAGACAACACGATTTTCACCTGGTGCGGGTTTCGAAGTTCGCAGTCGCTTCAAGAATCGATCCATATCGTCCTTAAATTGCTCAGGATCGATAAACCCATCGATTTTCACTGCCTGTACATAGTGCCCCATTATCGTTCGTGGCACAGTTGGCATGAACATCCCTGCCCCCATTCCGGAAAGAATCGGAGCCATAATTTCCGCCATTGCAGCGAATCCGTAACCTTTGTGCGATCCCTGTTCACGCGTTCCTCCAAACGGGAGGATGTGATAGTCGACCGGGAGTTGAGTTTGTTTCATGATTGGGGCGCCGTCAGGATCGCTGATCCATGCCGAATCCATAGGTGCACCGATTCGTTCAGCAAGACGTAGCTTGTTGCCAGCAACCTGAGTCGTGGCAACATCGAACACAAACGGTGCCTCATCACCGGCGGGCGCTGCCCACGCCCAAGGGTTGGTGGCAAACAGCTTTTCACTAGCGTGTGTTGGAACCATCGAGAGCGGGTTTCCCGCGGATGTCGTGATGCCGATCATGTCGTGTTTCAAAGCCATCATCGAGTGATACGCGAGCATCCCGATATGGCGAGAGTTGTGCACGGTTACAGCGCCCATTCCATGCTTCTCGGCCTTTTCGATGGCCATTTCCATGGCTTTCGGAAGGACGTGAAGACCAAGACCCGTATCGCCATCAAGATTGGCGGTTACGTCTGTTTCGCGGGTTACGCGAACGTTCGGCGTCGGGTTAATTTGCTGGTCGCCGTACATTTGCACGTAGACGCGCAACTGGTTCGACACACCGTGGGATTCGCAACCACGAAGATCACTTGTCAGCAGCACTTCAGCCGATAATGCAGCGTCATCGGGAGATTGACCGCACTTTTCGAAAATCTCGGTTGTAGCCGCAAGCATTCGCTCGGGGTGTACGAACACTCGGTCTTTTTCCGGAACTAGGAATCGCTCTAGCATTTTTTCTCTTTCTCGATGATCGTCCTGCTAAGCGCAGTAATTTCAGCAGAAAAAGAATGAACCACCTGACAGATAACCGCAAGCCCGAGTACAAACACCAGCAATAATTTTGCAGATGCTGATAATGGCCATCTTTGTTTAAGCCGTCGCCTCGATAGCGTACTTCTTCGCACCTTTGGCGCGACCTCGCTTGTGTTGGTCGAGGATAGTCTTTCGAACTCGTACGAAGTTCGGCGTAACTTCAAGACATTCGTCGTCCATCATGAACTCAAGGGCTTCTTCCAACGTCAATTCCTTGTGCATATCAAGGTGTTGAGCGTGATCTGCTCCAGCTGATCGCATGTTGGTCTGCTTCTTCGCCTTCACGACGTTGAGATCCATGTCCTGCGGTCGCGGATTTTCGCCAACGATCATGCCTTCATAAACCGCAGCCCCAACAGGAACAAACAACTGGCCGCGCTCCTGTGCACTGAGAAGCGAGTACGTTGTCGTGACGCCCTGACGATCTGCGATCAGTGAACCGGTTGGGCGGGATCGCATTTCGCCGTGCCATCGTTCGTAACCTTCGAACACATGGTGAGCAAGACCTGCGCCTCGTGTCTCGACAACGAATTCGTTGTGGAAACCAATCAGTCCTCGGGCAGGAATAACGAATTCCATGCGAACTCGACCCTGACCATGGTTGACCATGTTGGTCATCTTACCTTTGCGATGAGCAAGCATTTGGGTAACCACACCTAGGTGTTCTTCATTGATGTCGACCGCAAGTCGCTCCATTGGCTCGTGAAGCTTGCCGTCAACCATCCGGGTTACAACTTCAGGCTTCCCAACTGTCATTTCGAAACCTTCTCGTCTCATGGTTTCGACAAGAACGGCAAGTTGCAATTCGCCTCGCCCCTGAAAGATCCAGGAATCAGGGCGATCAGATGGCAATACTTTGATCGAGACATTCCCGATTAACTCTCGCTCTAGTCGATCCTTGATCATTCGAGCGGTCAGTTTGTTACCGTCCAGACCAGTGAGCGGAGAGGTATTGATACCAATAGTCGCTGAAAGGCTCGGCTCGTCAATTCGTATGGTCGGTAGCGGGCGTGGGTTCTCCAAATTTGCGATCGTTTCGCCAATGGTGATGTCGGGCATTCCGGCTACGGCGATGATTTCACCAGGCCCGGCCTCTTCAGCAGTGATTCTCTCGAGACCCTCTGCCACATACAGCTCGGTGACCTTTGATTGAACGATTGACCCGTCGACACGGCAATGCGAAATAATCTGATCTTTCTTAATCAATCCTTGGTGAACGCGGCAGATAGCAAGTCGACCCAGATATGGTGAGGAGTCGAGATTAGTTACGTGCGCCTGAAGCGGGTGGCCTTCCTCGTATGTAGGTGGCTCAATCGTGTCGATGATAAGTTCAAAAAGTGGCTTGAGATCGTCACCAGACTCATCCATTTTCATCGTGGCAACACCGTCGCGAGCGACCGCATAAATAATCGGAAAATCGATCTGTTCTTCGGTGGCGTCGAGATCAATGAACAACTCGTAAACCTCATCGACCACCTCTACAATTCGAGCGTCGGGTCGGTCAATCTTATTGATGACAAGGATCACTGAGAGATTCGCTTCTAGGGCCTTACGAAGCACGAAACGGGTTTGTGGAAGTGGCCCTTCGCTGGCGTCGACCAACAATAAAACTCCATCAACCATAGCGAGGCCGCGTTCAACCTCACCACCAAAGTCGGCGTGACCTGGGGTGTCAATAATGTTGATCTTAGTGTCGCCCCAACGAACAGCCGTGTTCTTGGCAAGGATCGTTATGCCCTTTTCCTTCTCAAGATCGGTGTTGTCCATAACACGATCTTCGAGTTCCTTGTGCGAATCTACCGATCCAGACTGATTGAGCATGGCATCGACTAGTGTTGTCTTTCCGTGGTCAACGTGGGCGATGATCGCGACGTTACGCAGATCGTTACGAATGGTCTTCGACATTTTGGGTCTGTGAACTTTAAGGCTCGTCGCAGCGCTTTGCGTCTACGCGAAACGACCCGAAATTACTTCGGATCGACTGTGAAACAGGTGTTCTAAATGCGGTTTATTGCGACATATATCTCAAATTAGAAATTTAGATCACTTCGAGAATACCACTAGTTTATATTTACGCGCACTAAACATTAGGTGCAGATATTGATATGGATTCGTTGCACTGATCCTGTATTGCTTATGCACGTTTCTCGAACGGGTGACGGTGCCCACCAGGGTAACGAATCGACGGCAGTAAGTATGAGAGCAACGACCGTACAACCAGCCACAGAATCTGGTTGATCCAGTGTCGACGTTCATGCCGTTGGACGCACTCATCGTCCCAAACCTGAGGTTCATTAGATGAGGAAAAGCCAAATAGTCGTGTCATAAACATTGATAGGGGACGGAAGTGGAATTTTCGCCATAAAATTTTTGATCCTGCCATCTGATATCCGCACCATCGTGCTCTTCAATCTTTCAAGGCAGACTAGCTCAAGCCATTCGATTCAAGAATGGCTTGGGCTCAAAACTTATGGAAACTGGCGTATGATCGGCCGACTCACCGTTACTGGCGGTGACAGATCGAACAACTATTTGTCGGAGAAATCAATGGCAGACGCGGTAATTCTTGGTGGCGACCGGTACCACAAGGCTGAAGAGGCGCATCAAGCAATAGGCCCGATTCTTGAAAAAGCTAGGCTCGACGTTCACTACACCGACGATTTCGCGTCAATCGATGCTGACCTGCTCAACGAAAAAAATTACTCGTGTTTCTGCGAGACGGCATGGAATGGCCAAATGGTCACGACGCCAACCCGGAGGTTTGGATGCAGCCTCACCAAGAAGAATCTATCGAACAGTTCGTTTTGGATGGTGGCTCATTCCTCGTGATGCACAACTCCATCTGGCGTTACCCATGGAACGGAGCATACCGGCGAACAACGGCCGGCTACTTTCAGGACCACCCACCGTTCCAGCACTTCAGAGTCGACATTACCGATCCCCAACACCCAATCGCTGCCGGCGTCGAAAGCTACGAAATTGAAGACGAACAACACTTCATATGGTTCGATAACGACCGAGTTGATTTGTTCGCTGTAAGCCAGGGCGATGACGGTCGTCAGTCGGCATCAGGTTTTTCACACGAATACGGAAAAGGAAGAGTTGTATACCTCGCAAACGGGCACCGTCTGAGCGTATTGATGCAGCCGCCAGTTCAGAAATTGATAACCAACGCGGTCAACTGGTTGCTACGTAAGTAGAACCGGGTTGTCCAGGTTTTGATCGGAGAAAGCAAATGTCAGTAAAAATTCGAGAGGATCGATTCCGTCACGTTGTTGGCGATAACGCGATTGTTGAACAGGTAGCAACGGGATTCATCTTCACTGAAGGTGCAATGTGGAAGGCGAAAACCGGAGAATTGATCTTCAGCGATATGCCCGGGGACATAGTCCGCAAATGGTCGGAAGCCGACGGTATCACGACTTATCGACAACCCAGCGACAAGCAAAACGGCCACTACTTTGACCTTGAAGGTCGGCTGCTTTCTTGCTCGCACTCAGCGAGCAACGTATCTCGCGAGGAACGGGATGGTTCGATTTCAATACTAGCTTCGCATTACAACGGCAGAGAGCTAAACAGCCCTAACGACATAATCGTGAAATCCGACGGCACAATTTATTTCTCTGACCCGACATATGGTCGGATGGAAGGGTTTGGTCTGTTACGCGATCAGGACCTGGATTTCCAGGGTGTTTATCGCATTGACCCTGAAACAGGTGAACTCTCATTGCTTGTAGATGATTTTGACCAGCCAAACGGTCTCACATTTTCTATCGACGAAAAACTGCTCTACATCAACGACACCGACAAAGGACACATCCGAGTGTTCGATGTAGCTAATGACGGATCTATTTCAGGTGGAGAAGTTTGGGCGGTTCCGGAGGGACCAGGCGAAGGTGGGTGCGATGGAATGAAGACCGATAGCGAAGACAACGTCTACTGTGCGGGTCCCGGCGGTATTCACGTATACGCGCCCGATGCGACTTCATTAGGCGTAATTCAGATACCCGAAGTGACGGCAAATTTTACCTGGGGCGATGACGATCTCAAGACGCTTTATATCACGGCATCAACCTCGCTTTATCGGACCCGAGTAAACGTTCCGGGACCCAGTATTTCGTAGTCAGAACACCTCATTACTAAGGATGAACTAAATGATCACACTCCACGTTTATCTAACCCCAAAGCCCGGCAAATCAGATGAGCTTAGATCCGCCATTGTTGATCCCTGGATCAACACGATGGAACTGCAACCTGGCTTCATTAAGGCGGCGATGCTCACACCGTTTTGTGACGATTCATCTGAGGACATTGAAGTGATCTCATACTGGGAATCTGAGGAGCTTCGACTCGAATGGGTCGCACGCCCAATTCACGACGAAGTGTTTGCTTCGATCATGGAACTTGCTGAATCGATCTCTCCAACGGTAAAAACCGTCAGTCACACCTGGCGTATCTGAGGGTTCAATTCAGCAGTTCAAGCTTGAAACTACGTGAATCGTTGTCGGTCCAGAGTCTCACGGAAGCTAGACCGCGTATTAGCTGAGGATGTCCGGTGATGACTAGAACGGATGCAGCGCTTCCTTTATTCGTATCAACTAAGGCCGTACGACCGTTCCGTCGGCACGTCTCACGTTGTCGAAGTGACCGCCACCCTCGTTGTTGTGAGGGTATTTAGCAGCAAGTTCTTCGTTTATGTCGATACCAAGTCCTGGCTCACCGTTCGACCACATGAACCCGTCCTCAATAGTGGGTGCACCAGAGAATTTTTCTTTGATCTTGTCGCTGTAAATCGCTTCTTCTTGAACACCGAAGTTTGAAATCGCAAGATCGAGATTCAGCTGTGCTGCCTGCCCAACATATGGCGAAACACCAACACTTGTTGGTGTATCTGCATCTCACTACATCAACGAACATTGATAAAACCTCACAGTACTTCAAGCGCAGACGCTTAATCCTCGAGTCGAAATCCATAAATATCTGCGAAATGTTTCGCACCAAATGTACGAACAGGTATCATCCCCTCACCGGTGACCCCGGTCGTCTCAGATTCGAAATCTAAAGACTTGTCATCCAGGAGGAGCCTGAATGATCAGTGATACTTCGACTACCGGCGACAACAATGGCGGTGGAGGAGAATTGTTCGTCGTCGACAACAGCATTTCGGGTTGAACCTGGCTTCGGTACCTCCAAGAATGGACACAGCTCGTGAAAAGTTTCGATATCGCGATATCGAAACCCCAACGACCGTTGTGATACATTCTCCGCAATTACCTGAGTACACTATCGCCAAATTGTGTGAGTAACTTGACCCAACTAGGCGTTCCATTCTCGACTTCCGACTACCTTTCACCTTCTTACGTGGAGCTGGATAAGGCGGTCGCCGCTGAGTTGTTTTCAGGTTCGAACGAGTACAAGCCGGTCTACATTGACATGGAATACGATATCCTCCAGATTCCATTCGAACACTCCGTCGAAGTCCGCTGAAGAACGGAATTGAGTTCAAGTTCCGGATACAACATCCACCGCAGACCGTCGTTGACCATTGTTGTTTGTCTTGGGTGGCCGTCAGGGTGGCTGTCAATCTTGGTGTTCAGTATTCAGTTTCAGAGCAGCTGATTTCTGATCTCGTCCAACGGTAGGAAACGCTTTTTGAGCCGCTGATTCGGGTAGTTTTACAGAGAGTCCCATATTGTCCAGTTCGCGATATTGACCTGCTAACTGTTAAGAATCGCGAGGAAAACTCTAAGCGGCCAAGAGTCGGAATCCAAGCGGAAACGCACAAATCAGCAGCTGTGAATCCAAAATTAGGCGGTAAGTATCAACGGTGTTTGGCCGACCGGGTCACTTATGACCTCGCACTCGAGCTTGAAGAGCTCTGCGACTAAATCAGCGTCCACGATCTCTGCTGGTCTGCCAGACCTGGCAGTTCTAGCTCGATTGTTTGAGCAGCACTCAGCGGAAGGGTCAGTGAAAACTTCCCCCCAGAATCTCCATCGACCAGCTCCATAATTGTGCTCGGGCGGTCGTCATCAAGTTCGATTTTGGAGGGTTGTACTTTTATCACTGAAAATACGTCTTTTGATGCGCATGAAGATTACTTCGTATATACGAAGTTCCGTTCAACAAAGTCAATCTACTGCAAGGGCGAAGGCATCTATTAGCAAATGAGCTAGATGTGGTTCGCAATTACACGCGAAAAATCGATCCTTCCCCGCATTTTCCGACCGCGATATGGTTGTCCCAAGTCGAGGCGCTTTCGACTCGATTTGGACACGCTGGGCACCGGTTCAACTTTCCCCTTTTTGGCTGGAGAAAGCGGATATGAAGCAAGCATTACTGAACTCCCTGAACGAGCAGATCAACCGTGAGCTGTATTCGGCGTACCTTTACAGGTCGGCCGCCTCAGTTATGGCGTATGGCGTCTGACAACTATCCCGGTATATCTTCGTGGATGATGGCGCAATCATCAGAAGAAACTGAACACGCCGAGAAGTTAATCAAGTTTGTCGAAGATAGAGGTGGACGAGTATCGTTCCTCGCGATAGACGCACCCGAGGCGGACCTGAAATCGCCGCTCGAAGCGTTTAAGTCGGCCTACAAGCACGAGCAATTCATCGCAGGCGAAATCAATAAACTTTTCGCGCAGGCTGTCAAAGAAAAGGGCTACGCCGCAGAGGTCTTGCTCGAATGGTTTGTCGAAGAGCAGGTAGAAGAAGAGGCATCAGTCGGCCTGCTTGTAGAAAAGTTCAAGCGTGTAGGTGACAACCCGGCTGAGCTGTTGATGCTCGACTCAGAAGTCGGATCTCGAGAAGAAGGGGACTGATAAGTTGGACCTGAGTCCGATCATCCGGTAAATCCTTCATAAATGAGGCCCGTCCCAAAAAGAAAGAACAACGCAGCTGCACCCTGGTTAATTCGTTTCTGAGGCAATCTCCCTTTCAAGTTCGAACCCACTGCGATGGCGAGAGCGTCGGCCGCGACCATACCGAGGGTCGACCCGATCCAGGCTCCTACGAAAGAGTCGTACTGCGTTGCCAAAGTGACGGTGAGAAGCATTGTCTTGTCGCCAAGTTCAGCTATGAAGAATGCGACCGTCACTAGAGCGATCGGTCCCCACCCTCTCCGTATTTTTGTTTCGTCACCGCTTAATGTGTCGCCTCTGAGCGTCCAAAACGCGAAACCGAAGAAGGCCACACCTGCCCCAATCGCGAGACCTGCGTCGGGAAGATATTCTGAGGCGTACTTGCCGAGAGCAACAGAGCCTGCGTGAACAACAAGGGTGGCGATCAAGATTCCGAGGACCACCTGCCACCATTTGTAAATGGTCGAAAATGCTAGGGCGACAAGCTGAGACTTGTCGCCCATTTCCGCGACAAAGACCAATCCAAATGTGACCCAAAACGCTGTCAGCACAGTTCACTCAACCAGAGGTTTATCACACACTTTTTGAATCGGCAACAAGCTTTGGCCGGTATGAACATTCCTCACTGCCTACCGTACTCCTTCGTTAGAACGCACCTACCCGTGGTCGACACCATTTATGGAATTATTCGAGTTGAAACCGGGCACAATAAATACTCGGTATAAATCCTGACCGAATTGGTATTGATTTAGTCTACATTTTTCGTACCATTGCTTTGTGTGCGCTAGGACAAATGAAATAATTCGTGCATAAACACAAGTTACTTCGTAGCTGAGAACAGACGTAAATGGTTGTACAACATCGAATGCAGGGCTGGACACCTGAGGTCAGGAGTCGGTGGTGAGTAGCCACTCCTTAGACACCTCAGTTGCGTCGGAGGATCAGAGCGATCTGCCGCTCGCGGGGTTGCGTGCGTCGTGGTCACGATTGGTTTTCATGTCGATCGTGGTCGCATTGCTTGCTGCGATAGTCGCCTGGGCTGTCGATCATTCGGATCTGGTCAGTGCATTCCGACTCATGATCAAGAATCCCCTGTTGATTGGCGTATTTTTCATCGCATACACAGCGGCGTTCGGGCTTCGCTCGGAAGCCTGGCGTCAGTTGTTGCCTGGCCTAGACAGGATGACCGCTTTCTCTGCGCTCCAGACATCGTTGTTTGCTAACCACGTGCTACCGGTCAAGGCTGGCGAGATCGTACGACCTTACATCTCGGCGAGCAGGGGTTTGACTGCCACTCGATCAATTAGCACCAGCGTCGTCGCCCGAATAATCGACTACATCTGCCTGTTCGTCCTAGCATCAATTCTGATTCCACTGGCGCCGAGTAGTCCTGTGAACGGGTTCGCGAGTTTGATGATTTCTGGAGTGATGCTGGCAGCGGGAGTATCAGTTCTCATTGCTATCCGGTCTGTTCCACCACCGGCGAAGGTACCGGCGGTAGTCGAGCGAACCTGGCGATCAGCGAAACACAGCATAGCGCAGATATCCCCCCGTCAAACAGCGAGTGCATTTGTACTGACGTTGCCGTCGTGGATTCTCGAATCAGCTGCAATCCTCGTCTCGGCGGAAGCAATTGGTGTTGATATCGGCATTCAGGCCGCTATCGCGGTTACGTCGTTCACGCTCCTGTTCCAGATCTTCCACTTCGCACCTGGAGGGATCGGCGTTTACGAGGCAAGTATGACCGGCGCACTGGCGTTCTACGGTGTGTCGATCGAACAGGCGATCGTTCTCGCCGTCGTAACTCATGGGATCAAGTTTGCCTACTCGTATTCGTTTGCTGGCTTGTTCGCAGGAGGTGAGCTGCTTCGCGCCATCCGCCCGGACAGGACTCATGTCTCATTGGATAAAAGCCGTGCGCGAGAGGCCTCTCGATTCGAAATCATCTCAGCCCGCGTATGGAATGTGCTCAACGAGGGCAAGCCATTCACACCAGTATTTACCGTGGGCGTTTTGATCCTCATCAATCTGCCTCAGCTCGGCAGCATCGATTTTCTGACAAGATCAGTCGTCTCGGCGATTGCCTTGATCCCGCTTGGGATCGTGTTTTACCGGTTCGACTTTCCACTACATCTGCGGTGGGCTCTCTGGGCATTCTTGGGATTGTTTGTCGCGGTATTCCAGGTGTTCGATTTTGTCGCAATCGCAATTGCTGTCGGGTTGTACCTAACTTTCACGATCGTTTTGTGGGGCACCGTTTACTACCACATCAGGATCGGGATGCCCTGGACCAACTTCACTCGTTTCTGGAAGCTCGTGCTAGAGAATCCCGATCCTACGAGCGGTAATTTTTTTGAACAGACCCCGAAATACCTCCTGCTGGTATTGATGTTCAGCTTCCTTATGGAGAGCCCTGGCTCTGCGTCACTACTTGCTGCCGGGGCTTTCACCCTCATCTTCGGGATCACAGCGTTGTTGTTGCACCAGTGGTTCTTCACCTGGGTACCTGCTCTGCCGATCAGCCCAACTCGAACTCGAGTCGCGGTTCCACAAAACCCAGCTCGACGAGTGATCGTGATTGCAATCGACGGCTGCCGCGCCGACCGGCTCCTTGAAGCAAACACACCGTTCATCGACGACCTGCGCGCACAAGGCACCGATTTCTCTGATATGCGGACGGTCTACCCGGCACGAACGGTAACCGCGTTTAGTTCGATGCTTACCGGTGCGCCTCCTGACGTTCACGGTATGAAAAGCAACTTTGTGCCGAGTCTTGGCGTCAAATGTGAGTCGATTTTCGATGTACTTGAAGAAGCAGGCAAAACAGGAAAGCTCGTTGGCATTGCCCACCTCGTAGACGCATTCGGGGAAGAGGTGGTCGATACCGTCAGTGCGGTGAATCACAACGATGCAATTGACTATGAGCTCGTTTCTCAGGCGAAACGGGTGATGAAGGCAGAAAATCCAGAACTTCTGGTTCTTCAGCTGCTCAGCGTGGACCAAACCGGGCATGCTCGAGGTAGCTACAACGACGAGTACCTGGCAAAGATCGAAGAGACAGATCGCATTGTCGAAGAGTTCGTTACATGGTGCCACTCGAACGGGTTCATGGACGACACCCGCCTGATAATCACTTCCGATCACGGACAGGGCAAAGGAATTGGTGGTCACGGCCATCTCACAGAAAGCGAGCGGCGGGTTCCGTTCATCGCAGTTGGACAAGATATTGGCCAGGGTCAGATCGTTCACGACGCCAAACACTTAACCGACGTTGCGCCGACAATTCTGCAGTTGCTGGGCCATAGGGCGCCGCGCGAGTCGGTCGGTGAAATTCTGGTTGGACCCGCGAGTGATTCTCCGGAGGATCAGGATCCTGTCGCTGTAATCATCCCGGCCTACAACGAGGTGGGATCCTTACCGGAAACATTAAGAAGGATTTCGAGAGAAGAGGTTTCAGACCTAAGAGTGATCGTAGTCGACGACGGATCAACTGACGCAACAAGTGAAGTCGCTCGCGAATTCGGCGCCGACATCGTCGTGCAGCATGATCGAAACCGCGGCTTGGGAGCTGCCCTGAGGACGGGTCTCGCTGAAGCTCGTAATCAAAATGCAAGGGCTGCGATCTATCTGGACGCCGACGGCGAGTACGACCCCACTGAAATTCCGGTCATGCTCAACGAGGTTGAGAGCGGTCGGGCTGACTACGTACTGGGTGTACGCCACCCAATTAAAGGGGAGAAACAAAAGTTGCCCCGTCGAGTCGGTAACAGAGTATTTACAACGCTGCTCAGCATTGCCGCTGGGCGACGCATCCAAGATGGCCAGACGGGATTCCGTGCGTTCTCGAGGCGCGCGTTAGGCGTAGCGGAAATTGTGCATGACTACAACTATGCACAAGTGCTGACGCTGGATTTACTCCGTAAAGGGATGGCCATATCCGAGGTTCCGGTGAGTTGGAAAAAACGCCGCCGCGGAAACTCATTCATCAATTGGCAATACCTGTGGCGCGTCCCGATTGGGATGGCCCGGGAAATGTGGAACGCTTGACTAGTTCGAGAACCCACGAAAGTGGTGTGATCAGGAGAAAGAAATGGTAATCAATTCTCAAGTACCCATGATGGCTTATCGAGGTGTATTAATCCTCGTTATGTCAATGGCTGTCATCGCGTTATTAGCCGCATGTAGCGGTGAAGACGGTGAAGATAGACCAGGGGTACAAGTTATTAATGAATCTGGTTCCGGATCTGTGTCGCAATCTATTTCCGGATCTGT
>DBTA01000040.1:2427-4178 GCA_002306815.1 Dehalococcoidia bacterium UBA1328 | reverse complement strand
ATACCTGGATTCTGTGCTTCTTAACTCAATGGATCTGATTGTTCCAATCTGGACTCAGGGCGAAATTTCCAAGGAACAGCTTGCTGGACTAATGGACGTGGTTAATTCAGGTATCGGTATGGCAGGCTGGCACGGCTGTATGGCCGATTCGTTCCGATTTGAGCCGTCGTACCAGTTTATGGTCGGTGGTCAGTGGGTTGCTCACCCCGGTGGGGTAATCGAGTACGGAGTCAACATTACGAACCACGATGATCCGATTACCGAGGGAATTAGCGACTTCAAGATGCGCTCTGAGCAGTACTACATGCATGTTGATCCATCAAACGAGGTTCTTGCGACTACCACGTTTTCTGGTGACCAGGCAGGGCAATATTGGATCAAGGGCGTTGAGATGCCGGTTTACTGGAAACGCATGTGGGGTAGAGGGCGAATTTTCTACGGTTCCGTAGGGCATGTGTATACAGACTTTGATGTGCCGGAACCAAAAGAAATTATGCGACGAGGGATGATATGGGCAGCGAAGTAATGCCGATTAAAGTCGGTGTTGTTGGGTGTGGAGTGATTAGTGGAATTTACTTCCAAAATCTCACTAGATTTGAAGCGGTTGAGGTAGTCGCCTGCTCTGATCTTGATCCCGCAATGTCAGCTGCAGTGGTCAAGAACTACCCCTCGATAAAAGCAATGACAACTAAAGAATTGCTTGCTGATGAATCGATCGATTTGATCGTTAACTTGACTCAGCCTCAATACCACTTCGACGTAATGAAAGCGGGTATTGTCTCGGGCAAACATGTATACGGTGAGAAACCTCTTTGTGTTTCGTATGAGGATTCGGTTGAACTTCAGCGACTGGCTATCACTCACAGGGTGCGCGTCGGCTGTGCTCCCGACACGTTTCTGGGAGCAGGAATTCAGACTTGCCGCCGGCTGATTGATGAAGGCGCCATTGGCACGCCTATTGGTGCTACGGCATTTTTTACTACGCCAGGACACGAAAGATGGCATCCATTTCCAGAATTTTATTACAAGGTTGGGGGCGGTCCTATGCTCGACATGGGTCCGTATTACCTCACAGCGTTAGTGAACCTGTTGGGACCAGCGAAGTTTGTTTCTGGATCTGCGCGAATTACGTACCCACAAAGGACCATTACGAGCGAGCCGAAAATTGGCACAAAGATCAACGTTGAGATACCGACGCATGTCACGGGGGCAGTCGATTTTGTAAGTGGTGTGATTGCCACTGTGATCACTAGTTTTGATGTTTGGGGAGCTCAGCTTCCGTTTATAGAGGTGTACGGAAGCGAAGGATCGTTATCGGTTCCGAACCCTAATAATTTTGGTGATCCAGTGAAGATTCTTACTCGCGACCGTGAAGAATGGCTAGAGGTTCCGTACGATCTACCATTTAGCGAAAACTCTCGAGGGTTGGGGGTAGCAGATATGGCAGCAAGTATTTCAAAAGGCGAACCGCACCGCGCGAGCGGTACCCTGGCTTCGCATGTACTAGAGATTTTGCACGCCTTTGCGCGGAGTTCAGATTCTGGCCGACGGATCGAGCTAGACTCCTCTTGCGAGCGTCCTGATCCCTTTCCAGTTGATTCGCTGATGTATCGGCAGTAGAGCTGAAATCGAGCCGATGTTGGCTCGAATCGAATGTCAATTCATCAATTTTTCTACATTACAAAAGATAAATTGTTATCTGAAATACATCCGTTGAACTAATAATCATGGTGCCGAAGGTGGGAGTCGAA
>DBTA01000040.1:0-2117 GCA_002306815.1 Dehalococcoidia bacterium UBA1328 | reverse complement strand
TGGTGCCGAAGGTGGGAGTCGAACCCACACGGGTGTTACCCCAATGGATTTTGAATCCATCGCGTCTGCCATTCCGCCACTTCGGCTCTGAGTGGTCTCGGCTGTCGAACCATAAACGGTCACGATGCGAGTTGCAGGCAAACTATATTAGCTGTGTTTCTACTGCAGGATATTGTCTGTTGGCGATAATTTTCGGCATTGATCGCCAGAATATCGCGTCACGTGGGTAAAGCGTGCTAGCCTCCGGATATGTCAGGCAATCTTCCAAAACCCGCCGGTTCTTCTATTTCGCAAACTGGTGATCGCACCCTACGGTTAGATCGACCTCTTGCTGTGTTGGACATACAGTCGACCGGTCTTGATACAAGTACATCGAGAATAGTGAAAGTGTCGGTGCTCAAGGTGAATCCGGGAGGAACCGAGCATATTCGCTCGGTGGTAGTTAACCCTGAGACCAAGATCCCACCGGGAGCGACGCGTGTTCACGGCCTGACCGATTTAGACGTAAAGGGCCAACCGCTATTCAGGTCCTACGCAAGAGCGTTAGCCCAACATCTCGACGGCTGTGATATTGCAGGGTTTGGTATTGAACGGTTCGGGTTGCCGTTATTGCAAGCGGAGTTCAAGAGATGTGGTGTCAAGTTTGACGTTTCTGATCGAGCAGTTGTGGACGCTATGGTCATTTTTCATCGCCTCGAGCCCCGAAACATGGACTCTGCTTACGCTCGCTTCGTAGGTGGCATTCGAACGGAATCCGAAGACCCAACACAGACAGCTCGCGATGTCTTGGCGATTCTTAAGGGCCAGATTGCATCCGACATATCTGTTCCAGATGCTCCAGATGCTATTGAAAATTGGTCAAAAGGAATCGATGATGCCGCTATCGATTCTGAAGGCAAGTTTGTATGGAGCGAAGAAGGTGACGCACTCATCAACTTTGGTAAGCATAGGGGCGAACGCCTGGTAGACGTATTGAAGAACGATATCTCTTATTTGAACTGGGTTTCGGGTTCGGAAGATTTCGAAGCAGGGGTGCGCAAAATTGTAGAATCTGCAATTGACGGGCATTTGCCGGAACGCTACCCAGTGGGGAATACTGAATCCAACAGCGATTCGCAGTCAATTTAAAAAGGTCTGCTTTCTTGTGGCTCGTAAAGTGGTGGCGGACCATCGCTGTTGATTAGCTCAAGATTGCCTGTGAATGTGATTTCAACGCAAGGCATCCCGTTGAAGATTCGCTTTGCAATGATGAATGGCCCCCACCAGGGTAAATGCAGCCAGCGATTAATCTTCACTGGGCCTAGAAGAATTTTGAATCGGGTTCGCGGGAATCTCGGACGACGCGCCCAGTGTTCGATAAAAGCGATAATACGGGGGAGTTTTTCGTCTAGGTCACGAATAACCCTAGCCTCGGCGGGAATGTCGAACCAGGGTTCGAACTCCCCGGTGTGAAGTGTTACTTCCGAGTTTCGGGACATGCTGGCCACCCAATCCCGTTTACCCGGGTAACCGGACAGCACAATGCGATTTACACCGCCATCTTTAAGCCACACGAAAGTCGTTTCAATCGTTCGTTTCGAGCCGTTCTTTCGAGTCAGCGTCGTGCGGAGATAAAAACTTTCTGAGAGGATTTTTTCGAGCTGCAGGGGCAGTTTGCTTACGGCCATATTGCCGATATTAGCTGTCCTGATCAAACACTTCGATAGCGTCCAGGTTGATATGGATCGCTCCCGGACCATTCGTGATATTCAGTATCCCTCTACCACCATCAACCACGTGTGAAATGACAGCAGTGTCGCCGTCTTTTGATACTCCATTGTCACCACCATCGATGGTCACTAAACCGTTGTGAGTCGTTCCTGAAATCGATACGTCTGAACCTTGCTGGAGTAGAATCGCAATATCACCGTTAGTTGTTGAGATTGAATTTGCACCATCTGTGATCTGACCGTCAAACCAAACGTGTGCATTGCTGGTGCTTGCGTTGACGCTTCCTACCACGGATTGGATAGTCACCTCCGAGTTCGTGGTCAAGATGTCGTAATCGCCGACGGCATTGGTCACCGCAACGTTCCCATTATTGGTAGATAACGAAGCGGATGATAGGAATGCACCTT
>DBTA01000001.1 GCA_002306815.1 Dehalococcoidia bacterium UBA1328 | reverse complement strand
ATAGACATTGTCGGAGTTATAGACGACGATCTCAACAAAATTGGATCGAGCGTAATTGGTGTCCAAGTATTCGGGCCAGTCGAGGATTTGCCCAGTGTTGTTGACCGCCAAAACGCTGACCTAATCGTCATCGCTATACCCTCTGCATCTCAAGAACAACGTGCACGAATAATCGATCTCTGCCGTGACGCGAAGGTTGAATTCAGATTGCTTCCTGCAACCAACGAACTTCTCGCCGGCAACGTCTCGATTTCCAAACTTCGGAAAGTTGAAGTTACTGACTTGCTAGGCCGTCCAGAAACTCATCTTGATAGTGAGTTATTGCAGTTTGTATTTACAGGCAAAATTGTCGCTGTAACTGGAGCTGCGGGCTCTATCGGTTCAGAATTAGCTAGAAGAGTTCTGGAATTTAGTCCCGAAAAACTGATCCTCATCGACAGAGCCGAAAATCCGCTCGTCCTGCTTGATTACGAGCTTCGAGCTTCCCAAAAACTATCGGGATCCGAGGTGAACATTCTGACGAGGATCGCTGACATTACAGATAGCGATTCGATCAAAGGAGTGATGGATCCCCACGGTGTCCAAATCATTCTTCATGCTGCTGCGCATAAGCACGTTTACTTGATGGAAGATTCACCTGCCGACGCAGTGATTAACAATCTGGGTGGAGTCATCAACGTCTCAACCGTCGCCAACGATCTGGGAGTCGAAAAAGTTGTTCTTGTTTCAACCGACAAGGCTGTGAACCCAACTTCCATCATGGGCGCAAGCAAACGAATGTCTGAACTGGCGATGCAGTCGCTGGCATCCGACTCAAAAACTCAGTACTGCGCTGTCAGATTCGGAAATGTACTTGGTAGCAATGCGAGTGTAGTTCCAATTTTCCAGCAACAGATTGAACAAGGCGGCCCAGTCACTGTCACTCACCCAAACATGGAACGCTATTTCATGACCGCGCATGAAGCAGCCGGGTTGATTTTGACAGCTGCAGCTATCGGCGAATCTGGAGAAATCTACCTTCTCGACATGGGTACGCCAGTTAATATAGATTCTCTCGCCAGAACAATGATCGAGCTATCCGGATCAGTGCCCGACCAGGATATTAAGATCGTGTACACGGGACTCAAACCAGGTGAAAAGATCTCGGAAATTCTGTCGTATGCCGACGAGGACGTCAGCAAGACCGAAAACGAGAAGATTTTCCGAGTACGAACCAATGGTGGCCAAACTGATTCGATTGAAGTATTCCGGGATTTGGTCGTTACCGCTCGAGCAGTCGGGGAAGAAGAACTCAGGGAGAAGATCGAAGAGTTTGTCCCCGAAGCGACACTCTGATCAAAATACGATCATGTAACGACCGACCATACTGAGCTAATTCGAACAGGCGCCGGGTGTGAGAATTAGACTATCCGACGACAACTGAACCTGAGTTTCGAATTTCGACCGCACGTTCAAACGCCGAAATGTAGTCTTCAACAACCCGAGGAATTAGAAAACTCGAACGATTTGATAAGAGTCGCTGTTTAAGTTCAGGGAAACGATCCCTGAACCTTGCGAGGTCGGATTCTAAATCGTCTGTGAGTTCGACACCGTAGTCGCCAGCGAGTTCACGATTTCCACCCGAATCTCGGTATAAAACTGGCAATACGGTTGCCATACCTTCGACAATTACATTTGCGCAAGGCTCATTTAGAGCAGCATGAATAAGAGCGTCGCTTTCTTGCATCAAGACGGCGAGGTTCTCTGAATCCAAAGTTCCCTCAAGTTGGACATTGTTGACCGGAATTTGCTCGGCCCAGTTGCCAACAAACGCTACTTCCACGCCTGGTAACAAAGAAAGATCTGACAGGATTTGAAACCCTTTTCGCACGTTTGCCGACCATGATACGGCGACGAATTTAATCGTGTCAGGCGTGGATTCAATAGTCTCATTACTAACCGGTCTAAAGACTTCCCCGTTTACGGCATTGTTTATCACCGTGAAATGCTCGGGCACAACACTCGAGTGGTCATCGAAGCTTATGCGGCAGTAATCGGTTTGAAAAATTGTGAAATCGGCATATTTGTTTACTGCAGGTTGGACGTCATCAGCCGGACCTCGCGTTCCACGTACTAATTCAGCGACACCGTCGAGACGATGAACGATCGCAGGACCTCTTCTGTCTTTCTTACTCCAATATTCTTCTGAGAGCCATCCGCCAAAAACATTGAAATTACCGGTATGCCTGAGTTGCGCAATTTTGCTTGGTTTCTGGAGCTTGTTCGGACCGTAGTTGAATCCATTCAAAAGCACTACATCGGTTTGCTTAGTGGGGCGCGAGGTGACAATGTGACCTCTATCGTTCAATTCTTTAGTCAGCGTTTTTAGGAATTGGTTAGCCCCACCGAATGGTCCTGGTGTAGTGTCGAACAGTATGCAAACATTCATAGTTGATTCAACCTGGCATAACCATCAAACAACCGATCGATAGACTTCCGTGTAGCGCTTCACGGTTTGGATCATCGAGTAGTTGTCAACTCGCTCCTGTCCATTTTCGACGAGTGACTGCCGCAGAGTTACATCTTCGTACACTCGCCTTAAGGCCCGTCGCACAGACTCGACATTTTTCTGGTCGACTAAAAGTCCATTTACTTCATCGGTGACGAGTTCAGGGACTCCACCGACATCACTTGCAATGATGGCAGCTTTGAATTTCATTGCCTCAAGCAAGGACACTGGGCAGTTCTCGAAATGAGAAACCTGGCAGTAAATATCGGCCGCTTCGAAAACTTCTTGCTTTTCGGACCCTCTCACCTCACCAATGAAGTCGACCTGGTCTGTGATTCCTAAATCGTTGACCTTATCCCGTATGTGCCCTGCAGACGGTCCATCGCAAGCTAACACCAGTCTGGATTCTCCCAGGAAGTCTCGCTCCTTGGCAAAAGCATCCACCAGCACTTGGAGATTCTTGATAGGTCGACCGCTCGAAAGTGAAAGGTACCGGAGACCCTCGTTCGCTACCAAACCTGAAGTGATTTCCGTCCCAGTAGCCTCGGCTTCGAAATCTGGTTCGTCACGGAGTGGAATTCCGTTTGGTATCACCACAACGCGATCACGGTCTGAGTGGATTTCATCTGCAAATTCGCCAAGCGCCTCGCTTGGCAGGACGTGTTTATGCACTCGCTTCGCAACAAACTTAATCATTCGATTTAGAGAACGATTCAGTCGCGTTCCGTAGTTAAATTCGGGAAGGCGGACTAGGTCCTGGCCGTGAGAGGTTACGACAAGCTTCGGAGGGTTGCGGAGTCCGAGGGTTGCCAAATACACCCATCCTGCATCAGGCAACACGGCGTTGCAGTGAACCACATCGGGACGGACTGACTTAATCACTCTTCTGAGTCTAAGAATTGCTGACAAAGTGGCGAATCGACTGCCGTTTGAATACTCATCAAAATTCAGGCCAAACGATTCGATGTTCTTAAACTGTGAGTAAGGGGCTGCTTCAAGTCCCGGATAAACGAACGAGAATTCATAATCTAAAGCCTGTTCTGTCCAGCGATCCAGAGTGTCCAGATACCACTTGAGTTCATATTGCAGTCCACCAGCTTTCGGTAAAAAACTGGAAGAAAATATGAGAATCTTGAGCTTCTTCATAAGGTCCAGACGATCATAACGTTTCAGGTCTCACCACTCGAAAACCACAGTTGTTGGAATTGTTCCCCGATTTAGCCGTTCGTAAGCCATGTTCACATTTACATTGGCGTTGGTTGGAACTGTTTCAATCTCAGGCATGCTCAAGAGGCCATCTGAAATCAAATGACGAAAAACTTTGCGTTCATCGATCTTGGACAAATCGTCGAAATTAACTGTTGACTTTGGCAATGTCGAGATGTGAGCTCCCTTCAGTTTCACCGATTTGGATGCGATCAGGTTTGTTATGGCCAAAAGGGAAATTGAATTCCGAGGACTACCCAAATTTATTACGGTGCCACCATCCCTAGACAATCCAATCGCTTGAATCACAGCTTCTGGAGTCCCGACACACTCGATCACCAAATCCGCTTTAGTCTCGACCGTCCCATCCTCACCGACGACCAAGTAGTCGTGTTCTGGGAGATGTTCCGAACTTGATACTTTGCGTCTGGTGGAACGTCCGACGAGAGTAATCTTGCCGGCACCCAAAAGATGCGCATATGAGACTGACAACTGACCTAACAGTCCAGTGCCGAGTATGGCGACGTGGTCACCTAATCTAACGTGAGCTTTGCGAATGCCCTGTTGAACGATACATCCGAGTTCCACAAACGACATGTAAACGTGATCAGCGGACTGTTCGTAACGAATCAGTTCAGCTTCGGGAACGTTCGTTAACGACGAATGACCCAATTGACCAGCGACCAACTCCCCTGGCTTGATGCTCGTCCCGCGCCCAGACTTTTTTACAACTCCAACGCCTGAATATCCTGGAGGGTATGGGAAGGCTCGAACAGCATTCGGAAGACTTTTAAATACGGCTCCTTCGGTGCCCGGACTCACAGCTGTGAACAGAGATTCAACGGCCACTTCCCCTTTCGAAGGTCCGCGTTGAAAATGCCGGCGCAGTTCCGCTATTTCTAGTGCAGTAAATTCAACCCGCGTTGCCCGCACCGGCAAACGCATGTTTCGGAGCGTATTGATTGTCTCGTTCCAGCCGTGCCAGAACGCTTTCAGGAACGGGTATGTCGATCTAGGAAATCTCTTCCCGATCCTCTTTAAGCAACTGGCCAAATTCACAGAGTGCTATCCGTCCTTGAGAACACTTTCCAAAAACGCCACTTGTGCGCCCTTCGCGTCCTGCAACTTCTGCCGGTCTATCCTCGTGAGCTCAGATTGGAGTTGCTCCCTTGAGATTCCAAGTTTTTCAAATAAGAAACCTCGTTTTGTATCGGAGTAGAGTTGGCATGGTACGTCGTAAGATACAGCCGCCACGCACGCATGCACTCGATCCGTCCTCACAGTGGTCGCGTTACCGTAAATGTTCAAATAATCAGCGACCTGTTCCGAAATGAAAACATTTGGCTTAAACGCAGCACCTGAATCACGTAAATTAAGCGAAGGGAATATCTTGTGATGTGGCCGTACCACCGTTCGCCCTTCGGAATATAAATCACCTGATTCTTTGATGCCGTCAAACGCCGCAACATCGTATGCCGGAGCGTCGAGTTTTCTCGGTGAATAACCGTCCGATAAAAAGAAACCGCAATCAATTCCATCGAACGGTAACTCGGCTAAATCTGAGTACCGTTCGTAAGTGTACGTATCTCGAGATACAAGTGCATGCAGACCGACATCGGACCAGTACGCGCGACACCGGTCTGTTTCTTCGTCTGTATATCTGACTGGCCCAGCCCCATTAAGGATTATCTTCGTACCGTTCGCTCTCATCTTTCGAATGATTTCGCCATATCTATCAACAAAACCCGTGGTGATCACCATGCCAGAGAAAACAGCGAAGTCGGCTTGAAGTCGGTACACAATAGAAAAAAAGTTAGGCTCAGACTTCTTTAGAAGTCCTTTACGCCCCATCTGGGTGTGTTCATACCACCGTGGAAATGAGGAGGTGTTAAAGACGTCAGCCTCGGGATCGGCTAACTGAATAGAAGCCTTAGAACCAACGTCTAAAAACCCGTTTCCGATGTTAGTTACGTGGTTCCCTAAAACAATATTGACCGTTGTCAACTGATTCCTTCCATGAGATTAATTTCTGAAGCGCAGCTTCGATTATTTGCCAGTTTTATCTATCCAAACAGCGAGTACCGTTGAATTAACGTGTTGAGTCGACGAACGAGGTCGTGAAATTGTTCGCCCATAGTTTCATGGACCGCCACCCCTGTGACCTGCAAACCTTTTCGGTGAACAAGACTGTAAATGTCTATTCGTTCATCCTGCTGAATTTCGCAAGTTGGAACCAGTTTTCCGCCGTTACGGATTCTGTGCAAATGATCAGCCACAATTTTCAATTCACAACCGAAAATCGCATCTAACTGAGATTCAATTCTGTCGGAGGCATCGAAATGTTCTGTTTCGATGCCTCCCGCAGCGGAGAGTAATTGTGATAAGGCTTGGTCCAGAGAGTCGTTTCCAGCAATCAACACGCGACTACCAAGGTTAAGTCTGCATGCGTCGATTACCACAAGAGCTACCAGCAATTCTGGGAGGAACACTAATTCCTCTTTTGAAATGCAAGTAACTTGCTGAGTTTCTCCAGAGTCAAAAGAAATTCCAAACTTTCCTTGATCAGATTCCATCAGTATGAAGTTGAGAGTCTGACTACCAGCAATAGCCACATCTCTTGACTCGAAGTATTTCCAATTCATACGATTGATCCGATCTGGATAGTTCGACCAGTTTGGCTACTGTCATACAAAGCTTGAATCAACGCTAACGTGTCTCTCGCCAAACTCGGTTCGGCGATCGGCTTTGCTCCGGTGCTTATCGAATTAGCCACCTCGTCTAGCCAGTCGTCGAGATACCTTTCAGATGCTTCGTGCTTCTCCGCGTGCCATTTTCCGGGTCGTTGTCCGTCAATAACTCGCGTTGAGAAAAATCTCAATGAATCACCCTCAATAACGAGCGTGCCTTGAGAGCCTGCGATAACCATATCGTTTGTACTAGATCCGCGTTGGCTCGAGGAGGTAGATACTGAGCCTATGACCCCATTCTCGTAACTGATGACTCCCTGGAGAACGTCTTCCACATCACCAATGCCACCTGTATTGAGCGCGTTAGCAGCAGCGGTCAACGGGCGCATACCCACCAAGTACTGGGCATAATGAATCGCGTGACAAGTCGTCATGATTAACATCCCACCGCCAGATTTTTCTTTGTTGGCTCGCCAATCATCTGGGGTCGGGCTATGCGCCCCCTGATAGTAACCTGCCGACTTATGAGAACTCCATCGGATGTCGATAGTCTCCGCCTCGCCGACCACACCAGAATCCAAAAGTTCCCGAGCTCGCCGAATTACCGGGGTATGAACCCTTGCATAGTTGATCGCAATATGCCGCCCTGCTCTTTCAGATTCTGCGAGCAGTGCATTTGCATCCTCAACATCGATCGCCATAGGTTTTTCTAAAATCAGGTGCTTTCCAGATCCCAGTACTCGCATCCCATAGGCGGCGAGGAGAAAATGAGGAGTACACACGAACACGGCATCGACCGCTTCGTCGCTAAGTAATGCGTCGAAATCGGAATATGAGCGGACCTTGTATTTGTCGGCAACGGAAGCAGAGACCGATTGGTTCACGTCTTGAACACCGTAAAGAGTGAAACTTGGCGAATCATAAACGTGAGCACAATTCCTCTGTCCCATCCCGCCCAACCCAACTACGACGATATTTATCGAGGCATCCACGACCGGTCGCGGGGCTTGTCGCTTTCGCCCAAGTCCGAACACGGCTAACCGATCCGCTTCAATAATCCGTGCGGATTAAAAGTCATGAAAAATTTGGTACCAGCAGGATCTGTTTCAAATTCGTTTGTGGATCGTAGGAACTCCTCAACTGCCTCCATCGGTCCTGGTCCAAACTCATCTCGGATGGGATTTCCGTTCAGATGTGTATCTTCAACGACAAGATACCCGCCTGGTTGAATCAGGTCTTTGAATACGGCAATTTCAGCATCAACATGCGATTTCTCGTGATTGGAATCTAAGATCACCATCACTTTAGGTTTGCCTTTCGCCATCTCTCGAACCAGCTCAACAATATCAGGATCAACCGATGATCCAGTGACATACGTGATACGGTCATGATCGGGTCGCCCTTCACGAGGGTTTATGTCGATTGAAACGATTTCACCGTGACCCACCAGATCAAAAATCGACGCAATGAATTTCGCCGAACCGCCCATGTATGTACCTGTTTCAATCACAAGATCGGGGCGGTAATCCTGAATGAGTTCCTGGTACAACCAGAGATCTAAAGGGCACTTTAAAACCTGAGTTCCGAGCCAGTATGTGTCCCCCCAGCTCAGCCCCCGCTGTCGACCGTGATAGTAGAGCTTGTGGAAACGAGCAACAACGTCTCTTTCGACGGATCGGTAGAGGATCAAACGCGCCGCTCGCTTTAGAGCTTGTATTTGCTTAATAAAAAATCTCAACTGTTTTCTCAATTGGCGGATAAGCGTGGATACTTACGCATTTAGATTACCGTGCGTAAGCCACCTGACTCATCAACTACATCGTTGTATTTGCCTTTATTGATGATTCGTCCATTGTCGAGCACATAAATCATGTCTGATGACCTAGTGGCTAACAACCTGTGAGCGACCACCAACACTGTAAGATCGCCTGAAATTGCCTCAATGGCTTGCTGAAGCGACTCTTCGGTTTCCCTGTCCAGATTGCTGGTCGCTTCATCCAACAGCAATACGGAGGGTTCGTGATACAGAGCCCGTGCTATTCCTAGTCTTTGACGCTGTCCACCGCTAAGCCTCACACCGCGGTCACCGATTACGGTCTTGTAGCCATAAGGCAACTGTGTTTCAACAAAATTATCGATTCGGGCTATTTGGGCGGCATCCCTAATCCGGGCGATGTCGCGTTCGCCCGCAGGGATACCGAACGCTATATTCGCCTCGATAGAGTCGTCGATTAGATACACATCCTGGGGCACATATCCAATCTGGTCTTGCCATGAGCGCGCGTTTGTAGTGGACAGTTCAGTTCCATCTATAAAGATGCCCCCGCTAGAAGCTGGGAGCATTCCTAAG
>DBTA01000033.1:10006-10198 GCA_002306815.1 Dehalococcoidia bacterium UBA1328 | reverse complement strand
GTCGCTAACGTGCCTGACAACCGAAAGATCGTGAGCGATGAAGAGGTAAGTGAGGTTCTGCTCCTCTTTTAAGCGATCAAACAAGCTGATGATTTGTGCCTGAATCGAAACATCCAAAGCCGAAACCGGTTCATCACAAATCAGCAAGCTTGGACCTGAAGCGAGGGCACGGGCTATTCCGATTCTTTGCCG
>DBTA01000033.1:0-9694 GCA_002306815.1 Dehalococcoidia bacterium UBA1328 | reverse complement strand
ACGGGCTATTCCGATTCTTTGCCGTTGTCCACCGGAAAATTCATGGGGGTAACGGGTGGCCATCGATCGGTTTAGCCCGACAGTGTCGAAAAGCTCCATAACCCGGTCACTGATCTTTGATCTGTCATCGAAAATCTTGTGGACAAGCATCGGCTCCGCGACAATGTTTCCAACCGTCATTCTTGGGTTCAAGGATCCGTACGGATCCTGAAATACCATTCCGATCCTTTGACGCAATTGGCGCATTTCGCGCCGTCGTAATTCAAGCACTTCTTCGCCTTCATAGCGGACGTGCCCCATAGCAGCATCATTGAGTCGCAGGATCGCTCTTCCCAGAGTCGTCTTGCCCGATCCAGATTCACCGACAAGGCCGAGGGTTTCTCCATGTTTGATCTGGATATCTACACCGTCAACTGCCTTAACCACACCGACGGTACGCTGAATAATCAGGCCACGTTTGACCGGGAAATGGACCTTAAGCTGGCGCGTCTCAAGGATCGGAGTCTGCTCCAATGCAGTCGTTTGTTGCTCGGGGGATATTGCTGTCGTGCTCAATTAGAAACGTTCCTCGAAAATCTAGACACGGAGCGAAACGGATTGATGCTCGAAACAGGCCACTTGCCTGCCCGGTTCAGATACTTCTAGCAGGGGTTGTTCGGTGCGGCATTGATCCACGGCCCACTGGCACCGTGGATTGAAAGCACAACCTTCTGGTAAGTCGGTTAGGTCGGGGATTTCACCAGCTATAGGTAACAGCGGCTGTCCTTTGTCGGAATCGAGCCTTGGAACCGACTGAAGCAGGCCAACGGTGTAAGGGTGGTGAGGTTTGGCGTACAAGTCTGTAGCCTCACTCACCTCTCGAAGTTTGCCTGCATACATTACGGCTACCCGGTTCGCGTATCTTGCGACAATCCCAAGATTATGGGTAATAATGAGCAAGGAAGCGCCCGATTGCTCGGTAATTTCTTGCATCAGATCAAGAATCTGAGCCTGAATGGTTACATCGAGTGCGGTTGTCGCCTCGTCGGCGATCAACAACCGTGGATTACATGCCATGGCCATTGCAATCATTATTCGCTGGCGCTGGCCTCCACTCAATTCGTGCGGGTACTGCTTGAGGCGGGTTTTAGAATCGGGAATACCGACCATCTCGACAAGTTCCAGCGAACGATCCCTCGCGGCTTCATTAGACATATCTTGATGAATTTTCAATGGCTCGGCGAGCTGCGACTCGATAGTTAGAACGGGGTTCAGTGAGCTCATGGGTTCTTGAAAAATCATCCCTATTCGAGAACCTCGTATCGCACGCATCTCTCTGGGTGCCAATTTGAGCAGATCAACCCCGTCGAACTCGATCGAGCCAGAGATAATTTCTCCCGGTGGGTTTGGGATCAAACCCATGATCGAAAGCGCTGTCACGCTCTTACCACACCCGCTTTCGCCAACGAGGGCGAAAGTTTCACCTGATCTAACTTCAAATGAAACGTCGTCAACTGCGTTTACGACTCCACCTTCCGTACGGAATTGGGTGTGTAAGTTTTCTACTTTCAAGAGAGCTTCAGTCATTGGATACTACGAGACGAATTGTTCTGCCTATTGTTGAGCAGTCGTCTTTAGACGCCCCCTAAGTTTCGGATCAAGATGGTCCCGTACGGAATCGCCGATCAGTACGACAGCCAGCACCGTCATTGTCAAGAACAGACCCGGGAAGAACGATATGTGGAATCCGACCTGAATATAGCCCTGACCGGTTGCAATGATGTTGCCCCAACTTGGCACGTATTCCGGTACACCGGCCCCAAGGAAGCTCAAGCTGGCCTCAGCGAGAATCGCCGAGGCGAGAGTGAACGTTGCCTGCACGATAATAATGCTGGCGATATTGGGCAGCACATGGAGAATCAGAATGCGTGGTACAGGTACTCCAACAGCTCGGGCTGCATCAACATATGTAGATTCTCTCAAGCTCAATACCGCTCCGCGAACAAGCCGAATTTTGCTGGCGGTCGCGGTTACCGAAAGAGCAATGATGACGTTACCGACGCTCGGACCAATTAAAGAAATCAATGCGAGCGCGAGCAGGATTGTCGGGAACGCGAGCAGCCCGTCGACAAATCGCATCATTACCGAATCGAGCAATTTGAAATAGCTGATGACAAGGGCTATCCCCACACCAAGAATTGAAGAAATTATTGTCACCGAAAATCCGACGATAAATGAAAGCCGAGTGCCTACGATTGTGCGGTCGAAAACATCACGTCCCCAGTTGTCAGTGCCGAACCAGTGTTCGGAGCTAGGGGCTTGCATTCGATTTACAGGATCGGTGCGTTCATAATCCGTCCGAGCTAGAGTTGGTCCGAATATTGCGAGAAACAATCCGACCAGTAGAACAGCGATTGAAGCAGCGAGGACAAGATCCCGCTTTGCCGCCTTATATGACGCTCCGATCATTCCTTTTATGCGGGTTGATAGCGGTGGAGCGAGTTCCCACTCGGATCTGGACTCTGAGGCAACTGTCATGGTTAGTACCGTATCCTCGGGTCAATGTACGCATAGAGGATGTCGATGACTAGATTCACTGCAATAAGCACTGTTGCAACAACCATCAGCAGTGCCTGAATGATCGGGTAGTCACGCCTCACGATCGCGTCAACCAGCATTCGCCCGAGACCAGGAATGGCAAATATCGTCTCGGTGAGCACGAATCCGGTTGCAAGTCCTGCAATTGCAGCACCAATCACGGTAGCTACTGGAATTGCTGAGGGTCGGAAAGCATGCCGCAGGAAAACTGAAAATTCCGATGCCCCCTTGGCCCGTGCGGTTCGAATGTAATCCTCTCGTAGTACCTCAAGCATCGCCGATCTTGTGATCCGCGAAATAAACGCAGACGCAAGAATGCTGTTAACCATCACCGGCAAGAAAAGACTGTGGAGGTGCGGAATTAGCCCTTCCTGGATTGGTTTATATCCAATTACAGGGAACCATCCGAGGTTTACTGCGAATATCCAAATGGTTATGAAAGCCAACCAAAATCCAGGGGTGGCAAATCCCAGAACCGCCAGAACCATCAGATTTCGATCCAACCGTGAACCAGCTTTCCACGCGGCAAGCATACCGGTGGTTATACCGATAATCGTAGAAATCACTACGACCTGGAATCCAAGCGAAAGTGTCGGCTGGAGTCGAGGTGTAATTAGTTCGGTTATCTCTCGTTTAGAGAAATACGATGTTCCAAGGTCGCCCTGGAGCAGCTTCCAGAACCAGTCACCCATCTGGACTGGGAATGGTCGGTTGAAGCCTAAATCCTCCCGGATCGCCTCAAGGATTTCCGGGGTTGCTTCGTCGCCGGCAATGATTGCAGCCGGATCACCGGGACCAATGTAAACCAGAGTGAACGTGATTATTCCAACCATGATCACTACTGGAATCGATACTAAAACGCGTTGAACGATATAGCGCCACAAATCAAACTGTTCCGTTCGTGTTAGCGGCGTTCACCGCGAATTGAGCGTGAAGAAATCTTTGTTGTGGTAACCCGAGCCGTAAGAAACCTCCCATGGCCAGGGAGCGTGCGTAACCTAGCACTGCTCCCCGACCTTTGGAGGATTTTAATTTCGGATAGTCCGAATGTTCCTTACTTGAACCACTTGTCGTATGGATTTTGTCCACCTGGGTTACCGTGCAATCCTTCGATCTTATTGCTGGCTGCCCAGTTGCTGAAGAACTCACCAACCTGGAGGAAGATCGCATCGTCGTAGAAGTACTGTTGGAACTCCTCCATCGCTGCGTCGATCTTCGCTGGGTCGGTTTCGGATGCAAAGACATCGAACAACCGTCGCTGCGTGCCATCGGTATCGGTGTATTTGTTGAACCACGCGTCATACTGAAGCTCACCGAACCTTAGGTGACCAATCGCGCCGATTCGTACACTTCGTCCGCTCCAAGTGTGGAAGAACTCCCATCTGTCTACGGTTGCTCTGTCCTGAACCATAGTGGCCCAGTCCATCACACGTAGATCGACGTTGAAGCCAATGTCTTCAAGCACTTCACGTGTAACCTGCGCTGCACCGTGTGCAGGCTGGCGGTCTGCAGGATCCATCAGGCGGATTGTATAGCCCTCGTATCCGGCATCTTTCACGATCTTCTTCGCGTCTTCGATTCGCCTGGCGTTATACATGTTCTCGCTACCAGCGTTCGATTCCCATGCCGATCCACACTCCATCAATGAAGCACAGAGGTTGATTCGATCGGGAGTTCCAGCTGCTGCTAGCAAAGCCTTTTCATTGTCGTAGGCCATGACGACTGCTCGTCGTAAGTCTCGACCATGTACCGGGTCGTTGAATGGCGGAATCTGGTAGTTGAAGTGACCAAGCAGCCTGAGTGGCGGGTTGGGAATCAACTGAACATTAGAGTCGGCCTTCAACCGGTCGATCAGGTCTTGAGAGAATTCCTGGACTAGATCAACAGCATCAGTCTGAAGCGCTGCAACACGCGTTGCCTGGTCCGGGATTTCAATGTAGGAAACCCGGTCGAAGTATGCAGTGTGGGCTCCCGATTGACCGTCGGATGGCTCAGGACTTGGCGAGTAGTTTGCGTACGGAATTGCCGACCAGCGGTCACCTGGGGTCCAGGACTCAAAACGATACGGTCCAGTTCCGATTGGTGTTCCTGGAGCCGACTCCGTAGCAGGTAGGGAGTACCAGGACTCAAGCACCATCTGAGGTGTGAAGTTCTGTGGTCCCAAAGCATCCAGTACCAGACCGGTCGTTGAAGTTAGGTTCACGCTGAACTCGAGATCGCTATCCCGAGTAATGAACTCATCGAAAGTGGGGGGGCCGAATTGATCCCATACCAATTTGAACACCGGGGCACGTTCACTCTGGCGCCTGAGCGTTCCAATTACCTGATCGGTGGTCAGCGGAGTACCGTTGTGGAATTCAACACCGTCACGGATTTTGAATTTCCATGTAAGTCCGTCTGAACTAACTTCCCAATCGTCTACAAGCATCTTCCCGAGCGTGTTGTCTTCCTTAAAAGCAAACAATGCTTCGAGGATCAAACTCGAGACATTTGCTGTTGAGGACGCTGTGGTCCACAACGGGTCAAACGATTGAACACTTCCGACTGACGCCACTCGAAGGTGGCCGCCCTTCTTTGCGTCGACCGCTGCCTGAGCCCGTTCTTCTGTCGTAGCCGTCGGGGTTGCAACGACCGTTACCGTGTCTCCCTTTTCAGTGACAATCACGGTCTCAACAACCGTTTCACTGCTACAGGCAGCAATGATCATTGCTGCTGCTGTGATCAACAACAAGATCAGGCCTCGATTTCGAAATCCATACATACAAGGTCTCTCCTATTAGGATGGCGCCAAATGGTCGCCTAATTCTTACGAACTAAGCACTCGGCTGGAGCATATGATCCAACCGAATTTGCGAGACTTTATATGGTCCCAAACACCAAATCAACACCATTTCGCATGTTTGAATTGGATTAAATGTGGTTGTAGCTGCAATGAATCCCGGTTATCTAATCTGCATGCGTGACGAAATGCGTCATCAGTCCGTGTTCCATGGGTGAGTCAATGTCGGTTGATTCGCGTATCGCTCTTGATGCAATACGATGGTCGCTACCGCGCTAGGGCGAAGTTCCACATTGAAGAAGGAATCGTTCACGGCTACTTTTTGACCAGCATGCTCGACGTAGGTTAACTGATGCTCAGCATAGGCCCCGGCCTGAATAATCACTTTTATGGAATTCACCGGGCTGATGTTTGCAAGAGAAAGAGTCGTCGTTGTATCGGTCATACCCACTACTAATGCGGCTACGTCTTCAGGGATTCCTGCACGTCGCTCAGCCGGATCAAAGTAGCGAACCCGCGCGTGGAGTGGCTCACCGAATCGTGGCGTGAGGGCACCCATCATCAGTTGGGTTAGGCAGGTGGTATTCGCAGTGTTGAACTGAAGAGTGTTGTCTGAGAGACGTGTGTCAGGGGAACTCGTGTCTTCATTTACGCCCCTAATCTTTTGGCGTATCGAACCGAACTCGTTTTCCATCGCGATCACCGGGAAATCCGCCAGGTTCCCGTCAAGAAAGTCCAACCACTCAGAATCAGGCAGGTATTCCCGGTCGGCTGAATCCATCGACCAGTAGAACGTGTCGATGGCACCTTCACTATAGGGTAATTCCTCGTATCCGTACCAACCGTTGTCGCCATGCATATGGGGATACAGCGTTCTGCCGTTCTCAGATTTTGAGTTTCCGTTAACGGCCGCGAGCATCTTGCTCCATACATCTGTGTACGATCGGTCCCCAGTCATCAAAAGTGCGTTACCGAATCCGGCGATTCCCCGGTAGACCGCGTTTCGGTCCGACAGCTCTCCAGTTTGTGGCACTACTACGGTGAAGCCCCATCCGTAGCAACCCCCGTACCATTTGCCGTCGCACTCACCACCGATGGTTCCATCGAGCCCGATGTTGCTGGGCAGAATGCCATCGTTATCCTTGGCTCGTTCGGCCCAGGCGTCTACATATTCCAGCAGCCAATCCTTGTACTTCTGGTCGCCCGTCGCCATGTAAGCGTTTGCGGCAAGGGTTGTCGCTGCCAGGTTGATTGGATGGTCACCTACGATGTCTGTGTAATCTTCGAAGTGAGCGAGCATCTCATCGAAGTTTCTTTCGCCGTGCGCAGCGTCGAATCTACCTTCAACTTCGAACGGATCACCCGCCCAATCGAGGGCGGTCGCTTTACGCAAGAGTGGGCCACGACTGCCATTGAACAGGCTGCGGATGATCTTGTGTTCAGGATCATAGTTTTTAGCCTGAGAATCCTCATCCATGTATAGACCGGCGTAACGTCGGACTCTGGTCAGGAACGCTGAATCTTCAGGGTCAGAGAGTCCTTGAAGATTGAAAACGCTCATACTTTCGCCGTGATGGAACCAGTCGAGACTTACCGGGAACTCCTTGTAGAGCATTCCGTCTCGCGCCAATTCGACTTCAACGGTCTTAGCTTCTGTGTACTGAAGAAGATGGCCTTCCCAGCCTAATTTGTACTTTTCGAGAATCGAATCTGGCGCCCCAAGCGCGTGCAACACGGGCCAACCCGCGAGGTTTTCGATGGCATCGTCTGATCCATCGTTTCCACCCCATCGTGGCATGCAAAGCAGATACCCACGTTCATCGAAATATTTCTCAAAGATTCGCTCACAAGCTGCCGTTTGAGCTTTTAGCAACTCTCGTTCAAGTAGTGCCCAGCGGGGAGGGTGAGAGGGGGTGTTCAGTACAAGTGCCAATTTCTGCTCGTTTCTCTGGAATCTGATCTCGGATCAAGAAAAGTTCTGCGGAATCCTATACAACTGCGACCGGCGGGATTCTAGCAGGATGCGAACATCGGGTTGGTGAGACGTGCCGATGTGTATCAAAAGACGATCATTCAGCGACGACAACCGGCGCTGGAATTCGAATAACACTTAAAATGTTCGGCCGAGCGCCCCGATTACGTCCGCACGTTGTCTCGATAGATCGACAAAGCGTTGCCCCCGAGAATCGAAGCTTTGTCATCGGCTGTGAAGAACGGAATAAGATCCTTCATTATGAGCAGCTCGTAGTCGGTCGCGTAAATGAGCTTTTTCGGACCGAACGTGTCATACGCACGTTCGAGATAAGGCCACATATCTCGATACGGAAGTTCCTGCCGAGACGGGTTGTGTAACGAAGTTCGGATATACACATTCGGATATCGGCTGAGTTCCAACAAAGGTTGGAATCCTTCTGAGTCAGGAGCTGTGATGTCGATCATGGCGAAGTGATCTACAACGATGTTGACACCCGGAAATCTGGCAGCCATATCGCCGATCTGCGACACCTGATGTGGTGCAGCAAATATGTTGAAGACAGCACCGAGTTCTTCTGCTTTGCACCATAGTGGATAGGACACCGGATCGTTCATCCATACGATGTCTGGATCATAGATTGGACTCAATCGTAATCCGGACAGTTTGTCCTGACGCATAAGGCGTTCGAGTCTGGCTGGGTTCTCAGGATCATCGGGAGAGTGCAATCGATAACCCACAAGCAATCCCACTCCGGTGAACCTGTCTGGGTACGACTTCACACAATAAGCCGTGTACCGATTGTCGCGCCCGTAGTAGCAGACGTGGCTGATCACAGTCTCGTCAATTCCGAAAGTGTTCATTCGGGCGATTAGGTGTTCAGCCGACTCGTCGATCACTGGCATATTGTCCGGGCAAGTAGCCACCGCCGGATCCAGAGGATATTGAGGATTATTTACAACCCAGGCGTGCGCTGCTGCATCGACTACAAAGGGACGAGAATTCGAAGTCACTGTCACTGTTTTACCCTGTTCCTCGACTCGACTGACTACCGCCAGCGTACTAACGCAAGTAGTAATCGCGTGTTGAGTTCACTCTAATAAGGCCAGCCGCGAACTCGGCTACGCTAGCCAGATGTGGAACCACCGCGAGGAATGTAACAGGTATTCGGAGTGGAAACTATGATGTCGCTTGACGGTCGATCTGAGTACATCAAGATCTACTCACACCCGTTTACCGCAACACGATCCGCCACACTTAGACCTTCGCAATTCTGAGTAGGTGTCCTAAAGGTCGGTGCCAGTGCCGACCAGCTGATCATAAAAACTGCGATGAGATAAATTACCAACCGCCATCGGTTCAAGATCGATTTAGGTTTTGGATGGGTCAATCTAGCCCACCAACGAGAATGACCTCGGAACCTAGGCTCTGAGTTGTCAACGACTACCAGTATCGCAATCGTAACCGCCCCTAGCGCCCCACCGACCCCAGAGCTTCCTGAGAAAGCGGCTCCCAAGGCGCTAAACGCAAATGCCATGCTCAGCCACATGAGTAGCGACGAATATCTGTATCCCAGCCTCGCCCACCAGGGCATCAGGTGGATCCAGCTTTTGCCGAGTGACTGGAGCGATCTGGTAAATCTCTCTTCAAGTTCTCCACTCTGGATAAGAGGCATGCGAAGCCTTGGATCTCCGTCGGCTCTTCTCATCAGTTTAAGGAACACGGCACCGTCACTGTTGACGATTTTCTTGAACCGCTTCCAGTCACCGTTATTAGCCGCTGATTCAAATTCTGAAATCATGTCATATTGCCTTTGGATGTCACCAGAATGACGTCTATTTACACCGTACCCCTGCGATAGTTTCGTATCTTCGATTAACTGGTCTGGCATCTATTTTCTGGGAGGGATTGATCAGGAGATTTCGCTTAAAATCAATACGCGAAGTCGTAAAACAATTGTATCGACTCTACGAGGACCAACTCGGTGATAGACAAATTATCTCTAATCTCCCTAAATCAAACTGTGTTACAAGCGAACCGCACTGACACTGTCTTTCAATCGGGAGGTCGTGCGTTCGGTCACCACAGGCCCAAAAATTTGAGTTGGGCAAAGCAATATCCATGGGCGCGCCCTCATGACATGTAAACCCAATGACACCTAAATGCCCTATATAGCCCCTTCCTAAATAACGCGCCCAAAGTGGCACACAAATTGGCACACAGACCTGCGGACTTTGAACTATCCGCTGTTTAACCGCTCTTTCCGCTGAGAACGATTTGAGAGTGGTGGGCTCTGTGGGATTCGAACCCACGACCTGCGGATTAAAAGTCCGATGCTCTGCCAACTGAGCTAAGAGCCCGATCTA
>DBTA01000015.1 GCA_002306815.1 Dehalococcoidia bacterium UBA1328 | reverse complement strand
CCAGGGTTGAGAGAGGTTCAGATATGGGAAGATTTAGGTTTGGAGACGGTATTTCACGAAATTGCTGCGGCAGCGACTAAATGCAAGTTTGCTGATTGCACCCATCGAGACGAACCGAATTGCGCTGTGCAACAAGCCACTGTCGACGGTCACATCGACCCGAACCGCCTGACCTCTTACCTTGCTCTGTGCGAGGAGCTATCGGATCTAACAGACGAAATTGACGAATATCAGAGATCCCAACGGCGACGCCGGGACGCCCGTCGAAATTAGCGACCCGTGAACCGGGGCTTACGTTTCGCCATAAACGCAGCCACGCCTTCCTGATAGTCAGCGCTATCAAAACAAGCATTAACCAGTTCGTTTATTTCGTTGAAATCCTGAAGGTCAGAAGGTTTGGTCCATTCATCAGTAGCTGCTTTGGCGGCACGGATTGTTAATGGCGCGTTGTCGCAAATCTTGTTTAGCCAATCATCTGTGGCTGCACCCAACTCGGACTTGGGAACGACTCGGTTGATTAATCCCATGGTTAGAGCTTCATCTGCTCCGAAACGATCAGCGAGAAACAAAATTCGCTTGGTTGCTGACGGTCCAATTAGATCAACCAATCGCCCTAGCCCTGCAGCGCGGTAACCCAATCCCAGGCGAGCTGCAGGAATGGTAAAGCTTGCATCGTCGGCAGCTATGCGAACATCAGCTGTGAGGGCGACCGCCAGTCCGCCTCCTATGCAGTAACCGTGAATCATCGCGATTAGCGGTTTTGGCATCGTTACTAAAGCGTTATAGGCCCGATCTGACACATTGTCATATTCCTGATTTGCTGAACTATCGGTTCTCTTGTCGTTGAATTCACTTATATCTGCCCCAGCAGCAAAAGCTTGCTCACCCTCACCTCGCAATAAAACCGCTCTGATTTCAGGGTCTCCAGCTAGCTCTGTTGCCGCATCGAGCAATCCTTGCCACATCTCGGAACTAATTGCATTATGGCGCTCCGGGTGATCGAGGATGATCAGGCCGATGTGGCCATCTCGACGAATATGCACATGTCCGCTCACTAACTGAACGCTACACGGCATTCGGATGCCTTCATAGGTGACTATTCTCAGCGAGGTGGTGAAATCTTCGTTGCGATTCTGCGTTCTCTTAGTTGCTGCCGGAATTGCAATGAGTTGCGCGGCGACACCGCCGAGTGCTCGAACGGCGACATCGGTAGACCCCCCATCAGTGAACCTCACCATGGAACAAATCGACGACTCCGAAACTGAAAGCATTGGGGCTGAGTTGACTAACACCGTCGGTGTTGCAACGACCTCAGCGGCTATCAATCTTGAATCATGGCCGCTGACGGGAATACCAGCTGACGAAGTTGGTAATTGGCCAATCTTGGTCGTCAAAATCGACAATCATGATCGAGCTCGACCGCAATATGGACTCAACGCTGCTGACGTCGTCTTTGAAGAAATAGTCGAAGGAGGCCTCACTCGCCTAGCAGCGCTGTACCACTCCAAGGAAGCTGACATGGTAGGTCCGATACGTTCAGTGAGGACCAGCGACTTCAACCTCCTGCAGAATTTGAATCGACCCCTGTTTGCGAATTCAGGGGGCAACGAAGACGTGCTACAGCTCTTGCAAGAGATCAATTTCGTGGACGTCAGCTCAAATGCAGCGAGGGGCGTCTACCGACGGCTAGACGAACGACCCTCACCACACGATCTTGTCAGTAACACAAAATCATTGCGCAACGTGGGCGCTGACCGCGGCCAGGGAGGGATACCTCCGATCATGTTTGAACGAAGCGACGGCAACAACCAAAGCCAAACTTCCGGTATCCCGATCAAAGGAGTTGACCTTGATTACGGATCAACACTTGTGCAATACCGATGGGAACAAGACCGCTCCGGATGGCTTCGAACCCAAAATGGCAGCTCCCACGCCGACGCCAACGGGTTACAGATCGCGCCAGAAGTACTAGTTATACAAGTCGTTTCGTACACTCGCAGTGCTGCCGATGGAAGATCACCCGAAGCAGTTTTGGTGGGAACTGGAAGAGCATTACTTTTATTTGAGGGAGTCCTCATTGAAGGCACCTGGGAACGGTCAGGACCTACCGATGTGACCCGATACTTCGATCGAGACGGCAACGCCGTTCTATTTCCTCGCGGAAGTGCTTGGATTGCGTTACCCCGCGTTGGGCAAACTCAGGTTATTGAAAACGAATGACTCGGTTCGTCCGACTTAATCGCGTGGAACCCAAGACGCGTCTCGACGTTCCCTGAACGCCGAGATGCCTTCTTCAGCCTCAGGACTTTTGAACAGCGATTGGCTTAACTCAGCTGTCCACTCCCAAGCGTCACTTCGTTTCATCTGAGGGACTTTGGACACGAGTTGTTTGGAAGCCGCAAGAGCATTGGGGCCGCCGCGCACCACTTTCCTTACAGCTTCTTGCATGGCTTCCTGCAGATGTTCTCTTGGGACAGAGTGATTAATGAGGCCTACTTCCGCTGCGCGAGAAGCAGGTATGCGCTCGCCGCTTAAAAATAGTTCGCTTGCGTCAGCGCGCCGGAGTTTAGGAAGGCAAATTACTGAAATTACTGCTGGCGCAACACCGATCCGAACTTCGGTGAAACCAACAATGATGTCGTCGGCGGCGATAGAAATGTCAAACGCAGCGGCTAGACCAACCCCGCCACCTGTGCAGTGGCCGGCTATCTGACCTAATACAGGTTTGGGTGATTCAATGATGTCATCGAGGATCTGGACGAAGCTATGACGAGCTTCGGGTTGCGTCACCCCAGGTTGGTCGGCCTTCAGATCAGCACCGGCGCAAAACGTGTTGCCCGAATTCGTAAACAGTATTGCTCTGACTTCGGGATCTGTTTGAGCGTCGGCTAAACGGTCGCCGATGGAGTTAACCAATTCGACACTCAAAGCGTTTTTGTTGTCTGGGCGGTTGAGGGTAATTGTTGCGACCCCTTCAGATACTCCGTAGAGGGTCGCGTCGTTTGAATCTGTCACATCGTGCAGCCTAGTAAGTGCGCAGGTGTTGGTTATTGGTGAACCTAAGCTGTTCTACGTGACTTATTCCATTACTCCGATAGCGACCACCCTTAATGAGGCCTGCGGCACCGACCCCGCCTGGTTATGTCGAAAGGTTTTTGAATGGACAGATAATTCCGATCTAGCCGGTATAGCGACGTGGGTCGTCGATCGACCAGTCAAAGTAGTCGTAATTATTTTGCTGGCCTTATTGGTTAGACGACTAGTTCATAGGGCTATCGACGGTCTCATTGAACGACTGATGTCGGAGAGGTCAACTGAAGAACGTGACGCAGTAGCAGCAGCCGAAGCCGCGACAGGCACACTGCGACGAGACTTACTTGCAGAAAAGCTGTCATCACTTCGCGAGCGAACGGAGCGAGCTCGACAGCGCGCAAAGACGTTGGGAGTTTTGTTCAAAAGCATCGCATCGGCTGTCATAGGGGTCGTCACCTTCATGATGTTGCTTGGCGAATTTGATATCAACCTGGGCCCGCTCATAGCAGGCGCGGGCATTGTGGGCGTTGCGGTTGGCTTTGGCGCTCAGTCTCTAGTGCGTGATCTGTTGAGCGGAATTTTTATGCTCATTGAAGATCAATACGGTGTGGGCGATGTCATTGATGTGGGAGACGCGATCGGAACGGTCGAATCGGTTGGGTTGAGAACCACGCGTATCCGCGATGTGCGTGGAACTCTTTGGCATGTCCCGAATGGTGAAATTCGTCGTGTCGGAAACATGTCACAAGTGTGGGCTCGCGCAATCCTCGATATTGATGTTGCATACGACACGGACCTTGATTTAGCGATGGAGACCATCAAGACGGTCGCCGACCGCTTATGGGAAGAACAACTCGAAGAAGCCACGATCGTTGAAGAACCAGTAATTTCGGGGGTTCAGAACTTTGGCGCCGACGCTGTCACCATTCGTTTATCAGTGAGGACAGAACCTTCTGAACAATGGAGTACGGGCAGAGTGTTGAGAAAACGAATAAAGGAAGCCTTCGACGATGCAGGTATCGAAATTCCCTTTCCTCAGAGAACTGTCTGGTTGCGAAGTGAAGCCGATCAGAAGGCTCCGACTAAGAGAGAAGGACCTGGATTCCAGACCGGTTCTCGAGGCGGGGGAGCTGACGACTCGGAATAACTGAAGTTCGGTTATTCGACCACCACTACGTCGGTGCCCACTTTCGTCCAATTGAACAAGATGGCCGCTTGATCATCTCTTAAACGCACACACCCCTCAGAGCGGTAGCTACCCAGCTGTGCCTCTGACTGCATTGCTTCGCCAAAGCCGTCAATCGGAATGTTGTGAAAGCCGATTGCTTGTTCGACGCCCCAAGTAAACCTAACCATGTACTCCATGCGGATGTCATCGTGTCCTGCGATCGTATGACGAGACTTAGAAAAGACTTGGTATGCGCCCGGCTTCGGTTTGTTAGCCCGTCCACTGACAAAGAAAGTTCCAGCTACCGAACCACCATCTTCCACCAGCCAAACCCGGTGCAACTGGTGCGAGAAAATTATCCTCCGTCCGTCTCCTGAGTTCTCAGGTACCTCCGGTGCCCCAGTAGTCACCATCCAATAACCACTGTCGTTGCGGCTAACCGCGAAAGCGCCGACAGGAGCAAGCTCATGTGCAGTCATTTGACCAAAATGAGTTGCGTTGCCAAAAGTGAATACTTTTCCCCGCTGACTTACCAGCCAATAGCCGGCACCATCACGAGTTTGTTCCGCAGCGACGATCGCACTGCTGGAAATCTCGTTGTTAGCGAGCGAACCTCTGAAGCGAGCGTTCCCATATGCATACACGGCTCCGTCAGCTCCAACCAATAAGTAGCCAGCTCCA
>DBTA01000031.1 GCA_002306815.1 Dehalococcoidia bacterium UBA1328 | reverse complement strand
GAGAATTCGAGCAAATGGAGATGGAGTTTTTCTGTGAGCCCGGTACTGATGACGAATGGCACGACTACTGGATGAACTTCTCGATGGAGTGGTTCAAGTCGCACGGTCTCCGCGGCGAAAAGCTGATGCTCCGCGTCCACGATGCCGACGAACTACCGCATTACTCAAAGGCTTCGGCTGACGTTGAGTATGAATTCCCCTGGGGATGGGGCGAGCTTGAGACCATCTCAAACCGAACCGACTACGATCTGAAAGCGCATGCAGAGAAGAGTGGCAAAGATCTCTCTTACTTCGACGACCAGAAGAAAGAGCGATACATCCCATACGTCGTTGAACCAGCAATGGGAGCGGATCGATCAGCGCTAGCGTTCCTCGCTGACGCTTATGACGAGGAAGGTGAAGGCAAGCAGCAGCGGGTGGTTCTGCGCTTCCACCCGGACATTGCGCCGTTCCAGGTCGCAGTGCTTCCGTTGTCTCGAAACGAAAAGCTTACACCTACGGCACGACGCGTATATGACGTTCTACGTCCGCACTTCAACACGCAGTACGATGACTCGCAAAGTATTGGTCGACGCTACCGTCGTCAGGACGAAATCGGCACCCCCCTTTGTGTGACCGTCGATTTTGAAACTGTGGAAGAGGACGATGCGGTGACGATTCGAAACCGAGACACGATGGAGCAGGTTCGAGTTCCAGTTGAGAACCTCGAATCGGCTATTCGTGATCAGCTAAACCAGATGCGAATCGACTGCCAGGGGTAGTCTGTCTTTCTACATTGGACCGTCCAATGCTGTGATCCGATTGATGTGTCGTTGCGGAGGACTTAACGACACACCGCAAATCACACGGTTCTCGGCCCCACATCAACTCAGTTTGTGGGTCACGCACCGTCCGGCTGCGTCATCACATCTAACTGACACTCACCGAAAAGAACGAAATTCACCAGTAAACATGGTCTTTATGACTCGGGCATACTATATTCAACATCAGAGAATTCGAGAAATAACGATGAGAGCGCTACTTCTCACCATGATGGGTATTGTGGTACTTGCTCTTATCGCGTGTGGAAGCGATGAATCTTCCGAAGAATCCTCGGTGGCTGAAGTGGCAGCCAATGCCGCCTACAATCCTGCACCAGCGATTTCTGGTGACACCTTCGAGCATGGATTATTCTCCCTTGAGCAGCATGAAGGCAAACCTGTTGTCATCAACTTCTGGTTCCCCTCATGCCCACCTTGTCGAGCAGAAATGCCCGATCTTCAAGCCAGTTACGAGCGGTACGGCGACCAAGTCGCATTTCTGGGTGTTCAGCAGCTAGGTGTAGATTCAGCGGCCAACGGCGAGGCTTTCGTTCGCGAGCTGGGTCTGACTTACCCGAACTTGCCGGATGTCGAGTCAAAAATTCAGCTCAATTATGAGATATTCTCCTACCCCGCGACGATCTTCCTAGACAAAGATCACAACCTGGCTCGAACGTGGACGGGCATCATTGGCCAGAAGCAAATTGCTGAACAGCTCGACGTTCTGCTTCCCGGCTAATCAGCACGGATTCGCCAACGCAGTGTTCGTGTCCCTGCTGGCATAATCATTCCATGTTTGGAGATATATCTGTCAGCGAGTGGCTAATGCTGCTGGTCCGCTGGGCTCACGCCATTGGCGCAATTGCATGGATAGGTGGCAGTGCCTTTTTTGCGTTCGTCCTACGTCCTGTGGAGCGCGCCAACCCTGAACTGATGCGTCCAGTGCTTCGCCCGCTTGGTTCGGTCTACCGCGAACTGGTCGATATCTCTGTCATTGCCATCATCGTGACCGGCATTGTGCTCATGTTCGACCGGCTCACTGGCGACGACGCTACTCCGGCTTGGTTCATCGTTTTGGGGATAAAACTCGCTCTGGCGGTCTGGATGTTTTATCTCGTGTGGCACTTCCGCCAGTCGGACTTTGATCCAACTAAGCGGCCGAATGGTCTCGCTTCAAGGATTTCGTGGCTCATTGGCTACAACGCAATGGTGTTCTTCGGGGTCGTGATATTCCTACTCGCCTCAGTACTCCGAGTCCTCTTCGAAAATTCAATAGCGAGCTAGTCTGGCGATCGAGTTTCTGACACCTCAGTTCGCAGATCACACGCAAAACTCGACTTCCCGACCGAAGGGCAAGCGAAGTGGAGGGAACTCTCGGCGCAAAATTCCATCCTGCCAAGAAGTCGCCCGCAACCAGCAAGCAATCTCCGTCTGAACTCACTCGAATTCTTTGGCAAACTTCCACACAACGACGTCCCGACGATAGGAGGGACCTGGGGTGGTCTCTCGCCAGTCATCCAACACCAACTCGTGAAATCTCGAGGGGGCCCATCAGAAGCAAATCCTCGCCGTGGATAACGGTGCCGTCTGCAGCGCTCATCCGCCCCATATACCTCCTATCGTCGGGAAATCGGGAACTTGCGGGCTAGGCGATTCCGCTTATTCCGGAACGATCAGAGTCAGTGACCAACTCAGAGACTGTCTTACCTAAAACGGGGTGCACAAGACTCGGCGCTATTTCCGCCAGAGGAACCAGCACGAACGCCCGTTCATGCATTCGAGGATGCGGAACGGTCACGCCGCTCGCCTCCAGAATCGTGTCACCGTGGATCAACAAATCAAGATCGAGAGTGCGGGAGGCGTTTTTCTCTTCGCGCTCACGCCCCATGGCAAATTCGATCGACAATAACTCGGTGACGACTTCAAGCGGATCGAGAGTCGTTTCAACCTCAGCAACCTGGTTAAGATAGGGAGGCTGATAAGCCTCCACTCCCCAGGGTTTCGTTTCGTACGCAGAGCTGACCGACTTCATCACGCCGATGCTTCCGAATCGGTCCAACGCACCCTGGAGATTGCGAATTCGATCCCCGAGGTTACTTCCAAGACCAATATAGGCAGTGACTGATCCGCTAGACACCAGTGGAATCCCGCCTCGTCAATTCATCGCTCATTTTCACCACCCGTGCCATTTCAGCCACGTCGTGAACGCGAACGATGTCCGCACCACCTTGAACCGAGAGAGCCACCGTCGCAGCCGTTCCGAATCGACGATCGTCGATAGGCTCATCTGTAACTGACCCAATGAACGATTTGCGGGACGAACCGATCAAGACCGGTTTTTCGAGCGACGACCTAATCCAATCGATATTCCGCATAAGCTCAAGTGACTGACCTGCGTTTTTAGCAAAACCGATACCAGGATCGACGATCACTTTGCTCTCGTTAACCCCGGCATCCAGCAGTTGGCCAATAGCCGAAGTAAGGTCATTCAGCACGTCGGTGACCACAGATCCAGAGTGACCTCCCTCGCGGATATGACTGAGAACGATCGGAACCTGATGTGCTGCAACGACACTAGCCATTTCCCGATCACCAAGCCGGGAAACGTCATTTGCCAGAACCGCTCCCGCATCCAACGCAGCTGCCGCCACAGCGGCTTTTCTAGTATCGATTGAAATCGGAACTCCAAGTCTCCCAGACAGTTTCTCGATTACTGGCACGACCCGCGCAATCTCATCGCCTACAGCAACCGGTTTTGCGTCGGGATAAACACTCGCTGGTCGAGTCGATTCACCACCAACGTCGACAATGTCTGCACCTTCATCTTCCATCCGTAGTGCCTGATCGACGGCAGTTTGGGCATCTCCGGTCGTCGGCAGCACGCCGTCACCCGAGAACGAATCGGGTGTAGCGTTCACAATTCCCATAACGTATGTCCGTTTACCCCATTCAAATTCACATGAGCCGATCATCGTGGGTGGAAATTGACTAGTTGAGGTGCGCTGCATGTTGCTCATAAGAAGTTGATCACGATTTCTCGCTTGTCGATCGACCTGAGAAGGTTAAATATTCAAGGACTCGATTTTAACACCGAGGCCACTGTGGATATTCTGAATCCCGTAGTTGATGCGCAACTGGTCGTAAGTTAGGATTTATTGGCGCTTGTTCGTTCAAATGAACCTCTTTCGAAAAGCAGGTCAAATTAGAAACGAAACAGGCTGAAAATCCCTAGTCCGAGAGGCATCAAAATAGCCACCGAATCCGCGTCAGACGCCACCAAAGACCAAGCCCCAACCACGAAGCTGGAAGACCTCCAGAACCGCAGAAAATCTGCCCACCTCGGTGGAGGAGAACGGCGGATAGAGTCGCAGCACAAGCGGGGCAAACTCACAGCTCGCGAACGTTTGGTCTCGTTTTTCGATGACGGCTCGTTTAGCGAACTAGATTCGTTCGTAACCCACCGTTCGACGGACCTCGGACTCGACAAGCAGAAGTTCGAAGGCGATGCTGTCGTAACCGGATACGGCCTTGTAGACGGTCGCCAGGTATTCGCCTACGCTCAGGACTTCACCGTACTTGGTGGTTCGCTGTCTCAAGTCGCGGCGCAGAAGATTTCCAAGGTGATGGATCACGCCATGAAGGTCGGTGCTCCAATCGTTGGTATAAACGACTCCGGTGGAGCCCGAATCCAGGAAGGCATCGACTCCCTTGCCGGCTACGGTGAAATCTTCCGTAGGAACACACTCGCTTCGGGTGTCGTTCCGCAGATCACGATCATTGCTGGTCCTGCCGCTGGTGGTGCGGTCTACTCTCCCGCCCTCACTGACTTCATCTACATGGTTGAAGGCATCGGGCAGATGTACATCACGGGTCCCGATGTCGTGAAAGCTGTTACGGGAGAAGAGGTATCTCACGAAGATCTTGGGGGTGCAGCTACTCACGCCTCACGAAGCGGTGTCGCTCACTTCACCGCTGAATCTGAAGAAGCCTGTTTCGCCCACGTTCGGCAGCTTCTTTCGTACATACCCTCGAACAACGCCGAATCCGCTCCGTCAGTTGATAACTCGGATGCGCCTGATCGCACCGACAACTCCCTGAGAGACGTTGTTCCTGAAGCTGCCAACCAGCCTTACGACGTTATGGACGTTATCTCGAAGGTTGTTGACAACGGTGAATTCCTACCAGTCCATCACAACTTCGCACCAAACGTAGTTGTCGGACTTGCGAGGCTCGACGGCAAGAGCGTCGGGATTGTTGCTAACCAGGCCGCTAAAATGGCTGGAATGCTCGACATCGACGCTTCTGATAAGGCAGCCCGATTCGTACGATTCTGCGATGCGTTCAACATCCCGATCATCACATTTGTCGACGTTCCTGGATTCATGCCCGGTACTCACCAGGAGTACGGCGGACTCATTCGCCATGGCGCAAAACTGCTTTATGCGTATGTGGAAGCAACAACGCCGAAGATCACTGTGATTCTTCGTAAGGCGTATGGCGGTGCTTATATAGTCATGGGCTCGAAGGAAATGCGAACGGATGTCAACCTTGCCTGGCCGAGCTCTGAAATTGCGGTAATGGGTCCCGAAGGGGCAATCAATGTCATTCGCCGTCGTGAAATCGCTGATGCCGAGGATGTTGAGGCAAAACGAGCCGAACTCGTCGCTGATTACCGTGAGCAGTTCGCCAACCCTTACGTAGCAGCAAACCGTGGATATCTCGATGATGTTATCGACCCGGCACAAACTCGACCTGAGATGATCAAAGCTTTGCGAATGCTGGATTCGAAGGTCGACAGTCTGCCACCAAAGAAGCACGGGAACATCCCGCTCTAGGACACGCCTGGGTCAATCAATTGCCTGATTTGGACAACGAAAATCCCGCACAGCGGGAAGACCACGGACGTAAGTATGCACCAAACACTGTTGGACGGGAGCAGTTCGTCGATTCGGTCGCTCGTATGGCTGGTGAAGTGTGGGATTTCCACAACCGGTTCAAAGTTGGCTCAGGACAGTTCGAAGGGCAATCACCGACCGAAATTATCGCCAATAGAACAAGTATCCTAGACGAAGAATTCAATGAACTAGCGCAGGCAATATCTGAAAACGAAGGGGACGACTCGGTGGCCGATGAGACAGCCGACATTCTATTCGTGGCAATGGGTCATGCAGAAGCGATGGGCACACCGGGGATCGAGGGCATGGACCGAGTGACCAACAAGTCGGCGGCCAAGACCAACGATACCCATGCGATACGTCCAGATACGGGCAAAGTACTACCCAAAGAAGGAAAGCCTCACAAGTGGCAGTAGCGGCTCGATAGTTTCGGGACGAATAAAAATGAAACTGTTCTTCGTGAGGAGCTGAGGAAAAAAGATATGAAGTTCAAGGTTACAGTTGTTGGTGCCGGATTCGTCGGAGCAACCACAGCGCAGCGGGTTTTCGAAACCGGCTACGCAGACGTGGTGCTAGTCGACATTGTTGAAGGCAAACCACAGGGAATAGCGCTGGACATGCTCGAATCGGGTCCTGTTATTGGAACCGATGCGCAGGTCACAGGCGCAAACACATACGAAGACACTGCTGACTCCGATGTTGTCGTAATAACTGCAGGCCTACCACGCAAACCAGGTATGAGCCGTGATGACCTGCTGGTGACCAACATGAAAATAGTTGGTTCGGTTACCGAAGAAGTGGCGAAGTACTCTCCAAACTCGATCATCATCGTGGTTTCCAATCCACTTGATGCGATGGTTCAGCATGCTCTCAAGGTTAGTGGCTTCTCCAAGGAGCGCGTCATTGGGATGGCAGGAATTCTCGACACCGCCCGATTCCGTACTTTCCTTTCACAGGAACTGAACGCTTCAGTCACAAACATTTCCGCTTATGTTCTCGGTGGACACGGAGACACGATGGTTCCACTGATTGGTTCGACGACGGTTGGCGGCGTTCCTGTTGCCAAGCTGATCGAGGCAAACCGCCTAGAAGAGATTGTTCAGCGAACTCGTGACGGTGGTGCTGAAATAGTGGGTCTGCTCAAAACAGGGTCTGCCTACTACGCGCCGTCAGCAGCAGTAGCACAAATGGTTGAGGCAATTCTGCTTGACCGAAAGGAGATCCTGCCCTGTGCGGCCTTCCTCGAAGGCGAATATGGCATCAACAGTCTTTACGCGGGTGTTCCTGTAAAGCTGGGAGCCGCTGGAATCGAAGAGATCATCGAGGTTGAACTTACCGACAGCGAGGCTTCAGCCCTCCAGGCGTCTGCAGATTCCGTACAGGAACTTGTCGACATAATGGCGAAAGCCTAACCCCAATCAGAATTCCTCTCTCCCTACCACGTAGGGAGTTAGAGGGTAAGTCAATACGTCGTTTCACAGCATCCGACTCCCTGAATCAACGAAAAAGAAAGAGGCGACCAGCTTGTTCGCCTCATGATTTGAATAAGCAAATTTATGCGCTCGGCCGGCGAGTGCGATTCCTACCGAGGAGAATCTGTTCGTATGACCCGAAGGCTTGAAGGCAAGACAGCGGTGGTTACCGCAGCAGCTCAGGGTATAGGTGAAGCAACAGCCCGAGCATTCGCTGCCGAGGGAGCCAAAGTCTGGGCAACTGACGTCAACCTCGAGAAACTCAATGACTTCGAAGCGGTGGGAGGTATCACCACGCGCCGATGCGATGTGACTGATGATGCTTCGATTGCCGATTTGTTGGTTAAAACCGGCGCCCCAGACATCCTTTTCAACTGCGCCGGCTACGTCGCTGTTGGCTCGATCCTTCAGACAAGCGAAGCAGACTGGGACTTCTCGTTCGAACTCAATGTGAAGTCGCTTTACAGAATGCACAAAGCTTTCCTTCCTCCCATGATCGACAACGGCGGTGGTTCGATCGTGAACATGGCATCGCTCGCATCCCACTTGCTGGGAGTCGCCGATAGAGCGGCTTACACCGCCACCAAAGCTGCAGTAATCGGACTCACAAAATCGGTAGCGAAGGACTATTTACCGGACAATATTCGGGCAAATGCAATTGCACCGGCCACGGTCGAGACTCCCTCGTTGCAAGAACGAATCGAAGCAACCGGTGACGCCGAAGCGGCTCGCGCAGCTTTTATCTCCCGTCAGCCTATGGGCCGAGTTGGTACGCCAGAAGAAATTGCGCATCTCGCCGTTTATCTAGCCTCCGACGAGTCTGCATACACGACTGGGCAAATCCACGTGATCGACGGGGCAATGAGCCTGTAATTTTTCGACCACGACGTCTGAGGACATTCAAGCGTTGCCATGGTGTCGGTTTTAGTCTCAAAAACTGTAGAAATCCTATGGAACGACGATCGCATCAGAAAGATGGTCGAAAAGAACAGCATCATGCTGACCGACTGGGATAACTCACCGTTCAACGACAAAACGACGGTTCATCCAAATCACCGCTCAGCAACCAGAATAAAAAAACACCCCGGATTAGTCTTACGGGGTGTTTTTAATTGCTTTCGAATGGACCGTAACTAAGATTTTGCAGGAGCGGCTTCTGCCTTTCGAACGATCTCTTTCGTCGAAACGATATGCTTCTGCAAACCGAGTTCCTTCTCGCTCATACCCATCGCAAGACCGATCAGCTGAGGAACGTGGATGACGGGCAGGTCGGCTTTGTCTCCGCGTACCTGCTTTCGAGCCTTCGGCTGATAACCGTCGAGGTTCAAATGACACAGAGGACATGGTGTGACCATTGCGTCTGCACCGAGATCTTTTGCGGTACCAGTGTGGTTGGCAACCATCTTCATCGAGTTGGCCTGGTTGATGAACAGGATTGGGAATCCACAACACGCCGTCTTGCCTGCGAAGTCTGTAACGCTACCGCCTACGCTCTCGATCAAATCTTCGATCGAAGTTTCACGCTGCGGGTAAGCAGGGAACTCGAGAGCATCGGACGGTCGAACCATGTAGCAGCCGTAGAACGGAGCCATGTTCATACCGGTCAGTTCTCGGGTAAACGTTTTCTTGAGTTTGTCGAGTCCAATATCTTCGATCAGCCCCCACAAAAGGTGCTTCACCGAAGTTGTACCCTTGTACTCAAGTCCTTCGGGAGCGAGGTGCTCGTTGATCTCTGCGAGGTATTCAGGGTCCTTCTTGACCCTGTGATTCGCTTGCGACATCACGCCCTGACAGGTCGAACAGAGCACCATGATTGGCAACCCCATCTGTTCCGCCAAGGCGAAGGTTCGAACGTTTAAGATGTCGCCCATCTTGAGGTTCTTTTCCTGAAGTACTCCCGCACCTGTGCAGGCGGCTTTGGTGAGTTCGACATGCTCGATACCGAGCCTCGCCATCACTGCCAGAGCTGAATCGTAAAGTTCCGGTGCGCCGCCTCGGGCGACACATCCTGGGTAGAAGGCGTACTTCATTAGTCTGCATCCTCCACTCGTTCGTAGAGGTCTTTCACTTTCTTGTTGTCTTCAGCTTTATGCGGGAACACTGGCGGCAGCTTGCCCTTTCGCATTGCTGCAATGCCGATTGGAGCGAGATCCAATAGTCGTGGAATATTCGTCCAACCCGCTGAGTCGATCGCCAAGCGGGTTTCGTCCAGTCGACCATGCTTCTTTACTGAGTTGTAGAAGGACTCGGTATGGTGGTACCCAGAAGTGTTCGTGTTTCCAGCTTCAATAGCAGCTTCACGGAGTTCCATGATTCGGTCCATCGGAGCAACGCCTTTAGGACAAACTTCCACACACTTCATGCAGCGTGTGCAGTCCCACATTCCACCATCTTCATCGTTGAGATTCTTGAGACGCTCGTCGCGCTTCGAGTCTCGAGGGTCCTCAGTGAATCGCCATGCCTTAGCCAGCGCTGCGGGACCAATAAAGTTCGCATCGACTTCGAGAACCGTACAGTCAGATACACAGCATCCGCACATGATGCAGTTCATGCCAGTAAGCAGGTTTTCCATCGATTCGTTTGAAGCGGTGTACTCACCTGATTCAGGTACAAAGCTAGGTTGGAGGTACGGTTCAACCCGGTTGATTTGCGAGAAGAACGTGTCGAGCGAAACAACGAGGTCACGCACTACGTGCTGGTTGCCCATCGGCTCGATTGTTAGTTGTTCACCATTTGGAGCAACGTCAACAACTCGAGTCTTGCAAACGAGCTTTGCCGAACCGTTGACCTTCATTCCACAGGAACCACAAATCGACGCTCGACAGGCGCAACGCAGTGCGAGTGTTCCGTCGTTTTGCTCACGAACCTCGATCAGCGAGTCGAGAACGGTTGAGTCCGGGTGAACATCAACCTCGTAATCCTGCCACCAGGTTTTTCCACCACTCTCAGCAGGATCAAATCGCTTGATCTTTAGCTTTACTTTCATAGTGTTTGCAGTAGCGTCCGTCATTTAGTAAACCCTCTTGATTGGTTCCCACTGCGTGATCGTCACATCGGACGTCTCGACGCGGACACCGTTCTCGGCAGTTTCGTCCTTGTACATCAGCGTGTGCTTCAGCCAATTCTCGTCGTCCCGCTCAGTAATGTCGGTACGGTAGTGCGCTCCACGGCTCTCTTTTCGAGTAAGAGCACCGGCAACAACTGCTTCTGCACAGTCGACCATGAACTCGAGTTCTAGTGCGAACATGAGATCGGTATTGAACACCTTTCCCTTGTTCTCAACTGAGAATCCGTCCATGCGAGACTTTACGTTGACGAGGTTTTCGAGAGCACCCTCCATTGACGCTTGATCTCGGAACACTCCAATTCCCTTCGTCATGCCACGAGCCATGTCGTTCCGAACGGTTGCAACTCGCTCACCCTTGGGCCGGTCGAGCAAAGCCTGTATTCGAGCCTTCTCAGACTTGATGTCTTCTTCAGATTTGGAGTGGTCTCCAACGGTCTTGATGTACTCGACCGCGTGTGCTCCGGATCGTCGTCCGAACACGACCGTGTCGAGGAGTGAGTTCGCACCGAGCCGGTTGGCTCCGTGAACACTAACGTTTGCACACTCACCGGCGGCGTAGAGACCCGGTACGACGGTTTCGCCATCAATGTTCGTCTTGATTCCGCCCATGATGTAGTGCATTCCAGGCTGTACTGGAACTGGTTGTTCTGCCATGTCGATGCCGAGGAATTCAACCGACACTTCTTGCAGGTAACCGAGCTTTGCCTCGATGTACTCTCGACCAAGATGGCGAAGGTCGAGTAGGACGTTACCGTCAACTCCCCTACCCTCGTCGATTTCAGTTTGTTCCGCTCGGGAGACAACGTCTCGTGATGCCAGCTCCATGTACTCAGGAGCGACCTTCTGCATGAAGCGCTCACCTGAGGAATTCAGCAGGTATCCGCCTTCACCTCGTGCCGCTTCCGACATAAGAATTCCCGTTCGAGCAAGCGTCGTCGGGTGGTACTGGATCATCTCCATGTCCATGAGAGGAACTCCCGCTCGGTAAGCGAGGGAGAGACCATCACCGGTACAAATCAGAGCATTGGTCGATGGTTCAAACACTCGACCGGCGCCACCGGCAGCAATGATGACCGCCTTTGCCTTGATCGTGTGCATTTCGCCGGTCTTGAGGTCGATAGAGACGACACCGCGGCAAGCGCCATCCTCGATGATCAGCTTGGTAACAAACCATTCTTCGTAGACGTTGAGACCCAGCTTGAGGGATTGCTCGAAAAGAACGTGGAGAATCGCCGATCCGGTAATGGCGCCTACGAAGTACGTACGTGCTTCCTTCTGGCCTCCGAATGCTCGTGTTCCGAGCTTGCCGTTTTCGTCTCGACTAAAAATAACGCCCATACGTTCGAGTTCGAGAACTGCTTCACCGGCTTCGCTCGACATCACCTCGACAGCATCCTGGTCAGCGAGGAAGTCACTTCCCTTGATGGTGTCGAAGGCGTGACCTTTCCAGTCTTCGCCTCGGTCGGTCAAAGGAGCGTTGATACCACCCTGGGCAGCGTTGGAGTGGCTGCGTACCGGGTGGACTTTAGAAATAACCGCTACATCGGCTCCAGCCCTGGTTACTTCAACGGCTGCCCTAAGACCGGCGAGTCCTCCGCCGATAATCAGGACATCATGCTCATACATAGGCTCGCCTCGTGCTGTTGTAGTGTCTGAGTGTCATTACTTCTTGTCTTTGATGCGCTCTGTGAACACATACTTTGCCGTTAGCAGTGCTGCAATCGACATTTGATCTTCAAGCTCGCCGGTGGTTATCAGTCTTTCAATATCATCGAAACTAACTTCTTCAACAGCTATGTCCTCACCATCGTCCGAGGGCAACGCCGCTGGTTCGAGATCCGTCGCGATGTAGGCATGTGTGTACTCAGAAGAGTAGCCGGGTGCGACCCACGAACCGCCAATTGAAATTAGTTTTCCGGCTTTGTATCCAACCTCTTCTTGCAACTCCCGGTGGGCTGTTACTTCCGGGCTTTCACCTGCTTCTCTTGTCCCGGCTGATGCTTCCAGTAAGAATCGTTCAGCCGCCAGTCGATATTGTCGAATCAGGAGAACATGACCGTCGTCAGTGACTGGAACAAGAACCACCGACCCTGGGTGCTCGACTATCTCACGATCAAACTCTGGGCCATCTTCGAATCGAGCCGTATCAACTCGCAGGGAAATTCGATTTCCCTCGTACTTGCGGTCAACTGCAACGATGGTCGGACGTTTGGGTCGCAAAACGTAATTATTTTACCGAATTTCCACGCTCAAAATATGACGAGAACGTGTTCTTTCTTGACAACTTTATGTTGGTCGTCGACGTGACGTATCGACGGAGCCTTTGCGCAGTTCAAGACGAGTAGACAGATCACCCCAGAAATCTGCTGGCGGCTTCCGGCGTAGGAACGACACGGAATCGCCTTCCTGGGTAATCGTCACTCTCTCGCCCGCACTCAAGGTTCGATCCACGAAGCCATCAACGTTGAGAGTCGCATCCTCGTACGCTTCAACGGTTAGTTCAACCGTCGACGACGCCTGCAAAATGGCGCCACCGAATTGGCTCATGTGCGAAGCGATTGGCTTGATCAAAAAATCTCTAGACGTCGGATCCATCACTGGCCCACCGAGCGCCAGACTGTAACCAGTCGACCCTGTAGCGGTAGAAACAACCACGCCGTCGCCTCGATAGGTAGCAAGATGAACACCGTCCACCACCGTGGTCACTTCGATCACACGTAGTGCGGCTCCGCGGGCGACAGTCACATCGTTCACTGCCAGAAGCGGCTCTGAATCACCGTTTCCGTTCGACATAACCGCTTTGACCATAAACCGTTGTTCGATTCGAGCGTTGCCGTCTAGATACCAACCAATCTCGTCGAGCGCGTTTTCGTGTTCGACATCGCTCATGAAGCCAACTCGTCCCATGTTGATACCGATAACGGGGATGTCCTGCGAAGAGGCGGCGTGTGCACCTCGGAGGATAGTACCGTCGCCGCCAATGGTGATGATCAGATCGGAACTGGCGAGGTTGGTTGTTTGATCGTCAAGATCCGCCTGAGTCGCAAGCCACCAAGTTCGAACCGCGCTGTACTTTTCAGCAATCCTGTTCGCAAGATCGCCAGCAGCGGCGAGCTCACCGTTATGAACGATTCCAATGTTTTGGTAGCTGGACATATTCGCTCGTCTATTACACGTGACCGTTATTGCCTACAGTCTACTGTCGCACATTTGAGGGTCTGTAGCCAGTTCGATGAATCTGAAACTAAGAGAGCGCAGGGACGATAGTAAGAGCTTTGTCGGCGAGATCAAGCAGCAAGAATGGAGCAATACCAAAGACTCCTGCTCCCACAGCTGCAATTGCCGTCGCCGCAAGGAGTGGCTTGTCTGCCCCAAAAGTTGATTCGTTGGCAGGATCCTCAAACACGATGGCTCGAATAACCCTCAAGTAGTAGTAAGCGGCAATTACGGTGTTGATCACTCCAACCACAGCGAGCCACGTGAGGTTGGCGTTCACCGCAGCGCCGAACACGACAACTTTTGCCATGAATCCGACTGTTGGCGGCATACCGAGTAGTGAGAGGATGCCGAACACGAGCAGACCCGCTAGAAGTGGAGATCGCTTCAGTAAACCGTTGAGTCCTTCAATCGAATCGTCGTTAGTGCGAGAAGTTATTGCAATAATTGCGAAGAAGACCGCTAGGTTCGTGAACGCATAGCCAGCAAGGTAGTACATCGCGCCTTGAGGACCCGCTCCCACTGCGGAAGCACCTATTTGATTTGCCGGAACTGACGCAAGTCCAACGAGTATGTAACCCGCCTGGGCGATTGTTGAATAACCGAGCAGCCGTTTGATGTTCGACTGTGACAACGCGAGCGTGTTACCGAGTGTCATGGTGACGGCCGCAAGAATAGCGAATAGCCCCGACCAGTCCTGCATCAGGTCGGCATCGCCAAATGCCGTGTACATGACCCTCATCACGACCGCGAACGCTGCTGATTTCGAAGCAACAGAAAGAAAGGCAACTACCGGAGTCGGAGCGCCCTGATAGACATCAGGAACCCACATTTGCCACGGGACGACTGCCATTTTGAAGCCGAACCCAGCAGTGATCATGATCACTGCCAACAGCACCGCATAGGAGCCGAACGGCACTCCTGCTTCAGTTGGAAGGACAGCAAGTCGATCCATTATTACGTCGAGATTGGTACTGCCCGTATATCCGTAAATGTATGCGAAGCCGTAGAGTAGTATTGCGCTGGATATCGCCGATAGTACGAAGAATTTGGTTCCCGCTTCGACTCCCTGTTTTGAGCGATGAATTGCCGCTAGTGCGACGACGGGGAGTGCCGTAAGTTCGAGCGCTACATAAATCGTGATTAGTTCCGTCGCCGAAACAAGGATCATCATACCCGTTACGGAGAGTAGAACCAGCGAGATGAACTCGCCGCCGTAAGACCTCACTCGGTCACTGGAAATGTACTTCACAGACGCGAGGAGC
>DBTA01000036.1:217739-242884 GCA_002306815.1 Dehalococcoidia bacterium UBA1328 | reverse complement strand
AATTCTGCCTGATGACCCGGAATTTTGGTTCTTAATTTCAAAATAATCGGTTCAGCACGAACTCAAACAACTACAGGGATTTTCATTGCCTAACCACGATCTTCTAATTAGAAACGGACGTGTAATCGACGCTGAATCAGGCGTGGATCGTGTTTCCGATGTTGCAATTACGAACGGTAAGATCGATCAAATCAAACCTGAAATCGACCCAGCGACAGCAAACGATTCACTAAACGTTGAAGGTCAATGGGTTATACCTGGCATGATCGACACTCACGTTCACGTCGCCAATGCCGCTGACTTCGGGCGCGTTCGCGGGTTAGGCCTACAAATGGTAGCTGCAGCCGGTGCTACAACAGTGATTGATCTTGGCGGCAGTATGGAAGCGATGACAACGGGCATTGCCGCTCGGGGGTCAGGCGTGAACGTAGGTGGCCTCGGGTATTTAAAACCAGGCGAAACCGTTCCTGAAGGTCGTCTAAGCCCCGATGTAATTACGGAAATCGTTGGATCGGCTCTCGAAGCTGGGTCTCTGGGAATAAAGTTGTGGGGGGGCTACTACCCGTTCACTCCAGACGAAACGTCCCGTTTCATCTCTACCGCAAACAATCTTGGCGGCTATGTTGCTTATCACGTTGGAACTACTGAAACAGGATCTAGGCTGGATGGTCTGCGAGAGGTTCCAGTGCTACTCGGAAACACCGGACGAGTACACATTGCGCACATCAACGCGTACTGCCGTGGTTCGATTTTGCCTGTCGAAGACGAGATTCAAGAAGCGTTGCAAATCATTTCCGAACTACGTGACCAAGTCGTTTCGGAAGTTCATTTAGCTCGACCCAATTTCACGCTTGGAAAGTGTGATGAAGAAGGCAACGTTCTAGCCGACGTTGTGAGCAACTGCCTGAAGTTGAGAGACTACGAGCCAACCGACGAGGGGATCCGCGAAGCGCTGCGAGACGGCTACGCCTCCACAGTAGATACCACTCGAACAGGACTGGTACTCGTGACGGGTGATCGTGGTATCGAGCTGTTCGATGAAGCAAAGACAGATGTTTCGATGAGTTTTCCTGTAAACAACGCGACATCAGCATTTCAGCTAACTGCGGCTAAGAACTCTGAAAACGAGTTCATTATCGACGCAATTGCGAGCGACGCCGGTTCACTACCTCGCAATGTAAATATCGAACAAGCTATGCGGATGGTGAAGTTCGGCGGCCTTGAACCGCTCGAAATGGTCGCAAAGCTCAGCTACAACCCTGCGCTAATGATCGGATTGGGATCAAAAGGGCGACTTGCTGAAGGCAAAGACGCTGACATCACGATCATCGACCCCGAAGTTGGCTCAGCGAGTTACGGGATTGTTGGTGGCGAGTTGATCATGCTGGAAGGGCGTGTTGTCGGTCGAGGCGGCACCGTCTTGACTACCGAACGCGGAGAAAAAGCTGTCGCAAACACGGGAAGTGACTACGAGATTATTGATCCGATGGAGGCACTAATGTACGTAGGCCGAAACTAGAGCCAAGCACCACCCCAGCCGTCCTTAGAGAACCTCAGGATGGCATCTTTGTCACTATCACTCTGCCAAACTTTCGGACTATGTCATCCTGAATTCGTTTTCAGGATCTTGGGGTTGGGCTGTGTGCTGTCATCACAGGCGGTTCAAACCCACATCTTAACTCTCTCCATCGTAGGGATAAGGGATCGCGCATACTACTCATTCGATTCCGGAACCTGAACGTTGCGGAACGAGAAATAGATCGCGAAGTCGTAAGCCAGCTTGAGCCCGCCGCCTACCAACCAAGGTGCGACGGTATAAGCGCCTGCCCATAGAAATCCGGTCGCGGTGGAACTGGGCATACGGCCGAGTCCCCGACCCAAGTTCGCTGATCCCGCCATTACAGTTCGCTCCTCAGGCGGTACGAGGGCCATCATGTAGGATTGGCGAGTCGGTACGTCCATTTCATCGAAAATGCCGCGTAGCATCCAAATACCGGCTGCTATGGCTGCTCCCGGAGCGAAGGCGAAGGCAATAAGGCAAATATTAGAAGCTACCTGCGTCCAAACGAACGTATTCAGTAGCCCGATCCGCTTAGCCACAAATGGTGCCAACCAAATCGAAACCAGATTCAACCCTTGAGTAGCGATCATGATTGCAGCGATCGTTCCTTCGGTCATGCCATACTTATCGACCATCCAAAGGGCGAAGAAGGCATCGAAAATCATTCCCCCCGCAAACGAATCAACTCCGAATAGCCCCGAAAGTTTCAGAATTGGTTTTCTCGAAGGCGTTTTGAACGGATTTACCAGCAGGTTGCCAGCACTAACTTTCGATTCAATAGCGCTCGACAATCCAAGGTAGATAACAGCGTTCAGCAGGTTGATACCAAGGTAGATCGCGAGAAGAACCTTGTAGGCATCGATGAGTTCCCAACCTCGAACGCCGATCAAATACGTGGCAATGCCCACCAAGGCACTACCAACTGCACGGCCTCCGGCAGATGAGACCGAAAGATTCGAGAATGCTCTAGTACGGCTTTGTGAAGTAGTAACTTCTGTAAGAGAAGACTGCTCAAGTTGGAGACTCGGGCCCCAGTGCATGCCACTTCCGGCGTAAGAACCAAAGAACGAAGCCAATCCGATCAGCCAAACGTTCTCCGTAACAAACAGCATTCCAATCGCCGCGGCCGTAATGGCGGCGATTATTACAAACCACATTCGCCTTGAGATCAGGTTCGCGCTGAACATGACCACCAGCGAAAGTACGAACCCTCCAACGAGACTTGCCCCGAGAACTAGCCCGATTTGCGGGATGGACAGGCCGATTTCTGCAAGGTAGATCGCAAGAATGACTGCGATCAAACCACGCCCCATATCACGCAAGCAGCGACCTGCGTACATGATCACAGCATCGAGACTAGGCCTGCCAACCGTTAAGCCGACATCGGATTTTCTGGGTGTGTCTGTTGTCAAAGAGCGAATTAAGGGCAATGGATCACGAATTTTGGGAGTTTAGATGTGTCCCTTCATCGCTGCCATCCCTCTTCGAACCCAATTGCTCACAGACGCGAAAACGTGCGGAGAGATTCATTCGCAACATGTGGCTGGTAACCAACTTGTTATTTATTGAATCTCGTCGGCACGACTTCGATAACAACTATGATGTATTGGGCTTCGTTACGCCCGGGTAACCGGTGAATTACGGTTCATTTAAGGCGTTCATTACGAGTCGATTACTCGCCTTCTCAGCGTTACAGCGAGCTTCATGTATGTAGAATCGCCGCATCTTCAATTTCTGAATTAGATTTGCAAAGGTTTCTTCCGACAATTGACGATCCATCAGCACTTCGACACAGTCCTGATAAACGGGCGAGTGGTTGACCCAACAAACAACATCGACGGCAAATTTGACGTAGGAATACGGCTCGGAAAAATTGCGTCGGTCGCTGAACGAATACCGCCGGAGCAGGCTGGCGACATCATTGATGTGACCGGCCAAATTGTGATACCGGGACATATCGACACTCACGCCCATCTTTCGAGTCCATTCAATAGCAACGTCGATCGCGCTTATGGGCACGCAATGTTGGTGGAATCGGGAACGACAACTGCGCTTGATCTCGCAGGTGATCCAACCGCAATGGTTCAGGGAATGATCAAGCGGGGTGCGGGCTTGAACGTTGCGTCTCTGATGGGTCTAGTCCCGCACGAAACTGTGCCTGAAGACGATCCTCGCCCCGCCGTTCTTCGTGATGCTGTTGCTGACGTAAAAAGGCGCGGGGGTTTTGGCGTAAAAATGCTCGGTGGCTACCATCCATTTACCCCTGAATCTTCGGCTGATGTTGTCGCAGCTGCCAACGAGCAGCTGGCATGGGTTGCTTTCCACGTTGGAACAAAAGATTCGGGAAGTGACATGACGGGTCTTCGAGAAGTGCCGGAAATAACCGGAAACGGTCGACTTCACGTTGCTCACATCAATTCGTACACGCGTGGGATGATCGAAGAGCCGCACGAAGAGGTTCAAGAAGCTCTCGGGCTGATCGAGAATATGCGATCGCAGTGGATCACCGAAGCATATTTAGCTCAAGCCAATGGAACGAACGGATTATGTGATGAAAATGGCGATGTTGTTTACAACGTCGCACAAAATTGTCTGAAGGCTCGTGGATACCCGACAACCGACGAAGGTATTCGTGAGTCTCTCATGGATGGTTACGGTTCTGCGTTGATAGAGCGTGGCGGGCGCGTAATCATGGTTACTGGCAAGGAAGCAGTTGAAATCTGGGAGTCTGCATCAACCGATGCTTCTCTTAGCTACCCTGTTAACCCACCAACAAGTGCGTTCAGCCTTGCCACAGCCCGATACGAAGATGGCACTTTCCGCATCGACGCAATATCTACTGACGGCGGATCACTGCCTCGAAACGTGGCGATTGAACGAACCATGGCTCTGGTCGAATTTGGTGCGCTAAGCATGGACGAGGCAGTTATTAAGCTGAGCTACACCCCTTCGCGTATGCTCGGATTGTTGAATAAGGGTCACTTCACTGAAGGGGCCGATGCGGATGTAACCGTGATCAATCCTTCGTCTGGAAAAGCCTCAATGTCTCTTGTTGCCGGAGAGTTGATCATGTTGAACCGCCGGGCGATCGGCAAAGGCGGAACTTGGCTGGTGCTCGATGAAGGAAAAGACTCAGCCGCCGCAACCGGACTTCCGTACGAAGTGATAAATCTCGAAAACAGCAAGTTATACGCAAGCTGGAGCTGAACTAATATAACGAGGCAGGGTTGAATGACTCTCATTGACCGAATCGGCTTTGATGCCGGCAAAACCAAGCTCGAAGATGCGCTTAAGTGGGCAGTCGAAAACGAGTTCTTATTCCTCGATTTCAATGCCGACGCCGGTCCGAATCACATGGACGCCTGGACGCCCGACCGCGCGCGAGAGGTGCGCAACATTTGTGAGTCGAACGGGATATCAATCGGCCTGCACACCCTCTCGGCTGTCAACGTCGCCGAGTACTCACCTTACGTCTCTCGCGCAGTCGAAGAGTACATGCGAGCAAGCGTTGATCTGGCCAACTTGCTCGACTGCGCATGGACAGTGGTTCACGCCGGCTACCACTTCTCTAGCGACGTGCCGGAACGAAAGAAGGCTGGCCTTGAGCGACTAAAGCGTATTTGTAAGTACGGCGCCGACACTGGACAGAGAATTCTTCTAGAAAATCTCAACTTCGAGCCTGAACACGCCGAAGTTCACTACATGGCGCACACCGTGGAAGAAACCAGAGAATACTTCGATGAAATTCCTCCCGAACACATGGCCTGGGCGTTCACGGCGAATCACTCTCACCTAGTTCCCGACGGAGTTGACGGATTCCTCGATGCGTTCGGAATTGAACGTATTGGCGAAGTAAGACTTGCCGACAACCACGGCGACTACGAGGTTCATTTAATTCCCGGTGAAGGAACCTTAGATTTCACAAACCTTTTCAATCGACTCGAAAGTGCCGGTTACAAGGGGCACTACTCTATGGCGTACGGTTCTGACGCCGAGCGAATCGAGTCTAGAAACCATCTTTCATCGCTTGTATAAGTGCGTATTCAATGACACCAAGTAAGCTGATCGAAAATTCCAGGGAGGAAAGTCATGTATCAAGTCGATGAGATCGACCCTAAAGCTTTATTCCCAAAAGGGGTTTCACCCCACGGCCGTTCAACAAGAGCACCAGCAGTAGGGCTCCACGGCATGGTGGCATCCGCACATCCGTATGCGTCTCAGGCCGGGTTAGACGTTCTAAGAGATGGTGGTAACGCATTCGATGCCGCTGTAGCGGTGGCTGCCATGCTCAACGTCGCAGAGCCGTACATGTCGGGAGTTGGTGGCATTGGCATTGCAATGGTCTACGTTGCAAGCGAAAAGCGAACAAGAGTGCTGAACTTCTCGGGTCACGCTCCGAATGCCGCTCAACCAGAAATGTACGACAACTTGAACGCCGAAACCGGGCCAATATCGCCGCTGGTTCCCGGCAACGTTTCTGGCTGGATGACTCTCCACGAAACTTATGGTTCGTTGCCGTTATCGAGAGTGATGCGGGACGGAATTCGCCATGCGGGTGAAGGGATCGTTCTTTCTACATTCAACGCCGACATGATCGAGGAAAACCTCGTTCGAATTGATCGTTTCGAGTCGTCGCAAAAGGCATTAATTATCGAGCGATCGGGCATGGGTGCAGGATCGATTTTGCGACAACCAGGTCTAGCAAAGTCACTTGCACATATTGCCGAGGGCGGCCAGAAAGAGTTCTACGAAGGCGCTCTAGGCGATCGTCTTCAGGCAGGCTTAGAAGCTTCTGGAGGAATCATCAACCGTGAGGAACTTGCTGAATATCGTGCCTACTGGCAGGAGCCGCTGACCACGAACTACCGGGGGTTAGAGGTTCGTGTTGCTCCTCCGAATTCGTCTGCTTTCCAAATTCTCGAAACGCTAAACATTCTCAGCAATTTCGATGAACTGACCTACGGTAGCAGCGACACTTTGCACCGCCTGGTGGAAGCCGTGTACATGGCCGCAGATGATCGTGCGAAGTACTCGGGTGACCCTAATCACGTCGAGATTCCGTTGGATCGGCTTCTTTCTGAAGAATACGCAGCTGAGCGCGCAGCCGAAATCGACCCGATCAGAACAGCCGGTCCTCCGCCTGAGAGATGGAACAGGTCGCGAGTAGACCACCCACCTGAGGGAGTCAAAGACGAGTACTCGACAGGACTAACCACTCACTTTGCAACAGCAGACTCCGAAGGGAACGTGGTCACGATCACCCAGTCTTTGGGTAGTGCATTCGGTTCGGCTGTCGTAGCAGGCGACACCGGAATCTTTATGAACAACATGTGTAAGTGGTTCGACATTGATGCGGGCAGTGACAGTCCTAACTTGATTGGACCGGGTAAACAGGAAGATTTCTGTATCGCTCCAGGACAAATTTACGAAGATGCCGCCGATGGCTCTGGTGACAAAAAGATTAGAATGTCAATTTCCACACCAGGAAGCTGGGGCATCCTTCACACAACCGCACAAATGATGCATCATCACATAGATGCAGGAATGAACGTGCAGGAAGCAATAGAAGCACCAAGGTTCCGACACTACGACACCGGAATGCTATTGCTCGAGAACAGGTTCCCTGAGCATATGCGTCGAGACCTCGCTCGTCGTGGACATCGAGTGCACGTGGCTCCCGACTGGCATAACGCTGTCGGTGGTGGACAGGGCATCCAGTTCACCGAGCACGGCACCATGCTCGGTGGAGCCGACCCAAGACGTGACGGCGTAGCGATGGGTTACTAACGTCGTATCAAGTCGACAACAGCAGCGAAATTTCTGCGAGATACGGTGGCTTGACCACCTTACCGAAAATGGTATTCGGTGTGATGGGATCCGCTGGCGGTGAAGTTACGTAACCCGCTCGCAAAAAGATCTACGAGTTGGGTGCTGAAGTTGGCAATCATGGATACACACTGTCCCAGGCATCGCGCCCGGTTTAACACACGATTCTGTACTTGGTACAAAGTCACAGGGTGGACTGGTTATCGGTATTTCACCGGCTCAAAGCTTCATCGAACATATCGAGCGGTACAACTCTACAACACGCAGTTACGACATCATCGTTTACAACGGAAGCGGCCTGATTTGTCTATAAGTAGAGAACATCCAAACCTGTGATGCCGTGGTGATTGTTGGCGGTCGCTCGGGAACACTCGGAGAATTTGCCATCGCATACGACCAGTCCAAGATCATCGGGGTGCTCGAATAAACAGGTGGAATTGCAGATCATATTGACGAACTTGTGAGCGTGATCAACAAGCACAGTGGTGCCAAGGTAATTGGCAATCCCGATCCAATTGAGCTCATAAAACAGCTCAAACAGGCATACATCGAAGACGTCCTACCCGCATACCTGAAGTTGATCGAATAACCCGAAACAGATGGGGAGCCGGAGTGAGTCGTAGCGGGCTATCGACAACTTCCACCTACTTACACATCCCGAGGAGCGAAAGATCTTGTGCAGGGCTGCGACTGTGTTCGTTACCAACGACAACACGGCTGTTAACCCGTAGATCCTGAAAATAAATTCAGGATTACAAAAGCGACCAATCTCAATTTCGACTGGGCGCTTTGTGATCGTTGCTTAGTGAATTGGTCTGGGCATTTCCAGCGTTCAACCAATCTCAGAAACTTATCGCTGTACTCGGCCTGAAGTATCTCCGCCAGCAACACCCATGACTTCCTTCACACTAACCAAATTGAAGTCACCGTGGAAGGTGTGCGACATCGCTGATGCAGCCACAGCAAAGTCTAGAACCTGTCGTGAATCCCAGCCGTCCTGATTCAAACCGTAGATCATTGCCGCACAGAACGAATCACCACCGCCAACACGGTCGACGATTCGAACCGGATACTTCTTACCAACGAGAATCTCGTCTCCATCGAAGTAAATGGCACTCCAGTCGTTGTCGTCTGCCGACTGGCTCTCTCGAAGAGTAATAGCAACCTTCTTGAAACCGAACTTGCTTACAAGCTCTTCAACAACAGGTCGATAAGCGTTCGGGTCGATCTCGCCAGTGGTTACGTCAACACCTTCTGCAGCAACTCCAAGACACTTCTCGGCGTCTTCCTCGTTACCGATTGAAACATCGACGTGTTCCATCATTGGAATCATCGTCGCCTGCGCTTCTTCGGGAGACCACAAGTTCTTACGGTAGTTCATATCGGCACTAACAGTTAGGCCAAGCTCTTTCGCTGCCTTGGCTGCTTCGGTACACGCCGCTGCTGCGCTCTTGGAGATTGCTGGAGTAATTCCTGTGAAGTGGAACCAGTCAGCTCCGTCGAACACTTTCCGCCAGTCAACATCTCCAGGCTGAATTTCGGCAATCGATGATGCTGCACGGTCGTAAACGACCTTTGAAGCACGCATCGCTGCACCCGATTCTAGGTAATACGTTCCGAGTCGCTGGCCCTGTCGAAGGATCTCTGTGGTGTCGACACCGAACTGACGGATGTAGTTGATACAGGCCTGGCCAATATCGTTGTCAGGGATCGCCGTTACGAAAGTTGCATCAACGCCAAACTGCGCAAGCGAGACAGCAACGTTGCACTCTCCACCACCATAAGTAACTTCAAATTCACGAGCCTGCGTAAATCGCTCTCGTCGCATCGTTGCGAGTCGGAGCATTACCTCTCCGAAAGTAACTACCTTGACCATTTGGATCCTGATCCTTTTTATTGAGTGAGCCTGTCGAAAACTCGACTGATGGTTAGAGCGAAGCCTTGATCGAATTGATTAGCGCAACAGTATCTTTACTTCGCTGTTCTAGCTTGTCCCACGCACCATCCTTGATAATGTCGGAAGAAACTAACTTCGAGCCCATTCCGACCGATACGACTCCTGCTTCGAACCATGGCCGAAGCGATTCTTCAGTTATGTCGACACCGCCTGTAGGCATGATCGATGTCCACGGCATTGGTGCGAGTACGTCTTTTACGAAGCCCGGACCGCCAACTGCGCTTCCCGGGAAGACTTTTACGATATCGCAGCCAAGCTCTTCTGCAGCAGATATTTCCGACGCTGTGCCACAACCTGGGATGTACCCGACTTTTCGGCGGTTGCAAACTTTGGCTACATCGGGGTTCGTGACTGGACCGACAATGAAGCTCGCTCCTGAACCGATGTACATAGAAGCAGTTCCGGCGTCGAGAACAGATCCAGCGCCGAGAATGGCGTCAGGTAGCTCTACAGCACAGAATCTGTCGAGGGCTGAAAATACTTCCCACGCGTGGTCGCCACGATTTGTGAACTCAAGAACCCTGATTCCGCCGTTTACACAGGCTTTCGCAATGTTCTGTGCCGCCTCAAGATCGCCGTTGTAGAAAACCGGCACCACGCCAATTTCGTGAACAGCATTCAGTGCCTGTAGCCGTGTGTATCTGGCCAAATCAAAAGCTCCTTGGCAAGTTGATTTCAAAATAATCCGTCGGATAGTTTATCGCCCACGACGTGAGTAGTAACCTCTGAGTCTGGAAATATTCGCAAATGCCAATTATTCGGGTTGATCAGCGTATTAATTAGTTCACTGAAAAGATCACAAAATGGATTCGAATCCCGTAAAGGACAAAATAGCCCGCGGCGGGGCAACTGTTGGCACATGGTCGACAACAGGAGACCCAACGGCAATAGAGGTCATGGCGCACATGACTGATCTCGATTGGATTACGGTCGATTTCGAGCATAACGCGATCGACGTTTCAACGGCTGTGAACTGTTTGAGGGCTGCTGAAGGAAGCGGCAAGCCAATGTTCGCGAGGGTTCCTTACGTCGATAAGGTGTGGATCAAGCGGGTTCTCGATATTGGATTTATGGGGATTGTTGTTCCTGATGTAAAAAACGCTGAACAGGCACACGAAGCTGTTAGTGCAGCCAAGTACGCGCCCGATGGCAAGAGAGGTATCGGCAGTGCGCGCGGACAAATCGCTTACGGTCCGGGTTTCTACCAAAAGGCCAACGACATGACTATGGTTGTGATCATGATCGAGGATAAGTCTGCGGTCGAACAGATCGACGACATCATGGCAGTTGAGGGTGTCGATATTTGTTTCGTCGGTCCGAACGATCTTGCCCAGTCGCTTGGTGTACCTATCGGACTCGACAACAAGCATCCCGACCACATCGCAGCGGTTCAAAAGGTCGTAGATGCCGGTAAAAAACACGGCGTTGCAACCGGATGTCACACGTCTTCGGGTGAAGAGGCAGCTCGTCGAATACGTCAGGGCATGCAGTGGTTCCCAATTAGCTCTGATTCAGGGCTGTTGAAGGCTGGAGTCGACGCAGCTCTCGCACAGCGTGACGCTGGCCTTGAGGGCGCTCTGAGTGACGATGGCGAGGACGGCGGGACGTTTTACTAGGAAATCCCGCCTAACGATTGTCATTACGATAAGTGACGTATGAAAGCCGGGGCAATCAGTAATCCAACCGTTGACTCAAGGCGATTATGAAGAGTCTCTTCGTATTGATGCCAGGAGTGTGCACCGCTGAAACGAAGTGTTATCCCGTTTGACGGCTGATTGCCACATCACCCTATCGGGCTCCTCGCAATGACAAAAAACCTCTACAGCCGCTCCAGCTCATAGAGAAGTTCGCTAGAAGCCGGGATCGAGTCGGTGTAGACGTTCGACCAAACGATCTTGCCCTCAGTATCCAAGATGAATACCGAGCGCTTTGCCTTGCCAGTATCTTCGTTGAACACGTCGAAGGCTTTTGTCACATCGCCATGTGGCCAGAAATCACTCGCAATCGGGAACGGAACCTGACCTTCTTCTTCGTCGCCTTCGGTCATGCTCTTCGCCCATGCAGTTTGAACAGGAGTCGCATCTGTGCTGATCGCGACGATCTCCGTGTTGAGAGCGACAAACTTGTCGTAGTTTGCACGGAACCCGCGCACCTGATTTAGTCAGCGACCTGTGAAACTGGTGGGATGAAACCCCACTACAACATTCTTCCCACGCAGGTCAGAAAGTTTCACCTGACCCATATGAGAGTCGAGTGTGAAATCCGGGGCTTGGGTGCCGGGCTGAAGTGCCATAAATCGCTCGTGCTCCGTTAGGTTTATGACTCTTTGATCAGCATTGTGTGGGTAAGATTTTACCTAAGCCCAGTCCCAGATGCGCATGGCATTCAACCCGAGATACTTCTCTTGTTCATCTGCTGACAGCCAATCGAACCCTTCCCGAACGAGTTTCAACTCGTCTTCGAGCGATAGCCATCCGTGATCGACCCGGTGATAACCCGGGTAGCCAGTGCCCCACATAACTCGGTCAATTCCAAACGTATCTATCGCCATTTTGATCACATCGTGCATGTCGGAAAACGGCAGTTCGTCTTGCTCTGATCTGTTGTGAATATCGGAGATCTTCATCAACACGTTGTCGTGCCTGGTTAAATCAAGTACTGGTTTGTATTCGTCCCATGATGGACCCATTCGAGGTTCGGGGTACATCATGTGATCGATCAACCACGTAATCGCTGGATACCTTGCTGCTACATAGTCCAACTGGTGTGCATGTTCAGGTCTGTTGTGAACTTGAACGATTCCCCCTCGGCTCTCAATGGCGCGAAAAAGTGCATCGTTCTCAGGGCGCTTCATGATGTCGACCTGAGCGTAATACTGTGGGTGCAACCGGAAACCTTGCATCTGGCGTTCGTCCATCCAGTAGGCTGCTGTTTCGGCGTTGTTATCGTCCATTGGATCGATAAGCCCCATCGACACGAATCTGTTCGGGTACTTGATCGCAGAAGCGGCGACGTACTCGTTGTCCCAGGTCGAGAACGACGTTTGCACCAGAACCGTTTTGTCTACGCCATTGGCGTACATGTCATCGAGCAGCAACTCGGCGTTTCCGTGCGCACTTGGCTTTGAAGTGAAATTTGGTGCACTGGGGCCAATTGGAGCTATGGGAGGCATCTCCCAAATGTGGACATGGGTATCGACGATCAAAGTGATGGGTTCTCCAGAAAAGGTTGAAGCGTATTAGTTTCCGGACGCATCTTACCGCCGAAAACGTTCAAATGCGGTTGGAACTGGGCACACGTGTTCACTTGCCGGTCGACTATTCGACAGTTATGGATCGAACTAACTCGTTGACCTAGCGTCGCTTCAAGTCAGTGATCGCCCTGGAGAGGAACGTGAGAACCCCGAAGGCACCAAACAGCAGAAATGCGTAACCAAAGCCCACTTTTACGCCGGACCCGATAGTGGTGTAGGCGTGAACAGGTTATCGCGTCTGAGCACTGGTAATACAACTATGTCTAAATCATTATGTTGCTTCAGAGTGGCTGCTTATTGCCACGTCACTCTTTCGGGTTCCTCGCAATGACAGGTATTAAACCCAACTACTCGTCTGCACTCCAGCGCAGAATCGGTTTTCTAGCGGCGGTAGCCTCGTCTAGTCTCGTAACCGGGAGATCGTGCGGAGCCTCGTGAATTAACTCTGGACTCGAGTCGATTTCGTCGTCGATCTGTCTCATCACAGCAATGAAGTGATCAAGTGTCTCTTTAGATTCCGACTCCGTAGGTTCAATCATTAGAGCTTCATCCACAATCAACGGGAAGTACATCGTGGGGGCGTGAATACCGAAATCGAGCAATCGCTTTGCGATATCCAACCCACCAACACCGCGCTTCTTCTGACGAGTCGCCGACAGAACGGTTTCGTGCATGCAGTATCGATCGGCAGCGAGATTGTACTTGTCCTTCAATTTAGCCTGAATGTAGTTCGCACCAATGATGGCGTTCTCGGAAACCGACTGTAGGCCTTCTATACCAAGGGCTTTTATGTACGCATACGCTCTTGCAGCTATAGAGAACGACCCGTGGAACCCGTTTATTGAACCAATCGAATTTTTAGGAGTTGCCAGGACATAACCATCGTCAGTAAGTTCTGCGACGGGCTTCGGAAGGAACTCAGACAGTTCTTCTGCGACCATTACTGGACCTGATCCGGGGCCTCCGCCACCGTGCGGCGTAGAGAACGTTTTGTGAAGGTTCGAGTGACAAATATCTACCCCCAAGTCGCCGAGTTTCACTAATCCTAGCAATGCGTTCAGGTTTGCACCGTCGGCATAAACAAGGCCACCAGCATCATGGATGATCTTGGTAATCTCGAGAATGTTCGGCTCGAACAGACCCAACGTGCTTGGAATCGTGAGCATGAACACAGCTGTGTTCTCGTTCGCAAGTTCCCTGAGATTCTGAACATCGATGTTGCCATGTTCGTTGGAACGAACGGTAACTACATCGAGCCCGGCCATTGCCGCCGACGCCGGGTTTGTACCATGAGCCGAGTCTGGAACGATCGCAACTGTTCGGGCACTGTCACCTCTAGAATCGTGATACGCCCGAGCCACCAGCAACCCAGCGTATTCGCCCTGGGCGCCTGCGAGTGGAGCCAGTGAAACACCTGGGAGCGCGGTGATCTCACCGAGACAATCTTGAAGATCTTTCAACAAGCGAAGCGCTCCCTGAACCGTCTCGTCCGGCTGTAGCGGGTGAATGTCGGCAAGCCCGGGGAGACTCGCTAACTCGTCGTTGATCTTCGGGTTGTACTTCATCGTGCACGAACCTAGTGGATAGAAGTTCGTGTCGATCGAAAAGTTGCGCTGGCTGAGAACTGAGAAGTAACGAATTACCTCAAGCTGTGAAACTTCCGGCAATTCGAGATCATCTCGAAGCAACTCATCGTTTGGCAAATCTTGGTCTGGTACATCAGATATTGGAACTGTGAACGCTTTCCTGCCGGCCATCGATCGGTCCATTAACAATCGTCGGTCGATTTCGTTCGCACCCGTAGTGATCGTCATAGTGCGGCTACGATCTGACTCAAAGCGCTCACGAATCTGTCGATATCGTCCTTTGAGCTTGTCTCTGTTACGCAAACCAGCATTCCATTGTCAGAACGATCAGAAATATCGAGACCACCAATGATCTTCTGATCGAGCAAGGCTGAGTTGATACTTGCCGGAGAAGTCGGGCATTTCACTACGAACTCGTGGAAGAAGGTCCCATTACTTTTGACCGAGTAGCCATCAAGCTTGTCGATTTTCGATGCGGCATAATGGGCCTTCTGGTAGCACAGGCCGGCGACCTCCTTTATCCCCTGCTTGCCGAGCGTCGCGGCGTACACAGTGACCATTAGGCCGATCAGCTGTGTGCTTGTGCAAATATTTGAAGTAGCGCGTTCACGTCTAATGTGTTGTTCACGGGTTTGTAATGTCAGTGCATAGCCAGTACGCCCATTCGTATCGGTCGTGCGACCAATGATTCGACCTGGCATTTGCCGAATATGTGCTTTTTTGCAGGCAAACAACCCGACATAAGGACCACCGAACGCCATCGGGACACCGAAGGGTTGACCTTCAGCCGTGACAATATCTACGTCGTATTCGCCTGGTGCTTTGAACATTCCGAGTGAAGTCGGATTCACGTGCACAACCGACAACGCCCCGTTTTCGTGCGCCAGTTTGGTAAGACGTTCAACATCTTCGATTCCGCCGAAGAAGTTGGGGCTCTGAATCCCAATGCAAGCGATATCGTCGGGAATATCATTTGCATCTGGAGCGATCTCCACAAGTTGAATGCCCTGGTGTTTCGAGTAGGCGAAGAAGGTTTCGCTTAGCCTTCGATCAGCCGAAGTCAGAACACCGACTTTGGTGCGCCTAGTTACTCGCGCTGCCATCAAACAGGCTTCAGCAAATGCAGTTGGCCCGTCATACATACCCGCATTTGCGACTTCCATGCCTGTCAGCTGGCAAATAACGGTCTGGAACTCGAAACCTACCTGAAGCGTGCCCTGTGCGGCCTCCGGCTGGTAAGGCGTGTAAGCGGTGACGAATTCACCACGTTGGAGAATTGATCGAACCGTGGAAGGAATGTAATGCTGATACGCACCGGCACCTAGAAATGATAGATACCTGTTCGATGGTGAGGCATTTTGCGCAGCAATCGATCCGAAAAGCGTAGAAAGCTCTTGCTCTGATAGCCCATGTGCAAGATTCAGCGCGGGGTGTCTGTGCTCAAGAGGAATGTCGCCAAGGAGGTCATCGAGTGAATCTACGCCTATCACACCGAGCATTTCGGCTCGTTCTGAATCGGTTGACGGGATGTATGGGTGGTTGGCCGAGGTGTTCAAATAAGATGCCATTTAAGCTGTGCTTACTCCAACGTGCCTTCGTAAGTGGTGGCATCCATTAGTTCATCAAGTTGAGCGGTGTCTGAAAGCTCAACCTTGATCAACCAGCCGCTTCCATATGTGTCGTCGTTGACCACCTCAGGCGAGTCAGTGGCAGAGTCGTTTACCTCGACGATAGTTCCACCTACAGGAGAGAAAAGGTCGCTTACGGCCTTTACAGATTCGATCTCTCCGAATTTAGCAAACTGCTCTACTTCGGAACCGACTGCCGGGAGGTCGACGAACACAACATCACCCAATGATTCTTGAGCGAATACAGTGATTCCAATCTCAGCAATATTTCCGTTAACTCGTACCCATTCGTGTTCTTTCGAATATTTGAGATCTTCTGGGTACATATGTACCTCGATTCTTGTGTAGTTACTAATTCAATAATTTCAAACGCTAGGTTCGGTCTACTTACCCGCGCTTGTAGAAAGGCATATCGACAATCTCTGCTTCAACTGGACGTCCACGCACGTCGATCAACAACTTGGTTCCAATTGCAGAGTGCTTTTGATCAACGTAGCCCATGCCAATACCACCGTCAAGAGTCGGAGAATGGGTACCTGACGTGACCGATCCGATCGGCTCCGAATCATCCAGTGACTCAGTACCACCGGTGTAGATGGCGAGACCGGATCTTGGTATGCCTCGCCCGACCATTTTGAAGCCAGCCAATAGCCGGGAAGGCTCAGATTCTGAAAGCTGTTTCAAGGCGTATCCAGCAATACAGTTTGGTGCTTCGAAATAGGCGAATCTACCGAATCCAGCTTCAAAAGGATTCGTCTCTGTGGAAAGATCATTGCCATGCAAAAGCAATCCAGCTTCTAGTCGAAGAACGTCTCTTGCCCCAAGTCCAGCCTCTTTCGCCCCGACGTCCCGCAGGGCGTTCCACATCTCGATTCCATGATCAGAGGGCACAATGATTTCAAAACCGTCCTCACCCGTATAACCGGTTCTCGCCAGTGTGGCTTGGACACCTGAGACCTCAGCCGCTCCAATTCGAAAACGACGAATTTCTGAAGCAGCGTTGTTGGTCAATGAATCTACTAACGCCACGGCCGTTGGACCTTGGACAGCGATCATTGCAGTTTGATCCGTTACGACATTCATCGTCACTTCAGACTGTCCTGCCAAATGAGTATTTATCCACTCCATGTCAGCATCGACATTTCCGGCGTTTATTACGAGCAGGAACTGCTCATCACCGGTCTTGTAAACCATCGCGTCGTCGATGATTCCACCAGTCGCATTGCAAATGAAGTTGTATTTGCTCCTGCCTACCTGCAGTGCAGGGACGTTGGCGGAAATAATCGAGCTTAGAAATTCTTCGGCACCAGAACCTGAGAATTCCAGCCGCCCCATATGCGATACGTCGAAAATTCCAGCTGAAGTTCGAACGGCATTTACTTCGGAAATGATCCCATGGGAGTACTGAACCGGCATGTCCCAACCGCCGAACGGAACCATCCGGGCGCCGGATTCGACATGGGTTGAATGAAGGATCGTTTGTTTTAGCGGTACTGATTCAGCTTTGACGTCGCTCAACTCGCACTCCATTATGGTCGATGAATTATGGAATATTGCAGAGGAAATTCTACCGTGATCCCTGACATATTTTCGGTTTGAGACGCGATACCTTAAGCCAAACAACTAATCGACGATGGCCCGTCTAGGGTTCGTCGCTGAAAAGCTCTTCCCACGTTGGTAATCCAGCCAAGCTCGGATCGCCTGATGAGAAGGGGTTGCTCGATCTTAGTAATCGCGCATGCTCGGCTGATGCATCCGACAGTAACGGGGCAGCGTGCCCCTCAGTTAGTCGCAACCCTCCATCGATGCCTGTGAGCGCACGCAACGGCTCTCCGTATAACCCAGCGCCCCTGGCATGAACAGCAACCCGGAAGCCTCCGAGCCCTTCAGTACTCGCAAGAGAAGCGATACCAGCGGAGTTCTCTTGCGCTTCAGTGTGTGTGATTTCATTCCGTGCATCCCGTAACGTCACATCTTGCAAAAAATCGTCAATACCAAGGTTGATCAGAAGCTGCTGCTGGGTAAGTTTTCCGATCCTCTCGATACCCATCACCATCATTCCGTGGTCGACTGCGGTGAAATCTACGTGTGCGGTGATGTCTTGCCTGCCGATCCGTCGAAGTGGGTTTTGACCCAAAGTGTGCTGGTAGTAGCAACGGAGCGAGCCATCAACCCGCGTCGGCTTGTACAGTTCCGGTCGATCGAAACCGTAGTCGAGTGTGAGGACATAACCTCGGTCGAGCGTTGCTGAAACAGAATCAACCCAGTATCCCAACCTAAGGTTCACTTCGCCTCGATAACCCTCAGGCAGTGAACTCAGGAATGGTTCAACCCTCGCCGCCACTTCTGGTTCGCTGACGTCTCCGACCATTTCGACAAACTCATCACCCTGGAAGTCGACAAAGATTTCTCGAACTACGCCGTTCTGGACAATAAAGCGATTTACCGGCATTGCATCGAGCAATTCGTTCGAAAGAACACAGCCAGCCACCCCCACAGGCAACGCAGTCGATTTCGCCACCGATTCAGATTCTGGTGGGGGAGCAACGTCGGTCGCTATGTACCTCATCGCTTTGGAAAACGATGGGAGTTCGCGTTCAACATACTCAGTGATGTCAGACTGAAGGACGCCTACTCCTGCGCCCATTTCAACCACAGTGAATTCGGTTGGTGATCCCAGAGTGCGCCACATTTCTTCGAGCTGCAAGGCTATAAGAGCTCCGAACGCTGGGTGGCTTGTTGGGCTAGTGAAATAATCGCCACTAGTACCAACTGGCGAGACCTGATCCTCGCGACGCTTGCTTGGATAGTAGCCATGCTCAGGGTCGTAAAGAGCAGCATCCATGAACGCCTCGAACGTGATCGGACCGTACTTGGCAATATGGTCGATCAGGCGTTGTTCGAGAGGGCTGTTAGATGGCTTGTCGTTCATGATTGAACAATATTTGCCACCCGAGGAGAATAGTTTTCCTATCCTCGCTCGGAGACCGGAACGTACTCGCGTTCACGTCTGCCTGTGTATTGCAGAAGCGGTCGGATGAGAATGTTGTGCCTGAACTGATCAACCACCTGGATAGTCCAGCCTGGAATTCGACCGACTGCGAAGATTGGCACGAAAAGATCCTGCGGAATGCCGTTCAGGTAGTAGATAACGCCTGCGAAGAAGTCGACGTTTACGTGAATTCCACGTCGAGCATAAGGCTTCATGGCATCTACTACAGCTTCGAGAATCTGATACCACTCGGGCTGGCCTATCTCCTCGCTCAGATTCTTTACGCCTTGGCGCAGATGGCCTGCACGCGGATCTTCTGCTTTGTACACACGGTGGCCGAATCCCATGACTCGCTCACGGTTCGAAAGCAGATTTCTCACATAATCAGCTGCGTTCTCAGGCTTACCGATTTCTTTAGCCATTTGCATGACGTTCTCGGCCGCTCCGCCATGTGACGGTCCTGAAAGTGCCGCAATTCCGGCGGTTACAGCGCCGTGAACGTCGGCAGCCGTTCCTGCAACGACGCGAGCCGTGAACGCAGAAGCGTTCGAGCCGTGATCGGCGTGAAGGACAAAGTCCTTGTCCATCAAGTCGACAGCTTCCACACTTGGTTCGTTGCCTTCAAGCATGTAGAGGAAGTTTCCGGCGTGATTGAGCGTTGAGCTTGGATTAATCGGATCCTTGCCCTGACGAATGTTGTGGTGAGCCATAACAATCGACGGAACCTGAGAGGTTAGGCGGATGCCTTTGCGAATAGTGGCTTCGATGGAATTATCGTTTCGGTCTTCGTCGAACGAAGCAAGTGCCGAAACGGCTGTCCTCAGGGCATCCATAGGGTGCGATTCTTTTACAAGCTCGATAACGTCGAAGATTCGCTCTGGTAGTTCGCGAGCAGCTTTGAGCTCTGCATCGAACTCGTCGAGCTCTGCCTGATTCGGAAGTTTTCCGTGGATCAGGAGGTATCCAGTTTCTTCGAACGATGAGTGCTCCGCGAGATCGTTAATGTTGTAGCCCCGGTACTCAAGGACACCTTCCTTGCCATCGATGAAGGTCGTTTCACTTCTGTCGAAGTAAACGCCTGTAAGTCCTCGATGAATTGTGATGTCGTCAGATGTCATGTGGGGCTATTGATCCATCGCCACGCCCGAGAGGACGCCGCACTGTTGAAATTAACTGCTCAAAAAGATTCACTGAACGTGTGGTTCAACTCACCCTGTTTCAGATGGCGCGCCAAACGCAATACAGCCGTTCGAGGCTACACTGCAAGCAATAGGGCGTCAAATTGACGTCCTATTGAATTTTGGTTTGTTTTTAGACACGATTTTTGCTGAATTATTAGATCTAGCTTCTCTCCGCAATTTGCCTTAGAAATTTGGTCGAGACTTCGGCGACAGTCATTGGGTCGATATTCTCACCTGTTCGTGTTCGAACTGCCAGGGTCCCAGCCTCGATTTCCTGATCACCAGCAACAAGCATGTAGGGAACTTTCTGAAGCTGAGCTTGTCGGATTTTGGCGTTCATTCGGTCATTCGAATCGTCAACAACCACCCGAATACCTGCGGATTCCAGTTCGTCTCCTACATTGTGGCAGTAATCGATGTGCCGATCGGCAATTGGAACGACTACTGCCTGCACAGGCGCAAGCCAAAGCGGGAACGCGCCGGAAAGGTGTTCGATGAGAACGCCAAGGAACCGCTCGAGGGATCCATACATGGCACGGTGGATCACGACCGGACGCTGTCGACTGCCATCTTCAGCAGCATATTCGAGGTCGAACCGCTCGGGGAGCGAGAAGTCCAACTGAACTGTACCGAGCTGCCAGTCACGACCAATTGCGTCAGGCACAAAAATATCAATCTTTGGTCCGTAAAAAGCGCCTTCTCCACTCTCGGCTTCATACTCAACGCCCGACGCATCGAGGATCTCAGTGAGAGCAGCCTCAGCGCTGTCCCACATTTCTTCTGATCCCACCCGCTTTTCGGGTCGAAGCGAAAGCTCAAGCCTGTACGACTCGAATCCAAGAGTTTCATAGGCTTCGTTGAGCATTTGTAGGAAGGAGTTGATCTCGTCGCCGATCTGATCGAGCGTGCAGAAGATGTGGGCATCATCCTGCACAAAAGAACGGACCCTCGTCAGGCCGTGCGTGACACCTGAACGTTCGTTGCGGTGGAGCCGTCCGAAATCGGCGAGTCGCATTGGCAGGTCACGATAACTGTGGGAATCGGCAGCGTATATCATTGCTCCTGCCGGACAGTTCATCGGCTTAACACCAAACTCACGCTCGTCGACTTCAACAAAATACATGTTCTCGGCGTAGGCATCGAGGTGACCTGACTTCTTCCACAAATCTGTGTTGAAGATTTGCGGCGTCATTACTTCCTGGTAACCGTACTTGCCGTACAACTCTTTGACGTACTCGATTAGACCGTTCATCACCTGCGCACCCTTAGGAAGGAAGAAAGGGCTTGCCGGTGCGATTGGATCAAAGAAGAAAAGTCCCAACTGCCTGCCCAACTTGCGATGGTCTCGCTTCTCGGCTTCTTCGAGTCGTTTCAGATAGTCCTTTTGTGCGTCGCGAGACTCCCATGCCGTGCCATAGATGCGCTGTAGCATGGCGTTGTTTTCATCACCTCGCCAGTATGCCCCGGCCGTCGACAGCAGCTTGTAAGCCTTTATGTCTCCTGTGCGCGCCATGTGACCACCACGACACAGGTCCTCAAAGGCACCGTCCGAATGGCTACAGAAAGTAACGCGCTCATCAGCCGGAATGCCTTCAAGAATTTCTACCTTGTACTGGTTGTCCCTTACAAGTTCCAAAGCTTCGTCGCGAGACGTTTCTCGTTCGGAAAATTCCGTGTTCGCTTTGATTGAGTTCCGCATCTCTTTTTCAATCTTGTTCAGATCGTCTGGAGTGAACGCCTCAGGTACGGCAAAGTCGTAATAAAAGCCATCTTCAATCGGTGGTCCGATAGTGAGCTGGGCGTCTGGGAATAGCTTCGTTACAGCTTCGGCAAGAACGTGCGCCGTTGAGTGACGCAGTCGGTCACGGTAATCCTGTTTTTCTTCAGGTGAGAGATCTTTGAACTTAACTCGGTCTGCCATGGCGAGTGGCTCCTTGTTGTGCAAGTGCTGACACGCGAAACAAATCGGCGCGTGTCAGTACGAATATTTGGATGCTGAGTCTTGGGGCACGTCGCCGAGTTGAAGGAGCGGCGTGCCTACGTAGTGATGGTACTGCGCCCGTCCTCCGGGCTGCACTCCGTTGTGCCGCGAAGAGCCGAAGTAGCTCTGCACTCTATTTGCGGCTGATTGCACATGGTTTCACTCTTGGCCTTTTCGGCCTTATACCTCATGACCAGTTACTATGTGGTGGGCGGTACAGGACTTGAACCTGTGACCTCGTCGATGTCAACGACGCGCTCTAGCCAGCTGAGCTAACCGCCCCAGTAATTGACGCAGATCACGTCGAACCGGTCATTCGGTAGACCGTTAATTTTATATGAAAAAGTGGATTCTATCGCTATAGATAGAAACACTCATTTCAATGGAGGTTGATTAAAAACGTAACCCCCGGCGAAATTGCCGAGGGCTATGAATTTATCGCTCTAAACGAAGCTTAGCTTCTACTCGGCGGGAGTTTAGTTCTCGCTGTTTTCGCCTTCGTCTACAAACTGTGGCGCAGGCTCGGGATTCTCTTCAGTGGTTGATGTTGATGCTCGGAGAGCTTCTGCAGCCCTTGCGGCATCGTCGTCACCAGCATCTGATGAAGAATCATCGTCACCACCAGTAGCAGCGTCAGTAAGAGCCGTAATCGCTGCGAGAAGACCACCGTCGTCACTACCAGCCTCGGACGATGCAACTGCAGCCGCAGCCGCCGCTGCTGCGTCGCCGCCAGTAGGAGTACCGGCATCCACACCTGCACCGACAAGGTCACTACCGCCAATTGCCGCGAGAGCTTCCTCGAAAGTAGCCGGTGCCTGGGTGAATCCAGTAAGTTGACCGGGTTCTCGTTCACCTTCCTCGACACCAAGTCGTTTGCGACCCTCTTCGGTCTGATCCAGTCGAGCCGGAATCAGTCGTCCGATGATCACATTCTCCTTGAGACCGTTGAGTCGGTCGACAGAACCGTTTACAGCGGCCTCTGTTAACACTCGAGCCGTCTCCTGGAACGATGCAGCTGCCAGGAAGCTCTGTGTGTTGAGAGAAGCTCTCGTCACACCGAGCAGAACCGGACTTGCAGTTGCGGGTTCGCCGCCTTCCGCCAGCATGTTGTTGTTCGTAAACTCGTAGTCATGTCGGTCGACGAGTTCGCCTGGGAGCAGATCGCTGTCACCAGGGTTGTCGACTCGAACCTTGCGCATCATTTGTCGAACAATCACTTCGATGTGCTTGTCATGCAACTGCACACCCTGCGATCGGTAAACGGCCTGAACTTCGTCTACGAGGTAGCGCTGTACTGCTGCCTGACCTTCGATTCGCAGAATGTCCTGCGGGTTCTTAGGTCCGTCAGTAAGGGAAACACCTGGTTCGATCACTTCACCGTCGGAAACGAGGATTTCGGAAGCTGCAGGGATTTCGTACTCACGTTCGTCAGTTTCCTGCCACGTGATACGAACAATGGACTTGGTGACCTGAACGGTACCGGCAGCAGGAGCGAAAATCTCCTCTGCAAGAGAGTCTTGCTCACCTGCCTTTACAGCCGCCGCCATTGCAGTCTTCTTTACGGCAAGAACTGCCTCACCAGCATCAACCCAATCACCAGTCTTTACCGTCTGGCGGTGAGTATCAGGAATGTCCAACTCTTCTGAGAATTCTTCAGTTGATGTGACTCGAACTACGCGACCTTCCGGGAGCTGAGCAAGTTCAACTTTTCCGCCGATTTCTGAAAGAACCGACATGCCCTTCGGCTGTCGAGCTTCGAAGAGCTCAACAACACGTGGAAGACCAGATGTGATGTCCTTACCAGCAATACCACCGGTGTGGAACGTTCTCATCGTCAGCTGCGTACCCGGCTCACCAATCGACTGAGAAGCGATAATTCCGACAGCTTCACCCATCAGTGCAGGCTTACCTGTAGCAAGCGATGCGCCGTAGCACTTCTGCGAGATTCCACGCTGCGTCGTGCTAGAAAGCGGTGAGTAAACCGATGCTTCCTGAACTCCTGCAGCAGTGATTTCCTCTGCGAGTCTTCTTGTAACCAGTTCTTCCCGATCGGCGATGATTTCGCCGGTCTCAGGGTGAACAACTGGCTCCGACAGGTACCGTGTAACAATCCGATCGGCAAGAGGTGCCTGCATGCCCGTCGGGTCGTGTTGAATCAGGATTCCCTGAGCACCCATGTCGTCTTCGGTAGAGATGATCACGTCCTGCGCGACGTCAGCCAATCGTCGGGTCAGGTAACCCGAGTCAGCGGTTCGCAGCGCCGTGTCAGCAAGACCCTTTCGAGCTCCGTGAGTCGAAATGAAGTATTCAAGAACTGAAAGACCCTCGGCGAAGCTTGAACGGATAGGCATTTCAATAATGCGACCCTTCGGGTCAGACATAAGTCCACGCATACCTGCCATCTGCTTAATCTGAGCGATGTTACCTTTCGCTCCCGAGTTCGCCATCTCGAAGATACCGCCATAGTTCGGGAGGGTGTCTTCCACAGCCTTTGTCATCTTGTCTGAAACGTCAGTCCAGATTTCAACTGCGGCCTTGTAGCGTTCTGGCTCGGTGATCAGACCTTCAAGATACTGTTCATCTAGTCTAGATATCTTCGTGTCAGCAGCAGAAAGCAGCGACTGCTTCTGGGGCGGAACAACGATATCCTTCATCGCGATAGTCGTTCCTGACTGGGTCGCGTACTTGAATCCGAGCGACTTCATCTGGTCGAGCATGGAAACCGTCTCTTCGTTTCCGAACTCGTGTACGACTTCAGTTACGAGGCCTTCAATTGCACCACGGTCGAACAAGTGGTTTCGGTAGTTCATCGCCTCAGGCAATGCACGGTTGAAGATGATTCGACCAACTGTCGTTTCAATCCACTCGCCATCGCTGTCACGTACGCGAATCACTTCCCGAAGTTTTACTCGCTCGATCTCGAATGAGAATCGAGCGTCTTCGAAGTTCGAGTAGACCTTGTAAACAGGGTTGCCCTCTTCATCTCTTTGGACAGGAGTCAGTTCTTCACCATCGATTCCGGTCAGGTAGTACATACCTAGAACCATGTCGAGCGTTGGCGAAACAATCGGGAATCCTGAGGAAGGAGCCAGCATGTTGTTGGTCGACAGCATGAGTCGATGTGCCTCGTTCACAGCCTCGCGAGACAGCGGAACGTGAACAGCCATCTGATCACCATCA
>DBTA01000036.1:215019-217422 GCA_002306815.1 Dehalococcoidia bacterium UBA1328 | reverse complement strand
GCCATCTGATCACCATCAAAGTCAGCGTTGAACGCTGTACATACGAGCGGGTGAATCTGTATTGCTGATCCTTCAACAAGAACGGGCTGGAACGCCTGTATACCGAGTCGGTGGAGCGTAGGTGCCCGGTTGAGCAGGACCGGATGGTTCTGAATCACTTCTTCGAGAAGGTCCCATATTTCAGGTCGTGCGCGTTCGGTCATTCGCTTTGCGCTCTTGATGTTGTGTGCGTAGCCCTTCACAACAAGTGCGTTCATAACGAATGGTTTGAACAGTTCGAGAGCCATTTTCTTCGGCAAACCACACTCGTACATCTTGAGTTGTGGACCCGAAATAATTACCGAACGACCACTGTAATCGACACGCTTACCAAGAAGGTTCTGGCGGAATCGACCCTGCTTACCACGGAGCAGGTCGGTAAGAGACTTAAGCTTGTGGTTGTGGCTGCCCTGGATTGCTCTACCACGTCGACCGTTGTCGATCAGTGCGTCAACAGCTTCCTGCAACATTCGCTTTTCATTTCGAATGATGATGTCGGGAGCTTGAAGGTCAATAAGGTGCTTCAGTCGGTTGTTTCGGTTGATAACCCTTCGGTACAGGTCGTTCAGATCGCTGGTCGCGAATCGACCACCATCGAGCTGCACCATCGGGTGAAGTTCAGGCGGAAGAACTGGAAGAACCGTGAGGATCATCCATTCGGACTTATTTCCGCTCTTGCGGAAGGCCTCTACGACTCGGAGTCGCTTGATTGCCTTCTTACGGCGCTGACCTGAAGTGTTGCGAACCTGATCCTGCAGATCAACTCGAACCTGATCGAGATCGGTGTTCTTGAGAATTTCTAGAACAGATTCCGCACCCATTGATGCCTTGAAGACCTGACCAAACTTGTCGCGAAGTTCGCGGAATCGCGCTTCAGTAAGAAGATCCATAACCTGAATTGACTCAAGGTCATCGATCTTATCCTGAACGTCGGCCTGGACGTTTGCGATCTGCTCTTCAGTAATCACGGTCAGCTTAGCAGAAGCGTCATCGCCCTTGAAGCTATCCATCTCTTCCTGGTGGACGGCTTCTCGCTCCGCAGCCTCTTTTTCGGCTTTGGCGAGCTGTGCCTTAGTTGGCTTCTTCTTCGGCTTGTCGAGCTCCGCCATTTCCTGAGCGACTCGCTCGGCTTCGAGCTGCGCTTCGAAAATCGACTGCATGGTTTTGCGTAGAGTTCCCTCTACGTTGCCACCTGCGAGGTTTTCCTTTAGGTCCTCGCTGAGGCGGTTGGTCTCAGCGTCACGATACGCCTCAAGTTGCTCGATAGCGTTCTGTCGAGCGCTGTCGTCAACCGAGGTAACCACGTACTGAGCGAAGTAGAGAACTCGCTCGAGGTTTCTTGGTGAAAGGTCTAAAAGCAGACCAAGTCGTGAAGGTGTGCCTTTTGAGAACCAAATGTGAGCAACAGGGGCAGCGAGCTTAACGTGACCCATTCGCTCACGCCTAACCTTTGAACGCGCTACTTCGACACCACATCGGTCGCAAATAACGCCTTTGTAGCGAATTTTCTTGTACTTACCGCAGTAACACTCCCAGTCCTTTGTAGGACCGAAAATACGTTCACAGAACAGACCGTCTTTTTCTGGTCGAAGCGTGCGGTAGTTGATCGTCTCAGGTTTGGTCACTTCTCCGTATGACCATGCTCGAACCTGCTCTGGTGAAGCCAGTGAGATTCTGATTGCGTTGAAATCGGCGCCCGACTGCGTCATATGTTGCCGTTTCCTTACCTTTCGAGGTGTGACTCTCGTGGGTGTGTAGCCTTGGTAGTAAAGCTGGCTGATCTAGCCAGCAAAGTTGAAATGTTCCGGATCACTCGCAATAGAACGAGCCGGAACGTAATTTGTCTTGTTAGTTCTCTTCATCTTCGACGCCAGGAGGATCGTCAGAGACTTCTTCTGCTTCCTGAGATGCCAGCGACTGAAGAGAATCCTCAGTTAGCTCTTCTTTGTCATCGTCTGAACTCTCAGAATCGGGGTCATCATCATCGTCGTCAGAGTCGTCGACTACTTCATCGACAAGTGAATCAGCAACTTCGAGCTCTTCAATGTCGAGGGCATCAAGCGGTTCGTCGCTGAGATCGTTCCAATCCAGCGGCGCACCAAGAGTTGCCGACATTTCCTGGGCCTGTGTCTGGGCCTGAGTGAATCGCTCGATGTCTTCGTTGAGAAGCTCGACTGAGAGTCCGAGACCCTGAAGCTCCTTCAGAAGAACGTGGAATGACTCTGGTACACCGGGCTGGATAACCTCTTCACCCTTCACGATTGCTTCGTAGGTTTTGACTCGACCAACCACGTCGTCAGACTTGATGGTGAGCATTTCCTGCAATGTGAAAGCAGCTGAGTAAGCTTCGAGAGCCCAAACTTC
>DBTA01000036.1:205789-214698 GCA_002306815.1 Dehalococcoidia bacterium UBA1328 | reverse complement strand
GCCCAAACTTCCATTTCACCAAATCGCTGTCCACCGAACTGCGCTTTACCGCCGAGCGGCTGCTGCGTGATGAGCGAGTAAGGTCCAGTAGAACGAGCGTGAATCTTGTCCTGAACAAGGTGAATCAGCTTCAGCATGTAGACGTTACCGACGGTAACCGGTGCATCGTACGGCATACCCGTTCGACCGTCATTGAGAAGCTGCTTTCCGAAGATCGGAGCAGATAGGTTACGTTCTCGCGAAACTTTGAGCGCTTCCTGCATGAGTTCTGAAGGCTTTAAACCCTCGGTCTCAACATCTCCGTACTCCTTCAGCCATATCCTGAGACAGGCTTCACGAGCTACACCGCGGTTTGACTGAGCATCGCTCCAGAGTCGGTCTCGTTCGAAACCACGCGCTTCGAGGTAGGCATCAACTTTCTTCCAGTCAATCACGTTCGAGTCGATATCGCGGTGGTCTTTCGCATGAGATTCACGAACGAACCATGCCCGAGCAATCTGGTCTTCTATAACCGAATCCTGTGCACCGTCGAACACTGGAGTCCTAGCATGGAAACCAAGCGTGTTCGCAGCCCAACCAAGGTGGGTTTCGAGCAGCTGTCCGAGGTTCATTCGAGAAGGTACACCGATCGGGTTCAACATGACGTCGAGCGGTGTGCCGTCAGGTAGGAACGGCATGTCTTCACGTGGAAGAATTTTTGCCACGATTCCCTTGTTACCGTGTCGACCAGCCATCTTGTCGCCTTCGCTAATCTTTCGAGTGTGGGCTACCCAAACTCGAACGGTCTTGGTGACACCAGGCTGCAAGTCGTCTCCATTTTCCTTCGTGAGGACACGGACGTCGATGACCTTGCCGTGTTGGCCGTGGGGAACTCGCAAGCTCGTGTCTTTTACGTCACGAGCCTTTTCACCGAAGATGGCTCGCAAGAGCTTTTCTTCAGCAGTAAGTTCGGTTTCACCCTTCGGAGTAATCTTTCCGACGAGAATGTCACCTGGAGTTACCCACGCACCAATTCGCACTATTCCATCGTCATCGAGGTCCCGAAGACTCTCTTCACCGACGTTTGGAATGTCACGAGTAATTTCTTCAGGCCCAAGCTTCGTCTCTCGAGCTTCGACCTCGTGCTTGTCAATGTGAATAGACGTGTAGCGGTCTTCCTTCACAAGGTCTTCGTTCAGGATGATCGCGTCTTCGTAGTTGTGGCCATCAAAGGTCATGAAGCCAACGAGCAGGTTCTGGCCGAGTGCGAGTTCACCGTTGTCCGTCGATGAACTGTCGGCAAGAGGCGAACCAGGAATAACCTTGTCGCCTTTGTAAACGATAGGGTGTTGGTTAATCGATGTGCCCTGGTTAGAGCGAACGAACTTGGTCAGCTGGTACTGTGTCTCTTCACCAGAATTGTCGATGACTTTGACGTAGTCACTAGTCGATTCAGACACAACACCGTCTGTCTCAGACATCACAACCTGACCGGAGTCTGTTGCAACTCGCCACTCCATACCGGTTCCTACAAGTGGAGCCTGTGGCTTGATGAGCGGAACAGCCTGACGTTGCATGTTCGATCCCATTAGCGCCCGGTTTGCGTCGTCATGCTCAAGAAATGGAATCAATGCAGTCGAAATGCTAACGATCTGCATTGGCGAAACGTCGAGGTATTGAACCTCATCAGGGTTCACTTCTGTGTAGGCTTCCGATCCGCCTTGCCGAACCTCAACAAGATTTGTTGTGATCTGACCCTTGGCGTCCATTGGTGTGGTTGCCTGACCAATGGTGAACTTCTCTTCATCATCTGCTGAGAGGTATTCACGATCGCCTTCCGCCGTCGTGACGTAGGCCTGTACGGAAATATCCTTTGCGTGCAGGGCGTTTACTACTTCCGACATTGGAATAGTGATCGGTTTACCAGCTTCAACTACAACTTTGCCGCTTTCATCGACAATGTCCTCGGTTGGCGTTCGTCCTTGAATGTCCGGGTTTTTACTGTTCATCGAACGAAGTACCTTGCGGTACGGGGTCTCGATGAATCCGAATTCATTCAGACGTGCATATGTCGAAAGAGAACCCAGCAAACCAATGTTTGGTCCTTCAGGAGTCTCGATCGGGCAGATTCGTCCGTAATGGGATGCGTGAACGTCACGTACATCGAAACCGGCACGCTCACGTGAAAGCCCACCCGGACCAAGAGCTGAAAGCCGGCGCTTGTGAGTCAACTCTGCTAGCGGGTTCGTCTGGTCCATGAACTGCGAAAGCTGTGAACCACCAAAGAACTCCCGAACTGCAGCAACAACGGGCCGGATATTGATCAGCGCAGCCGGAGTCGTGGTCGCTGGGTCCATCTGCGTGGTCATGCGCTCTTTTACAACGCGTTCCATTCGAAGGAGTCCAACACGTAACTGGTTCTGGATCAGCTCACCGACCGCTCGTACTCGTCGGTTGCCTAGGTGGTCAATGTCGTCGTTAGATGCTCGACCGTTGTTGATGGTGATCATTCGTCGAATCAGTTCAACAATGTCGTTCTTCGTCAGGGTTCGGGTCTTCTCTTCAAGACCGAGTCGTCGGTTGAGCTTGTATCGACCGACAGGACCAAGATCGTATTTACGATCGTTGAAGAAGAGGCTCTCTATAAGCTCTCGGGCGTTGTCAACACTCGGCGGCTCTCCAGGTCGGAGGCGTCGGTAGAACTCTAGAAGGGCTTCTTCCTCGGTTGTTGCTGAAGTGTCCTTAGCAATAGTTGCCTGCATGTAGTTGTGAACCGGGTCATCATCTACATCAGCTACCAGACCAAGAATTTCTTCGTCAGTCGCCCAGCCAAGTGCTCGCAGAAGCGTTGAAATTGGAGCCTTACGCTTTCGGTCTACCTTTACCGACAAGAGGTCCTTGTTGCTGGTTTCCAGCTCGACCCACGCGCCGCGATATGGAATTAGCTTGGCGCTGCAGAGCTCGCGTCCTGTTGCAGGGTCGGCTTTCGTGGTGAAATACGCACCGGGTGATCGTACAAGCTGCGAAACTACAACACGCTCGGCACCGTTGATTACGAACGTACCGTTGCGTGTCATCATTGGGATGTCGCCGAAGAACAAAGTTTGCTCTTTGACTTCGCCAGTCTCTTTGATAACGAGTTGAACAGTGATGTACAACGGAGCGGAGTAGGTAACCTCACGCTTGCGGCACTCACGTTCGGTGTACTTCGGCTCTCGAACCTCGTGACTGAGGAATCGGAGATCGAAACGACCTCCTGAGAAGTCCTCAATCGGTGAGATCTCTTCGAGAAGATCTTTGAGTCCGCCGTTCTTTAGCCACTCGTACGAGTTGACCTGAACTTGGACCAAGCTTGGAACATCAACGTTGTTCGATATGCTGTTGAAGCCTTTGTAACCGGGCTGTTCTGAAGGGGCTAACCGACGATCAGCGATGACCATACACACACTCCCATACGCCTAAAGCGTGGTGAAGGTTGGACGACGCGGGTGCGAGACAGACAATTGCTCGAGCGCGAAGTAACCGAAGCACGCGCTGCGCCGCAGCACGGACTTTCGGTGTTGTTGGGAATTAAAAAATATGAATCAGGGCGAGACGAAAAGAGATGGACATTTCTCTGACAGCCTCAAAGTTTAGCCGTACCTCATCCCAACTGTCAACGCAAGTTTTTGAATTATTTACTCTCAGGCTCGCGTGCGCCGCGCCGTAGCAACGTAGTTAGGACTAATTCAAACAATTAGATGGTTATTTCGCCTAATCGATGCATAGTTCTCCACTATTTCTTTACAACACTTCTTGGAGCGCTGCTTGACTAAAACGCACCAATTGTCAAAAATGTCGGACGAAGTCGCACAGATCGCCTCATGTAACAGCTGACAGTGGGCGGTGAATTCAAGGGACTGTGGTGTTTAAAACCATCACAAAAGAAATTGCGTTGATCGGGTTTTGCTACCTGACATTCGCGCTTGCGAAGAATTTCACTGATCCTTCGCCAATTCTAAAGGCCGTTACAAACGGTTGGAGCATTCTCCGGATTGAATCGGCACTCGCTCTCAACTGGGAACCCTTCGTACAGCAGGTAATCGGTAAGATCTCTATGGGAGCCCTTATCGCAACCACCTACTTCTACGTTGCCGGAATGTGGCTGGGTCTCATCGCCATCGCGATATTTATGTTCCTGCGAGATCGAGTCGCATACATTGATCTCAGGCGCACTTTCGTTATTTCGATGATACTCGGCGCAATCGTGTTTGCATTGTTCCCTCTTGCACCTCCACGGTTTATGCCCGGACTCGGAATGACAGACACCGTGACCATGCTGGGTCTTGACCCCGCGCCAAACTCCGATTCAGCGATTAGTTACAACCGCTTCGCTGCTATGCCCAGTCTTCACTACGCATGGGCTCTACTTATCATGACAGCAATGTTCAGGATAGGAGGCCTGTGGTTCAAAATAGGGGGATTCGTTTACCAAGCACTAATGTTCATTGCGATCATTGCAACGGCGAACCACTACGTGCTAGATGCGGTCGCAGGGGCGATATTGATAATGGTGGCGATACACATCAACCGATGGTGGAATCGTTACGATCAACAGCTAAATACTTTCGGTGAATCCTTACTTGCGCAGATACGTGATCTCGAACAAAAGTGTCGGAAGAAGATGGGCAGTATCGAAGTGCCCGATCTTATACGTCAGTTCATGTCGGATTTCATGTTGAAAGACGGATACGCTATCCAATCGTCACAGTCGAAAATCGTTTCATCAACTATGCTGCGCCCGAACACTAGCCATCAACTCTCATTCCGCCCCGAACTCAACTATCTGAGCTTCGTACTGAACTGATCCTTCGGTTTGGCGCGACCTTATGTCAGGCTGCCAGTGACTTTTTATGTAGGCAAGCACCTCCATCACCTCATCGTCCGATAGCCCTCCGCGAAATGCCGGCATGATAGAACTCATTGGCGGTTTGTCCATCACCCACTGGTGCAGAAGTCTGTCCGGGTGATGCCAGATATGACCGGCGTCACCATGAACTGGTACTTATTTCAGGGGAGCAAGTCCGTTGACGGGTCCGTGGCACGATACACAGTCCTTCTGATAGATCGACTGTCCTGACTCGATTCGATCCGATGTCATTTGAATTGGGAATTCGAGTGAGGAATTGGTGCCAATTGACCCTGTGCTCTCGCTCGAGCATGACGCCATGACTATAGCGTCTAACAAGCAGAGCGCGACGAAACTTATAGATTTTCTCCATTTTGTTCGGAGCCTGGCCAGGTGGATAAATTTGATATTTCGCCCACAATAATACCCACACCCCTCCGGTAGGGGTATAATCGACGTTAGTTTAGTTTACTTTCGGCAGAGAGCGCGACATTCCACCATGAACCACACTCAACACGACCATGCGAGTCACCAGGAGTTGAAATCTCAAACCAGAGATGACGCGATCAAACGTCTGAGCTATATCGAAGGACACCTCGCGGGTGTAAAGAAAATGGTCGACGAAGACAGGTACTGCGTTGACATTCTTCGCCAGACATTCGCTGTACGCCGTGCGCTCCAGAAACTCGAATCGCAACTCATTGACGGCCACCTCAGAACCTGCGTGGTGGACGGCGTCAAAGAGGGTCGTGAAGAACAGGTTCTGAGCGAACTAGTGGAGCTGTACGAAATTGCAGACCGCTAACGATGCCGTGCTTCCTGCTGAATCCGAGATCGAGAAGAATCTTTCGACCCTGACTTTCAGTGTCGGGGGTATGACCTGTGCGGCTTGCGTCCATCACGTCGGCAACGCGCTACGTGACATTCCCGGCATGGTCGACGCCCATGTGAGCCTTGGAACGGAAACCGCCACGGTCGAATTCGAGCAGGCCTCAGTTTCTAAACTCGATCTAAAAGAGGCACTTTCGGGAGCCGGCTACTCGGTTCGCTCGTTTGCCGATGAATACACCTCAATCTTCTCAAATGGCGATAAGGAATCAATACGTCAGGAACTTCGCAGTACCCGAAACAAGATGGCTGTAAGTCTTGTAGTTGCAGCCCTCGTGATGATCGTTATGAACTACGCTTCTGTCGATTCGCTAGCCGATATTTCTCCAACCGCATTCAATGTTCTCTTCCTGACACTCGCGACACCGGTACAGTTCTGGGCTGGTGGGCGTTTCTACAAGTCTGCGTGGTCTGCTGCTCGACTGAAAACATCGAACATGAACACGCTGGTAGCAATCGGCTCCTCTACTGCTTATTTCTACAGCGTCACAGTCACTATTCTGCGCCCAGTATTTGAAGACTCGTTGACCTTTACAGGAGCACATGTTGGTGGAAGCCATGCCACCGGAACGTACTTCGATGTGTCAGCTTCGATCATCGGGTTGATTCTTATGGGACGCTGGCTGGAATCAAGAGCCAGAGGTCGTACGTCAGACGCTATCAATAACTTGATGAGTCTACAGCCTTCTACCGCAATGATCGCGATTGATGGAGCCATAAAAGAGGTTGACATATCCGATGTGGAGCCAGGAAACAAGATCATGCTCCGACCGGGTGAACTTATTCCCGTTGACGGCAAAATTGTCGAGGGCACCAGCTCAATCGACGAATCGATGCTTACCGGCGAACCGTTGCCCGTCGAGAAGCAGGTCGGTGACGATGTATTCACCGGGACGGTAAACGGAATCGGTGGTGTGAAATTTGTCGCATCGGCGGTTGGCCGTGAAACCGTGCTCGCCCGTATAGTCCGCATGGTTCAGTTAGCACAATCGTCGCGAGCACCAATTGAACAACTCGTAGACACAGTCACGGCTCGATTCGTCCCAGCGGTACTTGGTATAGCTATTGTCACGTTCGCCGTGTGGTCGTTCCGCGCCCCAGAGCCCGCGATCATCAATGCTCTGCTCATGACAGTCGCTGTGCTTGTCATCGCATGCCCTTGCGCCCTTGGACTCGCAACGCCTACTGCAATCATGGTCGGTATTGGTAAAGGCGCTTCGAACGGCGCGCTAATCAAGAACGCGGAAGCTTTGGAACGCACCCATCGAGTCGACACAGTCGTGTTCGACAAAACGGGAACACTTACCGAAGGCAAACCTCGTATCACCACGATCGAGGCAATCGGTATTTCTGAGGGCGAACTGGTGCGTCTTGCCGCCTCGGTCGAATCAGCATCGGAACACCCGCTAGCGGATGCATTGCTCACTGAGGCATTAGAACGCGAGCTTGATCTCACTCCCCCCACGGAAGTAAAAGCGATCCCGGGACGCGGCATGACTGCAAACGTTGAAGGATTCAAGGTAGTTGTAGGTCGTCCGGCGTTCGTGGTGGATCAAATGGGAGGTAGCTATTCATTCTCAGAAAAAGCGTTCGAAATCGCTGAAAGAGGCGAAACGGTTCTGGCAGTTGCAAAACACGAAACACCTATCGGACTTATAGGTGTTTCTGATCAGCTGAAGCCAGGCGCTTTGTTTGCTGTCAGCAACCTAAACGAACGAAATATTGAGACGGTGATGCTCACAGGCGACAACCAAAAGGCTGCTGAAAAAGTTGCCAATGCAATCGGAATTCGCCAAATAATCGCCGATGTGTTGCCTGACGAAAAAGCAGCCGCAATTTCGGCTATGCAAGAACAAGGTCGTGTAGTTGCAATGGTCGGCGATGGAATAAACGACGCACCCGCTCTCGCCACAGCCGACGTCGGAATAGCCATAGGCTCTGGAACCGATATTGCCATCGAAGCGTCCGACGTAACCATTACTTCTGGTGAACCAAAATTGGTTGCATATATTGTTGATCTGAGTCACAGCACGATGCGAACTATCAAGCAGAATCTGTTCTGGGCGTTCTTCTACAACGTGATGTTGATCCCTATTGCCGCTGGAGTTCTCTACCCGATATTTAGTGATGGCACGGCGCCTGAAGTGCTTCGCACCGTAATTGGCGAATATGGTTTTCTTAATCCGATTGTTGCGGCAGCGGCAATGGCGTTTAGTTCAGTAACGGTGGTTACAAACTCACTCCGGCTTGGGCGAGGAGTGGCTTTGACATGAGGTAACTCAGTAGGAGGTTCTCCGCATCCCACATCGATCTCTAACGTGAAACAAGCCGCTTCGCCATAGTGAGTACGTAAAAATCAAATGAAGATCCCGTTTTTGAGCGTAGGAAAGTCCGAAACCACCGTCGATCCGGTATGCGACATGGACGTCGACACCGGAAACCCGCCGGGTGGTGCTTCGACTCATAAAGGCACCATTTACTACTTTTGCGGTCCAGGGTGTCGGGTGGCGTTCAAAAAAGACCCTTTGGGTTATCTTTCGGGCGAAAAATCTATCGAAATGTAACTTCCGCGGTACGATCAATAGTTGGAGTTAGCTCTCCAAAATCGATTCGACCGAATCGAGCATCAGATTAATCACGGTTATCACCAACCAACTCTTAGTAAGACAAGCTGCTCTCGAAGTATTTCACTCTGTGAACAGCACAACAGGATCAGGAATGCCCAACACCGAACAGCCGCCAGCAGATGGTGTAGCAATTGTTTACACCCACCCCACCTGTGGTTACTGCGTTCTTTTGAAGGAAGATTTGTCTAAGGACCAGATCGAGTACCGAGAGATCGACGTTTCAAAAGAGCCAGAAAAGTGGTCGGAAGTCGAACGGCTCTCTGGTGGTGACAAAATTACTCCCGTGATGGTCACAGCCACTGGCGAAGTTGAAATTGGTTACAAAGGCATTGGCTGTAACTACGGCTAAAGATTTTTTGGCAAGCCAGTCAAAGTCTTTTCGGGTGTAATAATTTACGGTCTTACACGAACGAAGTGTTGACTGGCATTGGGTAGCAGCCGTACTCTCAATAGAAGCGGTTGTTTCAACCGACGCTGACGCGGTCCCGTGGTGTAGCGGCCTAACACGCCTCCCTGTCAAGGAGGAG
>DBTA01000036.1:128217-205441 GCA_002306815.1 Dehalococcoidia bacterium UBA1328 | reverse complement strand
GAATCTGCTCGGGATCGCCATAAAGACAATCAAGAAGGCTCTCAGTTTGATCTGAGGGCCTTTTTATTTTTCCGTGACATGAACTTTATTACCTGACATTCGAACTCGGCAGTAAAGCGTCCGTCTGCTTTCGATACGATTTGTGTCGTCACTAAACGATACACAGGTGACCCACTTGGCTATGACAGAAACCTACAAATTGGTTTCTGGGTGTCTTTGGCATACCGGCTACGATAAACACGTAAATATTAGGTTCAGCGGAGTCATAAACTTTGATTGATTATGGATATATTGCTGCTGCGACTAAACCTCTGAAAATCGGTACCAATGGCTCTAAAACCAAACAACACTCTTCAAATTGGCGATGTTCACATAACAGCTCTTACGGACGGCAGCGTGTCGTTCGATCCTAGAGTGTTATTCCCAGACGATCCACTGAATGTTTGGGCACCGTACTACGACCGCTTTCCTGAGTATTTCAGCGGGCAGTTCTTCCAGAACAATCTAGGGTCTTTCGTATTCACTTCAGGCGACCAAAGAGTCCTTGCGGACACTGGATTCGGACCTCACGGCGAAATGCTGGGTCATCCAGCACCAGGTGAGCTAATCAATGATTTTCAACGGAACCATATTCCCTTCGATTCAATTACGACCGTATTCATGACTCATCTTCATGGCGACCACGTTGGTTGGAATCTTCGTGAAGATCTTGAAGATCGTCCACTTTCGTTCCCCAACGCTAGATACCGAGTACATGTGGCAGATTGGAATCACTTCACCACAAGAGAAATGCTTTCGGATGCCGACCGAGGCACCGCAACAAATAGGAGTGTTATTCCCATCCAAGAACGAGGTGTGCTTGATCTCATGGTCGGAGAAACAGAGTTAGCTCCTGGTATAACAGCATTCCCGACTCCAGGTCACACGCCAGGACACATGAGCTTGCTTGTAGCCTCACGAAACGAAAGAGCGCTTCTAGTGGGCGACATTCTCGGCTCTCCAATGCAGGCGACAGAAACAGAGCTCAGGTATTCACCTGACTGGGACGGACCCATGGGAATAAAGGCTCGAAACGACATTCTTGATCAGGCTGAAGCGACCAACTCAATAGTCATAGGCAGCCATTTGAGCTTCCCCGGCTGGGGCACGATAATCAGATGGGAAGGTCGTCGTTACTGGAAGTCCCTCTAACCCAAATCAATACCAACAGGACCAAACACAGAATGGCTGGCCTAGACGACAACTCTGGCTAAAACGTTTACAAAGCGATCGATACGAATTCGCTCGAGTCGGACTTGAGTAACAGACCCAAGCTGGGTGTCGACCTTGGTTGAATCATGCTCAAGGAAAGACCCAGATTCGTGTACTGAAATTCGAATTATTCGTTGTCTTAAAAGTGTTCTGTATCCTGCTAATACTCATTCTTGTGAACACGGAATATTAGTTCTTTAAGGCAATTTGCGCACTCACCAGGGAGTGTGGGGGCAGGTAAGTGGGTATGGTTCCCGCATGGAGAAACCATGGAACATAGTGCGAGTGATGAAGCCGAAATAGTTGGTATTTTCATCACAGATGTTGCATTTGAAATCCACTACAACGACGAGAAATAGGTAAGCTTCGTCAGCGTGAGATTCTGACTCTCGTAAACAGCAGCGGATCACAAGTTCTAAACCACGGGCAATCATGACAACGAAGAGCATTTTCAAAGCAACGCGAGTAGCCAACGCTGACGTTTCAGGCTGGCTCGAGCATCACGCAGTGGTGGTTGAAGACGGCCTGATCACCGCTGTCGAACCTGCATCAAACTTGGGTTCAGTTGAAGACTCCTGCGATGTTTATGATCTGGGAGACGTTTCACTACTACCTGGTTTAGTTGATGCTCATTGCCACATGCATTGCAGCGCAACGTGGGATGCTCAAGCTCTGGCGCTAACGGAGAACAACCAACAACTCACGATCCGCGCTACTAACAACATGCGGAAAGCTGTTCTAGCCGGAACTACCACAATCCGTGATATTGGATCGAAGAACGAAGTGGCGTTCCAAGTTCGACAAATGATCAATAATGATCATGTTCCGGGCCCACGTCTTTTGCTCGCAGGAACGCCAATCACTATTACCGCCGGACACTGCTGGTTCTTCGGGACAGAAGCCGACACTGAAGCCGAAGTTCGGACGGCGATTCGAACACAAGTGAAGCTTGGAGCCAACGTAATCAAGATGATGGCTACCGGTGGAATGTTCACTCCTACCGCGAACCCTCGTCTACCGCAGTACCCAGTCGAAGTCTTAAAAGCTGCTGTCGAAGAAGCCAAACGCATGAACGTGCCGATCGTGACCCACACTCTATCGGCGCAAGGCGTGAAGAACGTTGTGGAGGCCGGAGTCGATCATCTGATTCACGCTCGCTGGTACGACTCTGACCCAACCAAAGGTTTGAACTACGACCCTGAGACCGTAAAGAAAATGGTCGATCAGGAACAATGGGTAGACCCAACCCTTGGACACGCACTTCTCGGACAAGAAGCCAAGGAACGCGGTGAGGAAGGTCCAATGGATCCACACTGGGCTGTTTCATTCAAGGTGGTTGAAGAGCCTGAGCATATCGAAACACTTCTCAAAATGCACGATGCCGGTATCCGATTCACATCTGGCCTGGACATGGGAATGGCCTATGGCACTCACGACCGATCAGCGGCAAACTCGTGGGCTTATGTTGAAAAACTAGGATTCTCCGAGTGGAAAGCCATCAACACGGCAACTATAGGAACTGCAGAAGCGTTGGGATTAAACAAAGAAATAGGCAGCCTTCAGCGCGGCATGATCGCTGATATGGCTGCCTTTGATGGAGACCCTGCTATGAACATCAGGGATTTGGATCGGGCATCAACTGTTGTGCAGTCGGGCAAACTGCTCAAGTTGAAAAACACGGTTCTGGTATAAGCGCCTTGGGGCGAGAAGCCAGCCCAATGTTTCGAGTTAGCCGATAAGGCGGGGTATTCCGCTTTGCGCCGCTGAAGCGTCGCCAGATACTGCCGTCTGGAAGATGATGACTCACCGCCAGCTTTTGCAGGCGGTATGAAGTATGGAATACAGCGAAGAAAGCGCATATCTTCGACATTCGTCAAGCAGCTGCGACGCAAGCTCGAAGAAGATTCTTCGCGACCCCAGCAGATTCTCACCGAACCACGCGCGGGCTACCGATTGTTCATTAGCAAGACTGCAAGCGATGCACCAGCAGACGAACAGCTGCTCGTTTTACTTCCCGAGGGCTTTTTTGCCGGCTTCGATCGTTTCTACGATTGAGTCGACATCGAACACGCAGCCACCCCAGGTCCCGCCTGATGCCGACTGCAATGCCGCCCAGAGTCGTGAATCGTCCGGAAGCTGTGGGTGTGGTGCTAGGTCGCCGGGTTCCAAGCGGCGTTCAAGCTCTACCGTGCCCCAGTCAGCACCCTTAGATTCACAATCCATACCAACAAGATTTATCGAACCCGCAAGATTATTTCGGTCGACAATGATTTCGATCATGTCGCCATCCTGAATCCGTCCGATTGGACCGCTAGCAAGCGCCTCAGGCCCAACGTGCCCGATACACGCCCCGGTTGAAACTCCCGAGAAACGAGCGTCGGTAATAAGTGCAACGTGCTTGCCGTACGAAAGATGCTTCAACGCAGCCGTTAACTGGTAAACCTCCTCCATTCCTGTACCAAGAGGACCACCACAGGTAACAACCATGATGTCGCCAGCCTTGATCTTGTGATCTTCATCTCGTGACTTGATAGCGCGCATTGCTTCGCGTTCTGATCGGAATACACGAGCAGGACCGGTGTTGCGATATACGTTGTCGTCATCAACCACAGTCGGATCGATCGCCGTGCTCTTGATCACCGAGCCCTCAGGAGCAATATTTCCCATTGGGAAGGTAACGGTGCTTGTGAGGTTCTTAGACTTCGCACGGTCAGGAGACATAATTACGTTATCAGGGTCAACGCCATCGACTTCGCGCAGATACTTACGAACTTCGTGACGACGTTCCGAGTCTTGCCACCAGTTCAGGTTTTCATCAAGTGTCTGACCCGTAGCGGTTAATACGCTTGTGTCGATCAATCCGCGCTTGCGCAAGTGCAGCATCACTTCCGGTACGCCACCAGCAGCGTAAAGCTGCGTGGTTGGGTGACCAACAGGACCGTTCGGCAAGACGTCGACGAGGCGAGGTACTTCGAGGTTTACTCGGTTCCAATCATCGACTGTCATTCGGCTTCGACCCGCCGCGTGCGCAATGGCAGGCATGTGGAGCAACAGGTTGGTCGACCCGCCACAAGCTGCGTGGACTGCCATGGCGTTCTCAAACGAGGCCTCAACAAGTATGTCCTGCGAAGTCACACCGCGACGCTCCATCATCACCAGAGCTCGTGCTGATCGACGAGAAATATCGTGCCATGCCGGCGTTCCGCTTGGAGATAGCGCGGCGTGCGTGATCGCTAGACCTAGAGCTTCAGATACTACCTGGGAAGTCCCAGCAGTGCCAAGGAACTGGCATCCCCCACCGGGAGAAGCGCATGAGCGGCAACCAACGTCCTGAGCGTATTCGAGCGTGACTTCACCTTGGGCGAATCGAGCTCCGATCGACTGTATCTGTCCGGTGTCTTCGCCAACGTGCGGTTTAAGGGTCGTTCCACCCGGCACAACCACCGTTGGCTGATTGTGAAGACCCGCCAACGCCATCATCATCGCAGGAAGACCTTTGTCACATGAAGCGATTCCGAGCACTCCACGAACAGTAGGTAACGAACGAGCGATACGCCTAAAAACCTGGGCAGCATCATTTCGATAAGGCAAAGAATCTAGCATCCCTGTCGTGCCTTGAGTTCGACCATCACAAGGGTCGGAACAGAACCCGGCGAACGGAACCGACTTTAGCTCCTTAAGTTCGTTCGCTGCCGATGTCACCATGTCACGTAGCTCAAAGTGACCAGTGTGAAGTCCAAGTGCGATTGGTGAGCCGTCTTCCGACTTCACACCACCGACCGTAGACAGAATGATGAACTGTTTTCTGAGCAGTTCAGAAGGGTTCCACCCCATTCCGGCGTTCTGAGTCATACCGAAATGATTACCGCTCGGCTCGTCGATCAGGAATTCGGCAGTAAAGGGCACAGTGCCATTGGGGCCATCCGCGTGAGTTTGAATTTCTCTGGTGGCCGGGTCAGCGCCAGTACCAAGCACATCGTCAATTGATACTGGAATGGTATCGTGACCGGGATTGACATTTAATGTCATCAATGATTCCTGTCGAATTGATTGTTGGGAGGATGAGCGCACTGCTCAATTAGCGCAGTCATGATACCTGCGGTTTAATCCTAGGTGAGGGGAAAGCCAGACGTTCGTATCTCCAGCAACGCGCCTACAATCCGCATCATGTATCGAACCGTTAAGTAGTAGGACTCGCGAAATTGAAGATCACCGACATCAAATCCCACGTTGTAATGCCTATCCCGGGTCTTGCATGGCTCTTCGTTGAGGTTGAAACCGACGAAGGTGTCACCGGTCTCGGTGAATGCACCGACTACGCCGTAAACAGCCATCTCGTACGAGGGCTTGAAGCGATAAAACCGCTCGTGATCGGTTCGGATCCCAAGAACATCGAGGAAATCTGGCAACGAATATTCCACGTCAACTCTGACCTAAACCCGCGTGGTTACATTTCACATCTGATCAGTGCGATAGATATTGCTTTGTGGGACATCAAGGGCAAAGTACTTGGTGCGCCGATTTACGATCTGCTCGGAGGCCCACTCCGAGAGAGTGTCCCGCTATACACTCATGTACGTGACCTGAGCGGCGGACAAGGCATTGCCACAATGCAAGAAGAGGCCCGGCTAACAATGGAGGCTGGGTTTCAGGCAATCAAGACCGACCCATTCCCTTCACGACGCACGATGGGCGATACGCACTACGGAGCGAACATGGTTGAGCGGATGGAACCGAGCGCCATCGCCGAGGCTGTTGAGTGGATGGAAGCGCTTCGTGAGACAGTTGGCCCTGATTACGAAATTCTCGTCGATGCTCATGCTCGCATGGACGTCGCTTCGGCAATTAAAGCCGCGAACGCTATCGAACACGTTAATCTTGTCTGGTTCGAAGAACCGACTCACGTCGAAAACCACAATGCGCTCCGACAAATTCGAGAAAACACCAATGTTCACCTATGTGTAGGAGAGCGGCATTTCACTCGCTGGGACTACGACGTGATACTGCGTGACAGACTGGTCGACTACATCATGCCTGACATTGCTTGGTGCGGAGGAATAAGTGAGATCAGACGAATTGCCGCCATGGCTGAAATCCAATACGTGCCGGTAAGCCCTCACGACGCACTGGGTCCTGTGGCAATCGCAGCTTCGTTCCAGGCTTCAATGGCAATCCCTAACTTGTATCGAGAAGAATGTCTGCACACCTGGTTCCCGACTTTCGAAAAAATCATCAACCCAATGTTCGACATTAAGGATGGATCGATCTACCCGAATGGAAAACCAGGTCTTGGCATCGAGTTAATACCAGAGGCAATCGAAGAGTTTGCCGTTGACGTTGACTCACCAGCAGCGCAGCCAGGTTGGTGGAACAAAGCGAATAAGTCGACCGGGGCATGGGCAACTCCGGATTCTGATCGTTGATACAGTAGCGGGCTGTGTTCGTTGGAATCGTTCGCTCAGTTGCAATCGGAATTATTCTCTTGTCGTACACCCATATCTTTGCTGGAAATCCATTTGACCGAGGCGATCACGCCCGCCGAGACGAAGATGCATTGAAGAAGATGGTCCGACAGCAGAACGCTAGGATTCTCCCATTCCACAATTTGCAACCACTAGTTCGCCGATCACCCGAAGCAGAACTTGCGTGGATAGGGCACGAGTTTCTATATGATCTACCCGAAGAAGCTGGCGGACCAAAGTTTCTGGGCTTAGACTGCGCGCAGAATCCTCACTTCGCAGTAGACATTTCGAAAGTTGAGGACCCATCAGGGATAGCCGCTCTAGCCGAAAATGGCGCGTTTGAGGACGGCCGTATGGCGGCGACTGAGATTCCTCAAGAACAGTCAGGAATACTCGCACAAGCACGTTCAAATCTTAACTGGCATGCTCAGCACCGATTTTGCTCGGTATGCGGTGTTGAATCGCAGAGCTATCGGGGCGGACTTATGCGCGAGTGCCCGTCCTGCAAGTCGCAGCACTTCCCTCGTACTGACCCTGTTGCAATCATGCTTGTGTACCGCGGCGAGAAGTGCGTTATGGGTCAAACGCTTGCTAGACAACGATCGACGTTTTATTCGTGCCTTGCTGGTTTCATGGATCAGGGTGAATCAATCGAAGAGGGCGTGCGACGAGAAGTGATGGAAGAGGCCGGGTTGCCCATCGGGAAGGTCACATATCACTCATCTCAGCCATGGCCATTCCCTTCTTCTCTAATGATCGGTTGCCACGCTGAGGCATTATCGGATGACATCTTAGTCGATACCGGTGAGATGGCAGATGTGCGCTGGTTCACGAAGGAAGAGGTAAAACTGGCACTCGAACACAAGCTGGAAGGCGTGAACATCCCGGGTCCAATCGCAATTGCGCACCACCTGATCAAAGCGTGGGCGACAGGTACAGCGAATATTTAAAGAAAGTTGTATTGGACGATGAAATACTCCCCGATCATCAAAAGTATTGAAATAACCCGCTTTAGTTACCCGGTCGAAAACGTAGCGGTAGATCCCAACTACTCGATGCCCGTATACACACCGGGCGCTAAAACCACGCCAACGGCAACGGTCGTGCAAATCCACACCGATCGTAGTTAAAACTCTTACTCGATGAATTCTAGCCAGTTGCCTTCTGGGTCGCGGGCGTAGACGATGCCGTGACGATTGCCAGAGCTACTGAAGCTGATGATGGGATCGGTTACAAACTCGATTTCTTTTGAGGACAGATCGGCGTGAACCTTCTCGATATCTTCGACGTTGAAGCAAATATGATTCGTTCCAAGTCGAATCATATCGTCATCACGACCAGCTGAAACGGGTTTGTGGTATTTGACCAATTCTATCCTGTGCCCTTCTTCGAATCCGACGAAAACGAGCGTGCGACTTGAACCCGGAATTCCGGTATGGTTGCCTTCTGGCGGGGCGATCGATTCGACTCGGTTAAGTTCAGTGAGACCGAGGCTGCCACAGTAAAAACTGACCATGCGATCCAGGTCATCTACGACTATACCCGTGTGGTTGAATCTTGAAACCAACTCAAACTCCCTAATGAATCTGATGCGTACTAGCCCGGAAGAACGTCCCGCAACAACCTGAGCATGTTACCGCCAGCAATCTTTTCAATTTCGGCTGCAGTAAAACCGGCGCCAACCAAAGTATCCCAGAGGTTCTACAACTCAGACGAGTCTTCCAAGCCTTTCGCCCACGTGAGGTCTTCCTGGTTAGTGTTGCGCAGATACGGGAAGTCTTTTCCACGCATTGGAACCGGAACCCACGACATTAGTGCCTGAGCCATTTCTCCTGCGTGTAAATCAATCAGAAAGTCGGAATCCTTAACGATCTCAAACAGCTTGTCCATCAGCATTTAACTATACGTGCCGTACGGATTTCCAGGTCTAATGAAGTGAACTTCTTTCTGGTCGACTGGGTTTAGTTGCATGTTTCGTTCCATGAACGCTTTGGTCGAAATAACTGGGATTACAAGCAGAGTTCCAAAAAGGTCCTACGGCTTTACCTCGATTATGAGTTTTTGCGCTGCCAAAATCCCTGAATATTCACCGGCATTCATGCCCGACATTACGGTCATTTGCGGTCCAGGTTGATGCCCCTGGATGAGTGCAACTGGAATTTCGATCAACTCACCTGAAGAATGCTGTCGGGTGACGAGCAGTTCTTCTAGACCTGGTTCGTTCGAAAACGACAATGCGAGCTGCTGAATGTCTAACGTTATCGGTTGCATGCCTGTGAATTCCCTGTTGGTTGCTAAACTTGCGCCGCCGCAAGCATATGTCGTTCGCCACGCCAGTGCATCCGTAAGATCCTCAATCGACAGGAAATCATTTGAAGATTAAGTCCATACGGGCTGTTCGAGTAAAACAGCCGACTCCATCTAATCCAACTTCGCCCAGGCGACCTACGTGGAATAAATCGTCGAAACGAGCGATGCCAGTAAACATGTACCCGGAATTTTCGCGATTTCCGGGTGAAATGCCCGGAGGTGGGCTCGAGCAGGTTTGGGTGAAGGTCACAGCGGAAGACGGTAACTGGGGACTTGGACAGTGTTCTTTTGGTGAACCTACGGCGGCATTCGTAAATACCGTAATCGCACCGATTCTCGAAGGTCGCAATTGTCTTGCTATTGAAAGCCTGTCTGACCTGATGTTGCGTGTTTCACAGCGATTCGGAGTTTCGGGGACAGCTTCAACCGCAATGGCAGGTGTAGATCTCGCTTTGTGGGATCTCAAAGGAAAAATTTACGAACTACCAGTGTACTCGTTGTTGGGAGGACCCGTTCGAGAATCGATCACTTGCTACGCAACTGGCGACGACCTCGACTGGGCTCAGGAACTCGGGTTCACTAAGTTCAAGATCACAAATCCCGCTCACTATTCAGAGAGCGATTCAGGAGTAAAAGCAGTTGTAGAACACGTTGCATGGGCGAGAGAGCAGGTCGGCGGTGATCACGATCTTATGATCAATCCCGCAATGTCGTTCAACGTCGAATTCGCGCTGCGACTGCTCGCAGAGCTTCGCCCCTACAACCTCCGCTGGTTCGAGGAACCGCTGGTTCCAACCGATACCGCCGGTCTAGCTCAGTTGCGACAGGCAGCTCCGTGGGTTGCGATAGCCACAGGCGAAGATCACCACGGTCGCCACGCGTTCCTTGATCTCGTTGAGAGTCGTGCTGTCGATATCCTCCAGCCAGACCTCAGTTGGGGTGGCGGTATTACAGAAGCTATCAAGGTCCATATCATTGGGGAAGCAGCAGGACTTGCAACGATCCCTCACGGAGGTGCTAACGATCCGTTCGGTCAGCACTTTGCAATGGCGGCGACGGAGTCGCCAATGGCCGAGTTCTGGCTTGGATCTGACCCCGGGGTGCCTCTCGAAGAAACAGTGAAAATTCCGGGCACCGTCGTGCCTGTGAACGGGCAAGTGACCCCGTCGAATGAACCAGGATTCGGTATGCACTTTGAAGAAAGCGATATCACCGACTGGGAAGAAGGGACTAAGTAGATGAAAATCAAAAGCGTCCGCTGTGTCCGAATCGACAAGCCAGAACCACCTGTTCGCCCGAACGTAAAGCCAGGATGGAACACTTATTCGACCCGTTCACAACCCATTGCGCGTTATTCAGAATACACACGGGTCGATGGTAATAAACCGGGTCAGATCGGCAAGGCGTGGGTGCAAATTACAGCTGAAGACGGCACTTACGGTCTCGGTTCGTTCGCCCATGGCGCAATGGGAGCTTCTGTGGTCGATTATCTCATCGCCCCGCTAATCGAAGGCAAAGACGCTCTGGCAATCGAACTGCTCAACGACCAGATATGGCGAATGCACGAGGGTTTTCAAGGAGGAATTGCTACTGCTGCGCAAAGTGGTGTCGACCTTGCCTTGTGGGACTTGAAAGGCAAGCTACTGGGTCGACCGGTATACGAGTTGATCGGTGGCCCTTCACACGATCACGTCGAATTGTACGCAACAGGAGACGATATCGAGTGGATGCGAGAGATCGGCTTTAAGCGTTTCAAAATCAGCAACCCGTTCTTCTACGAAGAGGGATCGGAAGGGCTCGCCAAGCTTGAAGAGCATGTTTCTCGCCAGCGTGAAGTCGCTGGAGACGAAGCGGAACTTACTTTCAACCCGGTAATGTCGTTCAACTCCGATCTTGCGCTTCGGGTTGCCGAAAGACTGCGTCCTTACAGGTTGCGGTGGTTCGAGGAACCACTTCCGCCGTGGGATCTTGAAGGTCATAAAGAGCTAAAACGGGCAATGACATGGACTGCTCTTGCCACTGGTGAGCATCACTATGGGCGAAAGCAGTTCCAGCAGTTGATCGCGGCGCGAGCAGTCGACATTGTCCAGCCGGATATCGAGTGGGCTGGCGGACTTTCGGAAGTTATCAAGATTTACACATACGCTGAAGCGGCGGGTATTCAGACGATTACGCACATGGGCGGCAACACGGCGTGGGGCCAGCATTTCGCTTACGCCATGCCGGAGACGACTCAGGCTGAGTGGTTCATGGATACGGATATAGGACAGCCAGTCGCCGACAAGTTGATGCCGGGTGTTCCAGCAGCTGTCGATGGAAGGGTCGTTCCTTCTGACGCTCCCGGTTTCGGGCTGGAGATTAACGAAGAGTGGATAGTGCCATGGGACTACGCCGGACAAAAAAGAGCCGTATACGACCCGGGTAAATAAGCGCTCACGGCACTAATTCCTGCGACTCCATCAACCGAAGTGCCACCTTGAGGCTCTCAAGAGACGGCAGTATACGTCCTTGCTCAAGCTTCTCTGCGACCACAACGGAGCCCCCCCCCTTGTGATTGCGAGGAGATAGAAACAATCGACGTGGCAATCCACCGCGAAAAGATATCTCTTTGTAGGATTCACCCGCGCTACCCCAAACAACCAGGCCCCTCATTGCCTCGGAATGTCGGGAAGGAGATCAGGGGATCGCACGTAATCACCGAATGCGGTCGATCTGTTCTAAACTGCCAACGTTCTCGTGAATAGACGTTAACGATCAGCCACACAAATCCAGCAGACCGTGAAATTCTATGAAAATTACAGCTATTGATACTTTTGTGGTCGATGCCGGATGGCGACCGTGGCAGTTTGTCGCCGTTCGAACCGACGAAGGAATTACAGGCTACGGCGAAATGTCAGACGGGCGTAATCCCTACGGCATAGTTGGAACAGTGAATGACTTTCTGCCAATTCTCGATGGCAAAGACCCGCTGGCCGTCGAAATGCGCTACTGGGACATGTACCGCATGTCTCGCCAGTCAACGGGTGGAATTGCGGCGAAAGCGATTGCTGGAATCGAACTCGCTTTGTGGGACATAAAAGGCAAAGCACTGGGAGTTCCTGTTTACTCACTGTTCGGCGGACCAACTCGTGAAAGCCAGCAGGTTTACTGGTCGCACTGCGGAACATCTCGTGTGAGAGCAAACGAGCTAATCGGCGTACCACCTCTGGATTCATTCGAGGCCGTGACTGAACTAGGTGCGGAAGTTAGAGAAAAGGGATTTAAGGCACTAAAAACTAATCTCAACTTCCCGGGAACAACGCCGCGCGCTTACGTCGGCGGTTTTGGCGGTGCGTCTGGATCGACCGACCAGAACGTTACCTGGCAAACCCTCGAACACCTCGAAAAGTACATCGGGGCATTCTCGAAAGGCACAAAAGGCGAAGTTCAAATCGCCCTCGATCTCAACTTCCACTTCAAGCCGCTTGCCGCACGACAAATCTGCAACGTGATGGAACAGTTCAACACGATGTGGGTCGAGGTCGATATGTACGAACCAGAAGGACTGGCCGAAGTGAAGGCCGGCACGATGGTGCCAATCACTTCCGGCGAGAATCTTTTTGGAATCAGGGAATATCGTCCGTACTTCGAGAATCGATCAATGGACAATGTGATGATCGACGTACCGTGGAACGGCTTCGCACGTTCTCGCGACGTTGCAATGCTCGCCGAAAGTTACGAATTGAACATTGCACCACACAACTACTATTCGCACCTTTCGACCATGCATTCGATCAACCTGTGCGCAACTGTGCCGAACGTGCGAATTATGGAAGCCGATATTGACGATGTACCTTGGAAAGACGAACTAACAGGCGGTCCGATCGACTACACGAACGGTGAGGTTCAAGTACCTACCAAGCCGGGCTGGGGTGTTGATATCGACGAAGCGGTTGCCAGAGCACACGTGTGGAACTCAGGTCGTGGCCCCGGCTTTTAGCTCTCGCCAACGTGACATTTAACAATCAGTGATAAATTGCGGTCACCATGAACATCATTGACGCACATCCGCATATTTATTCTGAGGATTGAGAGAAATATCCGACTATCGAGGATCCGTGGAATCCTGGTGAGCCGGCTTCTGCCGAGGATCTAAAGGAGAAAATGGAAGATGCGGGTGTATCGCGCGCCGTGTTCATCCATACGGGTACGTTCTACGGTTGGGACAATCGATATGTGATGGATTCGACGAAGCAATACTCCGAGTGGGCAACCGGAGTTGTGACGCTGAGTCCTGACAATCCTCAGCATCACGAAGTTCTACAGGATGCGGTCCAAAACTACTCTATTCGCGGTCTTCGAGGCACATCCGATCAGAACGGGCAGATCAGTTCAATAGCCGTTCGTAAATTGTGCATTCTAGCGCGTGATCTCGGAATCACAGTGAACTGCATGGTGACGGACGATCTCGGTCGCCTTTACGAGATTGAGTTGATGTCTCGGCAATTCGACGAACTCAACATCGTGATCGATCACTGCTTCATGCTGAACACCGTGCGTAAAACTGAAGAAACGCTTATCGCGCTCGAACGGCTGGCTCACCAGCCGAATATTCACGCGAAACTGACCAGCGGCACCCACGGTTCCGCACGTGTTTATCCGCACGAAGACATGCACGTGCCATTGAAACGAGTAATAGATGCGTTCGGCCCAGAACGCTGCGTATGGGGATCAAACTTTCCTAACGCTCTTTGGTCGAAAGGCACCACCTACGTGCAAAACCTAAGTTTGTTCACCGACGAGCTAGGACTCTCGCAATGGGAGCAGGAGCAAATTCTGGGCGGCACAGCAGAAAGGCTGTGGTTCCCGTAGCGAGTATTGGAGGTACACGTTGGACCATCCTCCAGAATCTGAGCTACCACCCCTGTCATTGCTAGGAGTGAAAGCGGTAGTCACACAACTCGCTTTAACAACCCTACTTCACAACTCTCCACCGCACACCATTCGCGCCAGATAGAATTCGCTGTCACGCATGACAACCACCCAACCTCAATTTCGACCCGCAATGAATCGACCGCTCGCCGTTCACGTAATGGCGAAACCAAGTGGTGCCATTTGCAACATTGATTGCACCTACTGCTTCTACCTCGAAAAGGAGAAGTTGTATCCGGACAAAGCTCGTGGCGCCTGGAAGATGGGTAACGAAGAGCTCGAAGCGTATGTAAAACAGTACATCGAAGCGAACGACATCCCTGTCGTGAACTTCGCCTGGCAAGGTGGAGAGCCGACACTTCTCGGACTAGATTTCTACAAAAAGGCGGTCGAGCTTCAAAATAAATACGCCGGCAAGAAGCAAATTACGAACGCTTTCCAGACAAACGCCATTCTGATCGATGATGAGTGGGGTGAATTTCTTGACGAAAACAAGTTCTTGATTGGTGTTTCGATCGATGGACCTGAAGATATTCATAATCGGTACCGAGTAGGACGTGGAGGGGAGCCTACCTGGCACAAGGTGATGGCAGGAATTGAGGTGCTGAAGCGACACAAGGTCGAGTTCAACACGCTCACGGTGCTGCACAAGCACAACGCGGATCACCCAAAGGAGCTCTACCAATTCCTAACCCGTGAAGTCGGAAGTCACTTTCTGCAGTTCATCCCGATTGTCGAACGAGTTGCCGAAAAACTGCCCGCTCACTTCCTCCAACTGGTCGGTCCTGAGTTCCGAGATGGTGCAACCGTTACCGAGTGGTCAGTAGGATCCGAGCAGTACGGTAATTTCCTCAACGGTGTGTTCGACCAGTGGGTTAGAAACGACATAGGTCAGTACTTTGTCCAAATATTCGACACCACGCTCGCCGGGTGGATGGGTCAGAACCCCGGGTTGTGTATTTTTGCCGAAACATGTGGCGACGCAATGATCATTGAGCACAACGGGGATGTTTACTCATGCGACCACTTTGTTTACCCAGAGTACAACCTCGGGAACGTCGCAGACACAACGATTCGTGAAATGGCGGAGTCACCTCAGCAGCGCAAGTTCGGAACCGACAAGCGAGATACGCTACCTGAGTACTGCCGATCGTGTGAGTTCCGCTTTGCCTGCAACGGCGGGTGTCCGAAACAGCGGTTCATCAAAACTCCTGATGGCGAAGATGGCCTAAACTATCTGTGCGCGGGATACAAAAAATTCTTCGGTCACACAGAGTCTTACATGAAGGCGATGGTGACCGAGCTTCGCAGCGGTCGACCGGCGGCAAACATCATGGAGAAAACCCGATCCATGCCGGAAACGACGGGCTCTGGAGACCCATATGCAGGCGTTGGGCGCAACGATATGTGTCCTTGCGATTCAGGTAAAAAGTTCAAACGCTGCCACGGTGCTGGCAGCTAATACCCGAACTTGTAAGCATCGGGTTAGAATTCCGTGGGCTCTTTTTGCAGGGTCGACAAATATCAAGCTCAAACCGTGATACCGGGGGCAACTCAAGTGGAACTCAGGATTAACCGCGCCAAGCAGAAACTCAAAAATGGCGAGATCGTGACGATTGTCAGCGGCATTACACACCCGGACGACATTGATGCGGTCGGCCCTCTAGGATTCGACGGTATTTGGCTTGAAGGCGAGCATGGTTCCGCCGAGGCAAGCGAACTAGGCAACCTGACGCGAGCATGTGATCTTTGGGGCATGACTTCAGTCGCGCGAATCAACCTCAACGAACAGGGACTGATTTATCGAACGCTTGACCGAGGTGCCCAAGGAATCGTAGTTCCCCACGTGAACAACGCCGGCGAGGCCAGAAACGTAGTTGAAGGCGGCAAGTTCACGCCCGTAGGCAAGCGCGGAATGTTCACCAGTCGACAGGGTTATGCAGTAGATAATTACTTCGACAAAGCGAACGACGAAACACTATTGGTCGTCTTGATTGAAGACATCGTCGCTTGGGATAACCTCGACGAAATCATTGCCGTAGACGGAATCGACGTATTCTTCGTTGCACCTTCAGATTTCGCAGCTTCAATGGGTCACATGGGTGAACTGGACCACCCCGATGTCGTAGAGAAAATTAACGATTCGCTCTCGCGAATCGTCGCTGCGGGTAAACATGCTGGGGCACTGGCAACAAACGAAAACGTCGCTGCGTACGCAGAAATGGGTGTTCGCTTTTTCATGACAGGAGTTGGGTCATGGATTGGCAGTGGCTACGATCAGTTCGTCGGTAACGCTAAGTCGGTAATTAAGTAGACAATAAGACGTTTACGAATCGGATTGACGATCGTAATCCAAACCGCCGAGAGGGATATTTCGAATTGAAAAGTGTGATGTCGAAACGAATATGGATAGTTGTGGGGATGCTCGCGCTAATCGCTGTAACTGCGTGCCAGGCAGCGGGTAAGAACCCCGACAATGTCGAGATTCCCGTGATGGCACCGACTGTGGATGCATCTCTTTGCCAGAACGACGTGTACCCCTCTGACGCACCGGTGTTCGCCGATGTGAAAAGCGATCAACTCGAAGGCACCGCTGACGCCGTGAAGGTGTTCGATCGTGTTGTCGGTGAAGGCACTCCGCCAACTATTGAAGACCTAGTCACCGTGAACTACACGGGTTGGCTGGAAGATGGCTGTGTTTTTGACTCGTCGTACACTCGTGGCAGTTCTACCGAACTTCTACTGGTTGCACTGATTCCTGGATGGCGCCAGGCTATGCTGACGATGGCACCCGGCGGTGTTCGACGTGTAGAGATTCCGCCCGATTTCGCTTACCGAGAACTTGGTTCGCCACCGGTAATTCCGCCGAATGCAACTCTTACTTTCGAAATTGAACTTGTGAGTGTGCTGACCCCAGCAGATGCGATTGCAACAGCAACGCAGGTCGCTGCCGAGGCAACCGCTACACCAGTTCCAACCGCAACGCCCGAAGGAGGGTCAATCGTGTCTTGTGACAACCCTGGTTATCCGGATTCAGCTCCTCAATTCGAAGATGTAACGGACGACCAGTACGTGGATCAGCCTTCAGGCATTCGTGTGTTCGACATCACTGTTGGCGACGGAGCAACTCCGGATCCGAGCCAGACAGTTGATGTTCACTACACCGGATGGCTTGCGTCTGACGGTTGTGTTTTCGATTCCTCGTATGCGCGTGGACAGTCAACTTCGTTCCCGGTCGGTGGCGTGATTCCTGGATTCCGTGACGCTATTCTTGGAATGTCCGTTGGTGGTCAGCGTAGGGTCTACATTCCTTCCGACCAGGGATACGGTGCAGGGGGCTCGGCTGGAGTAATCCCACCAAACGCCGATCTCGTGTTTGACATCGTTCTCGACGGCGTTCGATAGAGTCACCCGAAAGCACATAGCGTTTCCTCCCTACCTTGAAGATGGGGAGTTAGAAGGCGGGTTGGACCCCTCTTCCTTACCTGCCTAAATAAGCGAGCGACCCACATCCCAGCCCTCTCCCTGAGGGAGGGATCCGATAACTCTGTGCTCCTATTCGTGTTCTTGAGTACGCTAAAGGCGTATATTTCTGCGACCTGAAAACTAGCGACTGGCAAGAACATGAAAATCACCAAAGTCGAAACCGTTCACGTTGATGAATTCTGGCAAATGTGCTGGGTTCGTATTCATACCGACTCAGGCGAAATCGGACTGGGTGAAACGTGGTATCTGCCAAAGTCAGTCGCCGCTGTTGTTCACGAAATATACGGGCCAACACTGATCGGTCGTAATCCGATGGACCGTGAAGGAATCTGGGATGAGCTTTTTAAACTCGCCGGGATCTTCACCTACTCAGGCGCTGAACTAAGAGCTTTATCCGCGATCGATATTGCCCTCTGGGACATAGTTGGTCAGGCACTGGATCAACCTATCTACAACCTGCTGGGTGGTAAATGCCGAGACAAAATCCGCATTTACAATACGATCGGAAGTTACGGTGAGTGGCAGGACAACGAGTTTGAGCAACGTGATCCGGTCGGTTTTCTTCAGAGCTTAATTGACGACGGTATAACTGCGGTCAAGAGCTACTACATGGCTCCGTATGCGGCAGAGTCAGACGGAAATTTCGTGTCCGCAAAACAAATCCGGAAAGGACTGGCTCCACTCGCCAAGCAGCGTAAGGCTCTCGGCGATCAAATCGAGATCGCCCATGATGGCGGCGGACAGTGGTCACTGGCGCCTGCCATTCGCATTACTCAGGCAATGGATGAGTACGACATCCTCTGGCAGGAGGAAATGATTCATCCGGTTAACGCAGCCGCTCACCTGAAGCTTGCTCAGGAGACTAAAGCTCCGATCTGCGCGGCTGAGCGATTAATGACTCGTTTCGAATTTCGCGAGTACATCGAAAACGGTTCAGCTGAAATTGTAATGCCTGATCTAATCTGGACGGGCGGTATATCGGAAACGAAGAAAATTGCCACGCTTGCTGAGACTTATCAGACTTCGATCGCTCCCCACGATTGGACTGGACCGATTAATGTTTTTGCATGCGCTCACATTTCAATGAACGTACCGAACGTGATGATCCAAGAAACTAACAGGGCGTACTACCGCGGATGGTACGACAAGTTCATAGAGCCGAACATCGTCGTGAGTGATGGATATCTTCACGCTCCCGAGGGGCCGGGACTGGGGACTCGGTTAAAAAGCGAAGTTTTCGATAGATCGGACTTACACGTTGAGTCGACAACTGAAGCTTATCGTTGGAACGCGGTCGGCTTTACAGACCCGGGGCAGAGAGTGAGCCACTTCTTCTCACCCGAAGTTCCGAACGGTCAAGATGCCAATGGTGGATGAGTTGGGAACTTCGCTCTCCTTCACTCGCAGCGATAAGGGTGCAAAGCCATAATTCATAAAGTGATCGGAATTGTCGCGGGCCGCTTGGATTCTCGAAATCGGTCGCCTATGCCTTCTCTCGCTAAATAAACTAAGGCGATGCCTAATTACTACCTTTCGATTGATGTTGGTTCGACCTCGGTTACGGCGGCAATTATCGATATTGAATCGAAATCACTCGTTGGATCGTCGACCGCGGCAAATACTGCTGAGGTTACTTCGCCAGCAGACAAGAAGATCGGCAGGTCCGAATGGGATCTCGACCGAATGGCGCTGCTCGCGATTGAGAACGCCCGCTATTTGATCGAACAAACAGGTGCACAACCGGCTGCAATTGGAGTGACGGGTCAGCAACAGGGGCTGCAACTGCTAGACAGAGAACTGAACACGGTCGGCAATTTCATCTCGTGGCAGGATCAACGCTCTAAAGACTCCCTGGCTGGTCAGAATCGTTCCTATCTGGAAGCAATGGGCGAGCTTGGCAATGCCGAGACCGAAGACGGTGGACTACCCGCCTTCGAAGACACCGGTTGCCCAATCGTCACTGGATATACCGCACCAAACCTGTATTGGCTGAGAGTAAACAATGAACTTCCCGATGCTGATTCAGGAGTTCACGGAACGACTGCACCAGAATTTGTTGTTTCTCGACTAACAGGAACGCGCCCTGTTAGCGACCCGACGGACGCTGTGGGATGGGGAGTTTATGACCTCTCTAAAATGAGCTGGAACGATGGACTGATAGAGTCACTCGGTCTAGATAAATCTCTATTTATCGAACTTGCAGATTCATGCACACCTGCTGGAACACTCACACGTGAGATGGCTGAAAAGCTCGGTGCTATCGCAGGAATCCCGGTCTCGGTCGCATCTGGCGATCACCAGTGCAGCTTTGCCGGGACGGTTGCCGACTACGACAACACAGTTGCGATAAACGTTGGAACAGGTGGGCAAGCGTCCGTATACGTCGATCAGCCTACTCCACGAGGGTGGCTTGAACTCCGACCATTTGTTCAAAGCGGATATTTGTTAGCGGGTGTTGGAGTTGTCGGTGGCAGGACTTTCCGAACCCTTCGAAATTTCTTCAACAACGCCTGCCGAGTGATTGCCGGTTATGAGCTTGATCCCGACGTTTTATACGAACGACTTGTGGAACTAGCGAGCGAGGTACCGGCGGGTGCCGAAGGTATGGAATTTGATCCGCTGTTCACCGGATCTAGAAGTAACCCACTGGCAAAAGCCGCAGTCCGTAACATAACCCCGGGCACGTTGACTCCCGGTCACATGGCTCGTTCGCTTTTCGAAGCAATGGCAGCACAACTTTCTGATTCGTATCGAGAAGCGGTAAGTCTTGGAGCGAGTGAGCGTTCGGTCCTTGTCGGATCAGGAAACGGCTTGAAGCTGAACCCGGTCTTACGAGAATCGATCGAGACCGAGATGAGAATGCATCTTAAACTAGGTCGACACAACGAGGAAGCGGCTATCGGCGCAGCATTGTGTGCAGCGGTCGCTGACGGTTCGTTTGGTTCGATCGCTGAAGCCAGTGCGTCGTTCGCTTCAACATAATCCCCCGTTCACAGGCGGCAACATCGTTCTGGTTACACCTGGTTACTAAGTTGCTTCGAAGTTGAGCGACAATACCCCCGGTATGCCAATCCCGCCTGCACCCACATTGGAACAGTTCCATAAGATAGCCTTGGGGATTGTGGACGGGCAAAAAGCAAGGTTTGGTGAACCTTTGTGGGACATTGCGACCATCATCTAGGATTATGGAGTTTTCGGCATAGATATCGAGGATGATGTGATCGGCATTATGAACGGATTTCTGACCTACCACTCAATGATTACAGATTCTGGCGCATGCACGTTGCCATGTCGGAAATGCCGTATCCAGAAGAGTGGTTGAGGGTTATCTCGCTCTGGGCGGCGGGGGTATCACACCTGAGGAAGTGAGAGTGAATCACACGAAAGCAATTGTTCGGGTGCTAAAAGATGTATGAGAATGCGTTATAAAGTAACCCTCATACCTCTAGTTCGTACCCGTAAACTATCTTCCAGCATCAAAACAGCCCTTTCTCTCTGTGGTAGAGCGTTGGTGTGAGAGCTAAAACTCGTGATCAAGCGAAAGATACATCTCTTACCCGTTTGGCTTGATGAGGAACTTCACGCCTTTACCGTCGCCGGAATCAACGATGGCTTGAGGAACATCCTGTAGCTCGTATCTTCCTGAAATAACACCATCCAGGTTGATCTGATCAATCTCAGCTGGCGTTCGAGCGAACACATCACCTCGGCCGAATGCGCCTTTTAGCGTCACCTCTCGGTAATGCAGGTCGTACATGTCTACTGGCAAAGGTGCGCCTTCAGGACTGACACCAATCATTAGTACCTGTCCGCGAGGCCGTACCACTTCGACGCACTTAGCCACTAGCTTCGGCTGCCCGACAACTTCGGCTGCGATATTCGCTCCGTACCCGCCGTTGTGATCTTTAACGAACTCGGTGAGATCTCCCTCGGTAGGATCATGGAGCAAATCCGCTCCAAACTGCTTCGCCATTTCGCGACGTGCTTTTACCGGCTCTGACATCACCATCCGTTCGACACCTCGCCGCTTCAAAAACGCCAGAGTGAACAGCCCCATGATTCCGCCACCAACGACAACACCAATTTCGGTGTCGTCGATTCTCATCATTTCCGCGCCCGATAAGCAGCAAGAAGCAGGTTCGGAAAGAGCGGCTTGCTCAAGATCGAGAGAATCTGGAATCTTTACGGCCGACTGTGATGGAGCAGTGGCGTATTCGGCAAACATCCCCGATGTGCAGTCAGCGTTTTCGCAGCGAGATTCCGACCATGTTGTGCAAGCCGAACAGTTGCCGCAATGACTCGTAGTGTTCAGAACTACCCGTTCGCCTAAACGGCTTTGATCTACTCCGTCGCCAACTTCAACAATCACCCCCGAGCCTTCGTGTCCGAGCACCTTAGGTGGAATGGACGGAAACAGACCTTGCGTTATGTGAACATCGGTTCCACATACACCTATCGAGTCCATTCTGACCACAACTTTGCCGGGTTCGGCAGAAGGGTCTGGAACATGGTCGAGCCTGAACTTGTCGCCGCCATGCCAGGTCATTATTCGCATCAAAGTTTCAATCGCTCCGCTGGGTGATGTGATTTCCAACGGATAGTAGGCGCAGTAAGCGCAATGAAACAAGTGGGCAGGTGTATAAAACTCGCGAATGAATGATCTCTTCACTCACTCCTGCAATTTGTGAAGCCGCAGTGTCTAGAGTCTATATTTCAATAACACGGCTATTCCGCGTGGGTTCATTCGACCAAGCTGAGTTGTAGTGTAGAACGACGCTGCAACTTCACCGCTCGGCTTCAAAATGAACTAAGCAGGTCGAACGACAATATTGATGAGTCGGCCTGGTACGTAAATCTCTTTTACGATCAACATCCCTTCGAGGTGACGCATAACGTTCGGTGCCTCTTTAGCGGCTTCAATTGCGGCATCTTGAGCAATATCGGCTGGTACCTCGATCTGATCACGAAGTTTGCCTTGAACCTGAACAGCAAGGGTTATCGTGTCCATGGCAATGAGTGATTCGTCAAAGGCTGGATTGAGTTCAAGGTGAATCGAACCGGTATGCCCGGTTCGCTGCCACAACTCTTCTGCGATATGCGGAGCGAGGGGCGCCGTGTGGAGCAACAGTCGATCAATCCCTGCCCGCCAGGATGCCGCCGAAACATCTCCAGACTCGTAGGATCGCATCAACGCAGTGGTGAATTCCATCAGAGCTGCGATAGAAGTGTTGAACTTGAACACATCCATGTCGGCGAGAACCCGCTGGGTGGTCGCGTGTGCAATACGCGCAAGCCCTCTTTCAGCATCTTCTGAACCTGATGCGCCAAGTTTTGACTTATCTCTCTGAGCAACATCCCAAATACGGCTTAGCCACCGCTTGATTCCGTTGATTCCTGAATCTGACCAGTCACCGCCCTGATCCCAAGGCCCTAGGAACATCAGGTAACAACGAAGCGTGTCCGCACCGTGTTTTTCGACTACCGGATCGGGAGGCAGTGGATTCGATCTTTTCGAAATCTTTCCACCGTCTTTAGTCAGCATCCCCTGGTTGGTGAGCTTCGTGTACGGCTCATCGAACTCGACAAACTTGAGATCGCGCAACGCCTTATTGAAGAATCGCGAGTAGAGCAGATGCATCACGGCATGCTCAGCGCCACCCTGATAAGCAGCAACCGGGACCCACGCACTAACCTGATCGACCTCGAGCGGGTCTTCGTCAGGATTTGGGCTAGCAAATCGTAAGTGGTACCAGGAAGAGCAGACAAACGTATCGAGAGTGTCGGTCTCACGCTTCGCTGGCTTACCGCAATCTGGACATTCTGTGTTCAGGAAACTCGTATCTTTAGTGAGCGGAGAGCGACCATCGGAGTCAAATCTGACTTTGTCGGGAAGTCGAACAGGCAATTCGTGCTCGGGAACTGGAACAGTGCCGCAGTCGTCACAGTAAACAATCGGAATTGGGGTGCCCCAGTAACGCTGTCGAGAAATCAACCAATCGCGGAGGTGGTACGTGATTGTGCGAGTGCCCCAACCATTTGACTCGATCTTGTCGGCAATCGCCTCTTTTCCATCGATGCTCGACATGCCGTTGAATTCACCAGAGTTGACCTGCGTCCCAGCTGGTATCCATGCATCTTCGAACTCTCGACCGTCCCAGTCAGGCGGAGAAACTACAACTCGAATTTCGAGATCATATTTCTTCGCAAATACGAAATCACGCGCGTCGTGAGCCGGAACGCCCATAACAGCACCGGTTCCGTAAGAAGCCAGCACATAGTCGCCGACCAATACGGGAATGCGCTCTCCGTTTAGCGGGTTGATGCAGTGCGCACCAGTAGCCACACCGGTCTTTTCACGCTCAGTTGAAGTTCGGTCAATTTCTGTTTCACGGGCGGCGTTTTCAACATACGCATCCACAGCCGCTTTATGATCGGGCTGGGTGAGCTTCTCTATGAGAGGGTGTTCCGGGGCGAGAACCACGAACGTGACGCCAAACACAGTGTCGATACGAGTAGTGAATGTTTCAATTTTTTCGCCTGGTGCGAACTCGCTGACATCGAACCCGATCGTCGTTCCGGTTGAACGACCAATCCAGTTTCTTTGCATCGTTTTGATCTTCTCCGGCCAGTCGAGACTGTCCATTTCGAGAAGTTCGTCGGCGTACTTGGTAATGGCAAAAAACCACTGAGGCATTGCGCGGCGGGTAACCGCAGTACCACATCGTTCACATGCGCCGTCTTTCACCTGCTCGTTGGCAAGAGTGGTCTGATCTTTCGGACACCAGTTGGCCTGACCGTTTTCGCGGTAAGCAAGACCATTCTTGTAGAACTGAAGGAACCAGTACTGGTTCCATTTGTAGTAGTCAGGGTCGGACGTAACGAGCTCGCGTGACCAGTCGTACGACGCCCCCATTTCCCGGAACTGTCGACGGGAGTTTTCGATATTCGAATAAGTCCACTCTCGAGGATCTGCTCCACGTTCGATGGCGGCATTCTCGGCGGGAAGCCCGAAAGAGTCGAAGCCTTGCGGGTGCAGTACGTTGTAACCCTGCATGCGCTTGAAACGAGCGTAGGCGTCGGATCCGCTGTACTGGAACCAGTGGCCCATGTGAATGTCGCCCGACGGGTATGGGAACATCACTAGCGAGAAGTAGTTTTCCTTGCCTTCGACGTGGTCGGGGGCTTGATAAATGCCATCCGCCTCCCACTTCGTTTGCCACTTTTTCTCAATATCGGCAGGGGTGTACCGGTCAACATTGCCGCGCGACTCTCCGCCTTCGGCACCTGATCGACTTTTACCCGTTGTAGTCAAAATTCGTTCCCGGACCTGATTCTGATTTCAGTTTGCTGCATCACCAAAAAAGGTGACCAATCCAATTTAATTCGCTCGCGTGCGTACGGAGCGCATAACGAGTGGAGAATTTTACCAATCGTGGCGAGTTGGCGCGGTTTCGGATTTTCCGAACATGGTCAAACCCAGAAACTTAGGGTAAAAGGATTTCTACGACCTTGAATTCACTCTGAAGACGGAATGAGTGCCCATTTCCAGCGCACGTAGATCAGCGTGATCAGAATCAATACTCCCCAGGGCATTGCGAAAGTCGCAAGACCAACGGGAATTAGCGGGAGCATGCCTATCACGAAAACAACAAGAACCGTTTTGCGAAATTGGCGACCCGTACGACCGATAACATCGGTAAAGAGAGTCATAACAATGCCACCTAGCGTGGCGATCGCCGCAAACCCACCAATACGCGCAACCTCGCCCCATCCGTCGCCCTTGAGGGTTGGGTGGAAAGCGATAACGCCGACGGTTGTCAGAAAAATAATCACCCAGCCGGTGATCAGAAGGTCTCGAAAACTGGTAACCATACAGTTTCAGATTAGCGAACCGTGATCGAATCGCCAACTCTGATTTTGCCAGCGGTATCAATTGGATTCAGTCGGATGGCAAACATAGGTTCATCCAATCCGTTTGCGGCAATCAAGCCCTTCATCAATTCGAGGTCTTGTTCACCCGTTTTGGGGTTTGCGTGCGTAGCGAGGCATCGGGGAACGGGTTTGATCACTTCGAATCGAGATTCGCCAATCATTACCGATCCTGTCCAAGCAATCTCTGCCCACGCATCGGCTCCTTCAATTACGACGTTTGTCCTGAATCGCCGTCCATCAACGTTGGTACCTATGCTGTCCTGTAACGCCTTGAGCGATTCTCGACTGTATAGCGTAACTCCGCCATCTTGGGAATCATGAAACAGGCCTTGATTGCCATCTCCAATGAGGTTCAATGGCGCGCGTTCAGGATGCCCAACCAGCGGATTAATATCGAGTGAAGTAACAAATTCACCAATTGCTTCGCTAATGTCTAAACGGTCTTCTTCGGAATCGACCGAGCCCTGGACGAAAACGTCTCCTTGGTAGTTGAACGTGAGGACTCGTGTCTGATCATCGAACTTCAGGCCCAGCTTGGGCAGTCCGGGAGTGTTTGATAGCGAGATAAAGTTGGATTTACGCCGCCATGCCCAGTCGTCCGGTGCACCCTGATCAGCAAAACGAAAACCGAGGACTCTGTCACCCTGAATTTTTCCGCCCGCGACCGTAAGTTCATCACACCGCTCGGGAGTGAAAGATTTCACGGGATGTCGATAGAGTTCAACGACTTTCATTTCGCTATTATCTATTAATGTAGAAAGTTTATCTCGCTTCTAGTTCGGGTCTAGTCCAATAAAAAATATGGCACCCCAATCATCGAAATCCCGAGGTAACTAGGGATCTGGTTTGGGAACGCGCACCTTGTCAAATTTGAATCGCCTTCGCCTTAGGTGAAAGGCAGTCCCCACCACTAAAAGCGGCTGGAACCTCGCCCGGTATCGAAGTGAGTCTTCAAATCAGGATTTGCCACGATGTAGTCCTTAGAATCCATCACCAGGTTTTCCTGCAACTGAACTGTCATTCCACCGTCGACCGCGATTACCTGCCCGGTAATGAACGAAGCCTCGTTCGAACATAGGAAACCGACAGCGCTCGCAATGTCTTCGGGAATACCTGTTCTACGCACCGGGTAGTGCAGTTCAAACAATCGGAATCCTCCATCATTCCCGACTTCGTTCCACATTTCGTTTCCACGCTCGGTAACAATGTGGCCCGGAGCGATTGCGTTAACAGTTATTCCCAGAGGCCCAAAGTCGATAGCCATTTGGCGGGTAAGGCCAATCACCGCAGCTTTACCGGCATTGTAAATAAGAGACCGAGGGGCGGCATGAAGCCCGTGTACCGAAGACATGTTGATGATTCGGCCAACGTTCTGTGCTGGCGGCTCTCCGTGACGTCGACCTGCACCTGTCCATTCCGGCTGCGCAAACTGAGGATCAGCTCCTGATTCTTCCATTGCCGGTACGGCGTACTTAGCTCCCATGTAAAGAGCACCAACCAGCAGATTCATGCCGCAATGCCAATTTTCGGGCTCTACTTCGACCGCGCTGCCAGCGTTGTCCTCTCCCGAATATGCATTCTGGACGAGAATGTCGAGTCGACCGAACGAAGAGACGGCTTTCTCGACCATATCTTTGGCGGTCAATTGGTCGGCGACGTTACCGGGCATGAATTCAGCTTTACCCCCCTTGGCGCGAATTTCTTCAGCTGTGGCTGCGCCAGCAGATTCGTTAACGTCGACAATGAGCACACTTCCGCCGTCGTCGGCTATTCGTCGAGCGCACCCGCCACCAATGCCAAGTGCACCACCGGTAACAATTGACGCTCGTCCATCGAATCTGCCCATTAGTTTTGCCTCGCCGTTTCTACTAAAATTCACATGAATAAGAATCCGCCTATTGTTCCAGATTTGATCGAGAGTGCGGCGCGAATTTAACGAGGCGATTCACACGAACCGGCGCAAATTCCAGAACGGGAGAACCGGGGACTGGGGACATCTTCGTCCAGACAGACCCCTCATCTTGATCAAAACTGAGTTCACAAGCAGGTCACTGGACCAAATACATTTGACGGCGTAACCTGCCAACGTATTTGTGTTTGGTCTGACATCTCAGGAGAAATGATTGACACTCGATGTGGTAATTCGCGGCGGAACCGTAGTTGATGGAACTGGCTCACCGCCAGTGATAGCCGACGTCGGAATTTCAGGTGATCGGATCACCGCAGTGGGTGACATTCCTACATCAGCTGCGAACTCGGCAAAGATCATCGATGCAACCAGTCTTCATATCTCACCAGGATTTATCGATGTACACTCTCACGCCGATGCGGCACTGTTGAACGACGGCCAACACGCCAGCGGGATTCGGCAGGGAGTGACTACCGAAATCATCGCTCCCGACGGACTAACGCTCGCCCCTCTCTCAACGGAGAATTACAAACTCTACCGCTGGTATCTATCTGGAATTCTTGGCTGGGCTCCGGAAGATCTCGACATGTCGTCAATCGAGGCTTCTCGGGCGAACTACCACCTTAAGACGTCTTGCAACGTCGCTACGTTTGCCGGTCACGGTCCAATAAGGCTCGAAGCTGCCGGCATGAACGACATTCCGCTTACCGGAGAGAAACTCGAATCTGCGAAAAACCTCCTTCGTGAATCGCTGGAGCAAGGTGCCGTGGGTTTTGCTACCGGGCTGTCGTACTACCCTAACAGTTGGTCAGATACCGACGAGTTGTGCTCCCTCATGGAGGTCGCCGGGGCATTTGGTCGGCCAATGTCGATCCACCTTCGAAATCACAATGTTGATCGTGCTTTCGGCGGCGGAGGAGTTACTGAAGCTATTGAGATCTCTCGCCGAACTGGCACCAAGCTTCATTTTGAGCACTACCGAACGTTTGTCGATTCGGCTGGCGAAGTCGAAAAACTGCTGGAGCCGATCGAAGAAGCAAAAGCTGAAGGTCTTGACATCACCCTTGAGACGTATCCATATCCCGTAGGCTCTTCATTCCCTCAAGCGTTCTTCCCGGGCTACTTCCACGAGGGTGGACCTGAAGCGATGCTCGCGGTCATCAACGATGACGTCAAGAGTGCCGAACTAATCGAGCGCATGAGCGAAATCTCGTACACAAATCCCGATGACAACGTATGGACACATATTGGTGAGGGTGGAGACAAAGACCTTGAGGGCTGGTTGTTTGCAGATCTCGCGAAAAAATGGGGGGTAAGCGTTCCTGAAATGATGCTTCGCATGATGTCGCAAACATCACTTGCGTGCGGTATGCGATCTGCCCCTTCGGGTAACGTGAATCTCTGGCGCCAGGTGGAGAAAGACGTGATGGAGTTGATGGATCGACCAGACTATATGGTCGGTTCAGATTCAATTCCGACTGGAGGGATGCCTCATCCTCGTGCTTACGGCTGCTTCGCTCGAATGGTTGGCAGATTGCGTCGACGTTACAACTACCCACTTGAACAAGTGGTGCAACGAATGACGCAAAACCCGGCTGACAGGTTCGGCCTAACCGACAGAGGCGTGATTGCTCAAGGCAAGTTCGCAGATCTGGTGATTTTTGACGAATCCAAGGTGATCGATCGTTCAACTTTCGAGGATCCAACTTTGCACCCTGAAGGAATTCCACACGTTTTGGTAAACGGAAAGCTTGCCGTGGAAGACGAGGATGTTACGGGGGCACTTCAGGGGTACGCGATTCCGTAGCAGACCGATAGAGTCGACCGATTTCTTCACTCGTGTCACTTACATGATCTTGCGAAAGACCCAACCTGGCAATGATCGCTTACCAATCTTCGGAAATTAGCCAAACTCGGTTTTCAAACTCGGTTTTTGAAGTCAGGTACTTCGAGCGGTTCGCCATTTTGCTTAACGTTATCCATCGATAAAGGAAAAATACTGCTCCAAGTTACAGCATCATAAACATCTATTGGCGGATCGATTTCTCCCGATACTGCACGTACGAAGTCGTAAATAACGAAGTAGTCGCCGCCACCGTGTCCTGCCTGTATTGCTTCATCGCCAAATTGCTTCCAGTAATCGTGTTCGAACTGGTTCCGTAGATCCCACAAAGGCTGCCATTCGGGATGCTCTTGATCTGTATAATTTTCAGGTCGAGCCATATTTTTGTATCTGAAGTTTGCGGGGCTAACGCCCTTTGAAACGCCATCAAGCCAGACAACCGGATCTTCGCCGTCAAACCTGCCCGATAAATAGGCTCCCCGCGTGCCTTGAAGGCTATGTAGAGCCATGTTGTGAGGCCTCGGACTGGCAGAATCTTTTCGCAAACAAATGACCCGCCCTTTTTCCGTTTCAATCAACGTAGTTGAAGAATCGGCGAAGTTCGACCATGCTACATCATCTGTATCGAAATGACCTTCCGGAAGTACAGCCAGTGCCCACTCCTGTCGAGCTGCCGACTTAGTTACGAATGTAGTCGTCCTGATCATTCGGTCGGTCCGGTTTATGCCAAGCCACTGCGCGATTGGACCGAGAGAGTGTGTCGGATAGCCGTTGCCACGAGAAGACTGAGTATGCTGATTAGGTCCAATCGCGCCGCCTCGCCATGTTCGAGATAAGTCGGCGTTGAACATCAGATCACGGCAGTCGTGAATGTACGCGCCCTCAGCGTAGGTCAATTCACCAAACACCGTTTCATCGCACATTTTCTTTATCATCATCGCTTCACGTCGATAACAATAGTTCTCTGCCATCATGTAGGTGAGGCCAGTATTCTCAACGGTTTCGACCAGTGCGTAGCACTCGTCGAGTGTCGTCGCGGCAATCACCTCAGAGAGAACATGCTTGCCTGCCCTCAGCGCGGTAAGCGCCTGACCGGCGTGAAGAAGCATGGGCGTTGCAATGAACACTGCGTCAATGCCGGGGTCTTCGACCATCTCTTCGAACTTTTCGTACGCCTTTATCTGCGGCCGTTCAGCAGTCCACTCAGATCTGACATCGTCTGAGGGATCACACACGGCAACCAGCTCGACCTGCTCTTCCAATCCGTCGAGAATCTGGTCGAACCTTGCGCCTCGATTTCCGCCCGCTACGGCGAGTCGAATGCTCATGAAATTTCCTCTGTGAAAGTTGTTATTCGGCGATGGCAACCAGCGCGTAAAAGTCTCGCGACGTGGTGATCTTGAGAAAGGTGTTCATTCAGCATTGAGTTGCTGAATTCAGGATTGTCCGTGGAATTTTTTCACGCTCTGCCCAAGGTTAAGTCGGGAACGTCTTGTTCACGATATGCAATATGGTCATGCCCCCAATAATGCCGCAGTTCTGGCAAATGCGGTTAACAAAAAGTACTTATCAGGCTGATTCTTTGAATCTTTTCGGGCAAACAAAAACCCACACCGGCCAGGGTGCAGGTTTCAGCGATTATCTGGTTTTTAATATGGAACTTTAAGCTCGGTGAATCAGTTCAATTCGAATGTCGCCAGGTGCAGCAATGAAGGCAATTGTTACGCCGCCACCGTTGTCGATGGGGCCTTCCTTAAGAACCGCGCCTAGACCCTGTAATCGTTCCAGATCAGCAGCCATATCGTCGGTGTCGAATCCAAAGTGCTCCAAGCCGTAGTGTGGGTCGGCGTCGGCAGGACCGAGTGTTTCACCGCTTCGCTCTGAAGAAATGTTTATCGCCAGGCCGCCCTCGGTGCGAGTTGTGATGAACCTATCGCCAACCGGGCGTGTTGCGTCGGATACGATCACGACGTTAAATGCCTCGACGAACCAATCGGCAGTCTTTTTAGGATCGGATGACTTGATGTGAATGTGATTTACGTTGAAAGGCATAATGATTCTCGATCTATATGAGGGCTATAAATATTCGAAATTTGCCTCGTTATTGGCGAATGAATATTCGATCAGCGAGGCTAAGACCGAAGGATGCGCTCGTCAAATTGCTCAAAGGACGAAAAACTGTCGATCAGTCGCTCATTACGTCAATGAGTTGAGCGTGTATTTCTTGCCAGCCGAACACCACGACATCTAGTTCTTCATCCTTCGACCAGTCGATTTCGTTGCCTTTTTCGTCGGTCACCGAAACTCCAAGCTCACTAGCGATCATCGCTCCAGCGGCAAAGTGCACCGGCTCAATTCCGTAGAAAACAGCTGCTGGCAATCTTCCGAGACACACGAGAGCGGTCGGATACGCAGCGGAAGCGAACGTGTTGACCTGACTCACGTGCGGAATCCATTCGAGACCCGAACTAAGACGCGCTCGCCACTCGTCCGGACCGTCAACTTCTAAACCAACCGTGGATTCTGAAAGCTTTTCTCTGGGTGAAGTGGTGGTGAACGAGCTTCCGTTGCGTAACACTCCACCTCCTCGGGACGCTGAGAGAGTTTCGCCAAGCGATGGAAGTGGTAGTGAAGCCGCGAGCAGTTCACCACCGCGCCGAAGCGCGATGTTCACGCCCCAGTGGTCCATTCCGGTGCTGAACGGAACCGTTCCACACAGTGGGTCAACGAGCCATGTAAGTTCACTTTCTGATTCGGACGCCGAAATCATCGTCTGGCTTTCTTCTGAAAGAATTCGACCAGAGGCGCAGGCGTGTCGCAACGACTCTGTTATTGCTTTGTCGGCAGCAAGATCAGCGTCAGTCACGAGGGCATTCGGAGACTTATAGAAGATACTCAACTCTTCGTTTACGCCTAGCCTAAATCTCGACAGTAGCACCTGACTTGCCGCTTCGGCAGCGCAGTTTGCTGCAAGTTGAATCGCTGAGAGATCTAGGGCATCTCCATTTGGATCTCTATCAATTGCCAATTGGTGGGATTCCTTCGTGGATCATTAACTGACAGAACTGGTTACTGGGATCATCGATTTTACTTTGGTGAGCACCCGATTGGCGTTTTCAGACATGTAGTCGGTTAGCAAATCTGAAGCACGAGCTCGCGCACCTTCAGTAATTAGTGCTTGAGCAGTGATGGCAATTTCGTAAGCCGATTCGAACAATTCGTTCTGGATCAAAGCAAGTTCTGATCTGATTTCTTGCCTTCTCTCGACACCTGTGGCGAGTCCGTGATGCGTTAGCCGATAGAAGTCCCACCACGGGCTGTCGAAACTTTCATTATGGCTGCCCACCGACAATACAGACGGTAATTCGCCTTCGATGAAATGGGGAAGAAACACCGTCATGCAAGGTGAATACATGCCTGTCCAGTAAATCGGCAAACGCTCTCCGGTAGCGCACAAATCGGCAACCAGGCTCGCTGTCGATGCCCCCTTCGAATCTCCCGATGTGCGGTGCAGGCAAATAGACACATCAGCTGACACATCTACAACATGGTCTTCTTCGGGATTTTCACCATCGGAGTGATCAGTTAGCACCTGCATCATTGCCCGAACGTCGAGGTTTCCAGCCCCACCACGAAGCATTGCGTCGGAACGGCATTGACGCGCTGCACCGCTGGCAGAATTTGCCGGGTCACCGAACGTGGTTCCAAATTCGAACGTTGAACTAAAACCTTGCTTGATCAAGCCAAGCTCTAGGGCTTTTTGTTTTGCTCCTTCAGAAACGCGGTCGGCGTTTGAACCTATTTGGGCCACGTTAGATATGGAAGCAAGCTCGTCGACTTTTTTGACCGCCCAATCGTGACCAACACACTCGACCACATATGCAGAAACCGGGTCAGCGATCAGGTAAATATTGTCGTAGGTTCGAACTCCAGCATTGTTGTCGAACTTGCCCTGGCCATGCTTCGAGACAAGGGTGGTAACGACTTCTACCGCTTCGGCAGCGGACTTCGACCGCTCTAGGCCCAATCGTAGTACTTCCATACCCACCAGCTTCGGGTCATTAGACTCTGGCAGTAAGGAAGGTAATGCTTCGTTGCCTATCACCACCTGATGTTCGTTGTAGCCGTGTTCATACCCGGAACACCAGTAGGGTTTTGATCCCACGTGACGATAGGTTCGACCAATCTGAGGCACATCTACGAACTGCGTCCCGGAATATCCGCCTGTGTGGGTTGTGGCGGGAATCATCACCAGTGGTTGCGCTTCTTCCTGCGGTCGATCGCTGTTCTTGGCGAACACCGTGTTACCGCCACTAGTTGTGCTAGCAAGGGCAACCATCGTGTCGCAGGACTCGAGCCAGTTTGCTAAATACGCAGGCCTGGAGGGACGTGAGTTCGTCACTAAGTTCTCCTAATTACAGTCGCACCTTGTTGCGACGAGGTTATTCGCTTCGACGGAATATTACAGGCAATCGTGAGTGTGAATTTCACTCTAAAAACGTTGTTTGAGCCGCTGGGTTAAAAATCGTCCCAAATTTCTCTGAGTACATTCAATCTCAACTACCGCTGTCATCAAAAACCGGTAACCTGTCGCCGACGATCGTTATTTAGTTGCATTGCATAAGTCTGTTCGGGGTGCAGAAAAGTATGGCTGGTAGCAAAGTTATCGTTCTGGGTGGTGGTTTCGGTGGTGTGCAGGCAGCCATAAGTGCGAGGGCTGCACTAGATTCCACGCATGAAGTAACAATCGTCGACAAAAATCGTGTTTCTCGACTATGTGGAATGAACCCAATGCTCATTGTTGGCGAGCGTGATACCGACAAAACCGGTCGGTCTCTGGGTCGACTCGCAAACCGCGGAATCAATTTCGTTGAGGCAAATATCGATTCGATCGGCACCTCAGGGCAAAAAGTCGAAACCTCTGCCGGCACACTCGATTACGACTACCTGGTCATCGCTCTCGGTGCTGCTTACGACTGGGATGCTGTTCCGGGGGCCAGCGATGCCTATTCGTTCTACGATTTCGATTACGCTCGGCATTTGCGCCGGCGATTGAGCAGAATCAAACGTGGCAAGATCGTTCTTGCAGCCGCCAAGCCGCCTTACAAATGCCCTCCTGCACCACTAGAGACCGCAATGATCATGAACTGGTGGGCTCGACGCAAAGGAATTCGCAAAGATCTCGATATTTCGGTGTACATCCCCGAACCTAGCCCGCTTGGAGTTGCTGGCAAACAAGCGTCAATGCGAGTTCGTAACGCTCTCGACCAGCGAGGGATAGAACTGGCTACCAGCGCAGGTGTTACAGAGGTCTCGCCGAACGGTCGAGAGGCATCGTTCGCTGATGGATCTTCCACGGTTGCTGATGTAATCGCCACGGTTCCGGTTCACAAGCTGCCGGATGTTGTTGTTGAATCTGGCATCTCGGGCGGCAAGCCGTGGGTGTCCGTAAACAATACGACGCTGGAAACCTCAATCTCGAACGTTTTCGCGATTGGTGACGTGAATGTTGTTCCTTCGGGAGAGTTTGCGATCCCGAAGGCTGGTATATTCGCCTCCGGACAGGGAACGAAAGTCGGCGAGGTGATCGCGAGCCGTATCAACGAGTCGCACGAGCCAGAGCCTTACGACGGGGTTGGATATTGCTATCTGGCGTATTCCGTCGGACGCTCGGCAACTATAGGTGGAGAGTTCCTGGCTGAAGGGGGACCTGCGACAGTTCTCAGTGAGCCGACAGTTTATGGAATGAAGAGTAAAGACCGTTTCGAGCGAGACTGGCGCAGCTTCAAGATTTAAGCCAGCCTGGACGAAGTATTGGAGAGCAGTTAGATGATTGCAGTACGACGTACCTACCTTCCAAAACCCGGAACCGGCGGAAAGCTCGCAGCACTGGTTTCACAGGCGGGCGAAGCGATGGAAGCTGCCGGCTTTCGTGAGCCAACTGTTTACAAAGGTTGGCATGGATCTCATGGGGTGTTGCAGACCGAACAGCTCTGGGAGTCGATTGCAGATTACGAGGCGTCTCGAAAGGCAGTCCGAATGACGCCAGAGATCACTTCTATTTTCGACCAGATTTATCCATTGCTCGCAGAAACCCACACTACTGACATATTCGAAATCGTCGACTAGAACGGGTATTTATTTAGCTGGCTAACTAATCACGTCACCACGTAGCTGCTAAGGCTTCATCGCCACAACTTCGACCTGCATAAAGGCGAAGAAAGCGCCGTCTGCTTTTACCCAATCGAGCCAACCTTGAGAGATTTCGGCAAGGTCGCTTTCAGTCGCGATTCCGTACTCAATCGCTCTTGTCGCAATGTCGGAGCTGAGTATACGATCCGCCCATTGTTCGCCCCACCATTTGAGTCCGGTCTCTTCCGCGAAAGTCCACGTTGAAGTGGTTGTTTTCAGATCTGTAAAGCCTGCCTCTTCGAACCACCCTTTTAGTCGACGACCGGCAAAGGCATCACCACCATTTCGTTCAGCAACCCTGTTGTATACCTCGAAGAATTTCGACAATCGGTCGCTCGGTGGAAATACCGCCGCAGCCCCCCAGTCAACCTCGCGTACTGCGCAAATCCCGCCCGGTTTAAGTACTCGTTTGGATTCCTCTAGTGCACGTACAGGTTCCGATAAATGTTGGAGTACCTGGTGCGCGTATGCGGCGTCGAAGCTGGACGTATCGTAGCCGGTGTCATAAATGCTATTGGCCTCGAATTTTACGTTCGATATGCCTTTTTCGGCCGATAACTTCCTAGCCTGATTGATGACCTGATCCGAGCTGTCTATGCCCACCACGCTTCCATTGGGCGAAACGTGATCAGCGAGATCGATCGTGATAGTGCCGGGTCCACAACCGAAATCGAGAATTCTCATTGGCGACTCAAGCTGAGGCAAGACAAACGCTGCGGCTTCACTTGCTCTTCGAACGGCATGCGCCGAGACCACGGATTCGTGATACCCATGAGTGTACTTTTCTGTGCTAGAACCGCTGATGGGATCGATCATGTTTAGTAATTTCTCGGCTTAAATCGATTTCATCCAGTTTTCCATCGGAGTGAAATTGGGTAGTTTAAAGATACCCGCAGAAACCCATCTTTCATCAGTGAAGAGGTGCAAACAGGCACCTAATATGCTGTCCAGTTCCGCTCTAACTCTCCAGGCAGCACAGTGCGGCGCTCTTCGGCACTTTAATGGTCACAAGCGTGCATTTGATATCGATCAAACCATCTCGCCCCGAGTAACGCACAGATCGACCGTCAACAATCGAGGTAATCCAGTGGTCAAGAGCCGCCTGATGTGAAGCATCGTAGTAGTTGTTGTTCGAATGCCAAACTCGATCATCCGAATTGCCTACGTCAACGATTCGTTCTGTGCCGTCTCTGTATAGAACAACCGCTGGAAGCTGAGTTCGACCCGGCGCGGCACCGCCGCCTTCTCCAAAGACTCGCAAAGTACCTTTTGTTCCGTGAACAACGGTTACGAAGCCAACCCCCTCAACTGCTCGACCTTCTGCTTCAACCTGATTCCAGCTGCTGTCGATTCCGTTGTTGAAATTCCACGCGACCGAATTAATCGCTTGTCCGGTCGAAGCGCCAGTACCTGACACTCGTTCACTCGCCGTTTGTACCGCTTGAGCGTGCGCAGTCACAGATATGACCGATGCGTCGCACGCGAAATATCGCGCCGTAGCGAAAAAATATGGTGCGTGATCGATTATCCACGGAAAGTTCCCTCCGCCTGACAATTTAGGATCGACTCGCTACGTGGCGTTGGCTTCGTGACTCATCCCTGAAAGGCGTGCCGCCTCTTCGGGTTTCATGATCCAAGGGCCCTTAGTTTCACGAATGTGAATCTCATCCCCAATATCGCCGTTGTCGATCACCGCGCGGGCAGCGACGATCGGGTGGTGGAACACGTAACTATCACCCACCATGAGCGTGGTCCCAGCTTCTCGGTGCGCCTCAACCATTACTGTGGCTTCTGAGAGCGAATGCGCCATCGGCTTTTCGCAGTAAACATGCTTGAGCAGCAGAGATGGTTTGATCAGCGTGAAGAAACGGCGGTGTGACAAGATCGATCGCATCTACATGTGGATCGGCAAGCACCTCCTCGAAAGATGTGTGTGCCAGTGAGCCGGTTCGGTCCGCCAACTCACCAACCCCGTCGGGGTCAATATCGCAAACAGCGTAGAGCGACGCGTTGGAGAGTTGCATCAAGGCGCTCAAGTGTGCAAGAGCGGCAACTTTTCCGGTGGCGCCTACGAGTGCAATATTGAGTCGGTCAGCCATGTGAAATTCAACTTAGTCGATCGAAATGAAATCGCGGCGTTTCACACACCCTGACAATCTAACTGGTAGCAATCAAGGTCAGGGCAGTTTGCACGTCGACGACCCACGGACCGTTCATTGCCAGTTCGGCGTAGATCTTGGAATCGGGCAGCAGCTCCACCTCGCGCTCACCGTCGAGAGCGATTGTTCCTGGCGTGAGTTCAATCGGGATCTTTTCTCCGGCAGTGATTAGTCGCCAGTCGGATATCTCGACATCGACCACGCTACCCGGAGCAATGGGGGCTCGAACAGTTGTAGCATTTTCGGTCGGTTCGCCATCAAAACGCATATAAAGACCGTGTTCGTCATCTATTGCAACTGGTTTGAGTCGAGAGCCGATAGAAGAAAGGCCAATGCTTGCTGGCTCCGCTCGGGTCAGAAACATGGAGTGAAGGGTGTTGGTGTCCCACACAGCTCGCGCTCCAACGAACATTTGTGTTGAAACAGCTGCATCAACTAGGGCGTCGTCCTGGCGATTGCCATCGACGTAGATATCGATCCGTTTCGAACGGCGACACGCCTCATTTACCGTCAACAAACCCGTCGAAACCGATCCAGCAGCAATACCTGCTAGCGTTCCTTCTGTATTAGCAGGGAATACGTTGTTGGTTCCCGTGGAAATCGGGACGATAGGCACTTCACCTGCGCCCTTGGCAACCACTCGGTTCGTACCGTCCCCACCCAACGTGACAATCGCACCTACGCCTTGCTCTGCCATAGCCTTCGCAGCGTTCGTCGAAGCACCCTGATGATCGGCAACCGGCATATCGACGTACTCGATCTTGATTTGACCATCGACATCGCCTGATCCGGGCCGGGTGAGCCCCGAGTGATCGGGCATGATGAGTATCCGATCCGCACCGGTCGACACGATTCCAGCAAATACTCTCCGGAGAATGTTTGCCTTTTCCTGGTTCGAAACTACTCGCCCGTGTGCGACCAACCGGCGTATATCTTTACCAGCCGACGGGTTAGCAATGATCCCAACGGTACTCAATTTACGCGACCGGTGATTGTCATTTGAGGTCGTTTACGCCTTCATCCAGCCCGGATCGCTGAGCAAGTTGCCCACCGAACGGACAAATTCTGCCGCAGGTGCTCCGTCCCATGCGCGGTGGTCGAACGCTAGGTTTAGGTTCGCAATCGAACGAACGGCAACTTCACCATCAACGACTACTGGTCGTTCTTCGACGGTACCGACACCGAGAATTCCGATTTCAGGCGGGTTAAGCAGCGGGTCAAAAGTATCGATGTTGTAGGAGCTCAGGTTGGTGATCGAGAACGTGGAGTTCGTCATCTCGTCGATTGAAAGCGAGTTCGACTTCGCCTTGCGTGCAAGTTCACGTACTTCCTGTGCGATCTCGAGCAGTGATTTCTGGTCGGCGTTCTTGATCACAGGGACGAGAAGTCCTTCCGTTACTGCCATTGCAACTCCGACGTTTACTTCATCGAGAACGCGAATTTCGTCACCAACAAGGTGTGCATTGGCTATTGAAGACTCTTTCAACGCACGGGCAACTGCTGCGATTACAAGGTCTTGATATTGAGGTCGGATTCGGTGTTCACGCCATTCACCAACCAGGTCCCGTTGGAGTGCAACCGCACCGGTAACGTCTGCAGTCGTCGAGAGTGTCACGGCGGGTATAGCAGCGCTTTCGGTCATTCGACGAGCAATTGTTCCGCGGAGTCCGGAAAGCTTGATAGTTTCTTTTACGGGTACCAAGGATTCAGAAGGCGATGAAGATCCACCTCTTGATACGGCTGGCGCAACGTTGGCTGCTTTTACGTCGTCTTCGGTAATTCGACCGCTTGGTCCGGTGCCAACAACGTTTGCCAGTTCGACTCCGAGATCTTTGGCGAGTCGTCGCGCTCGTGGCGTAACAATCTGCTTTCCGCCCTTCGGTGCAGCGGCGGGGGTAGATGAGGGTGCTGGCGGAGCTGCTGGGGATGGTGCCGGAGTAGAAGCCGAACCCCCAATTGGAAGAGGGTCGGGAAGATCTGCAGCGCTTTCGCCTTCTTCGAGCACGTATCCGAGAACGGTTCCTACATCGACGACACGACCTTCTTCGACATCGATTCGGCCAATAGTGCCATCGGAAGTAGCCTCTACTTCGGCATTAACCTTCGAAGATTCAATCTCGACAAGCTGATCGCCTTTTGCGACTGGGTCGCCGACGGCTTTCAGCCATTTGATGACTTCGCCGTCGTTCATCCCCATGCCCCACTGTGGCAGGGTGATAGGTGCAGACATATGTTCCGTTTACCGTTCTTTTTGCCAGATCACGGGCGCTTCGATTTCTGGCAAGTTTTGATGGAGCCCTGATGAATACAGGGCGCATCAAAACTCCGAGTGTGAATTCAGGAATATCGCGCCATCGGCTAGTTTAGCGCAGGTAGACACCAATTCGGCGGAACATGAGGTCGAGTTCTAAAACCAGTGGTTATTCCGAAGCGAGGCCGAGGTTCAATTCGTGGGTGATTACAGCAGCGGATGCAAAAGAAATCGCTTATATCGCTTACTGATCCCGGACCCCAACGACTAACCAGGTCGCTTATCTGTTCCCGCCAGGCAGCAGTGCGTCGGCAAGTTCAGTGAAGTTCATTACCGTCACATCAGGTTTGTACATATCGTATGTGTCTTCAAACGGGAGGTCGTAACGATTGACGTATGCGCCACGCAAGCCGCAAGTTCGGGCACCCATCACGTCGAATGAATTCGCTGAAACCATGATGAGTTCAGCAGGTTCCATCTCGAGATTTCGCGCTGCACGCCGGTAAACACCTGGTTTCGGCTTGAAGTAACCAGCCTCCTCAACCGAGATCACGCCGTAAAAATCGAACTTGATCCGGTTTTTGACAAGGTGGTCCAGGAACCATGGGTTTCCGTTCGATAGGGCGATCAGCTTGTACCGCTCGCCAAGTTGACCCAGTGCCTCCGCACACTCCGAGAAGGGCGAAAGTTCCTGCCATCCTGACATGAACGTTTCGGTTTGCTGTGGTGTTGGATCGAGCTTGTTAGCACGAGCGACATAGTCGAATGCTTTTTGAACTGTTTCTAGGTATCCGGAGTGTCCGAGTTCGACGAGTGTGTCCTGGTACTGCTCGATGCGCTGTCGGTAGCGGAGTTGCTGCCACATAGCTGATGGGTCAAGATCAGAGCCTTTATCGTCGATGAAAATCTTGAGGTGGGGAGTCAGTGACCCGCCAAGGTCCAGCACGGTTCCGAATAGGTCGAACGTAAGGGCTTTGCAGTTCTCAAATACAGGATTCAATGTCGGCTTCGGCAGGGTGTTTGGTGTGCGTGTAGCGGGTACCGTTTGTGTTTCAAGCTTCTAGCGTACAGCGGCGGAAGACCATGTGAGATATAGACAACTGGGAATTACTGTCAAGATCGTGTCGATGATCTGGCGTACGGAAAAGATAGTCCCGTGCCCAACTTATCGAATTGATCAGGGTCAAACGGCCACTTGGCGCAAAGAAAAAGACCCGGCTTTGAAGCCGGGTCTTTCTGTACCGCAGTGTGTGAAGTTGTATTCACGAGTCCAACGTTCGTCGTACTGCTGCCAAAATCTTCTCAACGTCTGGGTAGACATGTTTTTCGAGCGACGGCGTGTATGGAATGTGAACCTGTTCTGAGGCAACTTTTTGAATTGGTGCCTGGAGTGACCAGAATCCTTCTTCAGCAACGATAGAAGCGATTTCTGAAGCGGCGCTACAAACCTTGTGTGCCGGATCGGCAACAACCAGTCGACCCGTCTTCTCGACCGAATCCAGAACCGCCTTCTTATCGAACGGAACCAAAGTTCGTGGATCGATAACTTCAACCGATATGCCTTCTGCGGCAAGCTGGTCAGCGGCGGCGGCGGCATGGTTCACAGCCCCGCCGATACCGACGATCGTGACATCTGCTCCTTCCCGAACGGTCTTCGCTTCGCCAAATGGAACAACCAGCTCACCGTTAGGAAGCTCCGAGTTCTCCGGCACTTCAGCTCGCATACCAAAGAGCGTCCCGTCTTCAAAGACGATAGTTGGGTCGTCATCCCTAACGGCAGCCTTAAGCAGACCTTTCATGTCGGCCGGGTTAGACGGAACGACAATCTTTATCCCTGGCATGTTCATAAACATTGGGTACGAGCGGTCGGAGTGGTGTGCAGCCGATCCACCACCGTAGAACATGGTCGCTCGGTAAACGACGGGAAGAGTCGCCTGGCCTCCGAACATGTATCGCATTTTTGCCGCCTGAGAGATGAGCTGGTCCATACCAACCCACATGAAACTGGTTAGCGTTTCTACTATGGGTCGCATTCCTACCAACGATGCACCAATCGCGGCTCCGAAAAATCCGTTTTCAGAGAGTGGTGTGTCGAGGACTCGTTTCTCGCCGAAGTCGTTCAGCAGGTCTGCCGTCGCGCCGTACACGGCTCGACGAATGTCCTCGCCCATGATGAAGACGTTCTCGTCTCGTGCCATTTCTTCCGAGATCGCCTGGTTGATTGCTTCTACAAATACGGTCTGTGCCATTTTAGGTTTCTACTTGATTCTGAAAATGAGTGGAATTGTGTTCGACTTTGTGCTCTAAGGAAGCGGGATTGGGTTCGCCCACATGTCGTCGAACAACTCCTCTGGCTCGGGAAACGGGCTATTTCGAGCGAAATCTGTAGCTTGCTCAACTTCTTCAACGGTTTCGGCGTTGATTGCATCACACTCTTCACGTGTTGCGATGCCTTGAGAAATCAGAGTATCTTCGAGGATCACCAGAGGGTCTCGCTTTCGCCATTCGTCAATCTCTGACTGCTCGCGGTATTCACCTCGACGCACCCTGCCTAGTCCGAGTGAATGCTCCTCGTATCGGTAGGTGAGACCTTCAATGAGTGTCGGTCCTTCGCCTGCCCGAGCACGCTTCACAGCAGCGGACGTGGCTTCATACATAGCAATGGCGTCCTGACCATCAGCCAGAATTCCCGGCATGTTGTAGGCAGATGCGCGGTCGGAAACATGTTCAACAGCGACTGTTTCGGCATAAGAAGTGGTCACTGCGTACTGATTGTTCTCGCAAAGGAAAATCATTGGCAGATTCCACACAGCAGCCAGATTCATCGACTCGTGAAGGGCTCCCTGGTTCGACGCGCCATCACCGAAGAAGGCGAGGGAAACGAACTTTTCGCCCTTGATGTGCGCAGCGAGTGCAGCGCCTACCGCGACCGGGACGGATGATCCGAGAATTCCCGATTCGCCAAGAATGCCGATCGAGTAGTCAGCAAGGTGCATTGATCCGCCCTTACCCTTGCAGTATCCATCGACTCGGCCGTAAAGCTCAGCCATGGCTTTATCAACCCGCCCGCCTTTAGCAATTGGGTGGCCGTGCGATCGGTGGTTTCCCGCAATGTAGTCGGTATCTTCAAGCGCAGCACAAGCGCCGACCGCTACAGCCTCTTCGCCAATGTACGGGTGAGCAGCACCGGTGAACTCACCAGCAGCGTGCACTTCCATCACTTTCAGCTCGAAGTTTCGAATCATCCACATGCGTCGAAGCATGAGCAGCAAAGTATCGCGGTCGATTTCCACGGTTACCCCTCGGTCATTCCACATAAAAGCCGGCAGCGGAGTCGTGATTATTCCGCAGAGGCTTCAAACTTGAATCAGTGCATAATCCGGGGAAACAACGAGTTCGGGGGAACAGTAATTCCCGGATAAGTTGCGAGATTATAGACCTCGAATGAACAGCCGTGTGCCAAGTTCGGCTCAGATCAAACTTTCGATCGCGCCAAATACAATTCCAGCAATCAGGAGCAAGTTTAGGGTAACGACGAAGGCGTATTTCGTAATGAATGACCGCTTCGATGTTTTATGCCTGAGCCAGCGCATCGTCCATACGCCACCAGGCCATCCGCCAAGTAGAGCCCAAACTAGAAGAGTTTCCTCTTTTATTCGCCGCTGATTTTTCGAAGCTCGGCGTTTGTCCCACCAAATACCGATAACCGAACCGATGTTGACGAACGCCAAACTGGCGGCAATCAAAATAGATATTTCTTGACCGGTTAAGTCCAACGCGTCGACCAATCAAAATTTTTCAGTGGTGATTCAAGTAAAAATTTATCGAGATTTTATACTGCCGTCGAACTGGGCGAATTCAGCCAAAAAATGGTAGAATCTGGGCGTGGTTTACGGGTTACGTAGACGCACGCGAATCAAGTCAGATTCGACATCTTTTTTCAGTCCTTGCGCACGCGCTTCTCAAAAGCTCAGGCTGTGCTTTTCAATGGTCGGAAATTCGATGGAGTAAAGAGCAATTCGCGTACCGCACCCATGGTAAGGACTACGAATGGCAAAGCGAAAAAATGCCGGCGCCGATGTTACTGGCGGTTCAGCTGAATACAGTGCAGATGACATTACGGTCATGGAGGGTCTCGAGGCCGTACGAAAACGACCCGGAATGTACATTGGTACAACAGGCACAGAGGGTGTCTTTCACCTGATCCGAGAAATCGTTGACAACAGTGTCGACGAAGCAATGGCTGGATTCGCGAGTCGAATCGATATAACGATCCATAATGACGGATCTGTGACGGTCGTTGACGACGGTCGTGGAATTCCTGTGGATAAGCACAAGAAAACCGGCATGTCAGCTCTAGAAACCGTCATGACCACGCTTCACGCCGGTGGAAAATTCGGCGGTAAGGGTTACCAGGTGTCAGGTGGCCTACACGGAGTTGGTGCCTCCGTCGTGAACGCTCTCTCGGAATGGACTGAGGTCGAAGTGCGCCGTGACAAGAAGGTAACAGCCCAACGATACGAACGCGGCAAGACTATCGGCGACATGGACGTCCGCAAGCCAGATGAGAACGACATTCCTGGCACAGGGACCAAAGTCACCTGGATGCCCGACTCCGAGATATTCCCTGAAATCTCATACGACTGGGACACAATTTCCGCTCGATTCAAGGAAATGGCGTACCTGAACCAGGGCTTGACCATCCACCTCCGCTCTGAGTGGCACGACGATGTTTGGCCGTTCAACGACGTCACCTACATGTTCGACGGCGGTGTCCAGAGTTTCGTTCGGTCGTTGAACCGCAGGCGTGGGGCCGTTCACCAGAACGTTATGTACGCTCAGGAGACTATCGACGACGTGGTCGTCGAAGTAGCGATGCAATACAACGACTCGTTTATCGATAACACTCTTTCGTTCGCTAACGTGATTCGAACCGGAGACGGAGGTTCGCATGTAACAGGCTTCCGCTCTGCTCTCACACGAGTTTTAAACGACTTCGCCAAGAAGAACAACCTTCTCGGAACTGGGAAGGACGACATCAAGAGTCTTTCCGGCGAGGACACTCGTGAAGGCCTGATGTGCGTAATCAGCGTGAAAGTGAAAGACCCTCAATTCGAAGGTCAGACCAAGGGTCGACTTGGTAACCCTGAAGTCAAGGGCGCGGTCGAACAGGTTGTTGGGCGCAAACTCGTAGAGTTCCTGGAAGACTATCCAATAGATGGCCAACAGATCATCAACAAGTCGACCACCGCTGCCCGGGCTCGGGCGGCAGCCAAGAAGGCGCGCGACCTTGTAATTCGCAAGAATGCCATGGATGGCGGGTCGCTGCCAGGAAAGCTCGCCGACTGTACTGAGAAAGATCCGGCATCGTCCGAGATTTACATCGTCGAGGGCGAGTCTGCTGGTGGGTCTGCGAAGGCAGGTCGTGATCGACAGTTCCAAGCGATTCTACCCTTGCGTGGAAAGATTCTGAACGTCGAGAAGGCTCGACCAGAACGAATGTTGGCTCATGAAGAAATTGCCGCTCTAATCACAGCGCTTGGAGCCGGTCTTGGTGAGGATTACGACGAAGAAAAGCTTCGCTACCACCGTGTGATCATCATGACCGACGCTGACGTTGATGGAGCACATATCCGAACACTTCTGTTGACGTTCTTCTTCCGCAACATGCCACAAATCATCGGTAACGGGCATCTCTATATTGCTCAACCACCGTTATACCGGGCGTCGAAGGGTCGATCTGCAAAGTGGTTGTATTCAGATGCAGAGCTCGACGAGTGGACTGCCAACCGGCTGTACGGAAACATCTCTGTTACTACTGAGAACGACGCTGGACTTGTGTTGAAAAGTGCGAAGCTAGGTCGAGTTCTAACTCCTCTAAGGGATTACATCGAGTCGCTTGAAGTCGCGAGGGTTTTGAACATCCCGGAATTAGTGATCGAAAAGCTCACGAAGAATCCTGAATACGCTTCACTCGATTTCCGACCTGAGCGACCCGCCGGGCCGACGGAGCCAGTCTCGACAGCTCAAGCTTCACTGTTTGACGAGACCCCTGAAGTCGAATCAGACGGCGAGGCTGTCGATGCCGCAGAGACTGCGATCGAAGAGGTCGAACCGGAGATTCTGCCGGATCGCACTCACGAGATCGATGGTTACACGTTGACCAAGGAGACCTATAACAACCCTGCTGTACAGCGTCTCCGAGCGATATACCCGCTAATCCAGAACGTTCTGGAAGCGGGAACCCTGACTGTTTCCAAGGGCGACAACGTTGTCGCTTCTGGCGTGGCGTGGCACGAGCTGCCTACGACTCTGGATAACAACTCGGATCGATCTGGTGTGAACGTGCAGCGATTCAAGGGCCTGGGCGAAATGAACGCCGACCAGCTGTTCGACACCACAATGGATCCGGACGGTCGAGTAATGCTGCGAGTCACCGCAGATGATGCGATGGCAGCGGACGACATGTTCCGAACTCTTATGGGTGACGACGTTGAGCCACGCCGAAATTTCATCCGGGCCAACGCCCTCGAAGTGAAGAACCTGGACGTCTAAGCACCTCAAAAAAACCTCCCGAATCAAACGACTTCGCTTAATCAAATTCGGCGAAGTCGTTTCGCGTGTGGCGAGTGGCAATGCGGCAAGAGGCCTTGGTGGATGTGTGCCGATCAGTCGATCTTTGCGGCGACTATGAGCCGGCGTGTTCGAGTGTTCGTCCTGCCGACAATAGCGTATTGCGCGTTTGTATAGAAAACCTCTGAGACTAATGATGATCAGGGTTACGGAAATTAATCTCGCGAAAATTCGCCGCTAGACGGCTATGGTGATTTTGCCCTCAGGGGTTGATTCCCAGAGGCGGAAGAACGGGATTCGCCTACGGTCGATTTCGGCGTCGCCACCTTGATGACGATCCAGGATTGCCATAACCAGCACGACGTCGCATCCAGCCGCCTCCACAGCATCAATTGCTGGGAACAGCGATCCGCCAGTTGAAATCGTGTCGTCGAACGCTGCAACCTTCATCCCCGCCTGAAGGTTTCCTTCGATCTGCTTTCCTGCACCATGGTCTTTTTGCTCGGGTCGAACGAAAAATCCTGTTCGATCTTTGCCATCGAGTCGAGAACGCAATGCCAGTGAGCCGACAATTGGCACTGCAGCAACCGTCGGACCACCAAACGCATCAACGCCGGCTTCATCCATCGCAATTCCAAATGCCTGAGAGATCAAATCGGCTCCTTCGGGGTCGGTAGAAAGCATCCGACCATCGAAGTAGTAGGTGCTCTTCTGGCCTGAAGACAGCGTGAAGTCGCCAAACCTCAGCGATTCAAGTTCCTTGGCCCGTTCGTACAGGCGAGTTGCAATGGCGTGCAGGTCGTTGCCATTTGATCTGGCAGGCGTGGTCATTTGTACTCCGGTTACTGGTAAAGGTTGTGGCTTTTTATGTACGTGGCTACAGCGGGAGTCAGGAATTGATCCACCGAGCGGTTAGAATCAATAAGCTCGCGAATTCCGGTAGCCGAAATGTCGATCATTGGTCCTTCAAGATACTCTGCCCCGCTCGCCGGGTGTGAGCTATCGAGTAAGCCAGAATCGAATTGTTGACCGGGCCTACCAACAGCAACGATTTTTGCCAGCTGTTTCATTTGTTGACAGTCTCTCCACCGGTCCATCGAAAGCGCCGAGTCTGCTCCAACAACCAGATGCAGTTCGACCGAGCTCCCGAGTTGCTGACGCAAGTCGCTAAGAGTGTCAACAGTATAGGTTGACCCTCCTCGGGCTATATCCACGTCGGATACTTCCATCCCGATTTCATGTTCAACGGCGAGTTTGACCATGGCGAACCTGTCGGCAACCGACGCTGAAGGAGGATTATCTCGAAGCCATTGGTCGGAATTCACTACCAGCAGGACTCGATCGAGTTCGAGTTCGTCGCGCACTGCACGACCCACAGCAATGTGTCCGCTGTGGATCGGGTCGAACGTACCACCGAACACACCGATCTTCTTAGGGACGTTGGGATCAGACATTAGTCCCAATCAAACTCCCAGTCGGCAATCAGCACGGTGTCGCCTTCCTCCATGCCTGCCTCTCGTAGTGCTTTCGTAATTTTCAACTGCTCAAGACGACGATGGAACTGGAGGCGTGCCTCATGCAATTCGAGGTTGCTGCCCTTTGCGAGTCGAACCGCTTTAGGGTGTACAACTCTGAGTTGACCTTCGGAATCTCTGATAACTACATCGGAGGATTTTCTAACTAATGGTCGTATTACGGGTATCTCGTCCGAAGCTTCCGATGTGGTTCTAGTTTCATTCTGCTGTGACTTTCTCAGCAGGTTGAACATCGCCTGTTTTAGATTCTCAAGACCATCGTAAGTTGCCGCCGAAACGAAGAACACTTCCGAATGCAGTCCTTCCAGGTTTTCTAGCTCGGTGGTAATTTCCGCTTGAAGAACTGAAACTTCGTCAAGGTCTAGTTTGTTTACAGCAAGTATCTGTGGTTTTTTTGCGAGTTCAGGATCAAACTGGGTGATCTCATAGTTGATCGCTTTAATCCGTCCAACGACGTCGTCTTCACTGCCATCGACAACATGAACCAGAACCTTTGTGCGCTGCACATGCTTGAGAAACTCATCTCCGAGACCCGTGCCAGTGTGAGCACCCTCGATCAGTCCAGGAATGTCGACGGCCACGAAAGCTTGAGGACCGAACTCTACGACTCCAAGTACAGGTTCGAGTGTCGTAAACGGATAATCAGCAACTTTCGGGCGAGCAGCGCTAATTGCGGTCAATATGCTCGACTTTCCGGCATTAGGCATTCCTACGAGACCGACATCAGCTAGAAGTTTCAGATTTAAACGAACACGCCGAATTTCACCTTCACCGCCAGCTTCTGCGAGCAACGGCTCTTGTTGAGTAGGAGTAACAAAGTGAGCGTTGCCCCAACCACCTCGTCCACCTTCTGCAACGATCATTTTTTGACCGTGCTCACTCAAATCACCTAGAAGCTTTTTATCTTCCTGGTCTTCCCAGAGCCAAACTTCAGTTCCGACCGGGACTGTTACTTCAATCGAGTCCCCTCTGGCTCCGTTACGATTGTGTCCATCGCCTTTCGACCCATTCTTCGCAATGAAGTGTGGTTGCCAATGAAACTTTGTAAGGGTGTTGATTGATGAATCTGCGACGAGAAATACGTCACCACCATGTCCACCGTCTCCCCCACCTGGACCTCCGCGTGGAAGAAGCGCTTCACGAATGAACGCAACATTGCCGTTACCGCCGTTACCGGCTCGAACTTCTATTACTGCGGAATCAAGCATGTGGATAAATAAATCAGAAAATATCTTTGGTTAATTAATCGTGATATCAGTAAAGAGTGTTGATATGTGAATAATCAACTTGGTTTGAGTATAAAACTCCTGTTGAGAAACGGTGGGTATTCGAGTGTTAGATATGGATTGTCGTGTTAATTCATGCTGATGTTCCGGAAAGATTTTTGGAAAGTGATTCAAATTGTTTCAATGAGTCATGTTTGAAATATCTGTCCACACTTGAGAACGAACTTTTGCCGGCGCTTATCCACATAAAATTTGTGATGATCAAGAGCAGATTAGACACACATTTCACATTCGTTTGGTTGCCTAACTAGGATTTGAGTAGGTGATTCGCCAGTATCTATTTCCTGGATGCCATCGTAGTAGCTGGGTGTGAGTTACAGAGAGTTCGCGGCGGGCTTAGCGGTTTGAACAGCTCTAATCATTGGATTTGCACCGATCTACCCAATTATCAAGCGCTCAAGAACCCGGGCAGAAAGTTGAGCCTGGGTAAACCCGTTCTCAGTTAGTGGAGGCTCGTCAACGTAGCTATAGCGAGTGCCATCGCCGACGGTTTCTCCGTGTTGAACGAGGTGGAGCTTAATGTCGTTCACGAGGGAACCTCTATGGGGGGGGTACAACTAATCCGCGGAAACGCTAACTCGTCGTGACCTGACGATGATGTCCCTTACGGCAGCAAGGTGTTGTCTAACCGAGGAGTCAGTTTCCATCAATTGCTCGAAGCGTTTCTGCGCATAAAGTACGGTCGAGTGATCTTTACCGCCGAGTGCCTGACCAACGCGCGCCGAAGTGAGATGAGCGTCTTCACGAAGCAGGTACATTGCCATCCTGCGAGCTTCCGCCGTTGCCTTGTCGCGTCGTTTACCGATGATTCGATCAACAGGAACGCCCGAGAAATCAGCAATCGAGTTCAGTATTTCGTCTACGGAGACAACATCTTTCGGTGTCTCGGCCAGTAAGCTTTTGAGCGCCTGATCTGCAAGCTCGGTCGTAACAGCGCTGCCGATGAGATGGGAATAGGCAATTACCCGATTTAACGCTCCTTCGAGCTCCCTAACATTCTGGTGAGCTCGCTGTGCGATCTGATCAATTACGTTTGGTTCGAGATCCGGCGCCTTGCTCTGGAGGATCGCATAGCGAGATTCATAATCTGGCGGCTGAAGGTCAACTTCAAGCCCTCCAGCAAGTCTCGACTGAATCCTTTCTTGCAGCATGCTCTTGCTCGCCGGTTCGTCACCGGTGATCACAATTTGCTTGCCCGCCATGTGAAGCTCGTTGAAGGTGTGGAAGAAACCTTCCTGAGTTTGCGGCTTCGATGCGATGAACTGGATATCGTCGACCATTAGAACATCCGCACTGCGGTACCGCTCGCGGAACATGCTTGCGGTTCCTTCTCGAATCGCGCTGATGTACTCGTTGGTGAACCGCTCACTGCTGACGTAGATGACGTTCAACCCGCTAGCGACCAACGTGTGGCCTATCGCGTGAAGAAGGTGGGTTTTTCCGAGCCCAACTTCTGAGTAGATGTACAGCGGGTTGTAAACGCCGCCGGGAGCTTCAGAAACCTTGCTTGCCGCAGCTTGCGCCAGGCGGTTCGATGGGCCAACTACGAACGTGTCGAAACTGAAAGATGGCTTTAACGCGTAAGGCCTAGCGTAGTCGATTTTCCCAACTTTATGTTCCGAGTCGTGTTCCGATTTTTCAAATCCGTTCGATACAGCCTGTTCGACGTGTTGTTCTTGTGTCGAACCCTTGACCTGGAACTGTACTTTGAGCTTTCGACCGGCGACACGAGAAACAGTCCGAAGGATGGTTCCAGAAAGTCTCTTATCGAGCATTTCTGCTGCGAAAGGACTCGGCGTTGAAATTGTGAGTGTGTCGCCGTCTAATCCCACCGTAGAAGTGGGTTTTAACCACGTTTCGTAGTTCGGACGAGGGATTTCTAGCTGGAGCTGACCGAGGGCAGCTGACCATATTTTCCGTGCATTATCCGTCGCCGAACCCTCACTATTCTTGGGTGCAGACAGCCCCCGAGTCAGACAAGCTGACTTGTAAAAAAACATCGACCAAATATGTGGATTACGTAGACCGGCTTTTTCGGCAGCTGGACGTTGCCTGAGGTGGTGCCTGTCTGAGGGCAACCGTACCATGCGTCACGCTAGTCAATGCAACCCCCGCGACGGGTGATTTGGGCTGAATTTCACACGAATTTCCCAACAATATTGTGACATCGATCACGACTCAGTTTGAGCGACCATAATTTTTAATATTTCTCCGAGAAATTCTTGCCGTACCGCGCCGCCCATTTCAGCGTGCCCGGCGCGGCGCGAGAGATATAAAGTAGTTGCATGAGAATCGTTTTTTTCGGGTCACCGGCTGAAGCCTCCGACGCGTTAGCGGCATTAATTGATGACGGCCACACCGTTACGGCTGCCTACACCCAGCCCGATCGAAAGGCCGGTAGAGGGCGTATATTGAGGCCGACTCCGGTAAGAACGACTGCGGAAGCAAGCGGTATTCCTGTTTTCACGCCACGTTCACTTAGAAATAACCCTGATGAGCTAAACAGACTGCGAGAATTGAACGCAGATGTATTCGTCGTGGTTGCGTACGGTCGAATTTTACCGCCAGAGTTGTTGGAAGTTCCCCCGATGGGTGTCGTAAATGTTCACCCGTCGCTACTTCCGAAGTACCGAGGGCCAAGTCCGGTCGTAACCGCAATTCTCGATGGTCAAAGCGAAACCGGCGTATCCGTGATGCTGCTCGACGAGGGTATGGACACAGGACCTGTTCTTGCGCAGTCGCCGCCAGTCAAGTTGGACGGTACTGAAAAAGGAGCCGAACTACAGGCGCGCCTTTTTAGGGAGGGAGCATCGATGTTGCCAGCGGTTCTTAATGGACTGGAAGACGGCTCTATTCAGCCGCAGCCGCAGAACGACTCTCTGGGGACCGTGTCGAGACTCTTAGATCGATCAGATGGTGAGATCGATTGGGCTGATCCCTTTGAAAAGATCGATCGGATGATTCGCGCTTACAGCCCTTGGCCCGGGACATTTACAAGTTGGGGTGACAAAACTCTGAAAATCGTTGATGCAGAGTTGTCGGATACGCCATCGGCGGGTGTTGGAGTGGTTTTTGTCGACGACGGCAACGCGTTCGTAGGATGCGGTTCGGGTTCGATCTTGCTGAAACGAATTCAGCTCCAGGGTCGCCAGGCTGTTGCCGCCGCCGATTTTCTCAATGGTCAGCCGGAGTTCGACGGAGCAACACTGGGTTCGGGTAAGAACTAAGGCGTCTCGATCTGAACGATCTCGCGGTGAGCTAGGTGTCCGCGAATTCGATCGACGTTGGCGATCCAGTTATCACTACCGTAGAACTTGGCTTCGGCGGTTTCGATGTTCTCGACCTTATCGCCGTATGAGCGAATCCATATGAACTGGGTTTTCTCTTCGTTTACCCAGGCGCTCTCAACCTTAATTCCTGCTTCTTTCATCCAGGGAATCAGGGTTTCAAAGGTTTCAAGCCAGCTGTCCATCATTCCCTTGTTGATGGTGTAAGTGCGCAAGTGTGCAACAGTCATTATTTTTTAGCCTCCGAGGCAGCTTTTCCGCGGCCGTTTAATGAGTTCGTGATGATCGACGGCTGATTCTAACGTCACTCGTCCAAGTTCGGTCGTTTCCAGCGCACCACCGTTCCATACATCGACATCACGAGGAAACGAGTGATGGTCGAGTGTGTGGGATGTGGAGAGAACGATTTTTCAGGGGCGGATTGCCACGTCGTTCGTTCCTCACTCCTAGCAACGACAACAGGGGTTGCAGGGGCGAGGTGGTAGAAGGTGGCCGGGGATTTGGCTACTTGAACATGCCCATTAGGGCTCGTTTGCCACCGGGTCCCGAAATCTTCTTCATCATCTTCTGCATTTGCTTGAACTGACTTAGAAGCTGATTCACCTGGGCTGGTGATGTTCCAGAACCTTCGGCTATTCGCTTCCGTCGTGATCCGTTAATGATCGTTGGATTTTCTCGCTCTTGCATCGTCATCGAGTGGATGATTGCTTCGACCCGCGCCATTTGTCGTTCGTCGATGTCCTTTGGATTGAACTTCCCACGGAGCGCACCCATTCCAGGGATCATGCCGAGAATATCGGTCATCGAGCCCATCTTCTTGATGGTCTGGAACTGCTGGAGCATGTCGTTTAGGTCGAACTGGTTTTTTCGAATCTTCTGCTCAAGAGCGAGTGTTTGTTGAGTGTCGAGCTGAGCCTCGGCCTTTTCGATCAACGATTCAAAATCGCCCATGCCCAGGATTCGGGATGCGATGCGGTCCGGGTGGTAAACCTCGAACTGATCGGGTCGTTCACCAACACCGATGAACTTGATTGGAACACCCGTCGCAGAACGCATCGAGAGCGCGGCACCACCACGAGCATCACCGTCCATCTTGGTGAGCACCATGCCAGAAACGCCGATTCGATCGTTGAACTCGCCACCCGAACGAACTGCATCCTGACCAGTCATTGCATCGAGAACGAGCAAGGTTTCGACAGGTGACGTAGCATCTCGGATCTCTTCCAATTCGCTCATCAGATCATCGTCAATGGCGAGTCGACCAGCAGTATCGAGAATCAGGTAGTGAATACCTTCGTCAGCAGCCTGCTTGTATGCCGCCTTGGCGACCTTCACAGGGGTGGAACTCGAAGGCTCTTCGGAATATACGGAGAGATCGAGCTGCTTACCGAGCTGCTTCAGCTGGTCAACCGCCGCAGGTCGTTGCAGGTCACATGCCGCCATCATTACGGGGTGCTTTTGCTTGCGAAGGTGAAGCGCGAGCTTGGCGGCAAGAGTGGTTTTACCAGCACCTTGAAGCCCGACGAGAATGATGACGCTGGGTGGACTGTCGGCGCGGGCGATCTCGACTACGTCTCCGCCGAGAATTTCAGCCAGCTCGTCTCTAACGATTCGAATTACCGACTGTCCTGGAGTAAGGGAAGCATAAACCTTTTCACCGTCAGCGCGTTCTTTAACGTTTTTGACGAACTGACGAGCGACCTTGAAGTCAACATCGGCTTCAAGTAGTGCAAGGCGGACCTCGCGCAACGCCGCATCGATATCTTTTGCGGAAAGCTTGCCGCTGCCAGTTAGCTGGCCGAACACCCCGCCAAGCTTGTCGGTAAGTGACTCAAACATGGTTTGAGTTTACATGTGATTGTGCGTCGCCCGTCGCCTGAATAACCTTGGTTTTTGGCTCATATCGAATTCGAATTTCTAGTTGCAGAACGGTCCGCTCCGATACGGCTTGTCGTACTCGACAATTGTCCCACCTTCGGTTGCCGAGTCCAGCAATCGAAGCCCATGCATCAAGATATCGCGCTGCTTCTCGACATCATGCGGTGCCGATAGCGGTCGACCCATTGGGTGTGGTGTTAAGAGTATTCGAGCCGGGTTCATTGCCGCAGTTCGGTCTTTAAACACCTTTGACATTATTACGACGCTGGGAATTCCAGCTTCCTAGAACGCTCGTGCTACGTGCCCGACCGACACGTGACACACCGGTCATATCGGGATTAGGACAGCAGCTTCGGCACCCGCAGCTTTGACCTGTTCCGCCCATTCATGAGCGCGTTGTTTCTTGAGTCTCAGTTGAGATGCGAGCCCAACAAACGAAAATGCAGGGCTTATGAATTCGCCAATAACGCCTTCTTCAGCTAATTCGTTGAGTCGATCGATCGGCAGCGAAACGTTGCGATCCGCAGCGGTGGCACGGATGTCGTAACCGCCGTGGCGGACGCGTGTTTGTTCACGCGGTGTGGAAGTTGGAATTTCGGATAGTTCAGGGTTGGCCCTCCCGAAGTCGGCGGTCATCTTTGACGCTTGTTCCTGTGTGAGATCTTCAATTCCAAAGGGGTTTGGGTCGTCGCCTTCTACAAAGTGCCCAGTGGTGGTTAGTAGCGCTATCTTGCTTTCCGAAACCGGCTTGGGGAACGGGGTGAACGGTTTATCTTCGTATTCGAAATTGTCAGTGCCCGCATAAGCCGCAGTTTGCGCCCGGACGATTGCCTCGACGATAGCGGTCGGATCGCCATCGTCAATCAGATCACCCGTTAACGACAGGAGCTCTTGAAGAAACTCATCGGCGAGCTGCTCGGATCCAGATTTCAGGAACTTGAACAGCAGATCGGAACGAGAGCCATAAGAAAATGAACTCCGGAAATCGTCGAATGTTTCTTTTTCCATGACTCTCCGAACGAGTTCAAAACACCGCCTGATGCCTGGTCAGTTTAAATAAGTGATGGCAGCAGCGGGAAGACGATTGCGGCTAAACCATTGTCCCGAGATCGCCTTCGACCTCGAGTGCCACCGCGGTACGAGACTGAACGTCATCGAAAGACCAGCCCGGCGCAGTTTCGCGAAGCCTCAACCGTTTGTTTTCGCGATCAACGTCGATCACGGCAATATCGGTGACTATTTGGTCGACGCAAGCCTGTGCTGTTAGCGGGAACGTGCATTCCTCAACAATCTTGGCAACATCGCCCTTTGCGGTGTGCTCCATGGCGATTATGACACGCTTTGCGTTTGCTGCAAGATCCATCGCTCCACCAATACTCCCAATACCGCGTTTTGGGATCATCCAGTTCGCAAGATCACCAGATTTCGAAACTTGCAATGCCCCGAGCACTGTCACGTCTATGTGACCGCCACGGATCAGGTTGAACGATTCAACCGAATCGAAGAACGCCATCCCGGGTACTAGCTTAGGGAATTTGCCACCAGCGTCCATAAGGTTGGGATCGCCCTCTCCGGGTGCCGAGAGGTCTTCGAATCCGAGAATGCCGTTTTCGGCGTGATATCTGAGCTCTACTCCGTGGGGCAGGAAGTCGGCGCACATTGCAGGGATTCCAATACCCAGGTTTACCGTCGTGCCATCGACGAGATCGCGTGCCGCGCGTTTCGCTATTCCAGCACGGTCGAGACGAGGAGCGGGGTCGTTGTAGAGAACTTGGTCAGAAGAATTCACGGTAGCGGATCTCCTTCTGCGCGTTTGACGATCCGATCAACATATGTGCTGAGCGTTCCTACTCGTTCGGCGTCGATTACTCCTGGCTCGACGATTTCGTCGACCTCAACAATGGTTACCCGAGCGGCGGTCGCCATTGCGGGGTTGAATGCGCGCGAGGTTCCGATGTACTGCAAATTACCGCGTGTATCGGCCTTTTCGGCTCTTATTAGCGCGTAGTCAGCATGCAACGCGGTTTCAAGAAGAAATGTTTGGCCGTCAAACTCTCGATGTTCTTTGCCTTCTGCAACTGGAGTGCCCACCCCGGTAGGTGTGTAGAAGGCAGGGATTCCTGCACCCGCTGAACGAATTCTCTCGATCAGTGTTCCCTGGGGCACGATATCGACCTCGGCATTACCTTCTCTCCAGGCCTTTTCAATGTCGCTGAGCGGGTTCGTCGTGCCAGGAACCGGGAATGAGCAAATAATTTTCGAAGCTTGTCCGCTTTCGAAAAAGATTCCCTGGTCAATCGGGTCGAGATGGTCGGGCCAGCCGTAGCCTGTCGTTTTTGAGATACCCGCGACATTGCCAATAATCGTGAGATCGGTGGCACCTTGATCTCTCAAGGCAAGCATGAGTCGAGTTGGTTGACCACCGGCACCGCCGAAGCCACCGATCATTACCGACGAACCGGATGGAATGTCGGCCACTGCCCCTTCGAAAGAATTGATGATTTTATTGATAGCCACGGTGAGGCAGATTGTACGGTCTTTTCGACCGCTGTCACTTACACTTCGAGATCGATCCAACTCGATTAGGCGAATCAGTAAGATAACGACGCAAAACAGGCATGGCATCCAAAGCGAAAAACAACGATTTCACTCTCATTGCACATCGAGGCGCTTCGTATGACGCCCCGGAAAACACATTCGAATCTTTCGATCTCGCGCTGGAACTGGGATTCGCCAATATCGAGACCGACATCCAACTCACGAGCGACGGCAGAGTTGTTGTGATTCACGACTCAGAGTTGGATCGAACCACAGACGCGACTGGATTGGTCGCTGAAACGGCTATTGCGAAGATCAAATCGCTAAATGCGGGGCTCTGGTTCGAAGGACCGGATGATGGTGCGGGAGTAAAAGGCCCAATGGCATATCCCGAGGCGTTTGTTCCCACTCTCGACGACATCCTTGAACGGTACGCAGGCAAGATTCACCTCCACCTCGAACTGAAGAGCAAGGAGCCAGAACTCTCGGAGCTTGCTCACAAGTCACTTGAGAAATGGGGTTGGCTTGATCAGAGCACCGGCGGATACGAATCTCCAGGCCTGACAATGACGTCTTTCCACTTTGAGCAGCTTGAAAGATCTATCGCACTAATGCCGAATATTGCCCACGGCTGGCTTGTGCAGAACCTAGATAAAGCGACTCTCACCGCCGCGTTTGAACTTGGGCTGTCAGGCATATATCCCAACGCGTCGAAAGTTACCAAGAAACAAGTTACCGATGCTCACAAAGCGGGGCTTTCGGTGCGTACATGGGGTATTGCAGATTCGAAGCCCAACCTGCACCGTGCGTACCGTTCAGGAGCAACGGGAACCACGGTAGATTGGCCGGCGATTGCTCGCGAAGTAATCGAAGCAATTTAGAATCTCATACCAAGCTCCACCGAGTCGTCATTTCCTCACGTAACATCCACGCTGTTTTGCGAGCGGAGGCGGATTTTGCCATTATTTTCACCCGCAGTTATCGGCTCGCAATGACTCTAATCATTACGGAGAAACCCTCGGATGTTCTACGACACCTCTAGTTTCATCAAACCCGCTCCAGCATTACGTGACGATAGATTTCATTCTCTCGTGATGTTGCTGCCATGTGAGCCCGAAGCCAGAATTGGACCGTATTCTTATGAGCTGCGGTAAAGTGTGTTCGTCCGCAAAAGTGCCGGCGTAATTCCAATGCCCAGCAGAAATTAGTTCTCATGAAGATTGAAAAAGTACGACTTCGACACGTTTTTGGAACCATCCAGACAGACGGTTTGTTCTGGGAAGAACGGCTGGTTCAACCTCTCGATGTATACGAAGAGTTTCGTGATGTCACAAAGCGCACCGAGTGGAGCTCTGAGAAATCTCAGAATGAGCTGAGTCACGACGCTTATTTTGTTCAGATCGAAACAGACGAAGGCGTGACCGGTATTGGCGGCCCAATGGACAAAGCCGTTGCATTCATCATTGATAACGAGTTGTCTCGATACCTGATTGGTCGCGATCCGTTGGCGATCGAATTCCTGTGGGACATCATGCACCGCGGTTCTGTTCACGGTAGACAGGGCAACACGATGATCGCAATAAGCGCGATCGACAACGCTTTGTGGGATCTCAAGGGACGCTATTTCAACACGCCTGTTTACTCAATCATTGGTGGTCCGACTCGTCAGAAAGTACCTGCTTACGCTTCGATGCTTGGCTATAACGTGCTCGACATGGGTCTTGTTCGTGAGCGGGCAAAGCAAAAGCAAGAAGAAGGCTTTACCGCTCAAAAATGGTTCTTCCGCCATGGTCCAATGTCAGGATCTGAAGGATTTAAGAAGAATGTCGAGATGGTCGAGACACTTCGAGAAACCCTTGGCGATGACGACGACATCATGCTTGACTGCTGGCAGTCGATGGACGTGAACTACGTCATCCGACTCGCTGAGCACATCGAGGATTACCACCCCCGATGGCTCGAAGAAGTAGCGTTGCCTGACAGAGTTGACTCATATAGGAAGATTCGCGAAGCGACCAACATTCCGATTTCCGGCGCTGAGCACCACTACACACGGTGGGGCATGAAGCAGTTCATCGACGCTGAAGCGTTGGATATTTTGCAGCCCGACATTTACTGGGCAGGCGGTTTATCGGAAACGCTAAAAATTGCCGCTGTTGCGACAACGGCTGATTTGATCACGATCCCACACGGGCACTCGACTAATGCCGGAGTTCACTTCTCGGTCGCACAGTCGCCAATTCACACTCCGTACCAGGAGTTCCTCATCAAGTGGAATATCGTGCACCAACACTTCCTGAAAGACCCTGTCACGCCTGAAAACGGCATGATCAAGGCACCGAACGGCGTCGGAATGATGATGGACCTCGATCCCAGCAAGATCGAACGGGAAGAAGAACCGAACTTCGGGTCTTAGGTTCTAGGTGTCTTTGCCTCAGGATTGCAACTGTAGGAACCGCTGATTCTTCGTGAACGCCAAGAATATCGGTAGCTTCATCCATAAACGCATGAACTGCGCTGACGTACATTTTCGCCGCCTCGATCATCCGTGTGGATCGAGCCTGTTGAAGCAAATGTTTCTTCATCGACAGTCTAGAGAATTATGCGTTCAGCTGGAATCAGCTTACGGACTTGCCCTGCGAATTCGTCAAAGATTTCTTCGAGATTGAGGCTCGACCCGAAAATTTGACCGATTTCGGCAATTCGTTTTTGCACCTTGGTGAGTTGAAAAGCATTGCCGTTGGGATCCATACCTGTTTTAGTCGTATCCGTCACAGTCACAAACCCAGCCAGAACACAGACCAAGCGTAGCCAATTCAAGCCGTACTTGAGCTTGCTTCTCATCTATTTTTACATGCTGTAGCGACGGTTTACGCCGGTCATTTGGCTAGTTTAACTAGTTGTTCCGCGTACGATCGTTCCATTTCGGAAAGTTTGTCGACGCGCCGTCGGAAATCCGGGTCGGAGGAGAATTTTGCGTTTACAAACGCGTCAAGGACCTCTTTTGCGACTTCGATCCCGATGATCCACGCACCCATGCAGATCAGGTTCACGTCGTCGTGTTCGACTCCCTGATGCGCGCAGTGAGTGTCGTGAGTCAGAGCGGCGCGAATTCCGGGCACTTTGTTCCCGGCGATTGTTGCTCCAACACCAGTTCCGCAAACAAGGATGCCACGCTCGGCCTCGCCAGAGAGAATTGCGGATGTGACTCGTTGAGCAATATCAGGAAAGTCGACAGGATCCTCGGAGTGGGTGCCATAGTCGGTGACATCATGGCCTTGTGATTTCAGGTATTCGACTACGGTACCTTTCATTGGAAAGCCAGCATGGTCTGCTCCTAGGGCGAGTTTCATTTGAATCAACCTTTTCTTGTTCGAATTATTGAGTAAATCTTGTGTGAACCAATGGCGCCTACAAGTGCTGGAATAATCCGCTCGGGTCAGCCCACTCGTCGGGGACTCGAAGTGACAGAACGGTGGCATCGCATGTTTTCACGCCACCGTGAGAGTAAAAATCGACCTCGAATAGCGATTTCTTGTCGGACTTCTCGGTCAAGCGCGCCCGAGCAGTAACGGTTCCATCGATGCGTGTTGGCTTCCGGTAGTTGATGGTCAGAGATGCTGTCGCGTACCAGATCTTGGCACCTTCGCCGATTTCTCGCCCTTCGACCCGATATGCGTCTGCTATTGCCGAACACACGCCGTGACAGTCGATTATTGCGGCAATGGTGCCACCATTCATTACATCTGGAGGCATAGCAGCATGGTGAGGTTCAGGTTGATACACGCAGACTGACTCGTCGCCGTCCCAGAACGATTTAATCCTCAAACCTCTGTCGTTCCACGCCCCACACCCGTAACAATGATTGCCGTGTAGGCCATCCTGAAAATATGTGCGCTCTTCTTCGTTTTGGCTCATACTGCCTCCGAGCAAGTGAAAATCGCCACGACCACCTTCGATTCACACACATTACCGACTGAAACTTGAAGACAAAAGTATCCAAGGTGGATAACCACACATCAAAAACTATGTTTAGGGCTGAGACACGTGGACGGTCGCTGATATACGTGTCGCTAGCGACGTTTTTCTCGCTGTCAGTTTGGTTCTCAACAAACGCAATTTCTGGCGCGCTGGAACTCGAGAAATCCATAGACGAGTCGTCAATCGCAGTTCTCACGATTGCAGTTCAACTCGGATTTGTTTTCGGAACTCTTGTGATTGCGATTACGAATCTGTCTGACCTATTTAACGCCCGTACTTTGTTCTTTGTGTGCGCAACTATGGCGGCGGTCATGAACCTATTGGTGATACCGATCGAATCGGCACCGCTGCTAATCGCTGCTCGATTCGCTACCGGCGCATTTTTGGGCGGTGTCTACCCGCCGGCGATGAAAGTAATTTCTGGCTGGTATAAGAAGGGTCGAGGGTTCGCACTCGGCACGATGGTTGGCGCACTTACCATTGGGTCTGGCTCACCACACCTTCTGCGATCCGTGTTTTCTGACAATTGGCAGGCGGTCATCATCGGAAGCTCGGTGCTGGCAATTCTGGGCGGAGTCGTACTCAGGCTTCTTGTGATTGACGGACCCCATGATGTGAAGGGCGCAAAGTTCAATCCACGCTATCTCACAGGTGCGCTGCGCGAACGTGCACCGGCACTGGCTCTCACCGGGTATTTAGGTCATCAGTGGGAGCTGTACGCAATGTGGGCTTGGATAGGCGCTTACATGCTTTACGTGGTGGGAGATCACTCTGTCGTGGGCACAAGTCTGGATCTTACGAGTGCCCTGACGTTTAGCGTGTTCCTTGCTGGCGCCATCGCCTGTTCTTATGCGGGAGTCTGGTCAGAAAAGATTGGAAGAACGACAGTCACGAGTATCGCAATGATTATCAGTGGCGGTATTGCTGCATTTGTCGGATTTATTCCGTCAGAGATGACGGTTTTGATAGTCGTGCTGGTTATCGTTTGGGGCGCCGCAGTTATAGCCGATTCGGCGCAGTTCTCAACGGCAATGACTGAACTAAGCGACCCGGCCTATCGCGGGACGATGCTCACTTTTCAAACAGGAGTCGGGTTCGCGCTCACGGCAGTGTCCATCTGGTTATTGCCAATAGTGAAAGATTCTCACGGATGGGGATGGGCGTTCTCAATGCTGGCTCTAGGACCCGTAGTTGGAACTCTAGCGATGCTTCGTCTGCGATCAATTCCGGAGGCGTCAAAATTGGCGGCTGGAAAGCGCTAGCTATTTGCTAAGGTTCACCGATTCAATTGACACACAATCGAACTCGTTGGTGGTCAAGGTGCATAGCAAATATAAGATTTTCATCCTCGTATTATCTTTGCTGATCACGATCGCACTGGCGTGCGGGTCTGACGGCTCCGTTGACAAGAGCGTTTCGACGAAGAATGGCGGTGAGGATACTGCACCCGTACTACGAGTAGATGAGACTTTCTCAATCGACAATTTTCAGGCAGAGGGTTTTAAATTGAACAAAGAGTTCGATACAGAAACCGTGCCACTTGCAACGAACGTGTATTACGGGTTTGCCGAACGACGTGATATCGAGATTCGCAAATACAGTTCGCACGCCGACGCAATGTCGGCAGGTGTAGAGTCGGCTCTTGCGGCGATAGGCCGATCTCCCAATTCGAATTCGGGAGGCGGAATTATTACTTCTACGGGCAATCGCACTAGCTATCACGCATATCTTGTTGCAGGCAACGTTGTGATGTTGTGTCAGACAGATATTTCGGCGTGTCAGAATCTGGCACAGACGGTTCAAAGCGACTGATTTACCGGGGTTTGACCTTCGCAGATTCGCCTAGTCACCTGGGACTGTGTCGTAACTCCACCATGTTGGAGTGAGACAGCGTCTCGACCGCCCATACACTGTCATTGCGAGGAGTGGGGAATGAGCGACGTGGCAATCCGCCGCCGAAAGATCGCCCTATCCACAGCCCACGTGACGATCCGACGACAGCAAATCGCTAACCCTCACGACCCGCCCGCTCTCGCGCCACGGCGTCGCCGACGGTATCGGCGTGAGTTTTTACGCGATTTTGTTGCGCCGTTGGCTGAGCTGGCAGGTCTATCCGGTAACGTGATGTCGTCGCCAGAGACGCCATTGTTGGCAACGCTAAATTTCCGGGCTTTTGTTCTACCTGGTGCCTTAGAGCTGGGATTGATACCTTCCAGTTCAGATAAGTACTGGCCTGTAGACGATTTTTTGACCGAGGCGACGAACTCTGGTGTTCCTTCTACAACCAGCTTTCCGCCACGTTCTCCAGCCATGGGACCCATATCAAGAATCCAGTCAGCGTTCTTGATTAGATCCAAATGGTGCTCGATCAAGACAATCGAGTTGCCGGCATCGACCAAACGGTGCAGTACGATCATCAGCTTAGCGGCATCGTCGAAAGATAAACCGGTTGTCGGCTCGTCGAGAATGTAGACGGTTTTACCGGTTGATCGCTTCGACAGCTCGGATGCGAGTTTTATTCTCTGCGCCTCACCACCCGACAGGGTAGTTGCCGGCTGACCCAGAGGTACGTAGCCAAGACCCACATCGGTCAACGTCTTCATCTTGTTGGCTATCGAAGGGATGTTGGCGAAGACCTCCGCTGCTTCCGAAACCGTCATGTCCAGAACTTCGGCAATCGACTTGCCCTTGAACTTGATTTCAAGTGCTTCACGGTTATAGCGAGCACCAAGACAAACTTCGCAGGGAACAGTCACATCGGGAAGGAATTGCATCTCGATTTGGACGTAACCGGCACCACTACAGGCTTCGCAGCGACCACCTTTTACGTTGAACGAGAATCGTCCAGCCTTGTAACCACGTGCCTTAGCTTCTGGCATCGAAGCGAATATTTCACGAATGTTCGTGAACACTCCTGTGTAAGTAGCAGGATTCGAGCGCGGGGTTCGACCAATAGGTGATTGGTCGATATTGATCACCTTGTCGACATGCTCAAGTCCGATCACATCGTCGTGATCACCAGGTCGATCCTTCGAACGATAAAAGTATTGAGATAACTTTTTAGAGAGAATCTCATTTACGAGTGTGCTTTTGCCTGAACCAGAGACCCCCGTGACACAAGTAAGAGTGCCCAGAGGGATGGCAACAGAAACATTCTTGAGATTGTTCTCACGGGCGCCAACAATTGCGATTTCGTTCCCGTTTCCTTTGCGGCGGGTGTCGGGAACTGGAATCGATTTACGACCACTCAGATATGCACCGGTGAGGGACACATCGTTTTTAAGTATCTCGCCAATGGGTCCTTCAGCAACAACGTTTCCGCCATGTTGACCAGCTCCTGGCCCGAGATCGACGATGTGGTCGGCGGCGCGCATTACGGCTTCATCGTGCTCGACGATTAGAACGGTATTGCCGACGTCGCGCAGGTTCTGGAGTGTTCCGATCAGCCGATCGTTATCAGCGGGGTGAAGACCCACTGAAGGTTCGTCACATACGTATAGAACACCCATTAATCCGGATCCGATCTGGGTGGCGAGACGGATTCGCTGCCCCTCGCCTCCAGAGAGTGTCGCCGCGGCGCGATCCAAAGTTAGGTAGTCAAGTCCAACTCTCGAAAGGAACCCAAGCCGAGCTTCTACTTCTTTCAGGATCTGAGTAGCGATTGATTGTTCTCTGTTGTTCAGCGGGTCGACCGCATCACCACTGTGCTCGCCTTCTCCCGGCCAAACTCCCGTACGGCACGCCTCGACCCATCGGAGAGCGTTTTCGACCGACTGCCGAGTGACTTCCATCACGTTCATGCCGAGAATGGTGACGGCAAGCACTTCGGGTTTTAATCGAGCTCCCCCGCATGTCATACAGGGTCGCTGCGTCATGTAGCGAGCAATATCTTCTCGAACCGCGTCGGATTCGGTGTCGACATGTCGGCGTTCCATGTTCGGGATCACGCCTTCAAAGCTGGTGTTCCAAGTGTAAACACGGCCTTTTTGCGTGTGATGAGAAACCTGGACTTTCTTGCCGTCAGTTCCATAGAGAATGACGCTGATGTCTTCCTGGGCGAGATCACGAACAGGTGTATCCATAGAGAAACCGAAGTGCTCGGACAACGATTCGAGCATCGAGTTGTACCAGGGAGAATTCGAACCTGAGCGAGCCCAGGGAGTTATTGCTCCATCGTTTAGGCTAAGCGATTTGTCCTGGATCACGAGGTTCGGGTCTACTTCGAGCTTGTAGCCAAGTCCCGTACAGGTAGGGCACGCACCGAACGGGGTGTTGAACGAGAAATTTCTTGGTTCTAGTTCGGCTATCGAAATGTCACAGTGCACGCAGGCGAAGTGCTCGGAATAGACGACATCTTCGTCGTCAGCACCGACTCTGCCCAATTTCGATGCAATCAGATTGCCGCCGGCAAGACGAAGCGCTGTTTCGACTGACTCTGTGAGCCGACCTCGATCAGTGTCTTCTCGAACGATGATTCGGTCGACAACGACTTCGATATCGTGCCATTTGTTCTTCGAGAGTTTGATTTCTTCCGAAAGTTCGGTTGTTTCACCGTCAACGCGTACTCGAACAAAGCCGTCGCTTCGCGCGGTTTCGAACACCTGAGCGTGCTCACCCTTCATATGGGTGATCATTGGTGCGAGAACTTGCAGGCGAGTTCCATCGTCCCAGCTCAGTATTGAGTCGACTATTTGCTGAACGGTCTGTCGCTGTACAGGTCGGCCGCAGTTGTGACAATTAGGCCGCCCTGCGCGCGAAAACAACAAGCGGATATAGTCGTAAATTTCCGTCACAGTTCCGACGGTCGATCGAGGGTTTCTAGAGACACCCTTTTGGTCGATAGAAATAGACGGGCTCAACCCCTCAATGTGATCGACATCGGGTTTTTCCATTCGACCTAGGAACTGGCGAGCGTAAGCAGAAAGCGACTCAACGTAGCGTCGTTGTCCTTCAGCGAAAATAGTGTCGAACGCCAAACTGCTCTTGCCCGAACCCGATACCCCGGTGATTACCGTCAGCGTGTCGCGAGGAATGCTGATGTCGAAGTTTTTGAGATTGTGTTCGCGGGCTCCGCGTATAACGATGTCGGAATCAGGCATATTGAGTGTGCCGAGGGCACGTTAACTATCGACTCAGGGGTGATTTAACGAACGAAAAAAGTTCGTATTTGCGACTGATTGGTGTCGTTCGAAAACTACTTGGAAATGGACATCACCGAGTGTAACAATCTTGCGCAAATCGCAAAGGCGATGTGTCACTACGCCTGCGAGCGTGTTTCTTGCTCGCCGGTAGCGTCCTTTTTGTACTGCCTTGACCGCACTTCGTCCATGAACGCCTCCGAACGTAGGCCGCGATCGAGCACCTGGTGGATTTGTGCACGAAGAATTCGTGAAAGCTGACGGTTTTCGTCTTCACCGGCTTTCATCGCTTCGGCTTGTTCGAGATTTGATCTGGCAAGGAAGCGCAGCAGTTTAATCGTGTTCAAACTGGCGGGAAGAAGCGCAGTTTCACCGATGGGTTTGGCGTCGTTGTTTACGAGTCCGCCGCGTTCTGCGGAATAAAGATGATTCGCCGGTTCTAGTTCAACTCCGGTTTCGACACACCGTGATAGCTCAGGTGCGAATCCACTTAGCTGGAGCAATCGCATTTCGAAGAATCGCGCAACCATTTCGGGATTCTTCGTGCTCTCCAGAGCTTGAAGCACGTCGAGGAGCAGACGAAATAACGGCTGGTTCGCTCCGTTTTCTACAGAAAACCGTTCCGCCATTTCCGAGACGTAGGACGCACGGGAAAACTTATCCAGATCATCTCGGAGGCTTCGATAGCCGTTCACGGTAGACGCCTCACTTAACCCATGAAGAGTTCTGGTCTCTCTTACCGAAACGCTGACGTGTTTGAGAAGATCGAGATGACCTCCAATTTTCGACCCGGGTTTACGAGCTGCCTTGGCAACGCCACGAACGAGTCCGTGGATGGGGGTAACGAGAGTGATTATTCTGTCGGCTTCACCGAAATTGCTCGTACGAACGACCACACCGTCAGTTGTGTATGTGACTGGTCGCCGTTTCGAGGTCATACCGCAATGATATTCGTTTGTAACGCCCGAGTATCGAAGTTGGATCGTCTGATCGCTATCCGTCGAGAACCTCAGGATGTGACGCCCACGCAATAGTTTCGTTCGGCAATTGTTCCTCAGATAAATAACGTCTCCTCAACCACGCACACCCCACAAGCGACAACATCCCGAGGCAACGAGGGATTTGGGGCGGTGACGTCGCGCACTCACGTGGGATTTAGAGAGTGCGATTTGCTGTAGGTGGATTTCCACGTGGGGCGTGGAGAGAACGAACTTTCGGCGGCGGATTGCCACGTCGTTCGTTCCTCACTCCTCGCAATGACACATCGAAGTTCGGTTGTCGTGGTGCCCCAAAAATCCTACACGGAAGCGGCTATCACTTTCCGTGTATACGGGTTGTCGGATTGCGGGAACACCACTTTGAAAACGTGTAGGTATGAACTCGAAAACAGCTAGTTACGCTACCGTGTAGGGTGGGTCAGCGACCTACACACCTAGTCGGTCGAATCGGCATATTGCTTCGGAATTTCAGCGCGACTTTCCAGGGCGTGCGCCAGAGTGGAATCGTCGGCGTATTCGATATCCGATCCGCTTGGAAGTCCCCGAGCGAGGCGGGTTACTTTCACCCCGAGAGGTCCGATCAACTGCTGGATGTACATTGCGGTCGCTTCGCCTTCGAGGTTGGGATTGGTCGCAACAATTACCTCGTTGACCGACCCGTCACGTAGCCGTTCGAGCAATTCTCGAAGCTTTAGATCGTTGGGACCGATTCCGTTCACGGGTGAAATAACACCGTGAAGCACGTGGTACTTGCCCGAGAAAACGCGAGCACGTTCAACAGCAACTACATCTAGTGGTTCTTCAACCACACATATTCGAGAGCCGTCTCGCTGGAGATCGGCGCAAATCGGGCACTCTGCTGATTCTGAAATGTTTGCGCAGGTGTTGCACAGAACGACGCGCTCTTTGACTCCAAGAATTGCGCCTGCAAACTCTTCCGCCTCATCTTGAGGCATTCGAATCAAGTGATACGTGAGGCGTTGAGCGCTTTTCGGTCCAATGCCGGGCAACCTGTGGAACGCCTCAATCAGTCGTGCGACTGGCGGCGCTGCGGAAGGTGCAATATCGGACTGGGCCATGGGCGGCTCTGAACCTCTTGGTTTTGAGTGATTCGGGTTGTCTACGTCAATCCCGGAATATTGAGACCGCCGGTGATTTGTCCCATTTTGTCGGAAGCGAGCTTTTGGGCGGTGTCCATTGCCTCGTTAATGGCCGCAAGAATCAGATCTTGAAGCATTTCAACGTCTTCGGGGTCAACCACTTCAGGGTCGATCTCGATTGAATCGACCTTCGAACCGCCAATCACGGCCACTTTGACCATCCCGCCACCGACGGTTGCCTCAGTTCGGGCTACCGCGATCTCTTCTTGCACAGCCGCAAGTCGAGCTTGCATTTGCTGCGCCTGTTTGAGCATATTTTTGTTCATCATCGAATCGAGTCCTCAGTCATGAAGAAGTCCCAGCTTCGAAACGATTCGCGAAATAACGACACCGGAACAACGGATATTTCAACTCGACAATCATACTTGGTTGCCGGTGACGACGAGAGGTGTAGAGTGTCGAACTTACGATCGGACTCTATATGGCAATTTAGTCGATTCGACTCGACCTGCTAAACGCCGGGTTCTGACTCTGACTCCGAGTCGTCTTCAGGAGTTTCTTCGGCAACCACTCTTGCACCCATTGCCATAGCGGCTCGAACCATAGCACTTTCCTGTGCGTCGGAAGTTCCAACTGGAGCCGCGCTTGAGTCACCGTTTCCTGAGTTTTGTCCGGCGTTTGCACGAGCTTCTTCTGCGGCTTCTGACGGTGATCGAACTTCAAGTTCTAGCTCGGAGCCGTATGTGCCGGTGATCGCGGCTTTAAGGGCGTCGCGTGATCGTTTGTCTTGCATTTCTTCCATGAAGTTGTTTTTCATGGAGTTGCTCTTGAAGCGCAGAGAAATTTTGTTGCCTTGTGGTTCAGGTATTTCGCAATTTCTCAGCAGCGATCCGACCACGAATTTACGGTTCCTAGTGCGTCTCATCTCCCAAATGACCTTGTCCCACTGTTGTTCGACGGGAGTTCTTTCTCGCCTCGGTGTTGAGGCGCTCTGGTCGGGCTCAGCTTGTCCTGCCGAATCTTGTTGGCTCTGCTGAGGCACCGCAGCTGGACGTGCAGGAGCGGAACCCGATGAAGCTGGCGCAGCTGGTGATGCCGTGGCTGCAACCGGCTTTGTCGTGGCTTGCAGTACAGCAAGTTCGAGCGGCAATGGTGAGGATGAATTACCTTTGATATCCGCTTGTCCGAGAGCGGTGAGAATGTGGAGAATTTGGTTGAGTCGAGCAGGCCTTGCCGCTGCCGACATTGTTTCCGCGAACTCGGAGCCTTGAGTAATCGAGTCTTCCACACCGGCTTTCATTAAAAGTGAGACGCGAAGTGCGTCGACCGCACCAGATCGCAACGCCTGAAGATCGGCACCGCGTTGGGCTTCACGGTTAATAACGGTTAGCGCCTGTGCAGCGTCTTTTGCAAGAAGCGCAGATGCGAGTTCTGTACTCACCGCTGTGTCGCCGAGGCCCAGCAGTTCACGTGCTTGAGCTTCGGTTATCTCAGAAGGGATCCCGTCTTCACCCGTTTGACCGTACGAAATGTAGAGCTGTTCGAGAAGATTTTCGGCGTCTCGCAGAGAGCCCCAGGCAGTCCGGGCGATCATTTCGAGCACTGTAGGTTCAGCTTCGATTTCCTCTACTTCGCAAACTTCGATTAAACGTTCGATCACGTCATCGTTTGAGAGGCGTCTAAAGTCGTATCGCTGACATCTGCTCACGATGGTCGCCGGAACCTTGTGGGCGTCCGTAGTCGCAAGAATCATGACGATGTTGGGAGGCGGTTCCTCAAGTGTTTTGAGAAGAGCGTTAAACGCAGCTTCAGTAAGCATGTGTACTTCGTCAATGATGTACACCTTGTAACGACCCGATGTCGGTTGGAACTGAACCGCATCGCGGAGATCACGTATTGAGTCGATACCTCTGTTTGATGCAGCGTCGATTTCAATGAGATCGAGATACCGACCTTCGTCGATAGCAACAGAAACTTCTGAATCGACGATTGGCTCGCCGTCGTCAGTTCGCTCAGAGTTCAGCGCTTTAGCGAGAATTCGGGCTGTTGATGTTTTGCCGACACCGCGCGGGCCAGTGAACAAATAAGCATGAGAAACGCGGTCGGTCGCGATAGCTCGTTTGAGAGTTTGAGTGACGTGTTGTTGCCCGGCCACTTCGTCGAACCGAGTGGGCCGCCATTTTCTGTAAAAAACCTGGCTGTTAGTCACTTCACCATCAGTTTATCGGGCTTCATTTTGCCAATGGCGGATTACTCGCCGAATATTCCCGCCAATACCACATCTGTTTTGCCGAACATCCCCTTTTCTTCTTCGGGTACGGCATGATCATACCCGAGGAGGTGAAGAATTCCGTGGATCGTCAGCATTGCGAGTTCACGATCCGGAGATTTCCCGTTTTCTTCTGCCTGCCTGATGACTTGCGGAAGAGAAATTGCAATATCACCGAGACGGATTGGATCGTTCGTCGATTCTGAATCAGCGAATTCCGGCCAATCTTCGTCCTCATGTCGTTCAACCGAATCGTTTTCCACGTTGAACGACATCACGTCAGTAATCTGATCTTCGCCCTTGAAGTCCCGGTTCAGCTCTCGAATCCGTTCATCGCCGGTGATCATTACGGTCACATGGTCTGGGCCATCGAACGTTTCAGAATCAAGCCCAGCCAACGCAGATCGCATCACCAGATCGATATCCGCTTTCGACAGATCATCGAGATCAAAAACGATCTCAACTCGACCATCTTTAGAGATAAATGAATCGGTGTCGGAAAATGGTTTCAAGGCGCGGACATCGTAGCACGCTCAGGTGTTCATCCGAGGTGTTGGGTGGCACGTGGCCTACGCCATTTTTGTGGCTATTTCTGCCTCTTCGGCGAGAACACGAATTTTCGAGTAAAGCGGCGCGTACCTTGAGTCGGCGTTGGCGAGTTCACCGGCTTCTAATCGTGCGTTCAAGATTCCGAGGCGAATCTCGGGTGACTGCAGCTGCCCGACTTCGAGGTAAGTCCGGGCGTTGTAAAGACTCGGAATTAGCTTGTCGCTGATGGTTTTCGCAACCCATCGTTCCGCGGGAGGTGCGGCGATTTCTTCCGCCATTCGAACGGCTTCCTCAAGTGTCGCAAGCACTTCAGGACCGGTTGGCCAAAGGTCTTCTGGTTCTTTAATCGGCATGTTCTATTAATCGCCCGAGTTCAAATCCCGTTCGCGTGCGCGCAGAGCCAGGCATCGCTTTTGGAGAAACCAAAATATCACCACTATGAGCGCTCCGAAAACGTCGGCGGCAACGTCTACTGCTTCTGAAGAGCGACCTTCGACGCTTGATTGATGGATTTCGTCGAGGATTCCGTAGATTAGAGCAGTGAAGATGACCGTGTAGGAAATCAGCGGATCGGTGAGCCTTTTAAGCAGAATCAACGTGCGTAGAACGAATGCGCTCAGCACCGCGTAAAGGACAGCGTGAACTACGAACGACGCGAACGGGAACCATGAGACAAGCTCACCGGCGTCATCGAAGTCGTCAGCGGGTCGATCGGATAGAGCATAAATAACGCCCATCCATATGACCGACAGCGCGGTCCACAGCCATGTTTGGTTGACCTTATTCAAACCACTCGGAGTCGAAAGCGAGGCTCATTGGTGCCCACCAGTCATTCTCCTCGGCTTCAGGCACCTTTTGCTGGAATGTCGACATTAGATCGTTCCACTCTTCGGCTCCCTTTGAAGAGGTGTAACTCTGGAAGTCGCGCCTCGGGTCGAAATCGTCGGGAACAGTGCAGTACATGAAAAGATGGTTTCCACTGCGGAAAATCTCCATGCGCTCGATCCCGATGCCTTTCAGGGCTTCGAGCACCTCTGGCCACACGTTTCTGTGGTATTCCTCGTACTCGGCAATGATCGCTGGATCATTTTTCAGATCGAGGACTTGGGCGATTGATTTCGACACTTGTCGTTTCTCCTCTGCACATCAAAGTGCAATCCACTGCCAAATTTATTGCCGCATAGCATACACTCTGCGTCATCCAGATCATCACTCATATTCCCGGTTGAAGGAGATTGTCATGCAGCGAGTCGGATTTGAAATGAAGATTCACCCTGAAATGGTGGATGAGTACAAAAGACGCCATGATGAGATTTGGCCCGAAATGTCAGATGCGCTCGTGCGCACAGGATGGCGGAATTACACGATTTTCTTCAGGGAAGATGGCACCTTGTTCGGATACGTCGAATGCGATGAGTCGTTCGAGGCGTCACTAGAAGGGATGTCAAAAGAAGAAGTGAATCAGCGTTGGCAGGACGATATGTCGCCGTTCTTCCAGCTTCCAGAAGGTGCGCATCCCGATCAGAACATGATCCAGTGGCGAGAAGTTTTTCACGCGGATTAGGGTTGCGGCGAGCGATTCGTGTTCGCCTGCCGTTCCTCGAGAGCCTCAGGACGGCATTTCGGAGAAATCGTTAATCACAAATCACTTAACGAGATCGATTATTTCGCTACCAGTTTGAGATCGTTCGTCACAGTGCCATCCTGAGGCTCTCGAAGGGCGGCAGTCAAAGCGACATCACACAAACAATAGACACCCCACCATGAACACACGCCTTACATCGTTATTGCGGAACGATTCGATGTTGCTGTTTCGCATAAAGTGAACAAGGGCGATGCTTCACGTCCAGCCGATCCTGATCTGCTCGAAGGATTTTCGCGAGAGGTGGATGTTGCGCTTCTTGCGAACGGTGACTGAGGAAGCTGCTCGTCGTCCAGTGTGTACGACTCGATGAAGCTTGAAGCCTTAGGTGTGCCGGCAATTGCTATTTGTACGGAGCCGTTCGAATCGGGGTCTCAAGCAATAGCGAACCTTGGCGGGATGTCGGATTACCCTTTCGCGCTAATTCAGCACCCAATTGGCAGTCTCACGCCCGAACAAATTCGCGAACGGGCTATCGAGGCAGCTCCACAAGTGATCAGTTCGTTGCTGGCTCGCAGCAGGTAGTGCAACGTAACCGCTGAACGTTATGCCTAATGCAAAATCTTTGTGAACCACAGCACGGTCGAATCATTGACCCTGATTGGTTGATCGTGAACGACCGGGATCCCCTCTTGCGTAAGGCCGCGGCCATCGGGGACATATCCGCGTTTTGGGTACATTCTTTGAGCAGCTCCGTAATCGGAAGTCATCCCGACGCCGATGCCGACTACGGTTGATCGTTCTTCTACCCTGCATTCTGCTTCGCCCAACAAGGCTGTACCAATACCTTTTCGTCGAAACTTCGGAAGAACGCTGAAGTCGTTAATTTCCGGAATTCCAGCTTCAGCGAACGGTTTGTACCCGGATTTCCACAACACCGTTACGTAGCCGGCGAACTCTTTTTCTACGGTGGCGACCAGAACGTCTTGAAGACCTTGACTTTGCCGTGAGAGGTATCTTTCGTACTGTTCGATCGGTTTGTTCCGACCAAGTTTGTCGAATGCTGCCGAGATGATCCGCGGGTCGGCAGAGTTCAACATTCGAATTTCGAAACCGTGTGGAAGAGTTCTTGTTGCTGGATTGGACATCGATTCACCATATCTAGCTAAACTGTTGCAGATCAAACCTGCCTGACCGCAAGAAGGAGTTGTGCGAAGTGACCGTTCCGCCATTTATCGATACCCACCATCATCTTTGGGATCTAGAGAACAACCCGTATCCGTGGCTAACCGAGCCCATTGATCACTTCGTTGGCGACTACTCTGCAATTCGAAAATCTTGGTTGATCGAGGATTTACACCAAGGGGCGAAAAACCTTCCGCTCGTGAAGTCAGTGCACGTTCAAGCGGAATGGGATCATGAAGGCGATCCTGTAGATGAAACGGCGTGGCTGCAATCTGTTGCAGACGACCCCGGCTCGAAAGGAATGCCCCATGCCATAGTTGGCTACGCGAATCTTGCTGATCCGAACGTCGAAGGCACTCTGGAACGACATGCCGAGCATGTGAACTGGCGCGGCATTCGACACATGCTCAACTGGTCGGACGATAAGCTAAATTTCCGCTTCGCTGAAGCTGGTGGATTAATGTCCGATTCCCAATGGCGAAAGGGTTTCAAGCTACTCGCGATCTTTGGAGGATCGTTTGATCTGCAAGTTTGGCCGTGGCAGCTACAAGAGGCAGCCAAGCTTGGAAACGACATTCCAGAGGTGCCTATGATTCTGAACCACACGGCAATGCCGATAGGTCGATCGCCTGGTGAGCTCCGCGAGTGGCGAAAGGGACTTGAAGCACTCGGAACAGCGCCAAACGTTTCGGCGAAGATTTCGGCTCTCGGCATGCTTGATCAAACGTGGGTCGCGGATTCTATTGCACCGTTCGTTCTCGATACAATCGACATTCTCGGGGTTGATCGCTGCATGTTCGCGTCGAACTTCCCGGTCGATAGCTTGTTCAGCGATTACGCGACCGTTTGGAATGCTTATGATGAGATCACTGTCGATTTCACGGATGAAGAGCGATCCAAACTGTTCCGGACTAACGCTGAGAAGTACTACCGAATCTAGTGGTTTGTATTGTGCGGATTTGGGCGTAGTATCGCTGCATCTAAGGGGAGGACATTGCTGGTCAGCGAGCGCTTCTGAATACGAGGTCGTGCGTTTGACCGAAGCGACATCACAGTCAATCGAAGGCAATCTGAGCGATAGCCCTAAAGGGTCGAACCCATGGATAGGTTATTCGGCGGTTGGAATAACCTATCCATGGTCATGAGCATGGTTACTGTCGCGCTTTCGCCTATTGCTGAGCATTTCAATGTCACTCTTCGCTCAGTTGCGTGGGTGGTAATCGTCCAGGGACTAACTATTACCGCTCTGATGATGCCTATGGGCAGGCTGGGCGACATTATTGGTCGGCGGCGTGTTCACCTTGCTGGTCTCGTGATTTTTATCGTCGGGACTATTGTGGCCGCCACTGCTGGGTGACCTGTAAGTTATAGAAATGCCCAGAGTTCAAGCCATTTATCACACGGGATTTATTGTCGAAGATCTCGAAAAAGCCCTCGATTTCTACACTCGCGTTCTCGGGATGAACATCGAGCGGGAACCCGCGGTTTCCGATACGCCCTGGATTGCCGAAGTTGTTGGTTACACGGAAGTGAAGATGCGCCAGGCATACGTAGGTGTCGGCGATGGCCACTCGATTGAATTGATCGAGTACATGCACCCTCGTGGACAGACCAGGTCTGATCAATTCGACCGGAACCGCCCCGGATCTGCCCACGCAGCTATGGTCGTTGACGATGTGCCTTCATGGCGCGAGCGCCTCGCTGTCGAAGGAATAAAGACGTTTGGTCCAGACTATGAACGTGATCTGGAGTACCCGTGGGCGCGCTACGCGATCTACTTTCAGGATCCAGATGGCAATTGGTTGGAAATGGTCTCTCGTGATCCGACACCAGAGGACTCGACACAGAACTGATCTTTTTGGATGAGGTTAATGCCTAACTGGTTAGACAATCTGCGCACTTGTTATCGTCAACGAAAATTGACGACACCTGAACGCACCCTGAACACGTTCAAGAACGGAGTGCGCGAGGTAGACGAAGGCCACCCGGATCGAGCAATCAAGTACTTTTCCGAAGCGATAAACGCATCTCCCAATTCGGCAAAACTCCACCACTACCGCGCCGACGCATATGCTTTGAACGGAAATCTTGATCAGGCAGTGATCGATTACGACACCGCAGTGCGATTGAACCCTGCGTACCCGGATACCTATCTGGATCGTGGAAATACCCACTACCAGCTAAATAATCTCGATACGGCGCTCAAGGATTTTTCAGAGGCCATCCGACTGAAACCCGATTGGGCAGAAGCCTACGCCAACAGGGCGGTTATCCAGGCTGAACTCGGGCTGAAGGTTGAATCCGACAACGATGCTCAAACGGCTCATGGGCTCGGCGTAGATGAGAGGCAACTGGAAGATATGCTTGAGTCGGCGTGGTCGAATACTGACGACTGATTCGCTAATCCCCGTCCGGCCTTCGGATTCTTGGGCTATGATCCGGTCTCGAACTCTACGCCTCACTCCATCTCCCACCATGACCAATCAAGCCAACCCCAATCCCAGGTCAGATCCGAACGCTGTTGTCTTTGCCGGTGACGGTGAACCGCACACCCCGGAATCGACAATCGCCCGGCTCAATACACTTCTCGAAGAAGGAAAGCTTTCGCCCGACAATTACTCGGACGGTGGGACGGTAACCGAACTTGAGACCCGAATGGCTGAAGAGCTTGGCAAGGAAGCTGCGATATGGATGCCGACAGGAACGATGGCGAACATTATTGGATTGAGAGAACACTGTGGAACCAACGCTCGGGTGGTCCTTCAAGAGCAAAGCCATATTTATCAGGACGAAGGGGACGCTCTGTCACGGCTGTGTTCGATCAACGCGGTTCCATTGGCGCCGAACCGTCCCTACTTCACAGACGACGAACTGAAGGAAACGTTTCGTTTATCTACAACCGGCAGGGTTCTGAACCCGGTCGGTGCGGTGTCGATTGAAAGTCCGGTTCGCAGGCAGGCGGGGCAAATTACACCTTGGGACGAAATGATCGCTGTGACTGACCTGTGTCACGAAGAAGAAATACCAGTTCATCTCGATGGCGCGCGGTTGTACATGATGTCGGCCGCTACTCGAATACCCGTCAAGCAGTACACAGCGCTTTTCGACAGTGTGTACGTTTCGAGCTACAAGTATTTCGGTGCACCGTTCGGCGGGATTCTTGCTGGCACGTCGGACTTCATTGAAGGGTTGTTCAACGATCGACGCATGTTCGGCGGCGGAATCCCGTTTGGTTACCTCGCTGCTGGTCTTTCGCTTGCAGGTTTTGAGGGATTTGTAGAAAAATTTGCTGAGTCGTTCGCCAAGGCAGAAGAACTATTTGAGAGTCTCAACGAAATCAATGGGATTCAGGTCAGAAAATTTGAGCATGGATCAAATATTTTCGAGTTGATCCTTGATGGTGTTGACGCTGATGGCCTCGTGAAAAATCTTATTGGGGACGGGATCGTGTTGAACTGGCCGAATGCCGAATGGCCGGTGCCATTGCTTCATGTAAATAGCTCGATACTTCGTCGCACGAACGAGGAGATTGTGGCGGCTTTCGCGGAATCCGTGGGCCGTTCGTAAGGTTGCCTTACACCTTCGACCTCTTCGAAGATCCCTCCAGCAAGTGGGGGGG
>DBTA01000036.1:89827-127896 GCA_002306815.1 Dehalococcoidia bacterium UBA1328 | reverse complement strand
GGGGGGGGGGGGGGGGGGCGTTTCGAGTTCGCTAATGTCGTTCTTCGACGATCTCGAGGCGCACGGTCTTGGCGACGAAGTGACCGTGTTGATTTTCTCAGAGTTTGGTCGACGAGTTCTCGACAGCGGAACTGGAACGGATCATGGTTCTGGGGGCGTTGCGTTTGTTGTTGGAAACCATGTCGAAGGCGGGCACTACGCCGAGTACCCATCGATCAACCCGTTGGACTGGGTTCAGGGCGATCTGGCGTTCAATAATGACTTCCGCGGTCTTTACACCGACATTCTCGAAGATTGGCTTGAAGTGGAAGCAAAGCCGATTGTCAACGGATCCTTCGAGAAGATAAAACCGTTCGCTGTTTAGCTGGGAAGGTTCGAAACAAGTGCAGTTATGCCCCGACCTTGTTGGAGGGATATTCGTTTGGGATGAGTGGACTGGCATTGGCACACAGAACACGCCCGTCCTCGCCCTCTTTTCAACCTCCGGGCGTGCATACGCACTTGGTCGCTCGCTGCACTCTACCCTCCTGCCTCGGCGAACTCATCACATGCTCTAACTCCCTCTCCCTCTCGCGGAGGGAGAATCTATATCTGTACCCCGAATTCAGCTTCGAATTGTTGCCATATTTCTTCATCTACGGGTGTGGTGGCGATGTGGAGAGAGTCTTCTAGCTGCTCGAGGTTGGCGGCGCCGGTTAGGACAATGCCTTTGTCGGAAACGGGTGCGTTCATCGCGAACTGCATTGCGAGGTGGCGAATGTTGATCCCTCGATCGGTGCACCACCTCCACATGGCGTGGGCCGAAGGGTAAGCGTTGCGATCGAGGAAGCTGCCAACTGCTGCGGGGATAACCTTGCCATTTTCATCGTGGATTCCTTCGCGGGTTTGGATCGGTTCGTGTCCCGAGAGAAGACCGTCAGCAATTGGACTTCCAATCAGGATTCCAACGTCGTTTTCGATTGCGTAGGGGATCGCTTCTTCGGCGAGGGTTTGGTCGAGAAGGGTATAGTTGAGGAACGACAGGATGATGTCGACTCCCTTGTCGATAGCTCTCTTGTGGAACTCGGGCTGGCGCACGCCAACACCCACTGCTCCAATGCGTCCCCTGTCTTTCCACTCGAGCATCACATCGAGGCAGTGTCCCAGCGGCTCTTCGATATCGTGCCGAGGTCCGTGAATCAAGACCGAGTCGACGTAATCGGTGCGAAGCATTTTGAAGCTGTTTTCGAGACTCCAAGAGGTCGCTTCGCGTGACCAGTCGCGCAGGACTTTGGGGTGGGATCCGACCTTGGTTTGGAGATAGACCTTGTCTCGCCAGCCGTCGGCGAGGGCGGCGCCGTAACGTTCTTCACTCTTTCCGTAGTTTGGCGACGTGTCGACGAAGTTGATGCCCTGTTCGATTGCGCCTCTGATCAGAGCCGTCGTTTCCGCGTCGGTTTGTTCGCCGCCTGCCAGGTGTCCGCCGCCGAGACCGAGGACGGTTGCGTTTATTTCGGATTTGCCGAGTCGCCGGGTTTGGAGTTGGAGCATGGCGGGGGCCTTAAATACCCAGTCTCGACTCTACCGCACCGAGGGCTTCGTCGATTACGTTGAGGAGGGTGTCGGTTTCGTCGGGGGTTATTGTTAGTGGTGGGGCTATTGGGAGGATGTAGGCGGGGACACGGATCCAGACGCCTCGCTTGCGGAGTTCCTCCGTCAGCATCGCGTTAACTCCCAGAGATGCGTCGAAGTGTTCTCTGGTTTCGCGATCTTTGACGAACTCGATGCCCTGGATGAGTCCGACGCCTCGGGTGTCGCCAATGATGGGATGTTTCGCTTTCATTTCTTTGAGCGATTCAGTGACTTGTTCACCGCGTGCTCGGGCGTTGGCTACAAGGCTTTCTCGTTCGAGTATGGCGAGGTTGGCGAATGCAGCAGCGGCACCTCCCGGGTGAGCCGAGTAGGTGTACATGTGGGACCAGACTTTGTCGGGTCCGCCTGCGAACGCATCTGCGATTTTCTGGGTAGAGATTGAACCTCCGACCGGGAAGTAGCCCGATGTGATTCCCTTCGCAAAGCTCATGATGTCGGGAGTGACACGAACAAAATCGGCACCGAACCATTCGCCGAGACGTCCAAACCCGGTGATGACCTCATCAAAAACGAGCAGGACCCCGTACTTTTCGCAAATTTCTCGAACCATTGGCCAGTAGTTCGACGGCGGCACTACGCCTCCGAGAGGTTGTGAAACCGGCTCGCCAATAACGGCCGAAACTGACTCGGGACCTTCGAAGAGGATTGCCTGCTCTATCTCCTTCGCAGCGCGCTCACCGTTTTCTTCAGGCGAATTCGCACCGTACTCGTCGTGGTAGTAGTGAGGTTGTCCAACGGTAACCACGTTTGCAGGCTTTGGTTGGTAATCGATTCGTGGGAAGCCGGGGTGACCCCCGAGCCACATGGTGCCGTAAGTGGAGCCGTGGTACGAGCCGCGTCGTGAAATTACCTTGTAGCGTCCTTTTTCGCCTCTACGTACGTGGTACGCCTGCGCCATTTTGAGTGACGATTCGTTGGCTTCAGATCCGCCCTGGCAGAAGAACGTGCGTGACAGGCCACCTGGGGTGATTTCCGCGAGCTTTGCGGCCAGTTGAATCGTTTTGGGAGTGGCTCCGGAGTAGACGTTCATGCTGACGTTCGTGAGCTGGTCGTAGATTGCCTTGGCGATCTCTTCTCTGCCGTGTCCAGCGTTGCGGAAGTACATGCCGGAAATACCGTCGATGTACTTGTTGCCCTCGACGTCTGTGACATATATGCCTTCGGCTGATTCCATGAGGAGGGGCCCGCCTTCTTCGGCGAGGATGGTTTGGTTGGTCATGCCGACGTGCATGTGGTCGAGCACGGCTTGGCGAAGGGATTGGGGATCGTTGGCGGCTGGGATTGGCATGTTGATGGTGTCTCCGTGGCCTTTAGACGGAGATCAGGATGACAGGCTGGTCGGCTTGTTTAAGTTCAGGCGTGCATTCGCACTTGGGACTTTATTCTTCTATCACTAGCTCTTTCCACACGGAAAAGGGACGTCGTGAGACGGGGTTTGGGTTACTTGTAGGTTTGGTCGTGATACCGAAAAGCATTTGTTTTATCCTGAGAGAAAGCCCGTTGCTACGTTGGTTAAATAATAGTAAGGGCGTTCGTGTAGAAAATGATGGTTATAAAAAGTGAATACGGATGCGGGGATGGTTTCAGGCGGATTGCGTTCAAGTTTCATCTGGGTGACATTGTTTTTAGCGGTGAATGGTTGGTCACGAGTGGAACAAATTCGCGAAGAGGTACGTTGAAGTTGTGAGAATGATCGATTTTTCTGCGGATTTCCACGTTGATTGTTCCTCTCTTCTCGTAATCACAGGTGAGCGTGTGGGTGTTTCGGTTGAGGTGGTTTGCCAGTAGGGTTGATGCGTGATGTTTAGGTTTATTGCGAATAGGAGCCCTGCCGTTGCAGGACTGATTATCGGGTCGGTCCTAGGTTTATTGATTGCCGGTGGATATGGCGGTACGAGCGCATGGCTCTGTTCAGGGATCTCGGCATGCCCCGCGAGCTGGCAGCCGTTCGTGCTGGTTTCGTCGATTATTTTTCTGATCGTGTTGCTATTGGTGTTTGTGACGACGATCTTTTTCGTTCGGCTTTACCGAATTTTTGATACTTCGAATGGTGGAGCTAGCGCTTATCGGCCGAGTATTGGGTCGACTTTGGATGGCGATTCCGAGTAGCTGGATTGCGACCAGCTCAAGTTGACGCTTTCAAGCGAATGGTGTGCCTCTCATCCTAGCGGGGAGAGAGGCGTGTTCGGGTGAGTGTCTATTGCTTGTGAAGTACATGCCGCATATCCGCGGAAGGTACCTTCAGTGAGGCAGATGCATAGAAAAGGTGATATTGATGTCATCCTGAATTCTTTTTCAGGATCTTGGTAGTGTCAGAATGGACCGCCGTTCCCTCGCTACATGAAGATCTTTCTAGCAGGCTCGGCATCTTTGAGTTGTGATTGGTCGATTTGGGTTTAATCCCACGTATAATTCGGTGGTTGATTTTTTATGTAAAGTGGGTTTATGGCGCGCCTTTTTGCGTTTGAATCTTGCGGTAGTTAAGCCCGGTTGAGTTTGATCGCCGTCCATGTGGCGATCTCTTATCCATAGAAGAAAAGAATTTTACTGATGGCAGAAACTAGTTTTGATCTTGTCGTTATCGGTGCAGGTCCTGGCGGTTACCACGCTGCGATCAGGGGTGCCCAGTTGGGTCTGAGTGTTGCGGTTGTCGAGAAGGACGACGGTTCTGGAATTGGCGGTCTTGGCGGCGTTTGTTTGAACTGGGGCTGTATTCCTTCAAAATCGCTTTTAAAGAACGCCGAGGTTGTAAACCACCTTTCGCACGCTGATGACTGGGGCATCGAGGTTGGTGAGTGGACTGCAAGCATGGCAAAGGCAGTTGATCGTTCGAGAGAGGTATCAAAGGCACTTACGAGCGGTATTGGGTTCCTGTTCAGTAAGAACAAAATCACACTCGTACAGGGTAGGGCTACTCTTCTTTCATCTACCCAGGTTGCAGTTGAAGGTAACGACACGCTAACTGCGAAAAACATTGTGATTGCAACGGGTGCACGAGCGCGGAGCTTGCCGGGCCTGGAGATCGACGGTGAGAACATCATTACTTCCCGTCACGCGCTTGAGCTTCGAGAGCAGCCTGAAGCAGTTGCGGTTATTGGCGCATCGGCTATTGGTTGCGAATTTGCTTACTACTTCAACTCTTACGGCGTGAACGTAAAGATGTTCGAAATGCTGGGGCACCTCGTTCCGCGAGAGGATGAAGAGGTTTCTGTCGAGTTAGAGCGCCAGTTTGGAAAGCAGGGAATCGAGTTTGCTGTTTCTGCGAGTGTTTCTGGTGTTGAAAAGCGTGACGGCCGACTTGCTGTTCAGTACGAAGTGAACGGTGAGAAGGAAGAGTACGTTTGCGACAAGGTACTGCTCGGTGTTGGTGTTCAGCCAAACACAGATGATCTGGGTCTGGGGAACGTTGGCATTAATACGGTTGGTCCTGGATTTATCGAGGTCGACGGCAACATGCGCACGAACGTTAGTGGTGTTTATGCAGTTGGTGACGTGAACGGCAAGTTGATGCTTGCCCATGTTGCGTTCGACCAGGGTGTGGTTGCTGCTGAGACGATCGCGGGTCACGAGACAGAGCCAATCGATGACTACACGAACATGCCTCGATGTACGTATGCTCAGCCCCAAATTGCTTCAATTGGTCTTACTGAGTCGCAGGCGCGCGAGAACGGCGTGAACCTGAAGGTGGGTAAGGTTCCGTTTCAGGTCGCTGGTAAGTCAGTTGCTATTGGGGAGTCTCAGGGCTTTGCCAAGGTGCTGATTGACGATGATACCGGTGAGGTCATTGGTGCTCACATCATTGGTCCGGAAGCGACTGAGCTGATCGCTGAGATTGGAATGTTGCAGTATCTCGAAGGCACGAACCTTGAGTTACACCGCATGACGCATGCTCACCCGACTCTTGCAGAGGCAGTGAAGGAGGCAGGTGCCGCGGTTACGAATGAGGCGATTCACTTCTAGTCGCTAGCAAATTTCTACTGGATCGTTTGTTGAAGCCTGATTCGAAAGATTCAGGCTTCTTTGTATGTGCCCATGTTGTAAGTTGCTGGCAGGAACACGAAATTCTGAATCAGATTCACAATAAAAACTCACAAAACTGATTTAGGCGGACTAACTGCTATGACAAAGAAAACGACGGTTACTCGGTTGTATACGGGATATGATGGGCAGTCGCACTTTGAGGAGATCGAGGTGCAGATGTTGCCGAATATTGTGGGTCACATTTCAGAGACGTTTGGGGCAACCGGGATCGTTTTTCGAGAGACGAGCGGCGATTATGATTACGATTTCCACACAGCGCCGCGTCGGCAGTATGTTGTGAATTTAGATGGTGCTGTGGAAATAACAGTTGGTTCAGGCGAGAAGCGGGTGTTTGAGGCTGGTGAGGTGTTTATTTGCGAGGACACCACCGGACAGGGACATATTTCGCGAGCGGTGAATGGTCAGGTGCGTAGGTCGTTGTTGGTCACGTTGGATTAGGCGTCCCTTGAGCGTTTGATCCCGACTCTACCGAAGGTCCCTCCAACAGCGTCGGGCCGTTGGGGTTTGGTAGAAGTTAGACGACCGGGGCGGCTCCACCGTCCATGTTGATGGCGGCTCCTGAGATGTATGAGGCTCGTTCTGAGGCCAGAAATGCGATTAGATCGCCAGCTTCCCTCGCTTCTCCGACCCGTTTCACGGGCACATTTTCACAACGTTTGGTGTAGTACTCCTCGGTGTCGGACACGGTTCCAGCGGCAACGGCAGCTTCGGCTTGCCTGAGGTTCTGGGCACTGCGGATTGATCCGATACAGACGGTGTTTACCAGAATGCCGTCAGCACCAAATTCTTTGGACATAGATTTGGTCATGGCGATTCCTGCGGCTCTCGACATGGCTGTTGGGAGAGTGGAGTAGCCTGCGGCTTTGCCGGCAGCAGTGGTGATGTTGATGATTCGTCCCCACTTGTTTGCTTTCATTCCGGGAAGAACCTGCTTCGAGCAATACATGGCACCATGGACTTTGAGGTGAAGATCTTCGTCGAGCATTTCTTGGTCGAGTCGATCGAAAGTATTGGCGTTGCCGTGGCCGGCGTTGTTGACGAGTATGTCAACCTTGCCGTGTTGTTCGAGGATGGTGGCGAAAGCGGATTTCACGCTCGTTGGATCAGATACGTCGCAACTAATCGCTTGAATCGTTCCAACTGCGGTTGATTTGATTTCGTCGACAGCGGAATCGAGTTTGCTCTGGGTTCTGGCGAGGATGATGACGTTTACACCCTCTTCGGCAAGGATGTGGGCGGCGGCTTTTCCGATTCCTTCGCTTCCACCGGTTACTACTGCGGTGCGTCCTGAGATTCCGAGGTTCATGTGTGGCTCCGGTATTTGTGATTGAGGTGAGTTGTGTGGTTTACGGGGATCGTAGCGTATTTGCGGTTTTTCCGCGTTTGACCTCGATCCATTCGATGCCACTCAGGACATGTTTTCGTCGGGGTGGTATTTGGTGGTGGAGGAGTTGAGCGGGTGATTTTTGGTGACTTGCCCAACCTCCACACCGCCGAAGGTCCCCCCAGTAGGTTTTCGGGACGTTGATGGGTGGGGGCTCTGCTGTTCTGTCGATGTTGTTGACTGATTTTCGGGTTGGGTAGGCGTACACTGCGCTCGTTTTGAGTAATACAGACACATCGGCCACTAGCGAACCCATACCCAGCGAATCCACCCCGGAGACATCCCACCAAGAGACAAAAACTACGACTCCGGGACTCGGATTGATGTATGGGCTTTCGGCGGGTCACGGCATTAAGCACTTTGGACAAGGTGCTCTTCTTGTAATGATTCCGAGTATTCGGGCGACCCTCGGTCTTGGAGACGTTGCAATTGGTGGAATGTCGTCGGCTCAGTCGATTTCATCAGGGCTTGCTAACATTCCCGCCGGAATTCTCACCGATATGTTCCGGAAAAAGATCGCCTGGATCTTGTTTGCGTCAATGCTGATGGTTGGTACTGGCTACATCATCATTGGTGTTTCACCTGTTTACTGGATATTGCTTATTGGTGTGACGATTGTTGGGTTCGGTACATCGCTCTGGCACGCCCCGGCTTTCGGGACTTTAGCGGCAAGATATCCGGAACGGCGCGGCTTTGCGATGGCGGCGCATCTCACGGGAGCTCAGATAGGTAATACGACATCACCGCTGATAATCGGATTCCTTCTCGCAGGATCGATCGGTTCATGGATAGTTTTTAGCGGTCTCGATTGGCGCTGGCTTGCGGTGATTATTTCGATTCCGATGTTCCTGACCGGACTAACAGTGATTGCTCGTTTCAAAACGGCTGGTGCTGAATCGAAAGGTGATGTAAGCCTTGGTGAGTACTTCGGTTCAGCTAAGAAGATGTTTACGAACACCGGCGTGCTCGGTATGGCGTTGTTGGGTGCCATGCGTGGAGCCGTGCACAACTCGTTCCAGGTTTTCCTAGTTATTTATATGAGGGAAGAGTTGGACTACTCTGACACGTTTGTTGGGGTGCACGTCGCGCTAATCACAATGGCAGGGATCGTTTCGACGCCGATCATGGGCAACTTATCGGATCGAATCGGACGTCGACCTGTGATTTCTTTCGCAATGACGATAATGACAGTGCTGGTATTCCTGTTCTTGCAGTTCGACTCAGGGTTGCCAATGACCATTTTGATCGCTGTTCTTGGTTTGTTTTTCTTCTCAGTGATGCCGATCATCAACGCTGCCGCTATGGACATGATCGACAAAGGGTCTGAGGGCTCAGGGACCGCTTTGATGTTTACCGGCGGGTCGGTAGTTGGGTCGCTAACGCCAATTGCAGCAGGATTTATCAACCAGGAAAACGGATTTCACGGCGTGATTATTTTTGCTGGGATTATTGCAGCGTTAGGGGCTGCCCTTTCGCTGTTGTTGCCAATGAAGCCTAAAGCGTAGCGGGCTTACTCTGCGCCGCTGAAGGTGGTTGAATATCCAATATCGTGGTGTGATCGAATAATTTCATCACCTTTTGGAGTTTCGCAGACCTGCAAACAAACGCAAATTTAGTCGCGCTGATTTGGATCATAGTCACAGATCAATATTTCGAATGAATTGTGAATCACTGTGTTTGTAGTTCATGCGCAGTATGCGAGTCTCGAATAAGATAGCGACTGTTTCTACGGCATGGTTGAATGACTGTATTTGAGATGTTTTGTAGTTATACCTGCCAGGACCTCGATTCGGATGATTCGAATTTTTAGGTTATAGACATACCCTTTCGTAAACGTTTCTTGGTTCGGTAAATACCGAGCTTTTGAGATCTACATTCCCCTAATCTATGAAAGCTATCGACATTCATGCTCACGTTCCCCGTATGCCGGGCATTCCCGAGTATGGCATCGAGCCGGGATTGCGTCGGATGTTCCGAATGGAAGGTGAACCAGACGATGTCGCGAAAATGGTCGAGACGTACCGTGCTATCGACACTATGGCGGTGATTTTTTCGGTCGATGCCGAGACTGAAACTGGCGATCTACCTGACCCGCACGAGTACATTGCGGAAACGGTAGAAGCGCACCCAGACGTTTTGATCGGGTTTGCGAGTGTGGATCCGCGTAAGGGTAAGGTGGCGGTTGAAGAGCTTGAGCGGGCGGTAACGCAGCTAGGGATGCTTGGTTTAAAGCTGCACCCAATTCACCAGGCGTTCTTTCCAGATCATCCGGAGTTCACCCCTTTGTTCTCGAAGGCTGAGGAGCTTGGGATTCCGGTGATTATGCATTCGGGTTACGCGGCTGCCGGGGCGAACACTCCTGGTGGCGGTGGTTTTCAGCTTGCATACGCTCGTCCTATTCCGGGCTTTGACTCGCTGGCGGCGCGACATCCTGATTTAACTATCATCATGGCTCACCCAGCTTGGCCTTGGATCCAGGAGCAAATAGCGGTGGCTTTGCACAAGCCGAACGTGTTTATCGATCTTTCAGGATGGGCACCTCGTTACATTCCGAAGGAATTGATCGCCGAGGCTGGCGGTCGATTGCGAAAGAAGGTGCTGTTCGGTTCGGATTATCCGTATATTTCACCAGTGACGTGGATGGAGCAGTTCGAGGAGCTAGATATCCGTGATGACGCACGTCGGTTGATTCTTCGGGATAACGCTGCGGGTATTTTGGGGCTTTAGATACCAGGTAGTGGTGTTCAAGTTTTGGGTGCCAATATTCACACATTTCTATGTATGGATGAGTGCAGTGTTGAGATTCGAGTGGGGGTTCTCCTCAGAAGTCAAAGCTGTTAAGATTTCTTTCTACGTCTATTTGCGTCTTAAATGCGATGCGCCTCTCCGGAGGCGTGATTGGAGAGGCGCATGGGCTCGCGAGCGGAGACTGTGTCAGCAACTTCAGAGCCCGTGAAGTGTGCCGACGGCGTAAGGTTTGTGTGTCCGCACAAACCTTAGCTTTTCAACAAGTTGTCTCTACGCGATATTCAGTTTTTTGCGCCAGCCGGCACACCGATCTGGATGTCACGCGCCTCTGAAATTTCTAGCTTTTTTCTAGAGGCGGGGTTTTCTTTAGACTGGAACTTTCGTCGAGGCACCGATCTGATGTGGAACAGCTGATGCTACGGCAACACCTCCGTTAAGACTTGCCAGTGCCGACTTGAGGCGGCTATCGAGGATTCGCAGACTGCTGATCAGCTTGAGCCGTCGGTATTCAGGAATGACCTGAAGCTGCATAGCGTCGAGCTCGCCAGCGATTTTGAGCACGGCGTTTTCGATAAGCGCTGTATCGGCTTCGACCGGAATGGCACGTTGAATTACCGGTGCGGGTTCAGGTTCGAGCTCAGGCGCTGGCTTGCCGTTTACGACCTCTTCGATGATGTCTTCAATGGACAAAGTTGCCGAGGTTTTTGCGCGTCCAACAATGCGCTCGACATGCACGCTGGAGAGCCGGCCATCAATGAATGGCTGGGCGATTTCTCTCTGCCTTACGTGGTCGTCAATATCGGCGATCGATCGTGCCTCTTTAAAGGTCAGTTCACCGCTGTCGACCTTTTCTCCCAGACCCTGGTCGAGGGTGCGAATCAGGCTTTCGTAATGGTGAATTGTCCCGGGTGTAATTCCTGTGCGTCGAGCCAGTTCTTGCTGGGTCACATCATGGTTGTCTCGGTACTCCATGAAGGCACGTCCGAGCTGCATTGGAGGGACGAGGGATGAGTGGTACTGCTCGGCCAGAGAGAACTCCCAACGCTCCTGCGCTGTGACCTCTTCCTTGACCGTGCATTCGACCGAAACTTCGCCAGCATCACGTGCCGCTGCAAGCTTTCTCTCACCAGCAAGAAGGAGGTATCCATTGTTCGTAGGCAGAACCACCGGGTCGCGTTTTGAGCGCATAGACCGCGCGCTCTCACGGCGTCCATTCTTCTTAGCTTGGCGAGGGAGACCAGGGTCCAGGAAGATCTGATCAATCGGAATCTTCAACTTGTTTTCCTCAACTAATTTTCCGGGGTGACCCGGATTCGAGTTTCCTATAAGTGGAGTGGGGATTGCCAGTTCGTTTTGAAGCCCACTCGGGTTAGGGCCGATGCTGGTTGAAAGTCCATTCCAAATTTGTTGAGAGTATTTTCCGCGTTCCAAAAAGTAGTTTCATAAACTGTCCCCATAGGGAAACGGGGCATTCCAAATAACATTTGACTTTGGAATTGCTGGGGGATAGTGTGTCTGGCACACAAGCTTGGAATGAGCCTTTCCCAGTTCAAATGACCCTTCAAGAACAAACACCTGCTGTTCCCCCATATGTCCCGTACCGTACGTTCCAAACTTTTTTGGAATTTCTACTTGATGAGGGCATTCCAGAACGTATCGACAAAACTGTTTGGGGGCCGAGGTTTTCGGGTAGCTCTGGTACGCAGTTAATGACTGCTTTGAAGGTTCTACGGCTTGTCGACACAGAGGGACATCCGTCCAAAGAATTGGAAGTTTTGGTGCACGCCGAAGGTGACGAAAGACGTGCTTTATTGCGTCGAATTCTGGAGAGTTTTTACATTCCGGTTTTTGAGCTAGACCTTGCCCGCGCGAGTAAAGGTCAGTTCCATGAAGCCTTCCGATCCTTTGGCACAAAAGAAGGTGTGCTGACGAAATGCGAGGCGTTCTTTATCCGAGCTGCACAGGCGGCGGGAATTGAGCTTTCGAAGCGTATAACTGCAGGTCGCCATGGATCGAGCAAGGTGCGCGCATCCGCCGCTCCTCTGCGTCAAAGAACGGCTGACGGTGCACCACCGGTAGCGGAAAAACCGACGGCTCCAGTGATGGCGAAATCTTCGGTTTCCGAGGGCTCGGAAAAGCTGGAGTTGGCAGACAGAATTCTTGCTAAATATCCGGACTTTGATCCGTCGTGGGATCCTGCCGTTCAGGCGAAATGGTTGGACGGAATGACGCGTCTTTACGAGGGTCTTTCGGTCACACCTGCGGAGCGCGATGGCGCTGGTGGTGAGGCGTAGCTTTTTTGGTAGCGCGTCTAAAGCGGTGTAGCGGCCTTTCAGTTTGTACGGGACCCGTTTTCCGTGTCTATCGAACGTAAAAGAAGGCGTTTTATAATTATCTCTACTTAGAGAAGTTAGATTTTATGGCGCAGTGCCAACGCTATGCTGGCTCGACCAGCGTGAGGCGCTCGGGCGCTTCTATGCTGCTCAGCTCAATCACGCTCATTGATTCTTCTCGAGCTTTCTTGCCGCCGGTTGCAACCGAGTTGAACATCGCTTCAGTCTCAGGGTGACATGTGAGGAAGATGATCTGGAACCGCTCAGAGAGGTCCATGATTACCTTGCAGGCTGCCTGTGCCCGATCAGGGTCGAAATTTACGAGAATGTCGTCGAGGATCACGGGCATTGGTTCAGCGTTCTTCGCATACTCCTCGATCAGAGCGAAGCGCATTGCGAGGAACAACTGTTCAGCGGTACCTCGGCTGAGTTCGTTTGCTCGTTTGGTGTGCCCTTCGCCTTCAACTACTTCTAGGCCTTGTTCCTTTTCGCCAATAACGGCTCGGACGCTGGTGTATCGATCAAGTGTGAGGCCGGAGAGGTACTTCGAAGCCGATTTCATTAGAGCCGGCTGACGTTCCTGCTGGAATTCCTCTCGTGTGCGCTCAAAAACGTCACGAGCAATGGTTAGTACAGCCCAACGCTGTGCATCACGGTTTAGCCGCTCTTCTAGCATGTTGATCTTCGAGTGAAGTTTGAGCGCCTGTCCGGACTTTTCGTATTCGACCTGCTGGCGTCTGAGGTTGCCTTGTTCAACGTGAAGTCCGTCGACCACTGAGCGAAGTCGTTTTTCCTCATCTTTAAGTTGCTGAAATCGGGCAATTGCTTCTTCATGTGGAGTGTTTGCAAGATCGTAGCGATAAGATTGACCATCGTTGTTACTGAGTAGGGGATAGTTTTCCAGAAGCTCATAAAGCTTGCGTTCAAGATCACGTCGTTCGTTGACCTGAATTGCAAGTGCCTTGAACTCTTCCTGATCGTAGGCTTCGCCTTTTTCGAGCAAAATACCGATCTTGGATTCCAGTTCGGAGACTCTACCATCGAGGGTTTCTTTTTCGCCTTCCCAAACTTCCATTTCATCGGAGATCTGGTTTTGACGCTCTACTGCACGGTCGTGTGCCAGCATTAGTGCGGCAAGGTCTTCAAGAGCCCGGGTTCCCTGCAGCGCCGGTGCTTTCGGTATACCAGCCGCTTCGAGAATTTCCGAAAGTCGTAAGTCTATCTCGCTCGCAGTGTCAGACATTTGAGAAACGCGCATACGGAGGCTGGTAGTAGTGCGTTGCTGGATCTTGAGCGTGCGAATGCTTGCCATTACGTGAGCTGCTTGCGAAGGGTCAAGATCTATTCGCAGTTCAGATCGTTCGAGCAGTGCTTGCCATCTGTGCTGAACATCAGCGAGCGTCTTTGCACTGAGAGCGAGAACATTGTGTGCTTCGTTCAGGTGATTATCGATTGTGGAAAGTCGTGCTTTTTCGTTTTCGAACTCACGCGAAACAGACTCGAACCGTCGGCGAATATCCAGTGATCGGTCGATTTCCCCGGCTTTTTCTTCAACATCACGAATTGTTGGTTTGTCGCTAATGCTGAATTCACCGGATATTTCAGATATTTCATTATTCACGGTGTCGAGACGTTCCTGAATTTCCCCGACCTGGACGTTCGTAACGTCTTTATCTTCGGAAATTGGAGGTTTGCGAATCGTGATATTGAATCCGCCGGCAGCTCGTGCGCGGGAGATGAGCATAAAACCAGCGACGAGACCGAGCAGTCCGGCGAGTCCACCTGATAGCTCTGTCCGCATGTAGCTCCATGTCATTGACGCAAGACCAATGATGATCACTGCGGTCGGCAGTAAAATCGAACCTACGAAACCGCCAATGTCTTCGGTTTTTGCCAGCTTGTCGGCCACGTTCTTCCGAGCATCGTTCATTTCGTAACGAATTGAACCGGCATCGGCAATTGCAGCTCGGAGTCGCGAGAGTCGATCACGTTTCTTTTCTAAATCAGCAGACGATTCCTTCGGAACGTCGGTGAGAGCATCACGTGCTCCGGCGAGCTTGAGTACTTCGTCAGCCATCGTTTCGCGATCCTCGGTCCTGCTTTGAACGGATAACTGAGCTTCCTGGTACTTGCGGCAAGCCATGGTGAGTTCGCGCCCAGCAGATTCTAGGTTCGACTGGAGATCGAGTGGTGTTTCGAACTTGCTCACAGCATCTTCAGGCCAGCCGAGTTCTGCAAGGTCGCGATCGAGTTGTGCTTGCTCTTTTTCGAGCTCTTGCTCAACAACAGGGATATCGTTTACCGCCTTTGTGTAGTACGCGGTTTCCATTAGCAGCTTGCGAATGTCGTCGCCATGTTCGATGAAAGCATCGACCACTCCGACCGACTTAGATTCAGACTTGCGATCTTGTTGGCGAAGATTGCCTTCGCTGATCTGATATTCAAGATTCGTCTTCTGTTCGACAAGACTGTCCAGCTGTTGAAGTCCGTCTTCCGGGATGGTGTCGATCTGAGGGAGTTCAGATATTTGTCGTTCGATCTCGGTTTTTCGCTCCCATGGGTTGCGGAGTGAAATGAGTATTTTCTGACGCTCAATACCGGAACGCATGTCTTCGAGCTCGGCAGTTTGTGCATCAATATTTTCGACAAGTTGCTCGAGATTGTTTGCAAGCTCGGTGTACTGATCGCTAGAACGGCGAGTTTCTTCGAGTTTGGCTCGCGCATCAGCTAGCTCTTTTTCGATTTTGCGGATTCGCCCGGCTCGCGGGCTTCGTAGCTTGCGAAGCTCGCTTTCGATTTCGCCACGTGCGTCAGTAAGTGAGACGTTGGCAAGGCCAAGCCCAACCGAGTAGATCTTGTCACGAATTTCATCAGCGTTGAGAGAGGATATTTCCTGCAGTTCGCTCAACGATATTGAGAACACGTTGGTGTAAAGCTCGCTATCGATCCCACCGAGAAGCGTTCGGAGCAAATCATCACTACCAGTAGCGTTACCAGTAATGGCAACTTCGCCGCGTTTCTTTCCGTCTCGACGGTGAATGTCGAAGTTGGCATCACCTGAAGTGATGAGTGAAACCGAGCCCGAGCCTGGCTCTGGCTTGAAGTGTTTGTAGTAGAAGAGATCGCGCAGTGCTGCACTATCGGCCTTGGTCGCGTAACCGAACAGGGTTGAACGTATGAACGCTCGAAGCGCAGACTTACCGGCCTCGTTGGGTCCATGTAGAAGCGTTACGCGGTTGGAGATATCGTTGAACTCTTTGTCAACGAATGGTCCAAAGTTCTCTATGTTGATTCCTGTTAATCGCAAGTTACTTCCCCTGCTCCAACAGTTCTGCGAGATACCAACGCGCCTCTTCTGCCCATTCAGAAACCTGTTCGTCGGTCGCCCTGGGCAATCCTTGGCGGCGACCCGTGTACACATCGGAAACGACTTCGGTAAGCCGATCGATTTCGTCGGCTTCTACAGAAGAAAGAAGGCCACGTTTGAGTGTTGCACCGAGGAAATCGTCTTGTTTCGCACGAGCTTCAATATCGATAGCTGGTCGAGTTGAGTCGGTGATTTGCTCAACCCACACCCAAGGAGATCCACCACCACTCCATGCGCTTCGAACAGCATCGAGAAGGTCTTCAACAGCACCATCGGAAGCGAGTTGCTCGTGAAGAGGTCCTCTACCAACTAGGTTCAGGCGACATACAACATCACGGTCTTCAGCTTGAGCGCTGAGATTGTCGGTTGTTTGTCTGATCGCCGAATCGAGACTGTCGATTGCCTCGAGATTGGAAATATCAACATCAGCTCGCTCCCAGCGAACTACATCGAGAGTGATGAACTCGCTTCGTGATGCGCCTGACGGGTCTACATCGACCACAAGTGCACCCCGGGCGCCGGTTTCGTTTGGGTGTCGACCTTGCGTGTTGCCAGGGTAGGCAATTACCGGTGCGGCAAGCTTGAGCGTTTGGCGCGTGTGGACATGCCCGAGAGCCCAGTAGTCGATTCCTGAGCCTGAAAGGTCTTCTACCGTACATGGTGCGTAGTTCGGGTGAGCTGAGTTGGCGCCAACGTTAGCATGAAGGAGGCCAATTGCGAAAAGGTTGCCCGATTGCGGAGGACTGAACTGCAGTGCGAGGTTGTCAGTTACTTCGCGAGTTGGATAGCTCATGCCCTGAACAGCGGCGACCACCTTGCCGTTTTTCTCGAAATTTTTCCATTCGGGAGTTGGCCCAAAGATGTGGACGCCTTCGGGCCATGAAATAGACGACTGCCAGCCATCGAGCGGATCGTGGTTTCCGTGAACCACAAAAGACTGGATTCCGGCATTTACGAGTTTGGAAAGCCCGTCCCTAAATCGCAATTGTGCTCGAACTGAGCGGTCGGCACCGTCGTATACATCTCCGGCGATTACCAGGAAGTCAGCGTTTTGCTTAATGCAAAGGTCGACCAGATTCTGAAAGGCCTCGTAAGTTGCTTCTCGAAGTCGGGTCGCTACTCGATTGTCGGCGTCACCTACTCCCGCGAAGGGTGAGTCGATGTGAAGATCCGCCGCGTGTACAAAGCGGAAAGAATCCATAATGGTTGCCCTAACTTTTTGACCGACGGGTTTTGTGGATTCGGGTGCTCCAGCAAGTTCGACTTCTCGCTGAATGCATGATCAGCCTGCCTGTATCCCTCAGTTTACCGTTATTGGCATCGTGAATAGGAGAGGGCTTTCACGTACAAATTACGTGCGTGTCAGCACGCGTAGAGCGGTGATTGAATGGAGAGTGTTAGATATATTTCCTGACGCAAGTAAGGGCTTGGGTCGTGAGGTTATGCTGGCAGGGTGCGTGTTCTCTGGAGTGTTGGCGATGGGTCTGGCGGTATGTTAGTTGGAGTGAACGATTTGTTTGTCGGTAGATTAGAACGCGAAAGTCGGGATTAAACAAGAAGAGCCGCTCCAACTGGAACAGCTCTTCTTGTTTACTTTGTAAAGCGGAGCTTTTTTAGAAGCCCATGTCTCCACCTGGAGGTCCACCTGCCGGCATTGCTGGCATTGGCTCATCCTTCTCACTGATAAGAGCCTCGGTTGTGAGGATCATTCCAGCTACGGAAACGGCATTTTCAACTGCTGCTCGAGTTACCTTCGCAGGGTCAACAATTCCCATGCTGACCATGTCGCCGTATTCGCCCTTATGAGCGTCGAATCCGAAGTTCTTCTCGGCGCTCTCTGAAACCTTGGCAAGGATTACAGCACCTTCGTAACCGGAGTTAGCGGCGATGACCTTGATAGGAGCAATGAGCGAGTTCTTTAGAACGTTGATACCGGTCTGTTCGTCAGTGTTGTCCGACGTGACGTTTGCAAGTGCAGCGGCAGCTCGGATGAGAACTGTTCCACCACCTGGAACGATTCCCTCTTCAACAGCAGCTCGAGTGGCAGACAGGGCGTCTTCCATGCGCTGCTTCTTCTCTTTCATCTCAATTTCGGTTGCAGCACCGACCTTGAGGATAGCTACACCACCGGACAACTTGGCGAGTCGCTCCTGGAGCTTCTCACGGTCGTAGTCGGATGTAGTGTCGGCAATCTGCGTCTCTATCTCCGCCTTTCGACCAGCAAGAGCGTCGGCAGATCCGTCACCGTCGACAAAAGTGGTTTCGTCTTTGGAAACAACAACCTGCTTGCACTTACCGAGATCGTCGAGAGTAACCGTATCGAGCTTGCGACCGATTTCCTCTGATATCACCGTTCCACCAGTAAGGATGGCGATGTCTTCTAGCATTGCCTTCCTACGGTCACCAAAGCCAGGGGCCTTTACAGCTGCAACGTTCAGTGTGCCTCGGAGCTTGTTCACAACAAGAGTAGCGAGTGCTTCGCCCTCAACATCTTCTGCGATAACAAGAATGTTCTTGTTGGTCTGCAGAACCTTCTCGAGAACAGGAAGAAGGTCGGAAATTGCAGAAATCTTCTGCGAAGTGATCAGAACGTAAGGATCTGCGAGAACAGATTCCTGTCGCTCCGAACTGGTTACGAAGTAAGGAGAGAGGAAGCCGCGGTCGATCTGCATACCCTCTACGAATTCGGTCTCGTAAGAGAGAGACTTTGATTCGTCGACGGTGATAACGCCGTCCTTACCAACCTTATCCATAACGTCGGCGATGAGCGAGCCCATCTCGTCGTCGTGGGAAGAGAGGATAGCGACGTTTTCGATCTGATCTTTGGACTCAACCGGAGTTGACTGTGAAGCGATCGACTCGCGAATTGAATCCATTCCAATTTCCATACCGCGTTTGAGTGCCATAGGGTCGGCACCGGCTGCAACGTTCTTGAAACCGTCGGCAATGATTGCCTGGGCGAGAACAGTTGAAGTGGTAGTACCGTCACCAGCATCATCGTTAGTCTTCTTCGAGACTTCCTTAAGAAGCTGTGCACCCATGTTTGCAAATGGGTCTTCGAGGTCGATTTCCTTGGCGATGGTTACACCGTCGGAGTTGACCTGCGGAGGGCCGAATTTCTTGTCGACGATAACGTTTCGACCACGTGGGCCGAGCGTCGACTTCAGAGTGTCAGCGAGTGTGTCGATTCCCTCTTTGAGGCGAGATCGAGCGTCGTCGCTGAACTTTAGGTCTTTTGCTGCCATTACTTATATATCTCCAGAATGAGATGTTTAGTTCGATTAAAGCGAACTATCCAACGATTGCGAGGATGTCGCTCTCTCTAACGATCAGGTAGTCAACTCCGCCTTCTGAGTACTCGGTACCTGCGTACTTCGAGTAGATGACGGTCTGGCCAACTTTGACTGGCATATCGATAACGTTTCCGTCGTCGGTAGTTCGGCCCGGGCCTGCTGCTACAACTGAGCCCTGCTGGGGCTTTTCTTTCGCGGTGTCAGGGATGATGATTCCACCAGGCGAGGTTTCTGCTTCTGCCTCGGATGGCTCGATGATCACCCTGTCACCAAGCGGTGTGAGGTTCAGTGCCACTGAAATATTTCTCCTTGTTCGTGACGCGAGAATTCAGGTTTGTTCGTACTGAGGTTAATCGGTGCGGACACACCGGATCAAGTTCGAATTAGCCCGTTTTCTTGTTTAGCACTCGGCTTCACCGACTGTTAGCAGTCGATGATTTTGAGTGCCATTACACGAATTTTATGAACGAGAGTTGTTCTCGTCAACAGATGATGGCAGTGCTAATGATGCTGACGCATGGACTAAGAGTCGACTAGTGGGTCGTGGTGGTGGAGCTACGCTGTGGCCGTAGAGATACCTTTGCAAGCAGGCAGCCTGCCTTCCTTCGAGCGCACCAGGATGGCACTTTGGGTTACGGTTCGTCTGATTTGAAGAGAGCTTGTCCGTCAATTTCCATTTTTACGTGGCGTTGGTATTGGCGAATAGCGTCAAGGTTAGCTTCAACGCCAAGACCAGGGGCTTCAGATGCGCGAACGAATCCGTCAGTGTCACGGAATATTCCAGTCGGCTCTGTGAGTCCGAGGATGAGAGGCGATTCGCCAGCCGGATACTCCGTCAGGTCGAATTCTTCGTATCCGGCGAAGACGTGGATTGAAGCAGCGACCGATAAATGACTCTTGAACGTGTGGTTGACGTATTGAATACCGAGTTCATGTGCTCTATCGGCAACTCGTTTCGCTTCTGTGATTCCACCGATCCGCCCAACATCGATTTGAACGAAATCGAGCCCGGCATTTGTCATCATGTCGTCCGCCGATCTATAGAAATCTGCTCCTTCACCACCAGCAATACCGATTGAAATGCCGTTGGCTCGGACGCGGTCGCTAAGTTCCTTGTAAGCACCTACCTCTTCGCTCCGAAGTGGTTCTTCGAGCCACGTGACGTCAAGATTAGCGAAGGCTACGGCGCGTTGATACGCGGCGTCGACGTTGTCGCCCCAAATCACTCCCGCGTCGACCATCAACTTGGCATAAGGGCCTAACCCGTCTCGAGCAGCCTGAACAAGGGCAATGTCGTCCTCCAAATAGCCTTTACCCATAGGCCCCCAACCGAACTTCGCTGCTCGGAAATCACGCTTAATGATCGATTCTGCAATTGAACGAGTCTCGGCGGGATCGTCTCCGAACAAGACGCTCGCGTATGGCAGTTTTTTATAGGAAGCGTCGTGCCCAATCAACTTCCACACTGGCTCGCCAAGGTGCTTTCCGAGTACGTCCCACAACGCAATATCGGCACCTGCCACCGCGTGATCGAGCTGTTGAATGTCCAGTCCGTACTCACCTGCTTTCGCACGGAGTCGAATCACGTCTTCCGGAGAATCGAGTGTTTCTCCGAGTAGTGCTTCTCGAATGTTGATGATGTTCGAGTGAGACATCGGCATTACGTACGCCGCCATCGACACCAGAGGTGAAGCGTCACACTCTCCCCAGCCTTCGAGTCCGTTGTCGGTACGAACCCGAACTACCAGAGAGTCCTGCGTTCCGTCTGCCGATCTCTCTATTTTTGGGAGAGCAACGTAGAAGAGGTCAATTGCTTCGATTTTCACGTTGCTACGAAGCCTTCCAGACCAGCAGGTCGTCGATTGATGCGAGAAGGGTGTCGTATTCGGCCAGGTCGTACTTATCGAGATTACGCTTTCCGGGAGAGCGGGTGGTCGGAGAGGTGATCACACCACGTCGATAAAGAATTTCCTTGAACGCTCTCATTCCGTAGAGGCTTTCGTAGTTGTTGAGGGGTGCCATACGTGTCTGTATTTCACGTGCGCCTGCCTCATCTCCATATTCGAGGAGGTTCCACATTTTCGAGTGGATGTCACCGAAGTGAGATGCCGGCATGTTGCCGCACATGCCTCTGTTGAACTCGGAAACGAGGAATTTGCAGCCCATTCCTCCCATTACGCCTTTTACCGAGTCTCCTGCTTGACCAAGAAGATCGGAGGTGAGCTGTCCGGCGAAAGTCGTTTCTTCCTTCACGTAGCTTACGTTTTCAATGTTTTCGCAAAGCTCTGCAAGTTGAGAGGCACTCAGCGGAGTTCCACGGTCGTGATTCTGGATCCAGATAGGGATGTTTACAGCGTTACTGATCTGTTCGAAGAAGGTGAGCACTTCGGCAGCAGAAGATTTTGAAATATTGGCGGGTGGCATTGTGATGATCGAGTCGAAACCGGCACCTTCGGCATATTTTCCGAGTTCGATCGAGTGAACGTTCGAAATACCTGATATTCCAGCGACAGTTGGAACCCTGCCGTTTACGATTTTCGTGGTGAAATCAAATATCGTCTTGCGTTCGGTATCTGTTAGCGATTGGAACTCGCTTGCCATAACAGGCATAACGATGCCGTGGCATCCGTTTTCCACGGAGAACTCGAGAACGCTCTCCAGCGATCGGATGTCGAGAGATTCATCTTCGTTAAACGGTGTTGCGGGAATTCCGTAGATACCGCGGAACTGCCCGGAATTTTCAGTCGTCATGTGTTTTCCTGCCTGTTTAGTTCTTGCGGAGCCGCATGATGTAGTGGCGGCTGCCTCGTGTGTAAGGTGCGACGCTTTTGTTCATGATTTCGATGAGATCGCGCGCCTGGATCATCTCTGACTCGTGGAGTAGTCGTGCTTCTGTTTCCTTCGCCCGGTTGAAGGCGAAAGCAAGATCGGTCACATCCAGCGAAACTTCAAGTTCGAGTCCCCAATCCCCGGCAAGTTGTAGAGGGGTGATTTTGGGGTCTTCAAAAAGCGAAATGATGATGAAGCTGCCGCCGGATTTGAGGACACGTTTCACCTCGGTGGCATCGAACATGTCCGTGGTCATGACCATGTCGAAAGTGTTGTCTTTGAACGGAAGTTTTTCGACTGGAGCTTTTACGAATGTGCACAGGTGTGAAATGTTTTCGATTTCGGCGAGATCACGCGCTACTTCTAGAGCTTCTTCATCAATGTCGTTTCCGTAGACCTCGCAGCCGAACAGTGAGGCCATCCAGCGGGCATTACCACCAACGGCGCAGGCGGTATCTAGCACTTTAGTGTCGGCGTTTACCTCTTGATACTGCAAAGCGATTCGAAAAATCGTTTGGTTCGCACCAATGTGCATGAACTCGCCGTACGAAGCGTGATCCCAACTCGGGCGTGCGTCGAACCACTGCTGGAGTCGTTGCGTCTTGTTGTTGGGGCTTTGATTCATATGCGGGTTCCCCGGATAGGAGTGGAGGTTCTGCTGGGTGCCGGTTGGACTGTCGAATCTATCGTATCTGGTAATCGTCACCAGTTTGCCAGATTTCGCTTATGTTCTGGGACTCAGAGTTTCTGCGGTTTTGTTTATTGATTACACAGTTGTGGGGTTCATGGACGCGAAAAGCGCTCCCCGAATTTACTAGAAGCGCTTTCGTGTGAGTTCGGTTGTCTTTACGTGCTTAGACCCTGATCTCTGTGTCACTGGGGAGAGTGAACGAGGTTCCTGACTCCGCACTAGGTCCAGGAAGTTAAAAATTGCGTTTGAATCCGGGCCCGCGTCCGTGACCATGGCGGTGCTTGCCATGACCGTGTCGAAGTTTTCCATCTCGATCGCCGCGCAGCTCCTCTAGGTACGCCGGCTTCGAGTGGATCCAAGCGGTGACTTCGTCGGCTTCAGCCTGTGTGATCACTTCTTGCTCGACGAGTGTTGAGAGTGTCGCCTCAAAGTCGTCCTTTACGCCGCCATACTGTCGAGCGAGTTTCTTTAGGTCGCTCATGATCTCGGGCTTTGCGTCTTCCCATTGGTCGATCTCATCAGCCTGTTCTTGCGTGATGGTTCCAGCTTCTTCTAGGGCAGCTAGGCATTCGTCTTGCTTTGCCTCGCGATGCTCCTCTCGGGCTGTTTTCATTGCGGATCCGAGGGTCTCAGCGACGCGATCCTTGATTGAGTCTCGTGGGTTCTCGCCGTCTACGGGGCCTTTCTGTGCGACGGCTGCGCCGGCCAGTGCGAATGCTCCGAGGAGTCCTGCTGTTACACCGAGCGTGATTTTTCGGGTGATCATTTTCTTACCCTTTGCTTGCCGGATTTGCCAGCGTTTTGATTGCCTGACATCGAAAATAAAAATTAAATATGTGGAACCTGTGTGGAGAAAGTGGAGGAATGTTGAAGATGGCTGTTCAGGGCGTAGCCTACCCTTCGAGAGCCTCAGAATGGCTACTTTGGGTGAGGAAGTCGTCTTCTAGACCGAGGGTGCCCACTTTCCATGTACGCGAACGGCTTCGTGGTCACCTGGCCATGGAGGTGTGGTGGTGATGACGATTTCCAGAGGTTTGTTGCCTGTGGCGCGGAACTGGAACGTTGTCCCGACGGGTATTTCGCACGTTGTACATTCAGTAAGTGAGAGAACCGACTCGCCAGCATCATTCGATCGCCAAAGCTCACCTTCACCTGCGACGCATATCCATGACTCTTCAACGGTCAAATGATGAACGGCGTGAGTAGTCGTTCCGGGGTGGAGTAAGGCATGAACCATGCTCGAAACCTCGTTTGCCGACTTCAACAAGCGTATTTCAGAGCCGTCGGGTGCGATGACATCAGGATGCTCGGGGAGATTGGCAAGCAGTGAAGTATCAAGCATATCTTGATGATATCTGCTTAAAGCAGAACGCCCGGACTAGAGCTAGGGCGTTCGTGGCAGACCAATCTTTCGTAATTAGAGAGACCTGAGCGGTTTTCTCTCAAGCATCCCCGCCTAAGCGCCTACGACGAGATTTCAAGCGAAACGCACGAATCAGCGAGTGCCTATGCAATGTCGCCACTCCAGATCATCGCCTAGATCCAAAGAAAACTACGCAATCAAGGTAGATTTGTGTACCGACCCTTTTGCGTTAAGTCGGCTTTTTACGAATCAGAATTATACTTCTCGAACCAAGCGAGCATGCGACGAAAATACTCCATGCGAATCATCGGATGCTTTGCGCGGAATATTCCGTGACTTGTTCTGGGAAGCCGCACGAACTCTACTTCTTTGCCATGCCGTTTTAGGGCGACAAAGTACTGCTCGGATTGTTCAATTGGTACGCGTATGTCGTCTTCTCCATGAAGTAGCAATACGGGCGTTTCAACATCGCGGGCGTAAGCCAGCGGGGAGTGGAACTCGTATTTCTCGCGTGAATCGAATCGTTCACCACCGAGTTGAATTTCAGTGAAGTTCACTCCGATGTCGGAGGTGCCGTAGAAGCTCGATAGGTTGGTAACCGGTGCGGCAATAACCGCGGCATTGAACCTGTTTGTGTGCCCCACTGCCCAGCTCGACATGAATCCACCGTAGCTGGATCCATGGATTACTACACGGGTTTCATCTATGTATTCGCGTGAGGCGACTTCCTCCATTGCCGCCATCACATCCTCGTAATCGCCCAGTCCCCAGTCGCCGTGAACCGCAGTAGCGAACTTCAGTCCGTACGTTGACGATCCACGTGGGTTTGGGGCCACAACCACGTACCCCGCGCCAGTTGCAACCTGATGGATTGGATAAAATGAATCGTAGAACGCACTGTGCGGGCCTCCGTGAACATCGAGCAGCAGTGGGTAGCGATTGCGTGGATCAAACCCGGAAGGAAACCACACTCTCGATTCGATATCGAAGTTTTCTCGTGTGATTGTGAATTTTTCGAGAGTAGCAACCGTGTGATCGGAGAAGAATTCTGAGTTGAGATTCGTGATTTGTGTCGTTGCTCCGTTGTTTAGATCAACCCGGAAGAGCTCGCCGTGAGACGTCGGCGAACTGGTGCAGACCAACACATCATCGCTAACTACACCTATGTTCAACTCGGTAATTTGCCACCCGTTGGTCACGAGCCGGAATTCTCCAGGATGTTCGGGATTTGCCACTACCAGATGAGACTGCCCGCGCGAATCGGCGCCGAGAATGATCCCCGTGTCGTTCTTCCACGCTATAGTGGGGCTGTCGGCAGTAACAGGGAAGCCAGTTCCGTTGGCTTGAGGGCGTATCGAGTCGTCCGTCAGTTTTACTGGTTCAGACCCCGGTTCGAGAACGTAGACACTCGATTGAGTGGTTAGTCCGTAACCACCGACCTCGGTTCGAGTTTGACCACCAGTTACCGCAATCTTTCGAGAGTCGGGTGACCATGCAACCGACTCGACCATAAACATGTGGGATGACCAAACTTCGAGGTTTGATCCGTCTGTGCCACAAACGAACAGTTCGGTTTTCGAAATCGTCTCTCGAGCGTCGTTCCTGTCGGAAATAAACGCTATTCGCTTGCCATCCGGTGACCAAATGGGAGGGCCATCGTCCCCTTCACCATCGGTGATCTGGGTTACTTGATTCGAATCTAAATCGTGGATAAAAACGTGGTAGAACGAGTCGCCTCGCCAGCCAACTCCGTCTTGCTGGTAGCGGATTCGGCGAGCAGTTCTGATCTTAGGCGAGTCATTCCCGGCTTCAATTAGTCGAAGCTCATCTTCGCCCGGAACGAGTGCTCTGAACGCGATCTTATTGCCGTCGAGCGACCACGAGAAAGCGTCAATGTTGACAATACGATCTGTGATTGCGTCAGATGATGCTGTTTCCTCCGACCAAACATAAATTTGCTTCACGCCAGAATCGTCGTTGTCGAGGTACGCGAGTTTCGATCCACTAGGATCCCACACCGGCTTCGATGCCGTACCCGTGTTTGTAATTTGATTCTTATTAGACCCGTCTGCCATGTTGCATATGAAAACGTCCGTACTCGCCTCAAAAGCTCCCGGTTCAAAGCGGTGAACGACAAAAGCTGCCGAACTCCCATCAGGGCTAATCGATGGATTGGAAGCGGTCTTCAGGTGGTAGTGGTAGTCGGGTTGTACGGTCTTCACGTTCAGTGCCTGAGAAAATCAGCGGGTTGACGAGTAGTGGTTGTCGACGATTGTAGTCTGGTTCGAACCGTTTCAAGTTCGAACTGTGTCAGTTTCTGACAGTAGAATGCCTGCTGATTACTTTTCGGCTCTTATCACAGCAGAATATCCTCAAATCGGAGCAACTAAATGAAGATTGCCGATGTGCGAACCGTCGTAGTAGGGAATCCCTGGAAAAACTGGATCTACGTAATCGTCGAAACCGACGAAGGTATGATTGGTGTTGGCGAAGCGACCGGTGGTCTCGAAACACAGCCGAGGGTAGCTGCGGTAGAGGAAGTAAAACATCTTGTAATCGGTATGGATCCACGAGATATTCATTCCATCTTCCACAAGTTGTACCTGGCATCGTTTCTGAATATCACGGCACCCATGGCAGGAATCGAAATGGCGTGCTGGGACATTCTTGGAAAATCGTTATGTGTTCCGGTCTACACGTTGCTCGGCGGAAAAGTTCGCGATGACGTTCGGGTCTATGCAAACGGCTGGTATTCAGGAGATCGAACACCCGAAGGGTTCGCCGAGAAGGCATTTGAAGTGGTGGCGAAAGGCTACACCGCTCTAAAATTCGATCCGTTTGGCAACGCTCACATGCAGCTTTCGCGCAAGGAGACCCGCGAGGTGAAAGCACTTGTTGGAGCGGTCCGAGAAGCTGTTGGTGACGATGTTGATATTTTGATTGAGGCGCACGATCGATTTAACACGTTCGCGGCAATTGAGATTGCGAACTGGCTGAAAGACTACGACATAACGTGGTTTGAAACGCCGGTCTATTCGTCGGACGTTGGAGCGCTGGTTGAAATGGCGAAACGTTCGCCAGTTCGCGTAATTGCCGGTGAGCGAATGCAGCATCTCCACGAGTTTGGCGATTTCTTAGCTCACAATTCGACCGATGTGATTAATCCTGAACCGCTCAAAGTTGGCGGAATATGGAAATCTCTGCAAATTGCCGGTTTAGCGCAGGCTCATCATGCCGAAATTGCGCTTCACAACGCCGAAAGTCCATACAAGACCATGGTTGCATTACACATCGATGCAGTGACGCCTAACGTGTTTATCCAAGAGTGTTTCGATGATTTCCTCGAGCCGTGGGTGACGGATGTGCTCTCAGGCTTCCACCGCGTTGAAGATGGTCACTTGAAAATGCCGACCGAACCCGGCATTGGTGTGAGTCTGAATGAGAAAGAAGCGAAGAAGCACCCGTACGGTAGAAGCAACTTCCTTCGAATGTTCCGTCCTGGATGGGAGAAGCGGGACACTGCTCAACAGGAGTAAGGCGCGGTTTGTGTGCCCGGTTGCGAATTCTAAGGTGAACGTTTAACCCCGATTTTCATCGTGGTGATATTGGTGCGGTGTGGAGTCTGGTTTAGGTTGAGGGTTCGCGGTTGATTTCAGCCGTTTCGTTCAAGTAATGGATGTCATCCTGAATTCATTTTCAGGATCTTTGGGCGTTTAACCCACCCCCTAACTCCCTCCCCGAGAGGCAGGGAGTTAGGGCATCGTACTTGTGACGTATGAACGTTTTCTAGCGGGTTCGTACGCTGCCTTTGATCATGTTGGCTTCGTCGCTCGCGAGGAACGCGTAGACCTTCGAGATTTCGTCAGGTGAAACAAGTGCGTCTATCTTTTCTTCGAGATCGCGCGACTTGCCATCAGCATCGTGCATGTCTTCTACGTTTGTTACCTTGAGCGGGGTGCGAACAGCACCAGGTAGCACGTCGTTCACACGAATGTTGTACTTTTCAAGATGCGATTCCATCACGAGCGAGAGTCCGTGCACGCCGCCCTTTGACGATCCGTAGGCAAATGACGAGCTACCACCGTGAACACCTGCGCCTGAAGCTGTGAGGATGATCACTCCCTTGTTTTGTTTCTTCATTACGCCGGTGGCGTATTTACAGATTGTGAACGAACCTCGCAAGTTAATGTCGATAACTGTGTCCCAAATGTCCTCTGGAAACTCGTCCAGTTCGACAGCAGCGCCCTGTAGAACGCCGGCAATATGAATCAATACATCCACACCGCCAAGCCAGTTCTCCGCAGCGGCGACGGCTCCAGCGACTGCGGTTTCGTCACGAACGTCAACGTGCCAGTATCGAGCATCACCGCCTGTTTCATTTACGTCGGCAATGGTTGCTGCGCCATCCGAGTCGTTGACATCGAAGGCTGCAACCTTCGCTCCAGCAGCTGAAACTCGGAATGTTGTTGAACGACCGATTCCAGTTGAGGCACCGGTGATGATTATTCGTTTTCCTGAAAGATCGACAGGCATATTTACTCTCTTAGTCCCACTCAATTCCGACTTTTTCGGCGACCTTGCGAATTCCCTCTGCGGCGACTGGAATCTTGTCGTCCGGAAGGTGCTCTACTAACACATGCGCCTTTGGATTTACCTTCTGGAGCCCGAGTAATAGCGCCTCGTTGTCGAGGAGACTCTCAGGTTGACCAATGATCGACTCTTCAATATGCGGCAAAAGCGCGTCGACAACTGTGAAGTCCTTAGCGTGGCATCCCACGATACGATCTGGTAACAGCTCATAGAACTCGTTGATAAGCGAGGTGGTGTCGTAGGCAATATCCAGTGAACCAACAAAGTTCACAGGATCCATGTTGAATCCGAGCGCTTTCGACCCAACTGCGTCTATGAGGTCCTTCATGCGCTGTGGTGAATCGATAGGGCAGACCGTCCCGCCTTCGACCGCCATCATGATTCCCTCGTTTTCGGCAACTGCACAAATTTGCTTCGTGCTGTCTACGAGTCTGTCGAAAACTTCGTCTGAATGGTTCTTAGGGTGAGGCATCCAGCCGCCTTTCGGGTTCAGGCTGCCGGGTCGAAGGTAGGTGTTTGGGCTTCCTAGCCGGGCGGTTAGATTGACCATTCGCTTTACGAACTTAATTTCGGATTTACGCTCGCCTTCGTTCTCAGCAACCAGGTTTCCGCCGTAGTTACCAACAGTCTGGGGCATTTCGAAACCGCGGTCTGAGTACATTGACTTGAGCCGTTGTACGTGTTTGTCCTTCATTGACTGTGGGTCGCTAACCCTGATTTGAACAGTTTTGAAGCCATGAGCGGCAACGTTGTCGAGCACGGCGCCATCGATTGCTTTCCAGTCGCCTGGTACCAGACCCGCAACACCTAAGAGCATCGGTAAACCTTTCCACGAATATCACATGCGGTTGTCAAATTTTCGGCCCAGTATCGTAATAAATTGATACTTGAAAGCTAACAACCGGTTCGAAAACCCACGAACGGTTGCCAAGCTTATCTGCAACCAACCCTTGTTGGGGTGTTTATGGGGTTAGATTTTGGATGCCGAAATTAGAAAGGCATTTGTGTGGCAAAGACACCAGATTCGTTCGTAGATAACGTTACCGCATATGGCATTTGGTGGCAGAAAACCGTCGAACGCGAGCACAAACAGGCCGACCGGTTGCGCGAAGCGAATCCTTTGGCGATTTCTGGAAACCAGTTGCTCACAGGTTTGCCCCACCTAAAAAGGGCGAGTCTGGCCCTGACGATACCGTTGATCGACTTGTCGAGATCACATCGCCATATGACACGGTGCTTGACGTTGGCGCAGGTGGGGGACGACTGGCAATGCCAATTGCAGATCACGTTTCTCACGTAACAGCGGTTGAACCGTCCGACTCAATGCGCGAAAGACTCACTACAGCAGCAAACGCCTAGGGGGCAAACGAATGTTTCGGTGATCGGAGATCGATGGGAGGACACTGTAGTTGATCCGCACGATCTCGTGATTTGTGCTCATGTGGTTTACACGGTTCGAGAAATCGAGAGTTTCATTCGTAAGCTAACCGACCACTCTCGAAAAACTGTGTCGCTGATTTCGTTCGAACGACCTTCGACTGCGATGTATCTTCCTTTATGGGAACCTATTCACGGCGAAGAGCGAGTCGAACTACCTGCACTCCTGCAAATACGAGAGTTACTTAATGCGTTGGAAATCGACTTCTCCGAAACCTTATCGCGCGAGTGGATTCCCCGTCCGTTCAGGACTCTTGAGGAAGCGCAACAAGAGTGTGAAACACGCTTGTTTGTCGCACCTGGTACCAAGAAGTCTCAAAGATTGGCACGAGTCCTTGAAAACTCTCTCACGGAAGTAGAGGGTGGATACCGATTGAAATGGGCTCTGCCGCATCTACCGCGCATAATCAGCTGGCAGCAGTAGATTCGAAGTTATGTCGGAGAATCGGTTAGTTCTCGTCGTCTACGAAGGCCGTGACCATGTGTCGTCGCTGAATTTTTCCGGTTGCGGTGCGAGGCAGTACGTCGGAAATATAGACCACTTCAGGTACCTTGAAATCGGCAAGTTGCTCTCGACAGTACGATCGGATTTCTGCCTGATCGGACTCGCCGCTGAGAACAACTGCTGCGTGGACAACTTCGCCGTACTTTTCATCGGGAACGGCGAAACAAACAGCTTCTGCAACAGCCGGGTGCTTAAGTAGCACTCCGTCGACTTCGAGCGGCGAAATCTTTTCTCCACCACGGTTGATCAATTCCTTGATTCGGCCCGTTAGTGAAAGATAGCCATCGGCATCTAGGAAGCCCTGGTCACCAGTTCGGAACCAGCCATCGACGAACGCTTCTGCGTTGGCTTCAGGATTGTTGTTGTAGCCATGCATGACGTTCTCGCCCTTGATGACTACTTCACCAATATCGCCCGTTTTCTGTATCTGCCCTGTAGACTCCATATCCATGATGGCAATCTCTACACCGGTTGCTTGTCCGACAGTTCCGGGAATTCGTTTCCCCGGAGGCATTGGCGATGAGGACATTTGGTGGGAAGCCTCAGTCATGCCATACGCCTCAAGAACTGGAGCGCCGAATCTCGCTTCGAGCTTTTCAAAGACTGCGGGAGCCAGTGCCGACGAACACGATCGAATGAATCGAAACGACTCGTGAGGCGCGTTGTCATCATCCGCTCGCATGAGAAGAATCTGATGAATTGTTGGCACGGCCGAGTACCACGTCGCCGAATAATTTTTCTGAAGTCCCCAGAAATTGGAAGCAGAGAATCGTTCAGGGATAACGAGCGATCCACCTGAGTTCAGTGTTGAGAGGGAAGCGCCCATAAGACCGTGTACGTGGAACAACGGCATCACGATGATCGAGGTATCTTCCGGGGTCAGGACATAGTGGTTCTTGATGTTGCTAATCGACTTCATCAAGTTGGCGTGAGTCAGCGGCACGCCCTTTGGTCGGCTCGTAGTCCCTGATGTGTGAAGGAAAAGAGCGACATCTTCAGGAGACGGAGCCGGTGCGTCTACGGTCTTGGTGAGAGTCCCGCTACCGTTACTGAGAACTACTGAACCACCATCGAGGGATGCTTCAAGTACAGGGATACCCAGTTCCTTGGCTGCGTCACGTCCGAGATGTGTTCTAGGAGGAACGATCGCCAACTGGGCATCGGCATCTTCCATGAAGAACTTGAACTCGTCGACCGTGTAGTCAGGGTTAAGCGGCGCAGCCACTGCTCCCGCCCTTGCTACAGCAAGGAACAGCACCATGAACTCAAGATTGTTCACGAGAACAATCGACACGGGTCGACCTGGCTTTACGCCTGCCCCAGCTAGTAGCTCAGCAGTTCGTTCGATTTCGTAAGCGTATTGCGCATAGGAAAGGGTTGGGGCACCAGGGATGATGATCGAATCATCCGAAGCGGACGAAGGATTTAGGAGATGCGCAAGCGTGTTTGTGGACATGATTATCTGGTTGAACGTTTATCTGGCTAAGAGCCGTGGCTAATTCAAGGCTGTCACATGAATAACGAATCGACGATCACGAATTGTATTACTGTCGAGAGGCTTTGGTAGGCGTGGCTTTTGCGATACCTAACCCCAACTCCAGGTCGTTTTAGCGACAAGCGGATTTTCTCGATCAACCAGCAAGTGGCCCGTGTTCTCAACACCGCTGTTGGCAAGTCGTGCTGCATCGACCGTGCAAGTTTGCGGCTCGACGCACAGGGCGTGTTCTGGGGAGTAGAACATGAAGTGAGTGATCGATTCCGATCCGTTCATGGTCAGGATAAGTTCTGGCCACGTGAGAACCGTTTTCCCGCCGCTGTTGAGCAAGAAACAGCCGTCCACCTCGCCAACGGCGAACTTCGTTCCGGATTGGAGACGTCGAGTTATTTCGGTGCGTTCCAGCTTTCCTGTAGCAGTAACTGTGCTATCTAACGCCCATTCACCTGTCACATCTGACCTCACATTTACAGGATCCGATCCCAAAGTGGTGTTGAACCAAGGATGCCAGCCAACGCTCCCCGGAAAACTGCGAGATTCCGAGTCAGCGGCAATCATTCGCATGGTCTGAACAAAAGATTTGCCTTCGAGAACGAGTGAATACTCGATCTTTCCCGCGTACGGCCACGGCTCGGCAAAATTGATTTCAAGTTCCAGTGACGACTCCGAAACACGCACAACATTCCATTCTCGGTCTCGCTCGAGACCATGGATAGCATGCGGAGGTGCGTTTACTGGGAGTTCATGTTCGCCGTCTGGGGCAAACAGTCGGCCATCTCGAATTCGATTCACCCATGGAGCCATGACGAACGAGCCTTCACCATGAGGTAGTTCGGTAGGGTCATGCTTATTGTCACCGCCTGAAAGAAGCTCGTAGTTACTTCCATCCTTGTTAATCTTGATAGAGCGGAGAGATGCACCTGCGCCCGGCGAGATGGTTACGGCGGCAAATTCGTTACTTATCGTGATGTTTTCTGGCATTTTTACTGGCGAATCTGAACTTCATCGGTATTATTCATCGGTGATTTTCAACCGGGTGATTTTGACACGAATTATTTAGTCATGGTTGTCCGTATTCATTCTCGATTTGGAGAGATTATGTCTGAAGCCTTTCCGTCCGTTGCGGATACCACCGTTCACTTCGCTCACGTCGCTTACCGAATGGAAGACAGTTACAAGAGCCATTCGCCCAAAGTGAACTACTTTCAGACATGGTCGGCAGACGACACGATGAATCGGATCGAAGAAGCGGATGTCTTCGTTGTGTCGGGTTTCTGGGAAAACTCTCTTCTCGATCGGGCGAAAAACCTGAAGTACATCCAATCGATTGGTGCCGGCTACGATCAATTCCCTCTGAATGAACTAAAAAAACGAGGCATCCGCCTTGCCAATGCTGCCGGGGTGAATCAGAACGCGGTTGCTGAGCATGCCATGTCGATGATTCTCGGATTGAACCGGCACATCCACACGGGTCGTGACAACCAGAGTTGTAACACCTGGCGAGGAATGCTCGGTGATCTTTCGAAACGAGAGGACGAACTAATTGGCAAGACGATGCTCATCGTTGGGATGGGCGCGATTGGTTCTCGACTAGCACGATTCGCTAAGGCGTTCGACATGAAGGTCATTGCAACCAAGCGTGATCCTTCGACCGTTCAAGGTCCCGCCGCAGAGGTGTTCACTCCAGACAAGCTCGGTGATCTGATTCCGCAAGCAGATTTTGTCGTGCTCACGTGCCCGCTGACCCCCGAAACCACGAACATCATCGATTCATATGCGCTTGCCTCGATGAAGCAGACTACATATTTGATCAACGTTGCACGAGGTCAATGCGTAGACGAACCAGCACTCGCAGAGGCGTTGAAGTCGGGTGCTATCGCAGGTGCGGGCATAGATCACTTCTGGAATGAGCCGCTTGAAGACGATTCCGAGTTTTGGGGCATGACCAACGTCATCATTACTCCGCACACCGGTGGTGAGACTCGTCTTTACGAAGAACGTGTGATCGATATTCTTGATGACAACCTCGAACGATTTTGGCGCGGCGAAACGGAGCTACGCAACCAGATCGTGTAGCTATGCGAACGCAATAATTGCCACGCCGCCAACTACAGCGGCCACAGAAATTGTTTTCGTTGCAATATCGACTCGACTGAACTTTTCCGATATCTCGCGCTTAGCAATCGGCGCAAACGCAAAGGTGAGCAACAGGACAAATACAGGTCGCGTTCCCAGCAACGCGCTCACAAGTGATACTGGACCGTTGGCGAGTGCCAGTAGAAGGAATCCGTTACCAAATACCGGGCCAATTCCTTCTATAATCACGATAGGGATAGCTGCTCTGGGGCGGGTTATGATCTTTTGTAGATCACGTTTTACCGAAGGTCGTACGAACGGCAATCCCAAGGTTGTGAATAGTCCCAACCCTCTAAACGCTAGGTTGTGCCACACGTTCAGATCACCAGAGGACTCTTTGAGCAGAAGCTGTGCGAACCCGATGATCGCGGCGCCGACAACTATGTAGAGATAGATTTTCGAGAAGCCGCCCGACAGTACCTGTTGCGGGTTTGCAGAAACTATTACTGCTCCACCCACGACGAGCAGTACCGCCAGCCAACCCCACCATTCGATATTCTCACCGAGAAAAAATACACCCAAAAACGCGGCGAAGATTGGTGATGTTTGTGAAACCGGAACCACCCTGCCGATTTGTTCTCGTTGAAGGGCCCAGAAGAACAGGATTAGCCCAACCCCCCAGAGCATTCCACCGGCGTATGCATAACCCACCGAGCTTAGAGATGAATCAGGAAATCCGAGAACAGCGAGAACCACTCCGCCAGTTACAAGCTGAGTACACCCCACGAAGAGATTAAAACTTTCGATGCGAAGCTTGAGGTTCGTCAACATCCACTTGTCGCCGAGTGAAATTACGGCGTAAACAAGCGGACTGGCTATAGCGGGGAGTGCCCAGCTGAGCTCCAAGGCGTTACTGCTTAGTCGCTTCGAACGTAAGGACGAGGAGTAAAGTCCGAGCCAGCGCGATCTTCAGGCTTGTATCCAAGTGCTTCTTTGGCGTGAGCAATGTCGAAAATCTTCCACGTGTTGTCGGATGTGGCGTTGAAAATGTCGTAGCGATGCTCATCGGGCGCGCTTATGCACAGATCGATGAATTGGGCGGTGTCGCGGTGGCTGAGCCACAGAGAAAGTGCGTAAGCAGAAAACGTCGGATCATCGGTTTCCAGTACCCAACCGATTCGCAAATGAAACGAACTTACCCCGTGGTAGTCGTTGTAGTAGCTACCGAGCGCCTCACCATACGCTTTGGCAACCCCGTAGTAGCTGTCAGGTCGAATCATGTGCTTTTCGGTTACTAACTCGTAGTTGTCCTGTTCGAGCAGGTGAAAGTTACCGTCGTTCAAATGCTTCCACGGCGGATCGAGATAGAACCCGCCTTCGGCGTGGTTAGAGCTGGCAAAAATTACCCGCTTCACTCCTGCACGCTTCGACGCTTCGAACACGTTGTACGTAGCTACAAAATTATTCTGGAGAATTGACTCCCACGATCCCTCCGGAGAACGGTCAGCGGCAAGATGAATCACGGTGTCTATCCCGTTGAACGCCGGTGAAATGGCATGTAGATCGTACAGGTTGGCGACAGTCGATTTGATGCCATCTACTTCGCGTAGATCAAGTGACGAGAATTCGTATTTATCGCTGAGTCGTTCAATCAGGATAGAGCCAATCAGGCCGGCGCCTCCGGTAATTAGGACTTTTCGTTTTTCGATGGCGGAATTACTCATGGCGGGCGAGTCTACACGCCTTATGCGCTCACGAGCAATTTACCTTCGATCGATGTGCTTAAAACAGTTCCGACATACTCGAACTTCCAGTTAGTTCCAATGCTAGAAGGCGTATCAGCTGACCCGATTACTTCTCATTAGGCACGGAATCTACGTGCGCTCGTGCAATGACAGCATTTGTATCTATGGCGAGTACATACGAATTGCAATGCGGACCGACTAAGAAAACAATCTGATCCTGGACGCACTAGAATTGGCCGCAAGAGAACTTCTCGACTAAATTTTTTATGATGAATTTCGGTTCAATTAACGTCGTAAATTTTGCAGAGATTTGTCCGATCTCGCGGATAAAATTCGGTGCATAAGTGTTCGATTTTTTGGTTTCCACGTAGCCAAGCTGTAAACGTCGGTTGAGTTCAGTAGGTCGGTAATTGGGTCTCAAAGAAAACTGGTGGCGGTTCAACTACCACGCTCTTCGCTGGTCATTCCTTCCAGTCGCGAAGCATGCTCTGCTTCTGAGCAGTCGTGTTGAAGGCGAAATCCCGAATATTCGACCCATAATGCTTGCTCCGGTTCACCGTACAACCGCTGACGTGTTCGCTGTTGGAGACGTAACTAAAGAATTCATAAGTTTCGTTTCAACTGATTCGTTCGGTCACAACGCAGTTATCAACTACGTGCAAAGGCAAATCAGCACCGCTCTCGGAACTGTCATTTGGAAAGAAGATGCCATCGATAATCCTCGACGGCGAGCTCTTCAACTTGCCAAAGATGTTGAAGACCGATTGGATCGACGTTTAATCACCGCGGCGTTTGCACAAGGCGAATACCAGTACGACTCAGTTGATTCGGTTGAAGATGGTCTAATTGGGCTTCTGCAACGTTACGAAGCTCGGCACTTGCGACAAAAAGGACACGAACTGCGAATCCCTATAGTTCCGGTCGGGATCGAGTATGACCGCAAAGGACGTGGGCTAGAGCAGTCAGCAGTCGGGAGGTGGATATCCAAATGGATCCCGTTCACACCCAATTGGACAATTCCGGCTCTGCGCACCCGAATCACCGTTCGTTTCGGCACTCCGCACTACTTTCAAGGGCATACCCCGCGCGAAATGACGGAGCTTGTGATGAGAGACGCCGCCAAACTAAGCAACATCCCGTACAAAGCATCTTAGATTATTCAGGACTTGGAGGACTCTATCGTAGTACTCGTCCGTGATGCCGCGCTGTGGCGTAACCCTTGCTGCGATAATATGCGCCAGCACGATAACGTGGCGCTCGGGTGATCGGTGACGATTGCGCAAATTGCGCCTGACCGTGCGCCGTACTGTCGTTGCCGTTCAATTTTGTGACCCAACCGCTCCAGTCCATCCGAAACATCAGTTACGATTGGACCTTCTAAGTTCAGCAGACGAATACGGTAACTTTTTGGCCAAAACGAATTCGGTAACCGTGCCGACACGAACCGCGAGGCTTCTGTTAGTGCCGGAACGTTCATCCCATAAACAGCCATATTCAGGAACGTTTGCGTCATTGACTGTATCTGTCCGTCTGCCACCGGGGGGGTGGGCGGCATCATCAACTTGCCGCCCCGAATACGATCGAAGGGTTAGGTGTGAGTCGCTGACGCTTGCCGCATTCCACGGAACAAGGATGATTCTTATAAAGCACAGCTCTGTGAACTAAGGTTCGAAGATACGAAATCGAGCCTCAGAACAATAGTTGAACCTCCAGCACCCGCGTCGTCGCTCACGAGTGAACACCAAACATTCGATGTGTGTCTCACAGCACATACCAAATGCTGTAGACCATCCCACATGACTTGTACCGGGCGTTGGTCTACTTACGTCCCCTTTCGAGCGATTAGGTCGTCGACTACCTCTGGTTCAGCGAGAGTTGATGTATCGCCAATAGTGTCGATTTCGTCGGTTGCTATCTTGCGGAGAATTCTGCGCATTATCTTGCCGGAACGAGTCTTTGGCAGAGCGGGTGCCCAGTGAATCACGTCGGGTGAAGCAATTGGACCTATTACCGTTCGTACCTGGTTCCGTAGATCCTGTTTTAGTTCGTCGGTGTAGTCCTCACCGACGTTCAAGGTGACATAGGCGTATATACCCTGGCCCTTGATGTCGTGGGGGAAGCCAACAACTGCAGCTTCCGCAACGGTCTCATGCAGCACCAGAGCACTTTCAACTTCAGCTGTACCCATTCGGTGCCCTGAAACGTTGATAACGTCGTCTACACGCCCCGTAACCCAGTAGTAACCATCTTCGTCACGGGTCGACCCATCACCGGTGAAGTAGTAGCCCTTATACATGTCGAAATACGTGTCTTCGAATCGTTTGTGATCACCGTAAACGGTGCGCATTTGACCCGGCCAAGTGGCCTTCAGTGCCAGAACACCTGAAACTCCGTTTCCTTCCAGCGGAGTTCCACTTTCTGGGTCAAGAATTTCAGGCTCAACTCCGAAGAATGGCATAGTTGCCGCACCCGGTTTTGTAGGGATGGCTCCTGGTAATGGGGTTATCAGTATTCCGCCGGTTTCGGTTTGCCACCATGTA
>DBTA01000036.1:0-89489 GCA_002306815.1 Dehalococcoidia bacterium UBA1328 | reverse complement strand
ACAATCGGGCATCGTTCTTTTCCAACATGAGTGTTATACCAGCGCCACGCCTCAGGGTTGATCGGTTCACCAACCGACCCGAGCAACCTAAGAGTCGGCATTTCGTACTTGTCTGGGTACTCGTCGCCAAGAGAAGCGATTGCCCGTATCGCAGTTGGCGCAGTGTAGAACTGGTTCACTCCCCACTTTTCCACGATCTGCCAAAAACGATCTGGAGACGGGTAGGTTGGAATACCCTCGAACATGATCGTGGTTGCGCCGTTCGCCAGTGGTCCGTAGACGATGTAAGAGTGTCCGGTAACCCAGCCGATATCGGCAGTGCAGAAGTAAATATCCCCGTCGTGGTAGTCGAAAACGTACTTGTGGGTTTGCGAGGCGTAAACCATGTACCCACCGGTGGTGTGCTGAACACCCTTTGGCTGCCCCGTCGATCCCGATGTGTACAGAATGAACAGAGGATCTTCAGCGTCCATTGGTTCTGCTTCATTCACGGTATCGGCATCAGCCATTACATCGTGATACCACTCGTCTCGACCGTCCTTCATGTCGTGTTCAACACCCTTGCTACTAGGGATGCGTTCGACGACGATGCAGGTTTCTACCGGAACGCCCATTTGTTTTTCAGCAGCTTCCATTGACTCGTCGGCAACAGTTTTCATTCCGACCGGTTTTGCGCCGCGGTGAGTGCCGTTACAGGTAATTAGAGTCGTGCACATTGAGTCGGCGATTCGGTCGGCAAGAGCATCGGCTGAGAATCCACCGAAAACGATCGAATGAATCGCGCCAATTCGGGCGCAGGCCAGCATTGCAACTGCAAGCTCGGGGATCATCGGCATGTAAATAGAAACCCGATCGCCCTTGTTCACTCCGCGCGCTTTAAGTACATTGGCGAACTTACTCACTTCCTCATGAAGCTCGTTATAGGTGATGACTCGATCTTCACCCGGTTCGTTGCCTTCCCAAATAATCGCTGTCTGATCGCCCTTGGTTCCGAGATGTCGGTCAAGACAGTTGTATGCAATATTTGTCTGGCCACCTTCGAACCACTTGATAGAGATTGGTCCTACTCGTCGATCGTAGTTGAAACTGCGGACGTTGTCCCATTTCTTGAACCAGTGGTACTCGGACGCTTTTTCCGCCCAGAACGCCTCCGGGTCGTCAATCGACCGTTCGTACTCGATTTTGTACTCGTCTAGGCTTTTCATATGAGCGTTCGCTGCGAACGATTCCGATGGTGAATAGATTTCCGAGTCAGACATTTTTGTCTCCATTTAGATGAATACTCGTCGTGTCGACGAATCGGTTCAGCCGATTTTGCAATATTGATGTGAAGGATACAGATCGTAGCTAGATTTGCTAAGTGGTAATCAATGAAAGCGATGTGGACCTTTAAAAATGTGAACTAATAACGCACGCTCTACCGCTTCCTTCACACTTCCCTCTTATCGAAAAGGTTAAGGGCCAGTAAGAGTGGCGTAAGATGCGTCGGATGGAGGCTGTAAGCGATTCGAAACGGGGTCATACAAATTGGGGTCAACTTAGTATTTTCGAATAATGCTGGACGCTGTTTGCCAGTGGCAAGATCAACGGCGATACCGTTGTGGATCCAGCAGTGCCGTTCAGCGAATAAGCAAAAGCTTTCACCAGCGTCATGGCTCATCCATCCGCAGGGCTCAAGTTCGGTTGTGTTTTTGATTAGGTGTAGATTTGGCGTGCAACTAGTTGAATGGCGGTAGGTTCACACCCAGGATGACGCGTAAGTAGTTGACGTTGTGGGCAAGGTAGTCATCTACCGCGAGATCGAGATTCCCGCCAATAGCGTCGAAGCCATCATCGCCTTCTCGTGGTCCGTCCATATCAAACACTACCCAGCCCTTGAAGTGGCGTTCGCGAAGTAGTTTCATCACAGCTGGAAAATCGACTCCCCCGCCACCCATGTTGTGGTAAACGCTGGAATCGAAGTGTTGTGACTGCGGCGGCGTCGCGGAGTTGCCGCGGTATTTGGCGTATGTGTCTTTCAGGTGAACCTCGGCAATGCGGTCAAAATATTTGTCCATGATCTGAACTGCGTCCATGCCGCCCAGCGTTAGGTGACCGGTGTCAGGCGTCATCCACACGAAATTCGGATCGGTGAGGTCGAGCATTGCCTGTACTTCGTGTTCACGTTCAACAGGACCCCATATGTGCGGGTGTGGGGCCAGTCGAATGCCCATTTCGATTGTCTGTCGACCGATCTCGTTGAGCGTGTCGGCGAGTCGCTTCAGCTGATCGTCCGTGGTTCCGCTTTCAGGTCGCTTTCCCATGTTGCATTTCCACATGTCGCACCCGAAAGGGAGCAGAAAGTCTCGGGCGAAAGCGACATGGTCTTCGATGGTTTGTGGGATTTCAGCTGGATCAATGAAGTTGGTCGACTGACCTTTTGCACCGTTTGAAACATCGATCATTGTCACGCCAGCTGCATCGAATTTTTCTTTGAGAGCAAGGGGGTTATCCCTGTGATTCTCGATCTGTTTGGCGTATGGCTCGATTCCCTGAAGACCGAGAGCAGCAATTCGCTTTATGCCCCACTCGATTGAGTGACTTCCGTCCCAGAGTGAACTGGTCGAGCCGTAGAGGATGTCGGGGTTTTCAGGATCGAGTGGCGTGTGGTTTGGCATTGACGTGTAATTTGAAATTTGACTTTGTCCGAGAAGGACAAAGCCTAACGAATAAAACGATAAATAGTCACTGCTTTGACGAGTATGTCACGAGTTCTTTTCTTCCTTCGCCCGTAAGACCGAATTCGTCTGCTAATAGCTCGTACGAACGTTGTCGTTCGGCGTAATCGTGGGTGATTGTCATCACGATAACGTCGTCGGTCTCGTACTCGGCTGCAAGACTTTCGATTTTTGCTTTCACGCTTGCAGGATCACCTTCGATTGAATTGGCTCGCTGAGCATCTATGAACTCTTCATCGGCTACGCTAAATTCCATCGATTTGATTTCTTCGACGGAAGGCACACCGACCATTTCATGCCCCTTGTTTCGCATTAAACGCATCACGTGACGAGTTGTGGCGAGATCTTTGGCACGTTCCGCCGTGTCAGCTGTAACTGCCGAAATGCCAATGCTTACTCGGGGCTTGTCGAACCATTCCGATGGTTGGAAATTGTTGCGATACCACTTCACGCAGTTGGGTCCACCTCCTTGCGCAATAAAATGTGCGAACGAAAGTGGCATGCCTAGTCGGGCGGCAATACTTGTGCTACCCATTGAAGAACTGAGTAACCATGGGGCAGGCCATTTTGCGGCCATTGGCGAGGCGTGAAGACCGCGGAATGGATGATCCTGAGGGAATGAGTCGCTGAGATATCTCACCACGTCGAGGACTTGCTGCGGGTACTTCTCGATTGGGTAAGAGTTCGGTCCCGGCTGAAGTGCAAAGCTCGCCATTTGACCCGAACCGGGTGCGCGACCGAGTCCCATATCGACCCGCTCAGGTGCCAGCGCTTCCAGCATTCTGAATATTTCGGCTACCTTGAACGGGCTGTAATGCGAGAGCATTACGCCACCCGAACCGATTCTTATGTTGTCGGTCTGTGTTGCCAGCGCTGCGAGAAGGATCTCCGGACTTGCATCGGCAAGAGAGTTGGAACTGTGATGTTCGGCAAGCCAGTAGCGCGTATAGCCCCATGTGTCGGCGGCCTTCGCCAACTCAATAGTCGCTTGCACAGCTTCATGTGCCGTCTTTCCGGAACTAATTGGTGACTGGTCGAGAATCGAGAGTTTCAAATCGTTTGGCGCGTTTGTTCGAGTTGGAAGTAGGTCGAGGCATTATAGACAGGGTGTTAAGAAAACAAGCCGCTAAATATTCAGCGGCTTGTTTGGTGATGTCCTGGTGGAGCTGGAGGGATTCGAACCCTCTACCTCTTCAATGCCATTGAAGCGCTCTCCCAATTGAGCTACAGCCCCGATTTTTCGAGGGTTGGGTCGCAATGAGCGTGGCTCATTCGAGCCCAACTAAAAAATCGTAGCACAGGGGTGAATGGAATTCGCCGGTGATTTTGCGTTGGGTATGCCGCGGCGAAGTAGGTTGTCGATGTATATAAATCCCGAGGTGACAAGGGATCTGGGGTGGTGTTGGGTTGAGATGGATTGTCGTTTGTAGGCGATTTGTGTGGTGAGGGCGATTTGTATGGTGTGGATTGCCACGTTGTTCTATCCTCACTTCTCGCAATGACAAGAAAATATGGGAAGGGTTTCAAGTCTCACAATGACGTGTTGGCGATGGCCCTTCGACGGGGCCCAAGGTGAAGGGGCCGTTGGTTTTTCGGGGATGTGCGAGTCGCGGCGCGGTTTTTCCGTTGGCTCGAGATTTTTTGTTTCAGTGTGGCGTCGTGGTGAGGTCGGGTGGAGCGATTGATCGGGGTTTGATGGGTTAGTACGAGTCGGGGTCTTCTTCGTGCTGTTTGTAGTCGGTGTCGTCCCGGTATGAAAGACCTTTTTCGAGGTTCAACACCTGACCCGCATCGTCCTGGGGTTCGTAGCCGAGTACTTCGCGTGCTTTGTCGAGCGAAAAAATGTTCCAGTAGTTGTCGCTCATAGCGAATACAACTGTATACATAAGGTCATCAGGGGCATCGACCGCTTTGACGTGGATTTGCGCCGTGTCTCGGTGCGACAGCCACATTGAGAGGCCGCCCGGATTCACGGTTGGGTCATCGTCGGAAATCGTCCAGCCAATACGCATGTTTATTGAAGAAATTCCGTGCCATTCGGAATAGTAGCTTCCGAGGCCTTCGGCATAGCCCTTCGAAGCACCATAGTAGCCATCAGGGCGAAATGGAACGGTTTCGTCAATCTTTTTGAACTTACCGTGCTCGATGCCTTCGTAGTTACCGGAGAGAATAGATTTGTAAGGTTCGTCGCGATAGAAGCCGCCAATTGCATGCTGAGAGCTACCGAACACCACCCGCTTTACACCGGTGATTCTTGCAGCTTCGTAAACGTTGTAGACACCGACAAAGTTGTTTCGGAGTGTAGATTCCCACTCGGCGTTCGCGCTACGGTCGGCGGCAAGGTGAACGACGGTATGATGGCCTTCGAATGCAGGAATGATCGTGTCGAGCTCGGCAATATTGCCTTTGAAGTTGTGTGCGTCGTCCATCCCCTCGGTTCCATAGCGAGAGAGCGATGAAAGTTCGTAACGCTTGTCGAACTCATCTCTGAGAGCAGTTCCAACTAATCCGCTGAGTCCGGTAACGAGAACCTTTTTCTTATCAGCCACACGCTGACCCCCCTGAGTGAAATTGCGTTAAGCGCAGTTGGTGTGCCGTTGGTGTAATGATGCGCGAGGTGACGATATTAACCGACTTGACATTGGCGGGCGAATCAGTTTGGCGATTTGGTGGGAGTGTAACTAGAGTTTTTTGCCTTAATGGCGTGCCATACGACAAATAAGATTCCACCGAACAAAACGACGCTCAACCAGCTGATAGTACGATCGACGGCTACAAGGCTCAGAGCTTCGTTATCGGTGAGTCCGAACACGATTAGTAGCCCTGTCATACCACCTTCCACGAAGCCGAATCCTCCGGGAGTTGGGATAGTCGTAAGCATAGCGTTGGCAAGGGCGGCGAACATTACGATTCCAAACGAAATGTCGATACCAATTGCGTCAGCTACAAAGTAGAAACGCGCAATTTCCAGAAGCCAGCCGACAATGCCGAGGATTATTTGAGGCGGTAATCCTTTACCTGAGAAGCTGCCAAGTGTGCCTCTTTGAAAATTGATAAATGCCGTCGAGAATCTGCTTGGAAGTCGACTAGCTACCCTGTCGCCGGCAAACCGCATAACGATCAACCCTAGAACTAACGATCCCACTAGCACCAAAGCGGTGAAAACGACCCATACGGGCACCTCGGAATTACCTTCGACAGTGATCCATATTGCAGCAACGAGTACCAGAATCAGAACAGCCGCCATGTCTTGCACGCGTTCAGCAAGTACGGTTCCAAGGCTTGATGGGAAGTCGCCCTTCGATTCCATTGCCAGAGCCCATCCACGGTAGGCGTCACCGAGTCGTAGGAACGCCACCGAATTGGCGAACCAGCCCATGAGGATGATTCCCGACAGGGTGAACGTTCCGGGCACATTTTTTCCGCCATGCCCGCCGATATCAGCGGTTTTGGCTATGAGTCGCCACCGAAGTCCACGAAACCAAAAGCTGATGTAATAGAAAACGACGGCGAGCAAATATTTAATCGGATCGACGCCGCTAATGTTGTTCCAAACCTCGTCCCAGTCGAGATCGAAAATTCTCAGTAGTGCGAAAACAAGAATTGCACCACCAACAGCGATTGCCAGCAAAGTCGGTATCGATAGAACACGCCGTCGTAATGTGGCAGCACTTGGCATGCCCTGATCGGCGGCTGTTGAGTTATTTGGTGGTTGATCAGTCAATAGTTCGAGGCGGGACGCAGCTGTTGTTTAGTTCTGCCGGAATTTAGGGATGGACTATTCGTCTCTATCTTCAGGCAGGATCAGTGGTGATTGATGCGGAATTCCCACCCTACGCGGAAACTCTCGTGGGGTGTTAGAGATTTTCATCCAGTAAACCATATCGTCAGGAGGGGAAGTGCCTGGTTTATCTATTTCAAGAACAAGAGCAGGTGCCGCTCCTAAAAGTTCGGCCGCTGATGCTGCTTGTTTCACTTCAGCTGCAACTTCTCCGCTCTTTGGCAGGATCACCGTCCCACCAATATTGGCAAACGGAATTGTCAACTCGGCGAGTTCGTTGAGTCGAGCAACCGCACGTGCGGTTACAACGTCGTAGTTTTCGCGGTGTTTTTTCTGTTGACCGAGCTCTTCCGCTCGACCATTGATGACTTCTATCCCGTCGAGTTCAAGCTCGGTCACGACTTCTGTCAGGAAATTCGTTCGCTTCTGTATCGAATCGAGAAGAGTGATGTGAAGCTCCGGAATGGCGATTTTCATAATCATCCCCGGAATTCCCGCGCCTGAGCCAATATCGATAGCCCGTTTTCCGGCAAACCATTCCGGAGTGGGGACCGATCCGCCAGCGGGAGAAAGTACTCGGAGCGATCGAATGAACAACTCTTCGCGAATCTTGTCCCACGTTTTGTGCCCGGTTAGGTTGAACTGCTTGCTACGCAGTTCGATCAGCTCCCGGTACCGCTGAAATTGCGACTGTTGCCGCGAATCTATATCGATTCCGAGTAGTTGGGCCGCTGCGATTACAGATTTCAAGGTTGATGAGACGAGAGATCAGGTGTTGTGAAAATTAGTCGCACATGACAGGAAATTGAACGGTAATGTTATAGATCGCAGATCGTAATTCGACCGTTCCGCGGTGTCGTTATCATCGTGTTTTGTTTGCTAGCGATATTTGTCAACAACTACAGAGCCAATACAGAAACAGCTGGATTTTCCAATTGACCCTTCGAATCATGGTGCTTGCAAAGCAGGTGCCGGACCCTGAAACGCCTCCCTCTCAATTCAAGATTGATGAATCGACCAATAGCGTGGTTCCGCCCAACGGAGTCCCACCGGTCGTAAACGGTTTTGATCTGAACGCGGTAGAAGCAGCATTGCTGCTTCGTGATGCTGGTGCCGACGTTGAGATCACCGTCCTCTCAGTTGGGACTGACTTTGTCATGGACTCTATGAAAAAGACGCTTGCGATGGGAGCGGATCGACTGGTTCTAGTCGACGATGATGGACTCGACAAGATCGACTCAGCAGCGACCGTGAAGGTTTTAGCAACGGTAATCGAGAAGGACGGTGCGTTCGATCTGGTTCTTGGAGGCCGACAGGCTTCAGACTGGGACCAAGCGCACGTCCCGCTGGGTCTTGCCGAAGTTCTTGGGTTGCCACTGGTTTCACTCGTTCAAAAACTGGAACTTACGGACAACGGAATTACGGTTCAGCGAGTAATTACCGATGGCTACCAGGAAATTACGGCTCCAATACCGGCGGTTTTGACCGTAACGAACGAACTCGGAGAGCCTCGCTACCCAAACCTTCGAGGAATTATGCAGGCAAGCCGAAAGAAACCGGAAGTGTTCTCACTGGCAGATCTTGGACTGAGTTCCGGAGATCTTGCACCGAAGCTTAAGCTAACAAAACTGTACGTTCCTGAATCGAACCAGCAAGTTGAACTAATAGAAGGAGAAAACGAAGCGGATTCGGGTAAGAAACTTGCGCTGCGATTGCGCGAGGAGAAATTGATCTAATGACATCAATACTTTTGATTGGTGAGAGTGACGAGCATGGTGAGGTCAGTCAATCGACTTTGCAAGCAGTTGCAGCGGCTAAGTCGCTGAGCGAGCCGAACATTACGGTTACGTTCTCCGGAGACGCTCCGGCGTCAGCAAGTTCACTATCGGTTGATTCGATTGTGAGCATCAGCGCAGTTTCAAACTCGGACGACGGGATTTATGAACAATCGACCGCCGAGATTGCGTCGCTCGTCACGTCGAACAACCCCGACGTGGTTCTGCTAAGCAAATCTGACTTTGGATCGCTGGTAGGTGCACGATTAGCGTTCCGGTCTGATCTGTCATTTGCCGCCGACTGCACCGAACTCTCAAACGAAAACGGAGCCTTGGTAGTAACAAGACCGGTGTACGGCGGAAGTGCTCTTGCTGAGTTTATAGTCGCATCTACACCAGCAGTGGTCACCCTTCGGGCCGGCGCGTACGAACCTTCTACGGAGACCGGGTCTCCTGCGATCGAATCGATAGAACCTCAGTCGATAGAGCAGTTTGCGTATGTCACCGACACGGTAGCCGAAACAAGAGACGGTGTACGACTGGAAGACGCTGGAGTTGTCGTTAGTGGAGGTCGTGGACTCGGAGGTCCCGAGCCGTTCAGCGTTCTAAAAGATCTCGCTAACGCTCTCGATGGTGCCGTGGGTGCTTCTCGAGCGGCCTGTGATGCGGGTTGGATAGATCATTCGCATCAGGTCGGTCTCACAGGTAAGTCGGTCAGCCCTGATGTATACATAGCTGTCGGAATTTCGGGTGCAAGTCAGCACATGGCGGGTTGTTCGAGTTCTCGGGCTATTGTCGCGATCAACAAGGACGCTGACTCCAACATTTTCAAAGAGGCCAGATTCGGTGTTGTTGGTGACTGGGAGAAGGTCTTGCCATCATTTCTTGCTAGTGTTCGAGAACTTAAGGCTTAATTCCCGTAAAACTAGGGGTAAGCTGATATTTAGAGGACGAGAAATCCACTTCACATTTTCAAGTGGATCAGTTGAGAGGTAATAGTTTGGATTTCGGCTATGGAAACGGTGTAGATGGCGTTTTCAAGTTCATTTCGAACGCTAACGTAATGGCAGTTTTCTTCCCGAAGTTTGGCCAGTCCGTTGTGATCGATATTCGTCCTAAAGAGGGTGAGCCGGCTTTGGTTAAAATCGTGCCAATGGCGCGTTCGATAGCTGATCGCCTCCGGACTATCAAGCGAATGCGCCCGGGGCTTCCTCGACCGCAGGACATCGTTGCAGTGCCATGGGTAGGTTACGTGGAGGCGATGAAGACCTCCGGATTATGGGACAAGGTAATCGATCGAATCGTACAATCTGACTACCCGGAAGCGCTTGAAGAAGCCGAGAAGGCGTTCGAGACATTGCGCCGAATGGAGCGTCGCGAGCTTGCTCAGCTGATCATGGGCGAGCAGTACGAAACTCTCTGGGCGCGCCCAACTAGCTAGGGTATTCGGCGAAACGCAATATTTCGCCCAAGAGCCCGATATAGTCCAAGCGTACGTATAACCTGAGTACGATATCGAATTAATTTTGTTCAACCAGTTGACTTCTGATCTGAAAAAGAAGTTAAGTGAACCGACTCGGAACGGTATTTGTCGGCAGTACTCCCAATTGATCTAACAAGAGCATTCATGTGGACCGTTGGTTCACTGTTAATCGTCGCGTTTGGCGTGCTGGAGTGGCTTGTCACCTTCCCGTTGCGTCGTCGCTCAAAGTGGGTATTTCGAGCTTTACTGGCCGGGATGCTATTCCTTGCGTGGATAGTTCCTGATGGAGATCGTCGTTTCGACACTCGGGCTGCTGCGGCGTCGCTAGACCACGGGTACGCATTGGTCTCATGGGAGTTCGAGAACTTTTTCGACAAGTGGACCCACCGAGTTTGGACGACTCTGCCGTGGACTCCAACTTCCGAGGAAGATCGACGCGCTGCGTTGGATCGATATGTAGAACTGGTCGGTGAGATCAGAACTGCACGAGCCGATCTTAACCGGGTTACATCTGCAGAGTTTACTGATTCATTTGAAATCGAAAAAGCTCAGAGTAATCTCGACCGACTAATCAGAGAGCGCAATCAGATCAGGGACGCTGTTGAAGAGTTTCTTGAACAACGAATTGCCGATAGTGTCCGATCTCCAGAAGTAGATCTTGTCTCCTCATTCGTGTGGCCGCCTGTCGATTTTCGCATTGGTGACCCACCTAAGCTGCTCGTGACTTCACGAAGAGACGAAATAGTTCGACTCGAAGATGTACTGATAGACCCGGCGATTCCAGCCGATGACATGGAGGACATTGAAGACGAATTAAGTCTCGATCACGACATTTCTGCAGTGATACTTCAAACGGGTGGACTCGCTAGCTACCCGAACGTCATCCCGACGACGTCATTGAAGCGCTTGCTTGATGTTGCTTCGCACGAATGGCTGCACGCGTATCTCGCTTTTTATCCTCTTGGGCAGGCATATTTTTCTGGTGGTGAGATCAGATCAGTAAACGAGACGCTAGCTGACATATTTGGTAAAGAAGTTGGCTGGAGAGTGTATTCAGATGTCACGGGTGAAGAGTTCGACGCACCAGTTCGACCTGAGTCGGCGGCCAGAAAAATAGATTCAAACGCGCACGACGACGATGAGCCCGAAGAGCCGGACGTGTTCAGCTTGAACCGGTATATGGCGGAAACCAGAGCAACCACTGATGATCTTTTGGAAGCAGCGGAGATTGAAGAAGCTGAAGCTTACATGGAGTCAAGAAGGGTTAAACTTCTCGACCACGGCTACACGATTCGCAAGATCAACCAGGCGTACTTTGCTTTCCACGGTACTTATGCGGAGAGTCCTTCGTCGGTCAGTCCGATTGCACGTTACCTGTGGGATTTGCGTGAGCAGGTCGATTCTGTTGGCGAATTGGTGAAGCTAATGCGGCCTGTTTCGACATATGAACAGTTTGAGCAGTTGCTCGAAGATAGAGGAATTGAGCTAGAACCCGACGAATAGTTAGATCGACACCAGCTTCGCCCGTTCAAGAATAAGCACGGGCTTATCACCATGATGGGAGCGTCGAGTTTGCCACTCGTCGGTATACTGGCGTTGTACGATTACAATGGAGCGAATTTCATTCGTTCGCAGTATCTAAGAATAGAACCGCACTGGGACTTCGATTCCGAGAACGGTTCAAAAGAAACTACGCAGCGTATTAGCTTGTTACCGAGTTGATACGAGGAGATGCGATGGCAGCGTCAAACGAAGACACTCAGGTTGTCGATAATAAGATGTATCGACCTCCGCAGCAGGAAGAGAACCAGCTGACGATGGACGAAGTACTTGAGCGACTTCGGGCATCTTTGCCGAACATTCCAGGTCTTGGTGGAGGTGGAACGATCGGGCTGATATTTGTCGCCCTGATCGTGATTGCGATTATCTGGGCAGGAACCGGTTTTTACACCGTTGGACCCGATCAGCAGGCAGTTCTACGTACGTTCGGTCAGTTCCAAGGAACCTCTACAAGTGGTTTACACTGGCACTATCCGAGCCCGATTGGAAAGCGTGATGTTGTGTCAGTTACTACCGCCCGACGTATGGAGCTTGGGTTTCGATCAGGTGCTGATGGATTCACGGTCGCTCAATCTGTAACAAACGAATCCTTGATGATTACCGGTGACGAGAACATCGTCGATGTTCAAGCGGTGGTTCAGTACAGGATTTCAGACCTTCAAAATTTCCTATTTGAAGTAGATGACCCCGGCGATGCCGATCGAGGCATTCAGCCGGGACGTCCTGACGGGCGAACACTCCGTGACCTTGCAGAAACTGCTCTTAGGCAGGTCGTAGGCGCACGAAACATTGACGACGTTTTGACAACTGAAAAGGAACAGGTTCAAACCGAAGTTCTTCTGAAAATGCGTGAACTCGCATTTGAATACAAAACCGGCTTGGATGTTTTCCAGGTTCTTCTCCAGAACGTGAACCCGCCAACGCAGGTCCAGTCGGCGTTTGAAGATGTTGTGCGAGCTCGTGAAGACCGAGAGCGCTTGATCAACCTTGCTGAAGCATATGAAGCTGCTGAAATTCCGAAGGCAACTGGTGACGCTGCACGAATTACCGAAGCAGCCGAAGGTTTTAAACAGGGTCGTATTGCACGAGCTCAGGGTGAAGCAGACGGTTTCGAGGCAATTCTTGAGGGTTATTTGCAGTCACCTGACATAACTCGTCAGCGACTCTATCTCGAAGCGATGGAAGAGATTTTGCCGGGAATCAAGAAGTTCATACTCTCTGATACGGGTGTTCTGCCGTTCTTGCCACTTGATGGCGCAGGATCCGGGACTGTCACGGGAATGGGAGGAGCACAGTAATGGCACGGCTTACAATCCCAGTCATCGTCGTGATAATCGCGGCACTAATCGTTATTCCGCAAACTCTGTTTGTGGTTGATGAAACACAGCTTGCAATTGTGACCAGGTTTGGTGAATTCAAACGAGAGCACACGTCACCGGGACTGCAAGTAAAAACACCTTTCGCAGAACAAGTAACATTGTTCGACAAGCGACTCCAGCGTGTTGACGTGGCTCCGGCCTCACTGCTCACGTCTGACAAGCGAAACCTTGTTATCGACTCTTACGCGAGATACCGCATTGTCGATCCGCTGATCTTCTTTAAGAACCTGCGGAACGAAGTGAGCGCAAATTCTCGTGTTGGTGACATCGTGAACTCTCAGCTGCGCCAAGAAGTTGCGCAGGATTTGCAAGACGAGGTTATTTCGGAAACTCGTGAAAACATTATGGATCGAGTTACCGCATCAAGTAACCTGATCGAGATTTCTCGATCCGACTTACTTCGTGATTACGATGGATTGACCGATCCTTTTATCACGGTTCGTGTTGATGACGATCCAGATGACGAGATTCGTGCTCGACTCGCGACTGACCAAGAAATTCAGGCGCTGACCGCTGATGGAAATGCGTTGGATGGACAAGGTCTTGAAGTTGCCTACTTTGCGAGTATCAGAAAAGCACTTGGGATCGTGATCGTTGACGTTCGTATTAAGCGTGCAGACTTCCCGCCCGACATTGAGTCGAGTGTGTTCTCACGAATGGAAGCAGAGCGTGAGCGAATTGCTAGCGGTCTTCGTGCTGAAGGTGCTCAGAGAGATGCTGAAATTAGAGCAGAAGTTGACCGACGGGTGAACATTATTCTCGAAACCGCTCAAGGTACTTCGGAACTCTTGAGAGGTGAGGCTGAACAACAAGCAATTACGATTCTTGCTCAGGCACTTGAGAAGAATCCTGACTTCTACGCATTCCGAAGGTCGCTCGAAGCTTACAAGGCGTTCATGGATTCGCAAACAACAGTAATTCTCGATCCTGAGAGTGACCTGTTGCAATTCTTGGACGACCCTAACGGCGGACCGTAGTCCTGACGAAAAAATAACTGGAAACAGCCTCGATATGTTCGGGGCTGTTTTTGTTTAGATCAGGTTGTGAAGTTTGCGGCAGAACACGATTCGAATTATCGAGATAATGAGGGCTGACGCCAGTATGAATATCACCAAGTTGATTGGGAACGGCGCACGCGATCTGACGTGAGACTGTAATCGAGTGATTGATGTGTCAACTGGCAAGCCCGTTCATCATCAAATTTTTTAGTTTGATTGCCTGCGGTTTTAAATACAGCGTAATGTTTTTAACAACTGGGTATTGCGATGTATGTAAACGATGACTAACATAACATCAATACACACATAATTAGGTAATTCTCGACAGATGGCAACACATAGACGCCTAGATCACCAGACACGACAACACCAGATTGTAGAAGCAGCTCGCGATTTGATCGCTAACGGCGGTGTTGACGCCCTAACAATTCGCGGGATTGCATCGAAGGTTGGCGTGACAGAAGCAGCGATCTACCGCCATGTTGCATCTAAAGAAGAAGTGATCCTTCTTCTGATTCAGGAAGTTGAAGAATCACTGTTCCAAGCAATATCTAGGGCGACCCGATCGGATCGGCATGCTCTCGAACGGTTGGAGCACATGTTGCAGCTTCATGTTTCGTACGTTGAGCTTCGTCAGGGAATTTCGTTCGTAGTTATTGCCCAGGCGGCTCAGTTTGAAGAGCCGAGAGTACGTTCCGCTGGCAGGAGGCTAGTGGAAAAATACCTTTCTCTCGTTGCCGAGATTATTTCTCAGGGAATCGAGAGGGATGAAATCGACCGAACGGTCGCACCAGATGCCGCAGCGATGATATTTTTCGGTATGATCCAGTCGGCGGTAACTAGGTGGCTGTTCGACCCGTCGACGCATCCACTGGGTGAGAACTCCGTTTCGATGTGGAAGTTATTCAGAACTTCACTTGAATTCTCGGATGAAGATGCAGATTTGCATCCAAGTGAAAACGGGAGGGGCTGAGATGTCGGTAATCACAATCGATGGACATGTTGGCGCAGGCGCACGAGAGCTTGGTAAGCGCGTTGCGAGGATGTTCGACTTCGATTATGTTGACCGTATCGCGCTTCCACGATTGATGACGGACGGCAAGCATATCGAAACCCCGGACTTAACCGATCGGTTATGGTCGATCGTAGAACGTGCTGTATCTGGATTCGCTCTTGGAAATGCCGCTGGTGATCCGTACTTCAATGTTCCGGAAGTACTGATTTTGCCTCTTACGTGGGACATTGATGGTCCCACGGAGCATCACTACCCTGACTCTACCGGCAACCTTACCAATGTTGAGTCATTATTCGACGAGGGCAACAAGGTTCTTGTGCATCGTGCAGGTTGTCTCGAAGTTGGTGATCGACCAGCAGTCAAGGTAGGTCTGTTCGCATCGTGGGAAGATCGTGTTGGGCGGATCATGAAGCGTGAAGGTCTAATGACGACTTTCGCCGCTGAGGACGCCATCGAGCGTCGTGAAAAATTACAGCGAGAATATTTTGGCGATGTGCACGGTGCAGCACCGGATGACTACAGAATTTACGACATTACCGTCGATACCAGTGCTGAGAACATACCTGTCGCTTCAATCAATGTTGCCAGAATCGCGCGAGCAGCCCTAGCACTTTCACCTGATTAGCTTCTTATCTTGGCTTGACACTTAGACTCGAATCATCAAGCCCATTTCGCGCCACAAACGCTATTGTTCTTTACAACTAGAAGTGCGTTTTACGACTCATTAGCAGAACTGTTGTAGATGCTTAAGCTTGCCAGCTAAATTATGAATTCGCCCGCAATACCGATCACCGCAGATCTTCCAGTGTCCGAAGCGGCGAAGATAATGCTCGACAGGGGTGTTGGACCGTTGGTGGTAGTGGATCCTGATGGCAAGTAAACGGAAAGCCTGTCGGGATGATCTCGCGTCACGATTTGCTGACGCTGTTCGCCGAATCTGAGTATATCTTCTCTAGGGAGACCTAGTTACCTGCGAGAACAAGCCGCCCGTCATTGATCTGATTGGTGATATCACTCAGGTCCTTGGGGCCTTCGATGCTCGTCCACGCCATTTCTGAGTGGAACGCTGACAGCCGACCTTCTCCCGCAAGATCCTGGAATGTTGAAGTTTCGTGATCACCAACATCAGGGAGTATCTGCTCGATTTTCCTGTCGAACAAGTACACGCCAGCGTTGATCCAGAACGGCAAACTACCCTTTTCGATGAACTGGGTTACGACGTTCTGCTCATCTGATTCAACTACACCGTACTGACTCGGGTACGGAACCAGCATCATCGTGCCCATTGCACCAGATTTCTCGTGCAGTTCGGTTATAGGTCCGAGCGGTTGGTTGGTTATGACATCGCCGTTCGCGACCAGAATCGTGCTCGCACTCTCAGGGACCTGGCTCAGCCCCTGCTTGATTGCTCCACCTCTTCCAAGAGGCGTTTCTTCGACCGAGTAGTGAGCTGTGATTCCGTATTCAGACCCGTTCCCGAAATAATCTTGGATCATCCCGCCCATGTAACCCGTGAGGAATACAACATCTGTCACGCCTTGAGCGCGCATCCAATCGACCTGATAACCGATGATTGGTTTGCCATTGATTTCAACCATTGGCTTGGGACGGTTGTCGGTCAGCGGGCGGAGTCGTTCACCACGCCCCCCCGCAATACTTAGAGCAAAAAATCGATCGGTCATTGTTCCTAGAGTTCGGTCCGTGTCGGAGTGTCCCTGATTCGCAGCACGAGTTTACCATTCGCCCACTGTTTGCTCGACAGGAACGAATGCCCTCTAAATGTGAGATTCACATCACGGCTATTTGACGGCAGCAGCGATTCGACCGAGCAACCCCTGCATAGATCGCCTGTCCTCGATCTGTTCTGGACAGTCGAACGCACCTCGTGATGGGTATATTCCCGGTGACTGTACGACAACGAGGTCGAGGCTTGGACAAACCCAGATGTGTTGATTGCCGGCTCCGCTCGCAGCGAACGAGTCTAGTGGCAGGTCGGGCCAAACTTGAGCTTGATCGTTGCACCAGAATCCGAGTCCGTACACGTGGCGTTCCTCAGGCTCATTTTCGAGTATTTCAGTCGAAACTCTGGTTGCTTTTTCGATCCACTCCGAGGGGACTATCTGGGTTCCGTTCCAGGTTCCTTTATTGAGCCATAGCCAACCCATACGAGCCATATCGCGCGTGGTCATTTGGTAGGAAGTCATGTATCCGAAGACTCCGAGCTTTGCCTCGGGATGCATGTCGAAGTTGCTGTACTTCCACGACCATTTGCCGTCGACGAAATTACGGATCTTCCATTCGGTGAGTGTTCCGAAACCGCCACCTTGCTCAGGTCTAGACGTTTTATAGAGGCTGTAAGCAGATGCAACGGCGTGAGTCAGAATGTTCATGCCGAATGTCTGGTAGTTGAATACTGTTCCAGGAGCTTCACCGGGCTTCATGTATCCGGATGTGTTGCCTATCAATTGACGGAACGTGATCCCATCATTCTCAGGGAATGCGTACCTGCCTTCTTTTGGACCTTCTCCCGGTCCAATATCGAGCATTTCAGGATAGTAATCAGCTACACGATCGTTCTCGGACTTGATGACTCCCTCGTGAAATGCAATCCCGAGCACCGAGGAAAAGGTGGATTTTGAAGCCGATGCCTGGTGGGCTTGTTCTGTGGGATCGGATCGGAAATTCCACTCAGCGGCGATTTTGCCGCGACGAACTACCAGGATGCGATACGGCTGGTCGACAGCCAGTTCAGATTGAAACCTGCCTGCCTCGGCCAGTTTTTCTCGATCGAATCCGAGCTCTTCTGGTTCGGCGGATTCCCACTCTTTGCCGGGCCATAATCGTTCCCGTCCTAATGAACTATCAGGTTCCGAAGAAGTTCTAGCCGATGGATCGGAAAACTTGCTGGTCTTCACTTCATCAAGTTCGCCGGCTTCGTGGGCGTCGCGTACTGCTTTTGCCATTTCGAACAGTCGCTGCTTATTCGGTGCCTCATTCTGCATACGGTTCGTGATGTAAGCGACGGATATTCCGTCGGTCAGGCTTGCCCATCCGGTAGAAGTTCCCATGCCCCCGTGACCAACCGTGTCGTTCATTTCACTACTCGCGTACTGATTCGGTGGGCTCGAAGGAAGTCGAACACCGTAGCCAACCCGAGAATAGTTACCCGATGCTGCATCCAGTCCCTCGGCCTGAAGCGAAGTTACCTCCTCAACGACGCTCTTCGGTAGCCATGGGACGCCATGGTCAGTGCCCTTGGCCGAAATCACTGAGTAAAACTTAGCCACGTCGAGTGCGGTGGTCATTAGCGATCCCGCAGGCATCATAGTTTGTGCCCATATTTGCGAGTTGACGCCCTCGATGATCGCCGTGTCTTCCCAGTCGGATGCGCCATCGATAGTTACGAGTCGACCGAATTGTGAAGGTTCGATGGTGAACGAAGTGTTTTTTAGACCGAGCGGAAGAGAAACTTCGCGGACAAATGCCTCGGTGAAAGTAAGACCCGAAATGCGTGAGGCAATCTCGCCGACCAACCAGCCGAAAGTGCGGGAGTGATAATGAACCGCTGACCCCGGTGCAGTTGCTGGCGTCATATCCTCGATATGACAGACCACTCGACCCCAATCACCGTAGTCGGAGATTGGTATTGATTCGTGCGATGCAAGCCCCGAGGTATGTGACAAAACCTGACCGATGGTTATTCCAGACTTGCCGCGAGTTGCGAACTCGGGCCAGAACTCGGATACAGGTGTAGTCCAATCGAAGTGGCCGCGAGCGTTGTATCGCCAAAGAACGGCCGCGGCAAGAGGTTTACCCATAGAAAAGACGCGGAACAGTGGCGAGGCGTGTTTTGTGCCTCGAACAAGATTCACGACCGGTTCACCGTTTCTAAAAACGGCAAGAGCTGCGGCTGAGTGAAGATTTTCAGCAAACTGCCGGTCGAATTCCGCCTGGATCCTTCCGATTGCGGTCAGTAAATTCGCTTGAGTCATTCTCGTGAATACCACCTGTGACGGGTGGTTAGTAAGTGGCTGCATAAAAGGATAATCTGCATCAAACTCTGGAGGGTATGAAATCCCGACCGTATATTGCACAAAGTCATACATAGTACGGTCTACGAGGTAGTAGATCGAAATGCCACCAGGACAAGCAGCACAAAAAATTGTTTCTACCGGGCTTGTCGATTACTTATAAATACAAATTAAGCCGGTTTTCCAGAGTGTAATGTCGTGGAAAACAGTCGAATACAAGTGGCCGACGATCGAAGAAGCGTTCCATGATTTTTAGATTGGCGCAGTTGGGGCGATGGACGAAGCAAAAGGTGATTCACTCGCCTATGATCCAGGGGTGATTGGCGGCGTATTTGTGCTTAGAACTCGTGGTAAAGTGGCGTTTTCTACGTACGATTGGAGTTTTGAGGCTCCGGAATGCGTTTTTATCGATTAGATATTTGCAATTTAGTGAGACATTTTGTGACCACCGAAATTCGTACTAACGCCGACGGTCTGGAATTCAAGCAGTTTGGAAAGAGATACCGAAAAGTGGACGGCGACGACAAAGTCACCGGTCGGGCTCAATTCGGTGCTGACTTCACCGCGCAGGGATCACTGTTTGGAAAGATTATCCGAAGCCCTTACGCTCACGCACGAATTATTTCGATTGACACTTCCGCTGCAGAGGCGCTTTCGGGTGTAGAAGCAGTTTGTACCGCGGCCGACTTCCCGTCCGACGTTTCAGGTGACCTGGACACCGGTGAGGTTGAAATTGGCATTCAGTTCATGGCGAACCTCATAATGGGTCGTCGTAAGGCACTTTTTGAAGGTCACCCTGTAGCTGCGGTAGCCGCTACGGACGTGCATATTGCTGAAGAAGCCGCTCGGCTTATCAAGGTTGAATACGAAGTGCTCCCAGCGGTTACAGACCCAATCGAGGCAATGTCGCAAGATGCCCCGTTGTTGCACGAAGGCTTAATTGCGACTTCTCTTTCTGGCTCGGCAGATGCACCTAGCAACATTGCCGGTCACATGGAAGGTGGCAAAGGCGACGTCGAAAAGGGATTTGCTGAGTCTGACGTTGTTGTTGAGAGAACTTACCGAACGGCTCTGGTTCACCAGGGATACCTTGAACCCGAAGCCGAGACTGTTCACTGGCATGCCGATGGGCATATTGAAGTCTGGGCGAACTCGCAGGGATCGTTCCCTCTTCGCCAAAACATGTCGAACCTTCTGGGAGTAGAGGTCAGTAAGATCAAGATTATCCCTCTCGAAGTTGGCGGCGCGTTTGGGGCCAAGAACACTCCTAGAGTGACTCCGGTTGGTGCAATTCTTTCTCGTAAGTCTGGAAAGCCGGTCAAGATCGTTCTCACTCGAGAAGAAGTGCTGAAGGCAACCGGACCAGCATCAGGTGCGGTGGTAACGGTGAAGGCTGGTGCTACTAAAGACGGTGTTTTGAAGGCGGCGCAGGCTCGACTCGTATTCGGCGCTGGGGGGTTTCCTGGATCGCCGGTGCTGCGTGGTATGCAAACTATATTCGCTTGCTATCAGCCAGAGAACTCGAAGGTCGACGCGTACGACGTCGTGACCAACGCACCTCGTGTCGCCGCTTACCGGGCGCCGGGGGCGACCGTAGCGACTTTCTGTGGTGAATCGACGCTGGATGATCTGGCGAATGCTATTGGTATGGATCCGATCGACTTTCGTATCAAGAATGCTGCCAAGACGGGCGACTCTAACGTTGATGACGAGGAGTACACCCGTATAGGTATCGTCGAGATGCTCAAGACTGTTCGAAACTCCGACGAATATAATCGACCCGTCAAGGAAAGCAAAAACGGCTGGCCCGTCGGTCGAGGTGTTGGCATTGGCTGGTGGCCGTGCGGAATTGAGATTTCTAGTGCACGGGTAATGGTCAACCACGACGGCGGAGTTGAAGTGACGATTGGTGCTGTTGACCTGCACGGTGTTCGAACAGGAACCACTCAAGTTGCTGCTGAAACTCTCGGGATAGACCCCGATGAAGTAAAAGTTCACACTGCTAACACGGAGAATATTCCATACACCGGAAACGCCGCGGGTTCTCGAATTACTCGGACCCTGAGCCAGGCGGTATACAAAGCTGGTGTATCAGTTATCGATCAAATGAAAGAGAAGATGGCGCGCCGCTTTGGTGTCGATCCAGAATTCGTCGAATACGAAGACGGATACTTCTTTGCACGAGACAACCAGGACTCAAAAGTTTCGTTCAAGGATGCTGGTTCGGCTGTGACTAAGAACGGTTCCAACGTTGTTGCTACTGCGTCGAACGATCCGGGCATGCGACCAGCCAATGGATATGCAATGGCAGTTGCCGATGTTGAGGTAGACCCAGATACCGGCAAGGTTCAGCTGACTGATTTCACGCTGTTCCAGGACGTTGGTAAGTGCGTGAACCCAACACAGGTCGAGAACCAAATGCAAGGAGGAGCAGTTCAGGGAATCGGTTGGGCGTTGTCTGAAGAGTACGTATACGACGATCAGGGACAAATGCGTAACGCATCGTTCCTTGACTACCGTATGCCAACAGCACTCGATCTACCTATGATCAACACTGTGATTCTCGAAACGCCTGCTGATGATGGGGCGTTTGGAATTCGAGGTGTTGGAGAACCACCGATCATCCCGCCACCTGCCGCGATCGGTAATGCGATTCACAACGCTACTGGCGTTCGCATGGATCGACTGCCGATGAGTCCGGAGCGTGTGTTCGAGGCGATGAACGAATCGTCGTAGTCGCTTAGGGTTTTGTAGGGGCGTTTCTTGCCCTGCTCGACAGCCTAATACCGTTACTAATCACGCTGTGCGCGTCGAACTTTCGATAGTGAATTCAGATTTCTCTAAGGAGACGTTGCGAGCTAAGAACGGCTACGTCTGACCACTACTCCAACTGCTGAAGCATTTCGAACCGCACCGGGTTTTCTGACGGTTACTTCAACCGATTGGGTGAGCGGGTCCTGAAGGCAGATTTCTGCTATCCGCGCCGCTAGAGCTTCAACGAGACCGTAACTCGATTCTTCGATTTCGCTAATAATCGCTTTCGAGATCGTTCTGTAGTTGATCGTGTATTCGATCGCGTCGCTCGCGCCAGCTTTGGTCAAATCAGCGTTCATCTCGATATCAATCGTGACTCGCTGCTTGGTGAGGCGCTCCCACGGATTTATACCGATGATGCAATCGAGTTCGAGTTGTTCAATTCTGACAGTGTCGAGTTGATTTGAATTGTCTAGCATATCTCAGTAGTAATTATTTATGATTGCGAATTCGAGACGCTATTGAATGTGTCGTCCACCGTCGACGTTTATCGTTTCGCCGGTTATGAAATCGTTCTTGATTAGCATCATCATTGCGTCGGCAACCTCGTTAAGTGTTCCCATGCGATCTGCTGGTCCGAGATTGATATTGATCTCGTTACGAGGTCGATTAAGCGAAATGTCTACAGGAGGAAGAATCGCTCCTAATGCAATTTCGTTGGACTGAACGTTTGGTGCCATAGCAAGTGCCAGTGTTCGAGTTAGGCCTGACAACGCTGTTTTCGTGATGCCGTAGGCGAATCGGGTGGGGCGGGCCGTACGCCAGTCGTTTAAACTTATGATCTTCCCTGGTGTGTCCCCCGTGAGTTGATGCTTCATTACCTGCGCAAGCAAAAACGGCGCACGAACGTTGATGGCGAAGTGACGATCCCACTCGTCTGATTGAAGGTCGTTCATCCCGACCTTGTCGAATATTGAGGCGTTGTTCACCAGGATTTCGATCGGGCCAAGATTGTTGAGCACGTCTGCGGCTAGCTGTTTGACCTGCTCTGGGTGTTCGAGATCAGCCTGTACCGTTATCGCTTGGCTTCCCATAGATTCGATTAGCGAAGCGGTTTCGTTGGCTTCCTGCTCGGACCGACCGTAGTGCACTGCGACACGAGCGCCTGCGTCACCCAGTGCTAACGCGAGTGACCTGCCTACTCTGCGTCCCGCACCTGTAACCAGAGCGACTTTTCCGTTTGGATTCATTCCGTGTTGTCGCTTTTGATCAGGACTGTCGGACGTGGCTGAAGAACTCTTCTCTGGTTGATGAGTTTTTCTTGAAAAGCCCACGAACGGCGCTGGTGGTCATGATCGTATTGGGTTTCCGTACACCCCGCATTGTGGCGCAGAGGTGTTGAGCCTCAACCACTACGCCAACGCCCGCCGGCTCAATCAACTCGTCTAGTGTCGTAGCGATTTCCTGAGTCATGCGCTCTTGAACCTGCAGGCGACGAGCGAACATTTCGACCAGTCGAGGGATCTTGGAAAGACCTATCACTTTCTGGTTGGGTAAATAGCCAACATGCGCTTTGCCATAGAACGGCAGGAGGTGATGTTCGCAAAGCGAGTAGAAGTCGATGTCTTTCACGACAACCATTTCGTCGTACTCGACATCGAACATCGCGCCGTTGAGCAGTTCGATCGGATCGGTTGAATAGCCGGCAAGAAGTTCGTCGTACATGTTTGCGACGCGCTTCGGAGTGTCGGCGGTGCCCTGAGCATCCACACCTTCGCCAATGGCGTTCAGTATAGAACTGATTCCGTCGGAAATTACTTGTTTACAGGATGCCCCCAATAGCGACCCATCTTCAAAATCGAGATGGTTCGAACTAACATTGGCGGGTTTTTCGTTGATTGTCATGGCCTAGCTATCGGTATGTTGTTATTCGAATTATCAACACTTACCCAAATAAGATGCGCATTCTCGCAGAATCGATTCTCACCAATGCTAACACCGGGGAGTTGATTCGGATCAGCCGCCAGAGATAGCAGTGATGAAGTGGACTTCGGTGTCAGAATCAAGTTTCTGAAGAAGCCCACGACGGGTCGCCACGTGACCCACAATTGCCGCTAACCCCGGCTTGAGTCGATCATCTTCAACGAGATGTTCCCTCGTACCGGGGTGGGCTGCTTCGAGGTTGTCGACGAGCTCACGTAGAGTCTTCGCCGGCACTTCTACCCGCTCTGCGCCGTCTGCGTATTTGCGCAGAGCGTACGGGAGGAAGACCGTAGCCAATTTATTTCCTCCTGTTTGGTAGAACCTGATTAGTCCCCGTTCAGTGCTTCCAGAATTCGACCTGGCTTCACCGGTAGTTCGTAGTACGACTTGCCTGTTGCTTCCTTCACAGCCTGAGCTGCTGCGGAAAGTGGTGGGCAGATCGGAACCTCACCAACACCACGTACTCCGTAAGGGTGAAGTGGGTTAGCAATTTCAACCATGATCGTGTCAATCATAGGCATGTCGAGACTGGTTGGCATTCGGTAGTCAAGGAAAGACCTGTTAGCCATGGCTCCATCGTCTGTGATGAAGTACTCCTCGTTCAATGCCCAACCAAGACCCTGAACTACACCGCCCTGAATCTGACCTTCTGCGTACTGCGGGTGAACTGCTTTACCAACGTCCTGAATTGCTGTGTATCGAATAACGTCGGTCTTGCCAGTGGCGAGGTCTACTTCGAGGTCACAGATCTGGACACCGTATGCATTGCCTGCTTCTGCGAGGTTTACAGACGCAGTAGCTGTAGCCGGTCCACCAGTTGGGTCGAGCTTACTAGCCAGTTCCTGAATGCCGATCGAATCGCGATTCGCTGTGAAAGTACCTTCGTTGAAGTCGATGTTCTCAACTTCGGTCTCCCACAGGTCAGCAAGTCGATTCTTGAGCTCATCAACCAGCTTGTGCGCAGCGTTGTAAGCAGCAAGACCGGTTGTATAAGTCGTTCGAGAACCACCTGTAACGCCTGTAAAACCGATCGAATCGGTGTCTGGAATTGATGGATGGAAATCTTCAACAGGGATTCCGAGAACTTCCGCTGCCTGCATGGCAATTGAAGTTCGAGTTCCACCAATATCGGCAGAACCTTCGTTCAACATTACTGTTCCGTCGTCCTGGAGCATGATGTCACAGGTCGAAACACCACCCCCGTTCATCCAGTAGGCAGACGCAACACCACGACCGCGTGCCTTCCCTTCCGGAGCATCACCAAGAGGTGAGTTCCAGTGGTCAGAGTCCTTGGCGGCCTGGAGACACTCTTCAAGTCCAACTCTGATGAACTGCACACCGTCACCGCGTCGGGTGCCTTCGTGTGCGGCGTTGTCGAGTCTGAATTGAATCTTGTCGAATCCACCAGCGTCACAAATTTCGTCAATGACTGTTTCGATAGCGAAAGAAGCCTGCGGGGAGCCTGGAGCTCGGTATGCAGCCGACTTCGGCTTGTTCACGAGAACGTCGTAACCAGTGATCTTCGAGGATGGCAGGTTGTAGCAAGCGAATACACAAATTGCTGCGGCACCAACTGCGGATCCAGGGTATCCACCCGATTCGAGCATGATGTCGGTGTCGGCCGCGGTGATCTTGCCGTCATTGGTGGCTCCGATCTTCATTCGGATTTTTCCACCCGGTGCAGGGCCGGTTGCCTCGAACACGGATGATCGATCCATCACCAGTTTGACTGGACGTCCACCAGACTTTCGTGAAAGAAGTGCGGCAACTGGTGCGAGGTAGACCTTGGTCTTGCCTCCGAATCCACCACCGATTTCAACATAGTTTACTTTGACTCGTGATTCAGGGACGCCGATCATTCCGGCGGTCTGAGCTCTAACTCCAAACGATCCCTGCGTGCTGGACCAAACGGTAATGTTGCCGTCTTGTGCCCAAATCGCGGTTGCGTTGTGTGGTTCGATGTAACCCTGGTGAATCATCGACATCGAAACAGTTCGTTCGATCACGATGTCTGAGTTTGCAAATGCATCTTCAACGTCACCGAACTCGTGTCGGAAGACTTTTGCGACGTTTGTGTTTTCGACTTCTTCGCCTAGGTGATCGCCGACGAGTCCTTCGAGAATCACCGGTGCGCCATCTCCCATCGCATCGTCTACGTTAGAGACCGGGGTTAGTACGTCGTACTCGACCTTGATCGCGTTAGCTGCCTGTTGAGCAGTGTTTCGGTCGACGGCTGCAACAGCGGCGACAACATGTCCTTTATAGTGGACTTTCTTGTCGGCCATGATGTTAGCTTGGTCGCGTTTGAGGTTTACGACGTCCTCACCTGTTGAAACTTCGCGCTCGTCAACTGTTGGAAAGTCATCGTGTGTCAGCACAGCGAATACGCCGTCCATCGCCTCAGCCGCCGAAGTATCGATTCTCTTGATTCGAGCGTGGGCGTGTGGACTGCGGAGCACTTCACCCCAAATAAGACCTGGTGCCTTGACGTCACCACCATAAATGGCTCGGCCAGTCACTTTGTCTAGACCGTCGTGCCGGATTGGTGACTTTCCGATTACCTTGTAGTCAGTTTTGGTCTCGAAAGTTGCAACCATTCATTTTCCTCTATGGGTCTCCCTGAGAAGTGGGTGTTAGGGGTCTGATTATTGAGTCGATAACAGATCTAAGAAGAAACAAGTCGGCCGGAAGCCTGATAAATCAACTTCCAACCACCTGATTTCGCAAGTATTTAGTTCGTACCGAATAAAGTCGTTTGGTTTGTCCTATTTGAGCGACTCGACGATGCTTCCTGGATTCATAGGGGTGTTGTAAAGACGCTTGCCTGTCGCATCCTTTATTGCGTTCGCAATTGCCGGAATTGGTGGGCAAATTGGTGTTTCACCAACACCACGTACACCGTAAGGATGAAGTGGATTAGGTACTTCGACCAGAACAGTATCGATCTGAGGAAGGTCAAGACTGGTGGGCATTCGGTAGTCGAGGAAGCTGGAGTTAGCCATTCGGCCGTCGTCCTGCATGAAGTACTCCTCATTTAGCGCCCAACCGATTCCCTGTACCGATCCACCCTGCAACTGACCTTCGACGTATGAAGGGTGAATTGCAGTCCCAACGTCCTGGATAGCCGTGTATCGAATTACATCAGTTTTGCCTGTGCCGAGATCGATTTCCACGTCAGCAATGTGCATGCCGAAACCGTCACCAGCTGACTCAAGGTCAACTGCACCAGTTGAGTTAGCCGGGCCGCCAAGGTCGTCGAGCTTGCCAGCTAGCTCCTTGAAGCCGATTGTCTTTGCAGACTCAGCCTTCGAGCTGAACAGGCCATCGTTGAAGTCGACGTCTTCAGGCTTGATGTCCCAGAGTATCGCGACACGCTCTTTCAGCACATCAACTAGGTTGTTAGCAGCCTGCCAGCAGGCGTAACCGGTTGCATAAGTTGTTCGTGAACCGCCAGTAACGTCGGTGAACCCAACAGATTCGGTGTCGCCAACTACAGGACGAACGTCGTGGGCGTCGAGACCAAGGACTTCAGCAACGTGCATTGCCATGGAAGTTCGTGATCCACCAATGTCAGTGGAACCTTCAGTTAGCTGCACTGTTCCGTCAGCGTTTACGGCGAGGTTTGCAGAAGACTTGAGTCCGATGTTGAACCAGTAGCCGTTGGCAATACCGCGTCCTCGAACCTTGCCTTCTGGTGCATCACCAAGCGGTGAGTTCCAGTGGTCAGATGCCTTGGCAGCGTCTAAAACTTCCTGCATTCCGATCTTCGAGAAGAGCACACCGTCACCACGGCGGGTTCCTTCCTTCGAAGCGTTGTCGATTCGGAACTGCATGGAGTCCCAACCGGCCTGCTCGCATAGTTCGTCGACTGCTGATTCCATTGCGAACGCAACTTGTGGTGAACCTGGGGCTCGGTAAGGAGCAACCTTTGGCTTATTTACTAGAACGTCCCATCCGTCGATTCGAGTGTTTTGTATCTCGTATGGAGCGTAGACACACATTGCTGCAGGTCCAATGAAGGCGCCAGGGTTGGCGCCGGCTTCGAACCAAATGTCAGCAGTAGCTGCGGTGAGTTTTCCGTTGGCGTCAGCTCCGAGCTTGATGATCATTCGAGCACCAGGAGTTGGTCCGGTGGTCTCGAACACAGCGGTTCGTTCCATGACCATCTTCACCGGTCGCTGTGACTTCTTAGAGAGAAGAGCAGCAATCGGCTCGAAGTAAACCGGAATTTTTCCACCAAAACCACCACCGATTTCGAGAGGAGTTACTTTTACTCGTGACACATCGACCTGGAGGATTCCAGCGATCTGCGTTCGAGCCGGGAATGCACCCTGCGTGCTGGTCCAGACCTTGATTCGGTCTTCCTCGTCCCAGTGTGCGGTTGCATTGTGTGGCTCAATGTAGCCCTGGTGAACCATCTGCATGTTGTACTCGCGCTCAATGGTGTGAGCTGCAGATGACATAGCGCCTTCGACATCGCCAAACTCGTGGCGAACGTGAGCAGCCATGTTGGTGTTAGTTACGTCCTCACCAAGATCGTCACCAACCAGGTCATCGAGGAGGATTGGAGCATCTGGCTTCAGCGCGTCGACAACGTTGGTGACTGAAGGAAGTACTTCATATTCAACAACAACTTTTCGAGCTGCTTCTTCGGCAACGTAGCGGTCAACAGCGGCAACTGCTGCCACCGGGTGTCCTCGGTAGAGGACTTTCTCGGCTGCCATCAGTTTGTTTGATGCCCACTTGAAGTTGATGTTGCCTTCACCGAGGTCGACGAGCTTGCTAGGAGCCTTCGGCATGTCAGCACCCGTAATGACAGCGAAAACTCCGTCCATCGCCTCTGCAGCCGACGTGTCGATCGACTTGATGTTGGCGTGAGCGTGAGGACTGCGAACCATGACTCCCCAGATCAATCCAGGAAGTTTCATGTCTCCGCCGTAAATTGCTCGACCGGTTACCTTGTCGTATCCGTCGTGCCTAATTGGGCGAGTGCCGACCACCCTGTAGTCAGTCTTTGGCTCAAATGTTGCGACCATGATTTATGTCTCCAGGCCCAGCGGACCAGTAACTCTTGGAACACTGTAGTCGTAATTGATTTTTGGATCGACTACAGGTTTCTTAATGTTCGTCTTAGCTGCTTGCCTTCTGTACTGCTCGGACGATCTTGTCGTATCCCGTGCATCGGCAGAGGTTTCCTGCAAGCCAGTGTCGGATTCGACCTTCACTCGGCGACGGCTCGTTGTCGAGCAATCCCTTTGCTGCTACGAGGAAGCCAGGTGTGCAGATTCCGCACTGTAGGGCTGCCTCTTCCAGGAATGCCTGCTGGAGAGGGTGGAGACCTTCTGGAGTTGCCATTCCTTCGACGGTTTTTACTTCTTTACCGTCGACCTCTGCACCCAGAACGAGGCAGGAGTCAACGATTCGTCCGTCAACGTTAACCGTGCAGGCACCGCAGTTGCCGTCGAGACAGCCTTCTTTCGTTCCTGTGAGTCCGATCAGTTCACGGAGTGTGTCGAGAAGGCTCATGTAACCCGGTACGAGCAGTTCGTGCTGCTGACCGTTGATGGTGGTTGTGATGTGAACCTTGCTTGGGAAGTTAGTTGTCATGATGTCCTTAGCCCCTTGCCCGTTCTACGGCCTGTCGGAGCATTCGACCGGTCAATACTTCTACGAGGTGTTTTCGCTGGTCGACCGTACCGCGCATGTCGGTGATAGGTGTTGCAGCGTCTTTAGCGAGTGCAGCAGCAGCGTCGATCGACTCGTCGTTGACTGGCTTGCCTGCGAGGCTGTCGCCAGCTGCCTTTGCGAGGATTGGCGTCGGGCCAACCGAAGCGAGAGCAATTCGGGCGGATTCGAAGTTCTGACCTGAAGAGTCGAGCTGCACGAATGCGCCTACAGCAGCTACAGCGATGTCCATCTCATTTCGTGGGATGAATCGAGTGTATGCAGCGCCTGAGTTTGCAGCAGGCTTTGGTACTTCAATGCTGGTCAGAAGCTCATCGTTATCTAGAACGGTGCGGCTCGGGCCAGTTGCGAAGTCTTCAATAGCAACTTCCCGGTTGCCGTTAGATCCTGAGATTTTTGCAACAGCGCCGTAAGCAATTAGGGACGGGATGCCGTCTGCGGATGGTGCAGCGTTACAAAGGTTTCCGCCGAGACCTGCTCGAGACTGTACCTGGATTCCACCAATGATGGATGCTCCGTCAACGATTCCCGGATACTGAGCCTGAATCTCTTCATTCTCGTAAACCTGGTAGCAAGGCACGCCTGCGCCAATGCTGAGTCCATCACCGTTGACGGAAAGTGACATGAGTTCCGGGATGTTCTTGACGTCAACAACTGCATCAAGCTCCCAGACGTTGGCGCGAGCTTTGACCAGAAGGTCAGTACCGCCTGCCAGCGGTCGGGCTCGATCACCGTGTTCGGCTAATACGGCTACTGCTTCAGCTACCGTGTTTGGGGCAACGTATGCAAACGGGTGCAAGCGCGCTCTCCTTTCCTGTGTTTTTACAGATAGTTCAAGCTGAAAACACAGAAATATCAGCCTGAAAGCCTGAGCTTTTACAAGAGACTCAGATCACCAATAGGGAACAGTAAAACTTGTCCTCTGATCGAAAGCGCTCATTATGCCCACGAAGGGGTTTCCTCGCAACTTATTTTTACGTGATTTTCGTTGTTGCGATTTAAGTGAAAACTCATTCAATGCGACACTTTCGTGTCCCAGGCAACCGGGCGGCGATCAGGGCTGGACGGATTTTTCGGTTTCGGGCGCTAGTTTTGTGCCTAGGCCGAAAGTGAGAAGGAGTCGATTGCCCACTAGCAGAGTTGCGGCTATGGCGACTGAGCCGCCAAGAGTCATCGCGGTTGGTGCGTCGAACCGTTGGGCGAGATAGCCCATAAGTAACCCTCCCAGTGCCGAAGCGCCCCAGGTGAGTTGGTTGATGCTCATGACTCGCCCTCTGAACTCTTCTTCGACAAGAGTTTGGACGACCGTGGTGTTCATGGTGCCTAGAACTACTTTGAATCCACCTAGAACTCCCGCTACCAGGATGGCGATGTTGAGCACGTCAACCCTTGCGAATAACAATTGCATTGCGCCAACTCCAACACCAGAGATCATCAAGTACAGCGCTGGGCGTACTCTGCGACCGATAAGCGTGATCACTGTGGTGGCGGTGAGCCCTCCAATCCCGGTTCCAAGTAGAAGCTGTCCGTAGGCTCCCTCGCCTCCGAAGAATATTTCCTCGGTGAAGACAGGTAGTAGTGTTTCGAATGAAGAACCAAAAATGCCTAGAGTGATTCCGAGGAGGATTACCGAGGCGATTGTTTTCTGTTCTCTCAGATATTTGAATCCCTGAATCAACCCTTCGAGCGCGGTTTTGCTGGTTGCTTCAACTTTGTGGCCTTCGGTAGTCATCATGAGAAGAGTGACCACTGTAAGTACATACGAAGCGCCTATTATGTAGAACAATCCTTCGAGCCCCCATGCACCAACCAGTGGCGTGAACAGGACTGGTCCTACGATCGCTGCTGATCCGAAAACGATCGAATAGAGCGAAATTGCGCCTGCAATGTGTTCTTTCGGCACTATTGACGCAACCATTGCCGATCGAGAAGGAATGTCGAAGGCAAGCAGTGTGCCTGTGAGACTGGCGATTACAAGCACGTGCCAAGGCTGAACTAATCCACTCTGAATGAGCACCCCGGTTCCAAGAGTTGCGAACGCGAACATCAGGCGAGTGAATCGAACTATCTTGAGCCGGTTGAACCTATCGGCAAGCACGCCGCCCCACATTGAGAAAAGCAACACCGGAGCTAGATTCGCTGTGGCAACCAGTCCAAGAGTCAATTCAGATTCGGTAAGCGTGCGCATGAGCCACAATCGCCCCCAGACTAGCGACCACATGCCAATGTTAGAAAATGCGGCTGCTATCCAGAAAAGTCGATATTCACGGAACTTGAATGCCGAATAGCTCGTGCCGCGTAGCAGCGAAGGAAGTTCAAATCGCACGAACTTCAACTCTCATGCGATGCAGTCGATCGAATTGTGGAAGCAAGTTTTTACATTGATCCCCGAGGGGTTCCGAGATTGTCGAGTTGTCCGCCACCTAGAACGTGAATGTGGAGGTGGTCAACGATTTGTCCAGCATCGACACCCTGGTTGATCGCCAAACGGTAGCCGTTGTCAGATATTCCTATTTGTTTTGCAACACGGGCACCAACTCGGAGCATGTGTCCCATAAGCTGTTCATGCTGCTCGGTTGCTGCTGTCAGGTGGGTTACATGATCTCGTGGGACGATAAGCACGTGAACATTGGCCACGGGATTTATGTCGTTGAACGCCATGCATTGCTCGTCTGAATACAACTCTGTCGATGGCATTTCACCGTGGACGATTTTGCAAAACAGGCAGTCCTGTTCCCTGAGTTGGTTTCGCTCTTCTTCTGCGGACCACGACATATGATTTTTCCTTACAAACCCAACGCTTCCGCCAGAATCGACTGGTGGAATGCTGAATCGCCGTAGTCAGTTTTCCAGGCTAGTGCCCTGCGAGTATAGAGGTGCAAGTTGTGTTCCCATGTGAAACCTATAGCGCCGTGACACTGATGAGCTGTCCAGCAAACCTGCGAAATCTTGTCGCTTGCTGCAATTTTTGCTCGGGCAGCCGCCTCAATCGAATAACCATCGCGTGAAAAACTCCGTGCAGCGACGTGAACCAGATGGTTTACTTGCTTAGATGCGATAGCCATTTCTGCAAGATGGTGCTGAATTGCCTGAAAAGAACCGACAGCCCTGCCGAACTGTTCTCGATTAGCGGTGTAGTCAACTGTGGCATTGACAACAGCTCTGCCGAGTCCGGCGAGTTGCGCTGATCGAGCCACGCTTCCTACTGCGATAAGTTCTTTAGCGGCTTCGATCGCAGTGTTTCCAGTTGCCAGAACGTTGCTTTGGCCAACTTCAAATTCATTGAAGCTAAGTGAACAGACCGGAACTCCAGAGGCGTGATCGAGTGGAGTTTTTTCGACGTTTTCCGCTTGCCATATCGGAATAACGGCAAGGGCGGGTTGGTCGTAGATTCGGACCAGGGTTAGAGCGTGAGTTGCCCGTTCTCCGAATGCGACGAACCGTTTTTCTCCAGACACGATGAGGCTCGAATCCGACTGCGTCGCCGCAACTCGTGTTGATTCTGGATCCCACGAGGCATCTCGTTCGACTATTGCCGGGGTGACAAGAATTTCTCCAGATGAGATTTGCGGGAGCAGTTCGGATTTGAGCGAGTCAGATCCGTATCTCTCGATGATCCATACTGAGATTGACGATTCGACTAGAGGAGTTGGTGCCAGGTGCGCTCCTAACTCCTCAAGGAGAACGGCGAGGTCACTAAAGGTAAGACCAGCTCCGCTGTGTTCTTCGGAAACAGTCAGAGAAGACCAGCCGAGATCGACAACGGATTTCCATAGTGTGGATATTGCCTCGTCATCACCACTGGCAATCACCCTAACTACTTCGGGAGACGAGTTTTGCTCAAGAAATTCGCGCGCTGAGGATCGAATTAGTTCTTGAGTTTCTGTTAGTCCGAAGTCCAAGTCTGGTTACCAATCAGCCACTATTTTCTGGGCAGCCCAAGTCCGCGTTGAGCAATGATGTTCTTTTGAATCTCGTTCGTGCCAGCAAGAATTGGTCCCGATGTGTAGAACATTCGGAGTTTGAAGAACCTGCCTTGAAGCTCTGCCTGATTCGACCCAGGTTCGAGCACGCCGTACATACCGAGCAGTTCGAGACCATAATCGAGTACCTTTATGTACGTCTCCGTGGCGACAACCTTGCTCATGGATGCTTCGGACGAGGGAATTTCACCTTTGCCCTGTCGATACGAAACGTCGTAGCACATGAGTCGCGCTGCTTCGACTTCCACTTGGAGCTCAGCGAGCTTTCTGCCGACCGTGGGATCTGACTTCAGGGAATTTACTTCTGAGTCTTCACTTTTCACGTAGTCGATCAGTTCTTCGAGAGCTGCCCGTGCCCATGCTGCGTAGTCGATTCCGGAACGCTCGAAATTCAGGACTGTCATTCCCGCTCGCCAGCCGTCGTTCATGTCGCCAATAAGGTTTTCCTTCGGAACTTTGACTTGATCGAATACGACCTGGTTGAAGCTGTGAACTCCCGCCATGTTGATGATCGGGTTTACTTCGACGCCCGGTGCTTTCATATCGACCATGAGCAAGCTGATTCCCTTGTGAGGTGTTGCATCAAGGTCAGTTCGAACCAGCATGAACATCATGTCGGCGCGGTGAGCTAGCGACGTCCAGATTTTTGCGCCTGTAACTTCGAAATAGTCGCCTTTGTCGATAGCTCGAGTTTGCAACGAAGCGAGATCGGAACCGGAGTTGGGTTCTGAATAGCCCTGACACCACTGAATTTCGCCACGAGCTATTGATCCGAGATATTTTTTACGCTGTTCTTCGGTACCAAACCGCATTAGCGTCGGACCGAACATTCTGGTTCCGAAGCGATCGTGGCCCGGAGCTCGGCGATACGCCATCTGTTCGGCAAAGATGGTGTTCATCATTGGCGACGAGTCAGCGCCACCGTACTCTTTTGGCCAGCTCATTACGAGCCAGCCGCGTTCAGCAAGACCTCTTTTGATTTGCTGATTTAGTGCCCAGTGATCATCGCGCGATTCGTCGGCGGGCCCATGCCAGTCTTCAGGGAGCGCTTCATCGAGGAAAGAACTGAGTTGGTTTTTGAATTCTTTTTCTTCAGTGGTGAAGTCGAAGCGCAAGGTGTGATTCTCCGCCCGTGTAATCGGACGGTTCCGATTGTTGAAAGATTAGCTTCTCATCGAGAGGCAAGTCACGGTTTTTACGATTCCAGGTACTCCGTGCATACCGTCGCTAATCAAATCGCCAATGCTTGGCAGGTCATCAGCCTCGGCTACGGCGATGATGTCCCACGGACCCGTAACGGTATCGACTGAGTTCATCATGTCCATTCCCTTGAGCGCGACTGAAACGTCCTTAGTTTTGCCAACTGCGGTCTCAATCAGGATGTATGCACGGGTAGCCAAGCGATTTCTCCGTTTGCGCGTTGCGCCATCGTATTCTGGTTACGAGTGGAGTGTCAAAGAGTCGTTGCTTTTTAAACATAGAAACCTGTCTTGGTCGAATTCGAGACAGGTTTCCTGCGTCAGAAGTGATTCATCTTTTTCTCGGTTTACATGGGCACTTCGAGTCGGTTCACAGCACCAGCTGAGCGTGACTCGAAATACGTTGAGTTGTGAATTACCGAGTTGTAAGTGCCTGTTCGTCGATCGGTCTGAGCGGCTTTCGCTGCTTCAAACGTCAAGCGTTGAGCCTGTGCTGGATGCTCTGATCGTGCGGATACTGGTCTGGCGTCGGCAGCTCTTCGTGGTGCGAGATTTTGAGTCGGACGGGCTGTCTTCTCGTTAAGCAACGGTCGAATCTTACTCTCTTCAGCCTTTTCGGGTTCGAACTGGAAATTTGAGCTCACGGCAAGGAGTGTGAGAATCGTGACGCTGGCTCCACGAGGGGCATACATCCCGGTCTCCCACTCACTAATTGTCTGCTGCCGAATGCCAATTTCTCGGGAAAGCGCAGTTTGTGAGAGACCAAGGTGAGTACGCAGGGCACGGATGTTGTCCGCTTGCCACTTGAAGTCGGATGGAGGTGCTTGTCTTGTCAACATGACTAGCAAGCTACGCCGGTTTATTTTTCAAGCCCTAGCGTTTTTTCTACACGCTTAAACGATTTTTATGAGTTTTTTTGTTTTTGTTTCTAGCGAGTAAAGCCCGAGATGATCAGTTGTAACTGTCCGTCTCAAGCAGATCAGGTTGTTTACTGGAAGCTACTCGAAAGTGAGCATTGATTCGAAGTGTTCGTTGTCCTCGAATGGTCCTACGATAGAGAGCACAAGGTTTTCAGCTTTGATCACACGCTGTGCGGCTCGCTTGATGTCTTCCATGGATACAGAAGATATTTTGGCGAGGATTTCGTCGACGGTTTCAACGTTGTCACGTAAAAGTTCCTGGATTCCGAGGAAGCTGGAAACCGCACGGCTCTCTTCCATCCGAAGCATCATTCGTCCCTTGGTGAGTTCTAGGGCTTGCTTCCACTCGGTTTCCGTGACGCCTTCGCGCATTTTTGCGAGTTCATGAAGAATTACCGGGATTGCCTCATCGACTCTAGCGGGATCAATGCCTGATTCGACGACAAATGCTCCGGTGTCGCTCAAAAAGTGCGCACCACTGTGAATGTCGTAAGCGAGGCCACGGTGTTCGCGTACTTCTTCGAAAAGTCGACTGCTCATCGTTTCGCCAAGAATCACCGACATGATCGAAAGAGCGTGTCGGTCTGGATCATCAGCGGCGAGTCCAGGCAGGCCAAACGCAACATGCGCTTGCTCTGTGGGACGGTATTCGAGAGCTACCCTTTTTTGTGGCTGCTTTGCCTCGTACGGGAACATTGGAAGTATTTCACCGTCGTGAAGTCCGCCAATAAGTTCGCTTACCTGATCGACCACTTCCTTGTGATCGACGTTTCCTGCCACCGCGATGACTGTGTTCGACGCAACGTACTGAGTTTCGAGATATTTGAGCATATCTTCTCGTGAAATTGCTCCAACCGATTCCACAGAGCCAGCGATATCACGGCCCAGTGGTTGATCTGGCCAAAGTAGGTTGTCGAGCATCATTGAAACTCGCGCACCGGGTGAATCGTGTGAAGCCCTGATCTCTTCGTAGACGACTTGCTTCTCTTTGGCGATGTCTTCGTCCTTGAATAGAGAATTCAAGGTCATGTCGGCAAGTAGGTCGATGCTGTCGCGATAGTTTGGCTGAGCGACACGGCACCAGTAACCGGTAACTTCCCGATCTGTGAATGCGTTGAGAGTACCGCCAACGCCTTCAACAACCTCAGAAATTTCGCGTGGTGTAGGTCGTGATTCAGTTCCTTTAAAGAGCATGTGCTCGAAGAGATGAGACGCCCCCGCAAGTTCCGGGGTTTCGTAACGTGACCCCGCACCGAATAAGAAAATAATGCTTACTGCGTTGGTGTGTTGGAAGGTGCTTGTGAGAACTCTCAGACCGTTGGGAAGGACGGTTCGGTCAAACGAACTGGTTACGAGCGACTGGGTTTCGGATTTGGTCAAGTGAGTTCTGTTGCTTTCGTTCGGCAGAGTGATTTTCGTGCATGTTCCACATTTTGTGAACGCAGGAATCAAGCGTAGATGTGGGATAGTCGACGGTCAAACATATACGTTAGATACCGTCGGTTTAGACTCTCATGAGTCGTTATTTAGATTGTTGACGTACAGAGAACAACAGAATCTGCTGCGCCCGGTCAGGTCGCACCGATAGAATTCCTCGTCATGCAAAAAGCTCAGAGTGCAGGGTCTGGTCAGCAGGCAGCTCCTGCATCGAATCCGGAAATAGGCGGCACAGCCGCTGCGCCGACGCCGGAAAATGAAAAATCAACCCATTCGGTCGCAAGCGATAAAAGATCGTCAGTTCGTCGCGTCCCCACGCGAATACTTCTTGCTCTGATTATTCTTCTTGCTATCGGACTTAGGTTGTACGGGATCAACTGGGACCAGGGCGGTCTATTTCATCCCGACGAGCGAGCGTTCCTTTCTCAGGTTTACGATCTGCAATTTCCAGAAGGCGATGAGTGGGCTGATCTGACCGATCCAGAAGCCAGCACGCTAAATCCAGGCTCGTTCAACTGGGGCAGCCTGCCGCACTACGCTCTAAAGATCGTTCACTACGCTGTAGCTCCTTACAAGTGGATGAGCCTGTTCGATCTTCGTTACGCGGGAAGAGCTTTATCTGCATTGTCTGACCTCGCGACCGTTTGGTTGGTGTTTCAGATCGGACGATCAGTATTCAACAATCGAGTTGGTCTGCTTGCCGCACTGTTCTCGGCGATCGCCGTTCAGCAAATACAGCTGAGTCATTTCTTCGCAGTCGATACGTTCATGACGACGTTCATTGTCGGGACGATCTACTACTCGATTCGTGTCGCCGAGTACGGTCGAAGGCGCGATTCGGTTATTGCCGCAGTGATGTTCGGCTGCGCGGTGGCAACCAAATTCTCGGTTCTTCCGTTGGCGGTAGCGCTCGTTTTCGCCCACTTGATATACGCAACCTCCCGGTCTGGCGATCGATACAACGCGGGTGGACTCAGCGTCATGGATATTGCAATGCGGCGTGGAATCGCTTTACGCAACGTCGTGGTTGCCGGTGTAGTGGTACTTGCGGTGCTTGTTGTAACGCAGCCGTACATGTTCCTAGATTTGAAGACCTATATCGACAACATTTCCACACAGGGCGAAATGGTGCGTCGAGAAGTCGACTTTCCATTCACAAGGCAGTATGAAGACACCTCGAAGTACGTTTACCAAATCGTTCAGCTAGGTACCTGGGGATTAGGTCCGATTCTGGGCGTAACGGTATGGCTTGGGCTGCTCGCGTCGGTGGTAGCTGGGATTCTGGCGCAACGTAAGGCTGACCTTGTCATCCTTGCATGGGTGATCCCTTACCTGCTGATCACTGGATGGTTCGACGTAAAGTTCATGCGGTACATGCTGCCTATCACACCGTTCCTGATTCTTTACGGGTCTCGCATGCTCTGGTGGCTGTTCGAAATCATCAAGTCGCTACAACCGGATCGACGCTGGTTACAGGCGTTGCCTATAGCAATAGTACTGTTTTTCACCGCGCACTATTCGTTCTCGTTCATGAACGTGTACGCCGGGCAGCATCCGCTCAACGGCGTTTCAGAGTGGCTTGAGAACAACGCCGACTTGGGCGACAAGGTTGTTCAGGAGCATTGGGAAGAGGGCATTCCGAACGTGGTTTGGCTCGATATGCACGAACGGGCAGAGCTATACAACGACGAGAGCACAAGGAAATTCGATCAGCTGGCTACGTTGATATCGGACGCTGATTATTTTGTTTTACTGAGCAATCGTTTGTATGCAACGATCCCGCGATTGCCAGAGCGTTACCCGGTCACAACAACGTTCTACGAGAAGATGTTCAAGGGTGAACTCGGGTTCGAGCTTGTCCACGCCGAGGGACGACATATTGGCGGGCTGGGCGTCGACTACTACGAAGATCCGTTCGCTCGACTCGAATTCGGCCCCCCTGCGGGGTTTGAGAGACCATCAGACGGGACTATTACCGCCAGTTTTGGTTGGGCAGATGAAAGTTTCTCCGTTTACGAGCACCCGCAAACTTTCATCTTCAAAAACGTCGATCAACACTCAGACCGACTGCTGAAAACCCAAATAGGTGCATCGAGCGAGGCACTCATCGACTTCAGGCGTGCCGAAGTTGGACTATTACTTTCCGACGAAGCAGCCAAGATTCAACAGAGTGGCGGTACCTGGAGGTCGATCACGTTCCTGAGGTGGTTGCCGGACTGGCTAACGCCGGTGGTCTGGTATCTGGCTGCGCAACTGTTTGCGCTGGTTGTGCTACCAATCGCGTTCGTCGTGTTTCGACCGTGGCCGGATCGCGGGTATTTGTTCGCCAAGCCGCTAGGGCTCTTGCTTGTTTCGACAACGGCGTGGCTAATTGTGAGCGCAGGGATCCTTGAGTTCAGCTTTGGCGCGGTGCTGCTGGCTTTAGCCGTGCTTGCCGTAGTCTCGTTTGGTTTTGTCCGAGCGACCGGAAAAGATCTCTTGAATCACCTGACATTAAACCAAAAGCGATTCTTGAGGCTTGAACTTCTACTGTTGGTCGGATTTTCAGCTCTTTTGCTAATACGTGCAGCTAATCCCGACCTTTGGCACCCTTGGAAGGGTGGCGAAAAACCGATGGACTTCGCCTACCTGAACGCCGTAGTGAAGAGCGCCACGATCCCACCATATGACCCATGGCATGCTGGCGGATATTTGAACTACTACTATTTCGGACAGTTCATGATCGCCACGCTGATCCGATTCACCGGAATCGTTCCCTCTGTCGCTTACAACCTCGCCGTACCACTGCTGTTCATGCTGACCATCGCTGGGGTTTACGCGTTTGTTCATGGACTTGCCGAAATGACACTTCGGGCTCGACAAATCCCACCATGGTCGAAGAATTCGCCGGTTGCTGCAGGTCTGCTAGCAATTGTTTTCGTTTCGATAGCAGGGAATATCGACGGTCTTCTTCAAGTGCTCGCCGGTGTTGGTCGAACGCTGTTTCTGGACGAGCCGTTTGGCTTCTTCGACTTCTGGCGGAGCTCGAGAATGATGGAGCCAGGATCCCCTGGTAATGAGATCACCGAATTCCCGTTCTTCACTTTCCTTTTCGCAGATCTCCACGCCCATTTGATCGCGATTCCAATCGCGATCGCTGCTCTCGCTGCAACAATCGCGGTGTTCTTGCGTATCGGAAGGAAACGCCCAGCCTTGGAGACGTTGAGCGGGTTATTTATCTTGGGTGTGTTGCTGGGTTCATTGAGGACTATCAACGCCTGGGACTTTCCGACTCAACTCTTGATGGCAGGCGGATTTCTCGTGATCGGTCAGTTGCTCGTAACCGACAAATCCATCTTCGAACGACTGTTCCTCGGAGGTATCTCAGCTGGATTCGTGTTGGCGGTCGGTCACGTTGTATATTTGCCGTTCCACTCGAATTTTGAACTGTTCAACAATGGAGTGCTTCGAAGCGAGTTCACCACGATCCTGTGGCGATACCTCGTCATCCACTCAATTTTCCTATTCGTCGTGATCAGCTGGCTTGTCTACGTTTGGCGAGAACGACTCGGTGAATCACTCGCCGTTCTTAGAAGTGGACCTGCACCCGGGTCGGGCATTTCCGCGTGGGGATGGAAAATTGTCCTGGTTTTAGTGATGGCAGGAGTCGCGGCTCTGGCACTTACGGGCTACGCCACGATTGCTTTCGCAGTGATCGTAGGTGCTTCGACACTTGGTGCTGGTTTCACAGCAATTCGTTCAGGATTGGCGGAAGCGAGGTACATGTTCGTAGCCGTTGGTATGGTCGTGATGGCAATGGCAATCGCTGCTGGGGTCGATATGTTCACCGTCAAAGACGACATTGGGCGTATGAACACCGTATTCAAGTTCTATTTGCAAGCATGGGTGCTACTAGGAATGGCTTCGGCGTACTTCCTATGGTTTCTCGCAGGCGCCGGAAAACTTTCGCTCTCGAAACTGGGACCGGCTCGTGGGGTTTGGCTAACTGCGCTTGCGGTGTTGATCGTTGGGGCGATGGTTTACCCGATTCTCGGAACCCGTGATCGGAATGCCGAACGATTCGGGCACAGCGGACTCGCGTTGGACGGCATGGCGTACATGGGGTCGGTGACATACAACGACCACGAAGGTCAACTTACTCTCAAACATGACTACGACGCCATCACTTGGATGCAGGAGAACGTCGAAGGTTCCCCCGTAATTATCGAGGGTCTAAGCGACCAGTATCGATGGGGCAACCGGGTTTCTATTTACACGGGACTTCCAGCAGTTATTGGTTGGGATTGGCATCAACGACAACAGCGTGTTGAATACGCCTACACCGTTTCGAAGAGAAGAGATGAGGTTGATCAGTTCTTTACTTCTACTCTGCGGCGCGATGCACTTGAGGTTCTTGATAAATACAACGTGAAATACGTATACGTTGGTGAGTTGGAGCAGGCGAAGTACCTTGAGCAGGGACTGAAGAAGTTCGATCGAATGGCTACAGACGGGCTTGTTAAGGTGTATCCAACAGAGGCGATGATAGCTGATGGTCTAGAGACGCCTGTGGTGATTTATGAGTACACGCCTTAAGGCTAATCGACTTTACGTCTCCTTCTTGCATGCTTAGCCAGTTGGGATTGCGACAAGAACTTTAAAATTCGATGATGTTCAAGCTCTGGGCGGAACTCTCGCAGAAATATTTGATATCGAAGCCCTCAACAAGGCATTTACTGTTTTGATTGTTCAGATTTCACGGCACAAGTCCAAACTGCGATCTCGTGGATTCAATCAATCTGATCTAACAGCTCGAGGATTGGTGAAATAGTTAAGTATGGGGATTGCGCCGAAAACCACAGTCAGGACAGTCGCGACAGATGCACAGTCCGAGCAATCTAGCCCGGCTGTCAAAAAAGAGCGGTGCAAGGCGTATTCAACGTGGTTACTAACCATGAGAACACTTTGACTGGAAAACGAGTGCTACTCATTGATGATGTGTTCACTACGGGAATTACGATCGATTATGCGGCAGTATCGCTTAAGCAAGCAGGTGCTGTATGGGTTGGCGCCGCTGTGCTTGAAGTTCAACCGATCGGTTAGATGAAATGAGAAACGAATGCCGCGTATAAAAGCCGTTTTATTTGACATGTATGGGACGCTGGCGGGGTTTGACCCACCTCGCGAGCAGATCCAGCAACAGGCGGCTTCGAAGTTTGGACTGGATGTTAACCGAGATGGTGTCGATGCCGGTTATCACCTTGCCGACGAGTTCATGACGCGCCAAAACTCGACAAAGCCAATTCGAAAAATGAACGGCAACGAACAATGGACGTTTTTTTCACGGTACGAACAACTTGTCCTTCAGGGTGCAGGTCACGAGGTTGATCTGACTCTTGCGGGTGAGATCTGGGCTGAGGTACGCAAGCAGGAGTACCGGATTGTTCTTTTCCCGGACGTTATAGACGGCTTGGCGCGGTTGCGTGGCTCAGGATTTGTCGTTGGGGTAATTTCGAACATGAATTCGACCAGCGACCGACTCTGTGAGGAAATGGGCCTAACAGGGCACTTGGATTTCGCTGTCACATCTGGCGAAACCGGAGTTGAAAAGCCCGATTCATACATTTTCAAAGTTGCACTTGAGAAAGCGGAAGTAACTGCTTCAGAGGCGGTGGTTGTCGGCGACCAATTGGAATCGGATATTCAAGGGGCGGTCGCAGTTGGAATAAACCCGGTATTGATCGACCGTTTCAACGGCCACCTTAACTACGTAACTCACCCCAGAGCTACAGATATGGCGTCAACAATATCCATAATTGCCGAGATGAACGCCGAATAATGCGTATTATCATCATCGTAAGTTAGTGTAAGAACCGTACCGTAGGCGAAGCCAACAGTTCACAAACGCTCAGAAAGCTATTTGAAATGAAAATAGAACGAGTCGAATCTAGACTTGCCGGAAGCAGCCAGATCGTCCGGATAATTACAGATACGGGACTGGTTGGTGTCGGGCAGTCGGCTTGCTGGGGTTACCTGGAAGCTACAGACGCAGTTGTAAAAAAGTTCGCTGACTATCTTGTTGGCAAAGATCCACTCGATATCGAACATCACTGGCAGTACATGTATCGAATGGGACCGTTCCGCGGTTCTGTGGTTTCAGGTGCGGTAAGCGCAATCGATATCGCCTTGTGGGACATCAAGGGCAAGTCGTTAGGTGCACCAGTTTGGCAACTTCTTGGCGGTAAGACTCGCGATAAGATTCGTTTGCACTTATTGATGGGTGGAATACGTCCAGATGCGGCAGATCAAGGCACGACCGCCCAAGGCCTTATGTTGAACGCTCGAGATGCCACCGAAGAAGGATTCACGGCAATTAAGACCGATCCGCTTCCGGACGGATTCCAGTCGATGACCCTTCCACGTCTCATTCACGACACTCGAGAAAACGTCGCGGCAATGCGAGAAGGCGCGGGTCTCGACGTCGACATCATCCTAGAAATTCACCGCAAACTCACTCCGATGGTGGCCATTGCGCTTGCCGAACAACTGGTCGAGTTCCAGCCGATGTTCTATGAAGATCCTGTTCAGATTGACTCGATCAAATCACAAGCCGAAGTAGCCCAGCGAACGACTTTGCCACTGGCTAACGGTGAGCGAATGCATTCGATCTGGGAGTTCCGAGAAATGTTCGAAGCTGGCGGAAGCCAGTACGCTCGTCCAGATGTAGGTCTCGCCGGTGGTATTACGTCTGTGAAGAAAATTGCCGGAATTGCAGAGTCGTATCACTCGGCTCTTGTTACCCACAATTTCCTCGGCCCGGTGATAACGGCCGCCGCATGTTCGATCGACGCCAGCATTCCTAACTTCCTCACACAGGAATGGTCTCGAGAAGACGAACAACCGTTCAACGCGATGTTTAACACCGCCTGGAAAAGGGAAGGCGGATACATACCCGTTCCTGATTCCGTGGGCATTGGTATTGATCTTGAAGTAGATGGCTATCGGTCGCAGCCTTACGAACCTCGCAATCTCCAGCTGATTCCAATGCGAGAAGATGGATCGGTCGGATACTCGGTTTAGGCTTTCAAATTTGTGAGCAGCGAAGTTTGGATTTGATTATTCGCGACCTCTAGCGATAGCGAGGCTGGCGCTATACGCTCCTAAGATACGTTTTATTGAACTGGAGTGAATCGTGCCAGACGCCTCTACAAATCCACATCGTCTACCCTCGTTCGTCGTCCCCTCTCATTACCGAATTACGCTCGAACCCAATCTCGATGAAGCCACGTTTGCCGGAAACGTAGAAATAGAAGTCGAGATTGGGCAGGCGACCGACAATATTCAGATCAACTCGGTCGATTTGCAGATCTCATCGGTTGTCGTGCGAGACGCCGTTGGTGGAGAGACCGCTGCTTCCGAAATTGCTCACGATGAAGATATGGAGCGTGCGACATTCACGTTCGACTCCGAGCTTTCGTCAGGTCCGTACACCATTGTCGCCGAATTCACAGGGATTCTTAATGACCTGCTCGTCGGGTTCTATCGATCCGTATTTACTGACGATGACGGTATCGAGCACACGATCGCTACGACCCAGTTTGAAAGCACTCATGCCCGGCGGGCGTTCCCATGTTTTGACGAACCGGCATTCAAAGCATCGTACGGCGTAACACTCGTTGTTCCAGAGCACCAGTTCGCAGTGTCAAACGGTCCAGAGATCTCCAGCACGAGCCTGGGCGAGGGTCGAAAGTTGGTCGTGTTTGAAGACACCATGGTCATGTCTACATATCTCGTAGCATTTATTGTTGGTCCGTTCGAGGCGACTGCTCCGGTCGATGTGGATGGAGTTCCGCTACGTATCGTTCACCCAATTGGTAAAGGGCACCTGACTGACTATGCGCTCGAAGCCGGATCATACGCACTGCGCTTCTTTAACGACTACTACGGAATACCGTACCCGGGTCAGAAGCTCGACATGGTCGCGGTTCCGGACTTCGCTTTCGGTGCAATGGAGAACCTCGGTTGTATTACATATCGAGAGGTTCTTTTGCTAGTCGACAAGTCACGTTCGACCGAACCTGAACTCCTGAGAGTTGCCGATGTGATTGCTCACGAGATAGCTCATATGTGGTTCGGTGACTTAGTAACTATGGAGTGGTGGAACGGAATCTGGTTGAACGAGGCATTCGCCACTTTCATGGCAACTATGTGCTCCGATAACTTCAACCCTGATTGGGGGCGCTGGAACCAGTTCAGTCTCGAACGATCTATGGCGTTCGATGTTGATTCACTCGCTAACACTCGACCGATCGAGTTCGAAGTACTTTCACCTGTCGATGCTGAAGGTATGTTTGATCTGCTCACTTACGACAAGGGTGGTTCGGTTCTTCGAATGCTCGAGCAGTACCTCGGCGAAGAAGAGTTCAAGGACGGAATTGCCTATTATCTGAACAAACACAAGTACGGAAACACCGAAACAAACGACCTGTGGGACGCAATCGAACATGTAACCCAGCAGCCTGCCCGCCGAATCATGGACTCATGGATTTTCCAGAAAGGGTACCCTCTGGTTAGTGCGTCAATTTCCGATGACGGCTCAACAATTTCTCTCACTCAGGATCGATTCCTCTACACCGGAGGTGATTCGGCTGACTCGACAATATGGTCAGTACCAGTTGTATTGAAGGTAGGTACATCCTCAGGTGTTGAGGAAGTTCGATACTTGCTGGAAGAGAAATCAGCAGAGATCAATCTTGATGCACCTGCCGATTGGGCTACTGCTAATGCCGGTGGGAGCGGATTCTTCAGAGCGCGCTACTCATCAGATATGCTTAAATCGCTCTCAAGCACGATGTTCGAGAATCTTTCATCGATCGAACGATACGGCTTAGTTGATGACACATGGTCGTCGGTAATGGCAGGTCGAACGTCTGCGTCGGACTTCCTCGACTTCGCACGCAGCTTTCAGGCTGAGATCGATCTTGATGTGTGGACTGTCCTTTCCGGCTGCCTGAGTTCGCTCGATAAGCTTGTTGATGGAGAGGCTCAACTCCAGTACAAGGCGGTGGTTCGCGATCTTGCTCAACCGGGTCTGGATCGACTTGGCTGGGAGCCTTCCGACAGCGATACCCCACGTGATCTCGAACTGCGTGGTCTGTTTATTCGGTTGCTTGCAAACGTTGGTGACGACGAACTCGCAGTTAAGAACTCTGTTGACCTGCACGATTCGTACTTGAACGACGCTGGTTCGGTTGAGCCTAACGTTGCAGCGGCTGTGACTGGGGTTGTCGCCGCCAAGGGCGATTCTGCTCAATACGAAGTGTTCATGGAGAAGCACCACAATCCGTCGACTCCGCAGGAAGAGCGTCGATACCAGTCAGCGCTTTCAGCGTTCCCAGGCGAAGCTGAAATGGATCGCACTCTGGCAATGACACTTGACGGAACGATTCGAACTCAGGATGCGCCTTATCTTCTGGCTGTGTGTATGCGGAACAAAGAGCAGGGCTTCAAGGCGTGGCAGTTCGTCAAGGACAACTGGGAGCAGGTCAACAAGGATTTCCCTTCGAACTCAATCGTTCGAATGCTCTCAGGTGTTACATCGCTGAGCGCTCCTGATCAGGCCAATGACGTTCTGGCGTTTTTCGAGGATCACGAGGTTCCGCAAGGTCAACTGACGTTGCAGCAAACACTTGAGAAGCTGCGGGTAAACGTCGCGCTTCGTGAGCGTGAGAGCGATTCGTTCATTAACAGCTTGACTAGCTAAAGACCAATGGCTGTTGTCCAATACACTAAATCACTCCCCTTAGTTGCGAAACCAGATGTCCTGGTGTGTGGCACGGGTCTTGCGGGTATTGGTGCAGCAGTTGCCGCCGCTCGGAACGGTGCCTCGGTTATGGCGGTTGACCGGATGGGGTTCGCTGGAGGTTTCTTCACGAACATCATCGGATCGGCGTTTGATGGCTTTGTTTACGAAGGGACAGGTAAGCCGGTTGTCGGTGGTCTTGTCTTCGAGATGCTCGAACGTATGGGGGTTGTCCAGTCGGGTCAGTCTCCCAATTTGTCGTACAACGTAAACGGTGATTTCACCGAGGTTGAAAAATATCCGGATCGAGTTATACCGAGAACCGATCCTGAGCGATTCAAGAAGGCGTCTGATGATGTGCTGACTGAGTCGGGTGTTCGATCCCTGTTTCACACCCAGGTATCGGATGTGATTGTCAAGGGCGAACGGGTTGACACCGTAATAGCGAGCAACAAGGACGGCCTGGTAGCAATCAAACCCAGGACTGTTATTGATGCTACTGGCGACGCGGATGTTGCGGCATGGGCAGGCTGCCCATACGAAAAAGCAGAGTCGCTCCAGCCTATGAGCTTGCATTTCCGTATCGGTTTTGTTGAGCTAACTTTTGAGCTTCGTCGTAAATGTGCAGCGGTTCTGGAAAAAGCGCGTGCAGAAGGCAAAATTGGTCTGTACGGCGGTCCGTGGCCAGCGACGTTCTCTGGCAGAGACATCTATTTCAACGTTATTCGCACTCCTGGCGACGCGACGAACCCGGACGACTGGACGAATGCCGAAATACAGGGGCGTCGGGATGCCTAGAAAATGTTTGAACTGTGGAAAGAGGCGCTTATTGAGTTCAAAGATGCCTACTTCTTCACCAGCGGACCAACCGCTGGTTCGAGGGAATCAAGGCGAATTGTTGGTGACTACACATTGATCGGAGACGATATTCGTACTGCAAAACGACAAGACGACGTCGTGGTTCTTGGTGCCTGGCGAATCGATAAACATCCCCAAGGCGAATCGGGTTACCACAACATGCCTATAGTCCCGCCGTACGATATTTCATACAGAACTTTGTTGCCACAAGGAATCGAGAATCTATGGGTTGCTGGTCGATGCCATTCTGCAACTTCAGAAGCACTTGCTTCGAGTCGAGTTACGGCTAACGCGATGGGAATGGGACAAGCAGCGGGAACTGCAGCGGCAATTTCACTGGCACACGACGGCCATTCGCGTAATGTTTCGATAGGAGAGTTACAGGACAGACTAGTCGCGGCTAACGTGATCCTCGATTCGGCATCGGCCATGGAAGGTTTGCCATTAGAGAAACTAGGGACGGAGGCGGGTGATGACCACTGGAAGTGATCAAAACCATAATGAGCCTGAACTTAACCTACCCGCACTTCCACCGGTGATATTCGGGGTGCCAGTGTTTGTAGGTGCGCTGATCCACATATTCATCTGGCGCAGCGAAATCATTGGAGGCATGACAGGAGTTGTCATTGGCGTAGTGCTAGTTCTGGCAGGAATACTGCTTATCGCCTGGGCGTGGCGAACCATGATAGCGCATGGCGAGCATCCGGAGCCAGGTGAACCGACGGAAACGCTTGTCATGACAGGTCCGTTCAAGCGTACACGGAATCCCATTTATTCTGGATTCCTGCTGATCGCCGCCGGGATCGCTATCGCGTTTAACGCAATGGCAATGTTGATCTCCGTTTTCTTCGGTGTGGCTGCGTTAACTGCATTGGTTATTAGGCGGGAAGAGGCGTACCTGGCTCGCAAGTTCGGCGAAGCGTACACCAAGTACGAGCGAAACACCGGTCGCTGGATCTAATCGGCGCGTTGGGTTTGGGACGCGTGAGTGTGTTGGAGATCCTGAAAATGAATTCAGGATGATATTCCGCTGTTTTGTTATTTGGCGGGGGCTGTTTCGGGCCATATGCGTTTTGAAATGCCGGTGCTTGGTAGCGCAATTGCCAAAGCAGCAATCACTCCCATTACGAGGCTGATCCACATTGCAAGATTGTAATTACCGTGCATGTCGTAAAGTTGACCCGCCAGCCATACTGCACTTGATGCACCGAACGGCATGACCATGAACATAGTGCCGTAAATCGTTCCTAACCTCCGAAGACCAAACTCGTCAGATGTGACTGTCCCGGTGAGCGATATCACAGAAGTCCAAGAGCTACCGATGATTACGATTCCAGCTATAGCGAGCGGTAGGGTTGTTGCCATGAGTATCACGGCGTAGCCAAGGGCTCGCATTCCATACGCGATCGAGAGTAGCGGGCGTCGACCAAAACGATCAGCTAAGTAGCCGAATCCGAGTCCCCCGGTCAGTCCCGCAATACCAACCGTCGCGAGGGCAAGCGCACCCTGTACAGTAGTTGCACCTAGATCTGTCGCGTAGGCGACGAAGTGGGCATTCACGAAGCCCATTGTGTAGCCTCATATGAAGAACCCGAAGGTAAGTCGCCAGAAGAGTCCTGTACGGCACGCTTTACCCAGTGAAAGTCCAATGTTGGGATTTGCAGACCAACTGCTGAGGTCGGTCTCGTCAAGCTCTCTACCTTCGACGTATCCGTCGGCGTGTTGTCCGGGTTTGGGTCTGCTGCGGAGTAGAAACAGCACCAGCGGGAGAATGAGGACAAGAAGGATTGCGCCGAGGATCATGTAGCCCTCGCGCCATCCTATGTAAGCGACAGAAATCGCCGCAATCGGCACCAGGGCGGTCTCGCCGGCCGCTGAGCCAGTACCGGCTACTGACATTGCAAGAGCTCGTCTACGGGTGAACCATGCACTTACGATCTTTGCGACGGCACTAGGTGACGCAAGCGTAAAGCCGATCCCCATGATTACGAATGTGACGTAGACATGCCAGAGTGTTTCGACTCGGGACATCACGAGCAGCGCGAGGCCACCAATTAACACGCCAGACGCAGCGACCATTTTCGGGTCGTAACGGTCAGCGAGCAGTCCAGCCAAAGGTCGCAGTCCACCTGTTGCGAGTCCCGCGAGGGCAAGCGCCCCTGCGAGCGAGCCTCTGCTCCAGTCGAACTCTTCGGTAACAGGTTTCAGAAAAACGCCGAACGAGAAGCGTGAACCGGCGCCACCGAACAGCATTAGCGCTGTGCCGAGTACGACTATCCAACCGTAGTTGATTGACCTGAGTTTAGTAATGGTCTGGAGTACCGGGATTTGAAATGGTTATTTAGATGGCATATATAAGGCTATCTGACCCCGGTTGTAATTGGAGATTTAAGTTGGTTTGAGTGATTTGTATTCCAACGAGAAAGGGGATGGCATTTGCCATCCCCTTGTTACGATTAGCTTTTGAGAGATTCCGATTACGACTTTGCTGCTGAGCAGACAGTGTCCATGATCATCTGGGTTGTGACGTAAGGGTCACAGTTTGCGTTTGGCCGGCGGTCTTCGATATAACCTTTGCCAGCCTTTTCGACCTGCCATGGGATTCGGATCGAAGCACCACGGTCGGACACGCCGTATGAGAACTGGTCGTATCGCTGCGTCTCGTGAGCACCGGTTAGTCGGTCTTCAACACCTGCACCGTAGTTGCTGATGTGAAGTTCCGGCTTGCCATCAGCGCCGAGAGCCTCAGCCGCAGCGACACATGCGTCGTATGACTCACGCATTTCTGTAGTTGAGAAGTTGGTGTGGCAACCAGCACCGTTCCAGTCACCTGCAACAGGCTTTGGAGCCAGAGTGGCTGAAATTGGCATGCCCTTCGGACCCTTGAAGTCCTCGGCAATTCGGTAGAGCAACCAGCGTGCTATCCAGAGTTCGTCAGCAACTGCCGGAGCAGATACCGGGCCGATCTGGAATTCCCACTGACCAGGCATAACTTCAGCGTTGATACCTGAAACATGGATGCCTGCGTAAATAAGTGCTTCGAGGTGAGCGTTTACAACTTGTCGACCGAAGATTTCGTCAGCTCCAACACCACAGTAGTAACCACCCTGAGGTGCAGGGAAGCCGTTGTCTGGCCATCCGAGAGGAGCAATGCCTTCGAAGAAGGTGTATTCCTGCTCAAGACCGAACCATGTGTCAAGGTCGCCGTACTTTTCAGCTGTAGCCGCGCACTTTGCTCTAGTGTTGGTCGGATGAGGGGTCATGTCCGTGAGAAGAGTCTCACAGAGAACGAGCTTGTTGTCGCCCTTGCGAAGTGGGTCTGGAGTGACAAGAACAGGGTTGAGAACAACGTCAGACTGGTCGCCGGCCGCCTGGTTGGTCGATGAACCGTCAAAGCCCCAGATTCCAGGCTCTTTACCATCTTCGATCACCTGAGCTTTTGACCGGAGTTTGGTGGTCGGCTCGGTGCCGTCAATCCAAATATATTCGGCTATATACACCATCTTGATTTTCCTCGTGCTTCTTTCCTGAAACTCGCATTATGAATCACAAAATTGTGTCGATCCGGCCAGCAAGTCCTGTTTCCGCAGCGGGAATTTTACTTGCAAGCTGCGTTGTCTCATAGCTGGCAACACGTGCCAACCAAATTACAGAGATATAAATTAGCCGAAATGTGTTTCAAAGGTGTTTCAATTTCTGAAATTCTTGAAACACGGTACAAATCTGACGAAATTCTCAAGAGAAAGTTCGACTTACAGGGCACGGAATCGCATAATTCGAACATGAATCAGAAACATTTGAAGGTGTTGGATGGCTCTGCGGAAGATATGACCGCGTGGCATCGCGCTAATTCGCCCGAGCAACTGGATTTGAGTGGAGCGGACCTAAGCGGACGCGATTTGCGAGGTCGAGATTTTTCTCGTGCCAACCTCGAACGCGCTGATCTATCAGGTGCGAACTTAGATGAGGCAGTGTTCTCCGAAGCTAGCTTGCGGCGTGCAAATCTTTCGGGTGCTTCGATGAAAAAAACGACGCTTTACCGAACGAATTGCACTGGATCTGATGTTTCGAACGCTGATTTCAGTAGCGCTAATATGTATCGCTGCGTTCTTCGTGAGGCGAATATTGAGGGTGCAAATTTTCGAACTGCACAGATTTTCAAAGTCGCCTGGCCTGAAGGCGTTGATGTGAGGGCGCACGGATAGGGACTGATTTGATCCGCTCTCTCCTCATAGGAGAGAATTCGTTTATTAGCCCGTGAGACCGCCAGTGACCCTCATGAGGGTTTCCTGTACGAGTAATTCGTGATCCCACGACCGAAGTGGTTGTGATTCGCCTTTTATGTTGCGAACGAGCTCTGCGAATGTATCGACGTACCTGGGGCGATCCTCAATGTTCACAATGTTGATGCCTTTTTCGTAACCAGCCTGCGCTTCTTCGAGAGTTAGTTGGATCGTGTCGGCAGGTTCGAACGGCTCCATGATTGCGGTTCCCTTGGTCCCGTAAACCTCGAAGCGTCGAGCCATCGGACGGGCTTCCATCGCGGCAATATCCACAGTTGCAATGGCGTTTCCGTATTCGAGCACGCCGAGTGTGTTGTCCATAACGCCGCGGGTTTCAGAGGCAGCGTTCTGGAAGAAGTGGGTTACGCGGTTAGGTCGACCCAGCAACCAAACGATCTGGTCAAGCATGTGTCCTCCAAGGTCGTACATGATTCCGCCTTTGAAGTGAGCGTAACCCTCTCTACCAGTTTGTGTACCTTCGGGATTTTTCTCAGGCACATTGGTCGACATGTGTGCTCTAACCTGAAAAACTTGACCAAGGAATCCAGATAGCACCCACTCCGCAATACGCTCGAATCCGTCGTGTTTACGGAACATGTAGCCCATCTGGATCATAGTGTTCTGGTTGCGGGCTTTTTCCACGATTCTTTCGAATCGTTGGTAATCGTCTCCTGCCGGCTTGTCGTAGAAGACGTGCTTTCCTGCGTTCACGATCTCCTCGGTGAATCCTAGGCTTTCTTTGTTAGTTCCCTCTGAAGACACGCAAACCACGGAGGAGTCGTCAAGGAACTCGGACGGGCTATCGACGAATTTGACTTCGTTCCAGGTTTCGAGATTTTCGACCTGCTTTCGTCGTGCCGTATCTGGCTCGTAAATTCCGACTACATCCACTTCCGGATGATCGAGCATCACCCGCAATACTCCCTGAGCATGACCGTGCTTGGTGCCATACTGGGCCATTCGAAGTTTGTCGGACATATGGTTTGCTGCTCCAGCGGAAGTCATGAACTAATCTTGGACACTGAAAAGTGCCGACGCAGTTTACGCTGGTCATTGGGCGAGTTGCCAATGGGTTTTGGTGTCTTGCGAGAAGACTTAGGCGCTTCGAACTGCTTTGATGAACGCTCGAATGAGGTTCGCGTCCTTAACGCCATCGACTTCAACGCCGCTCGCGACGTCGACCCCCCAGGGTGATAGTTGGGATACCGCGCTTTGAACGTTTTCAGGATTGAGTCCGCCGGCGAGGAGAACTTTTTCGCGGTTCGCCACGGTTTGAGCAGATTCCCAGTTGAATGTTTTACCCGAGCCACCGAGAAAGCCCTTTGAAAAGCTGTCGAGCACGATCCCGTGCCCATCGTCGAGGAACGGCGAAACTTCAGAATCGACGTCGCTCGTTGACCATTCGGGTTTTACGAAGACCTGCTTGAATAAAGGTAGTTCGATTTTCGAGATGTAGTCAGCATCTTCATCACCGCATAGCTGGAGGTAGTCGAATCCAACTGCACGAGCGAGTTGGTTGACTTCAACTGGATCCTGATTTCTGAAGAGTCCGACGACTAGAGGGTCGTTCTGTGTTTTCTTGGTCCACCGGTATTCATCGAGAACCGCGATGCAGTTTTCAGCACTTATTTGGCGCTTTGAACTGTCGACGAAGTTGAATCCGAGAAAATTCGCGCCAGCGTCGGCGGCTGCGACCGCCGAATCAGAGTCGCGTAATCCGCAAATTTTGATTTGAGTGTTGGTGCTAGACACTGTGCTACCCAACTTCGACGGCTGACATTGCCTGGGCGAGCTCGCTTACGTCGTTTCCGGCTTTCATAAGCGACTCGCCTACAAGAACGGCTTTCGCACCTGCTTGTCCCATTCTTTCTACGTCAGCGGCGTTTTTCATTCCGCTCTCGGCCACTTTGATCCGGTCGTCGGGAATCTTTTTCGCGAGGTTTTCGAAGACTTCTAACGAAGTTTCCAGGGTCTTCAGGTTGCGGTTGTTGATGCCGACTACGTTTGGTTCAACTGCGCTAAGTCCAATATCGAGTTCCGGTTCATCGAATACCTCCACCAGTACATCCATGCCCATGGAGGTTGAGAGATTGAACAGGTCTGCGTATTGGCTTGGGTCGAGGCAGGCGATGATCAGTAAGATGCAGTCGGCCCCTGCAGCACGAGCTTCGTAGACTTGGTACTCGTCGACGATAAAGTCTTTTCGAAGCACCGGTACACGGGCGACCCGTGCGATTACGGAAACAGCAGCAAGATCGTCTATAGAACCAGAGAAATAATCGGGTTCGGTCAGTACCGAGATCGCCCCAGCGCCAGCGTCGCAGTACAAAGTGGCACGATTCGCCGGATCGAGATTGGGATCCATAGACCCCGCTGAAGGTGATGAACGCTTCATTTCGGCTATGAGCGAAATACCGCTCTTGGACGCGATGGTACGCTGCAACGAAAGTGGAGCGTTCGAGTTCTCAGCGATCGTTCGGACTTCCGACAGGCTCTTCTTTTTCTTAGCTTCTTCAATGGTGACGAGTCGCTTTTCAACGATCTCGCCGAGAATGCCTGGAATCTGAATCAAGACTGTTCCTGACTGACTTTGATAAGAGCATCGAGTTTGGCTTGCGCTGCTCCTGAGTCGATCGAATCCTGGGCCATTGACGCGGCTTCCTGGAACGCAACCGCTTTGCCTGCTGCCATGAGGGCTGTGGCGGAGTTGAGGACAACGACGTTTCTTCGAGAGGTTTCTGGCGCAACTGGCGGGTTGTGACCGCTGCCTACTCCTGCAAATAGATCTTTGATGATTTGCGCGGACTCTTCTGTCGACTCAACGACGAGGTGTTCGCGTAAACCTTCCTGAAAACCGAAATCGGCGGGTCGCGTCCGGCGACGCTTCAGTCCATCTTTGTTGATCTGGTAGAGAAGCGTGTGACCTTCGATATCTACTTCGTCAGCGCCACTTTCAGCGTTCACTACAAACGCATACTCAGTCCCGAGAATTTCGAGCGCCTTGGCGATTTTTTCGGCGAATTTGGCGTCGGATACACCGATCACCTGTCGCTTTACACCTGCGGGGTTAGTGAGTGGACCGAGGAAATTGAAAACTGTGCGAATGCCGAGTTGCGGTCGGAGAGGTCCTGCGAACTTCATTGCGGGGTGGAACGCCTGCGCAAACATGAAGCCGACACCCGCTTCTGTGAAACAGTTCTTTACCTGTTTAGGTCCGAGTGCGATGTTCACTCCGAGTGCTTCGAGCACGTCGGCGCTACCGGTCGAACCAGACATGGCGCGGTTGCCGTGCTTGGCAACTGGTACACCTGCTCCGGCGACTACAAACGCGGAAGCTGTAGAGATGTTGAACCAGTCGAGACCGCTTCCACCAGTGCCACAGGTATCGATCATTTCTAGATCGGTGTCGATGTGAAGTGAAACCTCCCGCATGATCGTCGCCATACCGGCGATCTCGGCTGGAGTCTCCCCTTTCATTCGCATTCCCGTCATAAACGCGCCGAACTGCGCCGGGGTAGCTTCACCGCTCATGATTTCGCGCATTGCGTCGGCGGCTTGATCCTGTTCAAGGTCAACGCCTTCGACGGTTGTCTGTATTGCCTGTTGAATGTTCATGGTGTTTCTCGGTTCAATTGGTGATATTTAATGGCTTACGGTGAGTGGTTATCCCGCTACCCGTGAAGGTTTGTCGAGGAAGTTTTGGAGGAGGTCTTTCCCTGCTTCGGTCATGATTGATTCGGGGTGGAACTGGACTCCTTCTACATCCAGCTCCTTGTGTCGGATGCCCATGATGATGCCATTTTCCGTACTTGCTGTTACTTCGAAGGTGTCGGGCACGGTGTCTTTCTCAATAGCGAGCGAGTGATATCGTACTGCTTCGAAGGGCTGAGGCAGGCCTTCGAATACGCCGACACCTGAGTGGTTGATAGGCGAAGTTTTTCCGTGTCTGATTTCGCCTGCACCGTTCACGACACCTCCGAACGCCTGAGCTATGCACTGGTGTCCGAGGCATACACCGAGAACCGGGACTTTGCCGGCGAAGTGTTTGATCACGTCGACCGAAATCCCGGCGTTGTCGGGAGTTGACGGTCCGGGTGAAACGACAACGCGTTCCGGGTTCAGTGCCGCCAATTCTTCGATCGTCGCTTTGTCGTTACGAACGACATGCACGTCGGCACCGAGTTCGGAGAGGTACTGGAAAAGGTTGTATGTAAAGCTGTCGTAGTTGTCGATTAGTAGAAGCATTTTTAGTCACCAGATAGAAGCATTGTCGCAGGTTGAGAAGTTTCGGTTGGGGATTGTTTTTCAGTTCGCCAACGAAGTTCCCGCATCGCTTCAGCGCGTGCGATTGCCAGAAGAGGGGCTTTGGTTTTCTGTATTGATTCGAGGTTTTCGGCTTCCGGATCTGAATCAAAAACGATTCCTGCACCACCCTGGACGTGGGCAGTGCCGTTCTTCAGAACGATTGATCGTATGATCGTTCCCGTGTCGATATCACCGTTTGAACCGAACCAGCCAATGGCACCGCAATAGGGTCCACGACCTTCCGGTTCAAGCTCAGCGATCATTTGGATTGATCTAATTTTGGGTGCGCCGGAGAGTGTTCCTATTGGGAACCCTGCTTGAAAGGCATCGATTCCATCTTTGGTCTCGACGAATTCGCCTTCAACGCGTGACACCAAATGCATGACGTGCGAGTAGCGTTCGATGTGCTTGAGCGACGTCACTTTGACGGATCCTGGTCGACAAACTCGGCCGAGATCGTTTCTTGCCAGATCGACGAGCATCACATGCTCTGCGGACTCTTTTTCGTTCGAAATCAAATCGGCCTCGTTCTGGAGATCTTCTTCAGCGGTGAGTCCTCGAGGTTTAGTGCCGGCTATAGGGTGGATCGATGCCACTCCATCAATTGATCTCAACATTAGTTCGGGTGACGCGCCGATCAACTGCATGTCGCCAAGATCGAGCAAGTACATGTAGGGCGAAGGGTTGTTGCTCGACAGTTGTTCGTAAATATCGACCGGTTCGGCGTTGGTTCGCGTTTCGAATCGTTGCCCAAGAACGACCTGGATCAATTCACCTTCGGTGATCGCCTTTCGTGCGGCTTGGACCATGCCGTGGAAGTCGGTTTTGTTAGAAGGCGTCGAGTGCGAAGTGATAGGCACTTCGTTCGCGGCTGCACCGCCCATTGGAGCGTCCAGGACTTTGAAAATTTGGTGAATGCGCTCAGTTGCGAAGCTGAAAGAACCGGATTTGTCTTCAAAAACCAGAATGTGAAGTTGATTTAGTTCGCGGTCGAAAATCAGAAGCTCTCTTGGTATGACGAATGCGGACTGTGGAGATCCGGTTGGGTCAATTGGAAGCTCACCAACGCTCGGTTCGAAGTGTTTTATCGCTTCGTAAGCAACGAATCCGAAAGCTCCGGATGCAAGCGAAGGGAGCGATTCCAATGGTGCAACAGTACGAGATTCCAGCAGGTTACGAAGTTCTGCTACCGGATCGACATCCCCGATTGGTTCGTCATCGCCAGTCCTGAGCACCGAATCTACCTTCGAGCAAACATACGCGTACCTTGACGCACCTTTTTCAGGAGACTCAGATTCGAAAATGAACGACGGGTCACCGGACAGGCCCAACACCCGGTAGGCTTCGATTGGACTGGTCGTTGCTGAATTGACGATTGCGTGGACAGGTACAACATCGAATTGTTCGAGTTTTCGGTCGAAGTCGTCAGAACTGCCGTTGATCAGCAGGTTAAACACCTGAGGACTCCTCGGCGTGATCAATAGCTCTCATTAGAGCACCCATCTTGTGAAGGGTCTCTTCGTACTCCATTTGAGTGTCTGAATCGGCGACGATTCCGCCTCCTGCCTGCAGGTACGCAACGCTGTCTTTCATGACCATCGTTCGTAGTGAAATAGCGGTGTCCATAGTGCCGGTATAGCTGAAGTAACCGACCGCACCACTGTATGGGCCTCTTTTGTCGGGTTCGAGTTCGGCAATCAACTGCATTGCACGTACTTTCGGAGCACCCGAAACGGTTCCAGCAGGGAATGCCGCCTTCATGGCGTCAAACATGTCGTATTGATCGGAGAGTTCACCTGTCACATGAGAAACGATGTGCATCACGTGGGAGTAACGTTCGATTTCGAACGACTGCTCGACATCCACGCTTCCAGGCTTCGATACCCGACCAACGTCGTTTCGACCTAGATCGAGAAGCATCACGTGCTCAGCCACTTCTTTTTCGTCGTTGATGAGTTCGTACTCAAGTTCGTCGTCATGCTCTGTCGTGGTCCCACGCGGTCGAGTACCAGCGATAGGGTGAACCGCCATCTTGCCGTCGATGACCTGCGTCAGCAGTTCAGGTGAAGCTCCGACGATTTCGAACCCGTCGAGTTCAAGGAAGAACATGTACGGCGAGGGATTGATTGCACGAAGCGAGCGGTACATGTCGAACGGTTTTACGGGTGTGCGACGTGCCAAACGCTGGGAGAACACGATCTGGATTACTTCTCCTGCTTCGATTGCCTGTTTGCACTTCGCGATTGCCTCGCCGTAGTACTCGCGGCTCATGTTCGGGATGTACGGCTGTCCAGTGATTTCACCAAAATCGATAGGCGCCTGGTCGGGATGTCCAACTGAGCTGTAATCGAGGTTTGGATCACGGGATGTAAAGCCAGATGTGGGTAAGAAGTTTCGACGCGCTCCAGTTGACGGCACTGGCTGCTCTAGCCTGTTGATTACCTCTTCAATCTTGGATGTTGCTCGATCGTAAGCGGCGTCGATATCGCTGTTTACGGCAGCATGAGACACCACGAAGATCGAGTGACGAACGTGATCAAAAATCAGGATGGAATCGGTCATCATGAAGACCGCTTCCGGGATGTCTAGTCCAGATTTTTCGTCTGAGATCGGCTGGACTGTTGGTTCGAAGTATCGAATCGTGTCGTAGGCAAGATAGCCAACCGCGCCGCCGTGGAATTTTGGCAATCCCTCAACGTGGGCGTATTTCACGGTCGACATTCGCTCTCGCAGGAGGTTGAGGGGGTCTACTTCTCCGTACTCGGTTCCGGCTCCAGTAGTGAGAACTTCCGACGGCTCTGTTCCTAGCATGCTGTAGCGCGCCAAATTTTCTCCGCCTTCGACCGATTCGAAAAGAAACGAATGTTTTCCGGTGGCGGTCTTCAGGTAGGCAGAAACCGGGGTTTCCAGGTCCGCGCTGATTTCACGGTAAACCGGGATCAGGTTGTGATCGTTTGCAAGCTCTTTGAATGTGTCGGGATCGGGTGTGTAGTTAGGCATGACTGAACCGTACTGGTGAGTTGAAGTTGAACCAAATGGAGTTAGTTGTGACTTCGCCAATAAGTGCCGAGATTTATGTATGAAGAGTGAGTCATTTATTTTGTCTGTTGAGCATTTGCGAATGTTTGATCAGGCTACTTCCAGTTCGTCGTGTAGCTCGAAATTCGCATTGCTTCCCGAACCTGAGTCATAGTTTCTTCGGCAACTACTCGCATTCGACTGACACCGCTCATGATTGCCTCTTCAACGAGATTCATGTTGGCTTCGTAATAGGCACGCTTCTCTCGGATCGGATCGAGTAAGTTGTTTAGTGCTTCAGCGAGTGCCATTTTCACTTCGACATCACCAACCGTGCCTTCGCGATACCGAGACTTGAAATCGTCGACCTGAGTAGTGTTAGGGTTGAACGCATCGTGGTACTCGAAAACCGGGTTGCCTTCGACCTTGCCGGGAATGTCGGCGCGGATTCGGTTAGGGTCGGTGAACATGGCACGCACTTTTTTAGTGACCGTGTCAGCATCGTCGGAGAGCATGATGACGTTGCCCTTCGACTTGCTCATCTTGCCCTGTCCGTCAGTTCCGGAAAGTCGAGGAATACGACCAATTAGCGAGTCTGACTCTGGGAATACTTCTCCGAACATACGGTTGAATTTACGAGCAACCTCGCGTGTCATTTCGATGTGCGGAAGCTGGTCGTCTCCAACGGGTACGAGATCTGCACGTGGAAGCAGAATGTCCGCAACCTGGCTCATCGGGTAGTTGAAGAATCCGACGGTGCGTTGTTCGATATCGAGTTCGTTGAGTTCACCTTTGAGCGTTGGGTTGCGCTCGAGCATACCGAGAGGCGTGATGAAGCTGAGCAACATTGCCAGTTCAGCAAACTCGGGGACGTAGCTTTGTATGACGAAAGCGGACTTTTCCGGGTCGAGTCCCACTGCCAACCAGTCGAGGGTGACCTGAAGAACCGAGTCTCGGATTAGATCGATCTCGTGGAAGTGGTCTCCTAGAGCTTGATAGTCGGCAATCAGGAAGTAGCACTCGTACTGGTCTTGCAATTCGATCCAGTTGTGGAGTGCGCCCACGTAGTGTCCAACGTGAAGTGCGCCCGTTGGGCGGACTCCCGTTAGGATTCGTTTTTTCGCACCGTTGTTGCTTGCGGCAGCCATTATGTTCGATCGATTCTCGATTGTTACTTGCTAACTGTTTGAGGTTTTGAATGCTTTGGATCGCCGAGATTCGGTCGATTTTTGGGCATAAAAAAACCTCACTCCCAAATGAAATCAATTCAAGGGGCGAGGTATCTCCCGCGGTGCCACCCTTATTACCGCATCACGTTTCGTGAAGGGCATCTCTGTCGGACACACGGTCGAGGCTTTCTAAGACCGTAGGCCCTGGGCTCTGATATCGGTGCCCACTCCGTCGGAGGCTACTTGCTGTCGCTTTCGCTCCGAAGCTCACGGGTCCATTCGGTTTCGTTCGTGATGCCGGGCTTCCACCTAACCCCGACTCTCTATGATACGTAACGAAACTTACTAGTCCCGATCAACGCAACTATTAAATTCGAACTTGTTTCTAGGCTAGCCCTAAAACCCGTGGCGAGTCAATTTTTGTTGAGATTTGAACTGGAGATCAGCGGAAATAACGCGTCCGAACAACGAAAATGGAATTTGGACAAAACTCGGTGGAACAAATCTTTGGGCTGGTGCGTCTTAGCTATGACAGGTGACCGGAAACGGCACTTGATTTGGTAAGGAAACATGGTCCGACTAAACAAAACGGGCCACAGCTGAAAGAAATAGACGGAAATCAAATGTTTAGCGGCCAAGACATAAAAGCAAAATGGCTCGTATTGGTTGCGATTGCTACTCTGGGAGCCTTCGTAATTGCGTGCGGCACAGATGAGACCCTGCTTGTGAAAGATTTTGGTACAGGCAGCGATGGAGTTGGCGCACAGCCAGTAGAAACTCCCGTTGGAGATAACGAACCACTCCCTGACGACATGTACGACACGGTAGATGAAATCGCTCCGATTGAGAGCGTTAAGATACTCGTTCTCGAGTCGTACCCGGAACAGTTCGTTGTTCAGATCTTTTCTGGCATTCCAAACGGATGCGCCAGCTACAGTCACACTGAAGTGACCCAGGACGGAAGTGACATTTACATCTCGGTGTACAACTCTGTTCCTGCCCCGGATCAACTGGCATTTATTGCCTGTGCGGCAATTTACGGAATCCACGAAGAGAGCGTTTCTCTCGGTAGTGACTTTGAGCGCGGCACCGTGTTCTCGGTTCACGTAAACGACCACCCGGCAGTTACGTTTGAAACTGGTAGCGTTCCGGTTGGTGAAATCGGCGAGCATCTTCCTCCTTACGAGGACCCTGAGTTCGTGGTCGAGCCAGCTCCAGTTGAGGGAATCGAAATCGTGATCACCGAAGAAGATGGCGCGACAACATACTCTGCAAGTGTTCTAATTGGACTTTCAAACGGTTGCAAAGAAGCGATTGAACCAAACGTTGTTCAGTCTGCTCGCAATGTGTTCGATGTGTACCCGGTCGTGAAGTCACCAACTGCTGACGTGATGTGCATATATGTTTACCAAATCGTGCCGGTTGAAGCGGTTTTGGGAACGGTTGGCGATGAACTTGCTGTGTGTGCAACTTACACAGTGAACGCAGCTGATGAATCAGTCACCTTCCAAGCAATTACTCCAAATGTTCGATGTGCTGATGCTGATGCAGCGACCCCAACACCTGCTCTATCCACCGGTGGAGGCTTGATCGCCGATAGTCACGTACTTGAATTGACTCTGACGAACGAGGGCGCCGATGTTCAGTACGGTGGTGCGAGCGATTTCACGAGCCTTTTCGGAATCAAACCGACTGAACTCAAAGTAAACGGTCAGCAAGTATTGGTTTATGAATTTGTCCCGGGAACTTCAGCTGAACAGGCTTCAGAGGGAATTTCAGTCAGTGGAACCTCGATCGATTTTGATGGCACGGTTGAGACAGTCAACTGGATCAGTACTCCGCACTTCTACCTTTTCGCGAGCTCCATCGTGCTCTACATCGGCAACGATGCTGAGATGGGTGAGTTGCTGTCGGTTCTAGGTGGTCAGATCGCTGGAGGAGACTTCGACGATTCTGGAAGCGCAATGGAAATGACGACCAAGCAGGCAACGGTTGAGAAGGTTTCGATGGCTTCGACCCGTTCGATCCCTGCACAGCACCTGGCTGGCGTGACGATCCTTTTAAATAGCGGTTGCGAAGAGTTTCACTCGATTGACTGGAGTGTTGAGGGTCGAGAGGTCTACGTTGACGTCCTGACCCAGGTTCCAGTTGAGCCGGTTCCGTGCATTTTGATGGTTTCGTACGAGGATCACTCGATCAATATTGGCTCCCACTACGAAGCTGGTGTTGAGTACGACGTGATCGTCAATGGCGAACGACAAGGTACGTTTATCGGAGGCTAGCTCCCGATCGCATGTAACGGCAGGCATCTGCCAGGACGCCCCACAAGATACGATTCACAGCGCCCGTTGATTCGAATCAGTGAGGCGTTTCGCGTTTTGGGAGTGTTGATTCGGACTCGAACTTTTGAGAGTCTTCTGCTCATTCGCCAACTAAATGCTCTAATCGAGCAGAGGATATTTCAGAATGCCAGACAAACGAGTTTCACCTTATGGTTCCTGGGAGTCACCGATATCGGCCGATCTCATCACACAGGGAGGATTGCGACTTGGAGAGGTGAGGGTCGATGGTGCGGACGTTTACTGGCACGAAGGTCGACCCGAGGAGTCGGGCCGGTATGTGATCGTGAAGCGGTCGGCAGATGATTCGATCTCTGAGATCAATCCGGCTCCGTTCAACGCTCGAAACGCTGTTCACGAGTACGGAGGTAGTGCCTATGCCGTTCGTGATGGCGAGGTGTTCTTCACGAACTGGGACGATCAGCGGATTTATCGAGCGTCGTCTGACGATGGAGAGCCGACTGCAATAACCGAAGAGCCGGAGATTGAACTAGGGATTCGGTTTGCCGATCTAAAGCTGACTAATGATTCGAAATGGATCCTGTCGGTCCGAGAGTCGCACCACGAAGATCGAGAGGCTGACAACGATTTAGTTGCGGTTCCCACCGATGGCTCAGGAGCGGTCGTCGTACTTGCCAGCGGTCACGATTTCTATTCCTCGCCTCGACAGAACCCTGCTGGCGACATGATTTGTTGGTTGTCGTGGGATCATCCAAACATGCCGTGGGATGGCTGCGAGCTGTGGGTCGCTGAATTCGATTCCAGCACTGGTACGACCAGTAACGAACAGAAGGTCACCGGGGGAGCGGACGTAAGCATCGTTCAACCGGAATGGAGTCCTAACGGCACGCTTGTCTTTATCACCGACGAATCGGGCTGGTGGAACCTGACGAAGTGGTCGAACGGCAAAATTACGCCAATTCTTGCCGAAGAAAAGGATCACGGAGGACCAGCATGGGCGTTCGGGTTTAGTACGTATTCGTTCCTGGAGGACGGAGCGATTGTTCTCAAGGGATCGAAAGGAACCGGCGGACGATTCCGGATGATCACCCCGAACGGTCATGAAGTCGCTGAAGCCGCTGCTCCGCACAGTTTGATCGCCGAAGTAAACGTTATTGGTGATGACGTTGCGTACATCGGTGCGTCGCCAACCTCATCCGCGGAAGTGGTAAAGGTGACTCTTAGCAACGGAAACGTGACTTCTCTGAAGTCTTCTAGCGAAATTGATCTCGATGAGGCGTATCTGTCAGTACCGGAAGAGATCACGTTCCCTACAACAAATGATGCCGAAGCTCACGCTTACTACTACCCTCCGACAAATCCTGATTTTGAAGCTGACTCGGCAGAATTACCGCCACTTTTAGTAATCAGTCACGGTGGTCCTACCAGCGCTACGAGTTCGTCGCTTAGCCTACCGTTGCAGTTCTGGACGAGCCGTGGATTCGCTGTGGTAGATGTGAACTACCGCGGTTCGACTGGTTATGGACGCGCATTCCGTGACGCACTCAAGGGCAACTGGGGTGTGTACGACACAGATGACTGCATCGCCGCTGCCGACTATTTGGTCGAACGAGGTCAGGCTGATACGGATCGTGTTGCGATAAAGGGCGGGTCTGCAGGTGGCTACACGACAATCAACGCTCTGACCTTCCATGATCGATTTGCGGTCGGTGCGACCTACTATGGAATTGCCGATCTAAGCGTGTTTATTGGCGACACTCACAAGTACGAGTCTCGTTATCTCGACAGCCTGATTGGTCCTTATCCCGAAGCGAAACAGCTTTATCACGATCGATCAGCTATCAACTTCACAGACCAACTATCGTGTCCGATGATCATCTTGCAGGGACTTGAGGACAAGATTGTTCCACCTTCACAGGCCGAGATCATGGCGGGAGCGCTGCGTGACAAGGGAATCCCGTTTTCGCTAATGATGTTCGAAGGCGAGCAGCACGGATTCCGCAAGTCGAAGAACATCAAGGCTTCTCTTGAAGGTGAGCTTTACTTTTACGGTCGTGTGCTCGGGTTTACGCCTGCAGGTGACCTGACACAAGTCGACATAGAGAACGAGTCGGCTTTGTAATCGTTTTAGCGCTCACACAAATTGCCGCAATCAAAAGCGGATTTTCAAACGTAAAGATGACAGAAAACATCACCGAACAAGACATCATCATGGTCGTGACGCCGCATCCAGATGATTCAGAATCTTCTTCGGGCGGCACAATTTCTAAGTGGTGTGCCCAGGGCAAAAAGGTGATCCTGGTCGTGTGTACCAATGGTGACAAGGGCACTAGCGATCGATCCGTGAAGCCTGAGGATCTTGCTGCGACTCGTGAAGTGGAAACATTAAATGCGGCTAAGGCTTATGGATTGTCGGATGTTGTTTTTTTACGGTTGCCCGACCAGCAACTAGAAGACAACGACGAATTCCGGGAGAAGCTCGTACGGCAAATCAGGATCCACAAACCGCGCTTGCTTCTAACTCACGATCCGAACAAGCCTTATATTCGGCATCGTGACCATTCAATGACGGGTCGTGTCGCATTGGATGCAGTGTTTCCGTATGCGCGTGATCATGTCGCTTATCCCGAGCATCTCGAAGAAGGGATTGAGCCTCACAAGGTTGAGGAGGTCTGGCTGTTCCGTCCTGAAGAGCCGAATCACTTTGTGGATGTGACCGACTACTTCGACACTCGCCAAAATGCGCTGCATTCCCACGTTAGCCAGGTTGGAGAACGCAGCGCTGAACGAGACGAACGATCACGTAATCGTCTCGTTGAAACGGGCAAGAAGTACGGTGTTGAACTGGCGGAACAGTTCCACCGGATCACGCTGGGGCGGAAGTAACCCTTCGACGGGGCTCAGGATAATGTTGTTCGAGGGGTCTGACGTCGATTGATCGTTAGAGTCGACCAGGTCAGGCTAGCCCGCGCCTTCTCCGCCATCGATTGGAAGTTCTACTCCGTTTATGAAATCGGATTGCGATGAAGCGAGGAATACGACTGTTTTGGCAACTTCGTCAGGTTCGGCGAATCGACCAGTTGGGATTTTCGCAAGCTTGGCGTCACGTCGAGGGCTTGGGGGCCACGCGCTTTCGCCCATGGGCGTCATCGTGACGGTTGGCGCAATGCAGTTCGCCTGGACGTTGTGAGGACCGAATTCGACTGCCATGGTTTGCGTCATAAGTTGTAGACCGGCCTTCGAAGCGCAGTAAGTAGCTCCCGTTGGGATCGCTCGGATTGCTCCACGGGAAGAAATGTTGATTATCTTGCCTGCTTTGCGCTCGATCATCCCCGGTGCGAACGCCTGGGTTAGAAGCAGCGGCGCGAGCAAGTTGACGTTCATCACCATGTGAAAAGTATCGATGTCGACATCGAAGAATGGCTGGTGTTTCGCAACTCCGGCGTTGTTTACGAGAATGTCGACCCGGCCAAACTCTTCAAGAACTGAAGCAGCAAGCGCTTTTACATCATCAGCGTCTTGAAGTTCAGCGATCTTGGTCCAAACCTTCACGCCGTGCTTGCGTGCTCGTTCTGCCGTTTGTTCGAGTTCCTCAGCGTTTCGAGCAGTTAGGGCCAGATCGGCACCCGCTTTTGCAAGATGCTCGGCGATTTCGACACCTATGCCTTTCGAAGCACCGCTTACGAAGGCGATTTTGCCTTCGAGTGAGATGGTTGGTGATGTTGCCATTCTGTTTTTCCTGGCGATTGCTATGTGGACTAAGGGTTGAAAGGTGAGTGGAAATTGATCGATATCCTGAATCAAGTTCAGGATGACGGCAATTGTTTGGGGGCGGATTTAGTGCAAGCGACTTGTGACCCAGCTAATACATGATGCGGCTAACGGGTTACTTCCTTTAGGAACCAGAAGAAGCTTTCCTTGCGCCGGGTGTTGATTGTCCAGTTGATCGGCGGGTTCTGGTAGCCGACTTCATAATCGCCGTAAGCAGCAGCGCCACCTGCTCCTGGGCCGGGATCAAAATAACCCCAGCCTGCTCGCTGGACTAGCGCTGCCGCAAAGTTGTTGTCTTCTTCTTCGAAATCGAAGTGATCGTCCTCGTTGAATACGATTGGCTGACCTAGGTACGCCTCTGAAGCACGCGTGTTAATTACGCTTTGAGTGAGTTGTGACGTTTCGTGCATGCCGTTGCCGTGAAGCAATAAGTAATCAGAAGCTGCAATGGCTTGGTCGGTCGGCACCATTCGCCGGGTGAAGCTAGTGCTAATGAGTAGTCTCCGACCTTTGAGTTCAATATTCGAAGCACGTTCGATCAGCTCGTGAACCCTTGGTGGGCATAGGATCTCGTGTTCGTATTTCGGAACATCTGCTTCATTGTTTATTTCGATCAGAACGTTGGTGAAGCCTTTTTCCAGAACCCACATCGTGGCGTTATCGACAGCTGTTTTTACCGCATCTTCGTCTTTAAGTCGCTCATCCTGACCGAAGTAGAAGTAGCCGAGGCAAACTACCATGCCAATCGCATCGCAAGCTTCGATGATTCGCGCAGTGCGATCCATGAACGCTGGTTTCAGTTCACCTGACGATGTAAATGCACCGGAAATCCAAGGTTGCGATTCGACGTTTGGTACGCCCGACCAGATTTGCTCGTCAGTGGCGTCGGGATGTACTGCATGAATTCTTTGACGCAGATCGGTGAGACCTTCCTCATCAGATCGGTAGTAGCCAAGCGGAGAGGCTCCTTGCAGGTTAATGTCGATGCAGTCGAGACCGTTGCTCTTGTAAGTCGGCAACATTTCGATCAGTTCGGTGGTATTGCGATCTGCGTCCCAATCGCCAGTGTCGGGGTACGCCCACAAGTGAGAAGTGAACTCGTTCTCATCGTCCCACATGGCGTTTGCCATGCGACTGTTCATCAAGAGTCCCTCGATTAAAACATCACGGAACGACTTGCCTTGAAGTGTCGGAGTGCCATTTATGAGGAATTTGCCATCTTCGATGGTGACGGCTGTATTTGGGGGGAAGGATGAGTTCATACGAGCGATTGGTGCTTTCTAGTGTGATTTTATGAACGGGTCGACCACGAGTTTGCGTTGTCGATTCGGTGTTGGATCGAAGGGTGAGAATGGAACAAGAATTCCACCAGCGGGTGAGGTTGTTTTTGCGAGAGATTTTGGTCGCCAAGCTTGTTCATCGCTGAGATAAATTCATCTCGTAGACCAGTCAGATTAAGCGCGTACATGTCTGCTGCAGTTTCAGCTTTTCGCGACAACCAGTTCGAAATAGGTAGTGCGACCAGAGAGACGACTGCACCTACCAAAATCACCAACGGCAACCCGGCTATGTCGTCAATTCCTATAAGACCGAGCGAGTCGATCCACGCGACCAGTGCGAGATCGATCACGAAGAAGCTGATGAATATCAACGCTATCGAGACTGCGAGCATCTTCCATATGTCCCAACGGACGTGGTGACCGAGTTCGTGTGCCATAACAACTTCGATTTCTTCGGGAGTGTTCGCCTCAATCAACGTGTCGGAAATGATGATTCGGCGAGTACGCCCCCAGCCAGTTACTGCTGCATTGGCTTTTGAGGTTTTGTCTCCGAGATGCCAAACGTAGACGCCCTGAACGTGAGTGCCTATCTTGTCAGCAAGTGCGAACAATCGATTTTTGAGTTCGCCTTCGGGAATAGGTTCGAACTTGTAAAACAACGGCATTAGCAGCACAGGCACGAGTGCCATAAGAATTACAACAAGCACTGATGCGCCAATCGCTGACCAGAGCCACCAAAGATCGGGCTGTGATCGCAAGAGCCAGTACATTCCCGAAATAATCACCAGAAGCAACCCGGACGTTATCGCCGTGCCTTTTAGCCAGTCGAGCAACCAGGTCCAAATCGAAATTTTACTGAGTCCGAATCGTTTCTCGACGATGAACCCGGAGTAGATTTCAAGCGGAAATTCGATCACCTGAAGTCCAGCACCGGCAACCAACATATAGAAAACGACGATTAGCGCTGAAACGCTTGTCCAGTCCTCCACTAGGTTCCTTATCGCTTCAGATCCGCCGCTGAACAGGAACACTAGCGGAATCACTATGTTTAGAGACATCGACACAAGCGAGAACGTAAGCTTCGTACGTTGGTACGCCGTCGCTTCGGCCGGATCGACAGCCGACAACTCGCTTTGAGATTCACTATTTGCCGTGTTGTTCTCTGTATTGACCATGACTCTGAAAGTTCAGGAAATTAGATCGATCTTGTTTCGATTGATCAAATTGAAGTCGATATCAGCACCCAGACCGGGTTTGTTGAAGGCGTGAACCATGCCATCGGAATCGACTTCGATATCGTTTTCGAGACCGTACTTTTGTGCTCCCGACGGCAGCAAAACCTCGAAGAACTCACAGTTTTTCATGGCCATGATGGCGTGGAGGTTGGCGACGTTGTTGAGAGAGTTGCCGCCATGATGAACTTCGTAGTTCATGTGGAATGACTCGGCAAGTATGGCAGTTTTCATGATGGCAGTTATTCCGCCTTTGATTGCCACATCGCCTCGAAGGAAATCAGTCGCTTTTTCCGTGATCCACGGTGCGTAGGCCGTGAACCCACCGGGTGAATACTCCGTTGCCATGACCGGAATGTGGAGTTGTTGTTTGAGCTTCACGTAGTTGTAAATGTCATCATCGGCGAGCGGATCTTCGTACCAGTAGTAGTCAAGCTCCTGGATCGCCTGGCCGACCCTAACAGCACTCGGATAGTCATACGCCCATGTTGAGTCGAGCATAAGCGTGTGATTGTCGCCAACCGCTTCTCGAATTTGCAGGCAACATTCGATATCCAGTTCAGGGTCAGTAGGTGGATGGATCTTGTAAGCAGTCCAACCTTCACTCTTCATTTCCGCTGCTTCATCAGCGTAGCGTTCGGGTTCCTGGTAAACGGTCGAAGAGGCATATGCCCGAACTGAGGTTCGATATGTGCCGAGTAACTGGTGGATTGGCATGTTGGCAGCCTTACCACCAATGTCCCACAAGGCGATATCGCAAGCGCCAACAACTCTAATCCCGGCTTTGCGAGTCATTTGACTGAGTTGTTGCCAAAGAAGTTCGCGGTCGAGTGGGTTTTGTCCAACCATAACCGGCTTCAGGAACTTTATCAGCGAGTCGGCGTCGAGTGAAGCGGGTTGGCTTGAACTGCCCAGAAATGCATGACCTTCAATGCTTTCGTCTGTCGATATCGTGACCAACCCTAGATCAGACTCACCACCGATCTTTCCAGAAAGCGGACTATAGTTCGTTGTTGGGATGTCTTCCCACTTGAACAAAGTGACGGTTACGTCGGTGATTTTCATGAAGCGCACTCCCGCTAAGGTGATGTTGGTTTAGAAAAACGGCTGAGAACTGATCGGCGTGTCGACGATTATTGGATCACCTACGGTGAATCGTTCCAGGGCAGATTCGTCTATTTCTACCCCCAGTCCGGGTGCGGTAGGTACTTCGACTCGACTGTTTTTCTGAGTGAAGAACGGTTCGGTGAGGTTTTCTCGAACCGGGTGAGGTGTTTGATCGAATTCTAGGACCGATTCGTTTTGATACGGGATGTTGGTCTGCCCTATCTGACCAATCGGTTGGAGAGCCAGCGAATGTAGAGCTGCAGCGAAGCTGATTCCCGTGCCCCAGAAGTGAGGGTTAAATTTCACGCCGAACGCCTGAGCCATCAGACCTACGCGATGCATTTCTGACGGACCACCAACGCCACAAATGTCTGGCTGGATGATGTCGAAAGTGCGTTCGGCAAGTCGTGGAGCAAACTCCCAACGGGTTGAGAGACTCTCTCCTCCTGAAACGGGAATAGGTGACTTTTCCTGAACAATCTTGTTGCCAACGAAATCTCGAGATGCGCAAGGCTCCTCGAACCAAGTAATGTCCTGATCGGCGACCATTTTGGCGAATGTGAGGGCGCTGGCGACGTCGTAAGACTCGTTCGCGTCGAACATCAGATTTACATCAGGACCGATCGCCTCTCGGGTGGCTCTGATCCGGTCAGCGTCTTCCTTTAGCGAAAGCGCGCCAACTTTCATTTTCATTCCTGTGAAGCCCTGCTCCACGTAGCCTGTCGCTTCTTCTAGATGAGGTTTGAGGGCGTAGTTGTCGACGTAGTAGAGGCCTGTGGCGTAAACAGCGATCGAGTCGCGCATGCGCCCGCCCATCAGTTCCGCAGCGGCTTTGCCGGTTGATTTGCCAACAATGTCGTACAGTGCGGTGTCAATGGCGCTTGCGGCCATTACAGGCACTCCCGCATAGCCGTGGCTCTGGAACGTGGCACGGTGAATCTTGTACCAGATTTGCGAAATGTTCGACGCGTCTTCACCAATAGCGAGTCTCGTCGCCGAAGCTATTCCCTCAATCGTGTCGGCAGATCCGTAGGTTTCACCCCAGCCTGTGACTCCGTCATCTGTGAGGACTTTGATAACCACAACGCTTCGGGTGTCTGTCCAGCGTTGCGACCAGCCGAAAGGTTCGTCGAGTTTGCCTTCGACGTACCGGACTTCAATTCGATCGATTTTCATTTGATGAGGCGGGTCCTGATTTGAGTGAGTTGGTGTCGGGAGTTTACGTTCGCTGTGCCCAGTCTTTATCGAGTTGTTCGAAGCGGGTCTTTAGCTCGTTGATTACAGATTCCGGAATCGGCAGATCATTTTCGATCTGTTTGATGTTGGTCGCCATGTGTTTCGGATTGGTAGTGCCGACGATTGCAACGTTCGCGTTTCGGTCGCCTAGCGTGAAACCAAGAGCAGTGAGAATACCGTCATCCGGCTCATTCTCAATCGGACCTAGTGAGCGTATCTCTTTTGCGCGTAGCAGATACGGTGTGTTGTATCGGCCTGCGTCGTCGATCCCAGCTTCTGGTCGAGACTTACCCCAAACTCCACCAGCAATTGGTCGCTTGATGATAGTTCCCATCCCCTGGGCGGTAGCTTTTTCGAGGAGCCCGGTAGTTCGTGCACGCTGCTCGACGAGGTTGTAGCTGGTTTGGAGCGTCGCGAAGAGTCCTGAATCGACAGCCCAGTGTGCAGCTTCGTTGTCGCCTGAATAGCCGATGAAACGGGTTTTGCCTGCTTCTTGAGCGTCCTGTAGTGCCCGAATGACGTCGCCTTTTTCGAGAACATCAACATCGCAGGAGTGGAGTTGTACGAGATCGACATGGTCGGTTTGGAGAAGCCGCAAACTGCGGTCTATCGATTCGGAAACAACCTTGTAAGTCCACTCGTCACCCTCCGCACCGAGAGCAACGTGCCCCGCTTTTGTCGCCAGAAAGTACTCATCGCGTCGTTCAGGAACGCCACGACCGATCAGCAGTTCAGAGATTCCATAACAAGCAGACGTGTCGAGGAAGTTGATCCCTTTGTCGAGAGCGGTGTTGATCATGTCGTTTGCTTAATCCTGATCAGACACCGAGAGTTTAGATCCTATTTCGGATAGACCAATACCGAGTCGACTTACGTTGAATCCTGTTTTACCGAAGGGTACAGTCTGCATTAACTGGTTATCTCCAGATCGAGTTTGTTGTTTCGAGAAATTCCGAGCGCAGATTACCCCACCAGTCGGTAGTGAGAGCTTCTTCTCGCCAAATTTTAGACAAAAAAAGACCCGTGCCGGAGCACGGGTCAATTATTCAATAACGGCTAGCTTACGAGGCTTTACCAATCTTGAACATCTTAGTGCTGCAAACCGGGCAAGTACCCTGGGATGCGGGGCGACCATTCTTCATAGTGATCTGCTCTGGGTTCTGCATCTCACGTTTGGTCTTACACTTCATGCAGTAGGCTTCCATCTTGAACCCCCGATATTCGGATAACTGTTAGAACCGCATGGGTTGTGCGCATCGGGCGCAACTGCGGCTGATCTCTGATCGTGCGTCGACCCTACTACACATTTTTGAACTTGTCGCTAGTTCAGACGGGCAAGATCGGGTTCGATGGCAGTAACCGCCGTGAACCTAAGTAGGCACCGAAGATGGAATCGTAGCGCTCTAGGTGGAGAATATTACTAATATCGTAATAAATACTCGGAAACATGTTAGTTTAACGGCAAAATGAGAATGTTAGAAGATTCAGAGCGAAAATTGGTGAATTTCACCATATTCGCTCAATCTCGTTGTTTCCCAACTTCTCCTGAGATTGGCGTGAGAGCCGTTTCCGAGCCTGATTGTCGCTAGACATCCACTATAATTTCTCGTCGAGATCGAAGGGTTTTGCGCCTGATGACTAGGGCAATCCCATTCATTAGTTAAAAACGTCAGGTTTACGTAGTTGCCAAATTCTCAAGACACAAAGGCGGTAGATTCAGTTGAAGAACTGAAGCTTGCCGCAACTTCTGCGCTCAATGCCGCAGAGACTAACGAACAACTTGAGGCGTGGCGTGTCGACTTTATGGGGCGCAAAGGTCGACTGACTGGACTGTTGCGGGGGCTTGGCTCACTTGCGATCGAAGACAGAAAAATTGTTGGCGCGGCCGCGAACCGTGTCCGAGCTGAACTCGAGGATATGTTTGAGGATCGCGTGCAAGCGGCAAGGTCCTCACAAGCACCGGTTGGTTCGATCGACATAACTCTGCCAGGTCGTAAACCAGCGACAGGTGGATTACACCCTTCGACGCAAATGATACGAGAGATCACCCAGACGTTTAACGAAATGGGGTTTCAAACCGTTGAAGGTCCCGAGGTTGAGCTAGAACGTTACAACTTCGACATGCTCAACATTCCAGAGACACACCCGGCTCGGGACATGTTCGACACATTCTGGGTCGACTCAGAGACGAACGACGATATTCTTCTTCGGACTCACACATCGCCGGTGCAAGCGCGTGTAATGGAAACGAACGATCCTCCGATTCGAGTTGTTGTCCCCGGCAAGTGCTATCGCTATGAGGCGACTGATGCCACTCATGAGTGGCAGTTCAACCAGATCGAGGGTTTGGCTGTGGACGAGGGAATAACCTTCGCCGACTTGAAGGGCACTCTTTACGAATTCGCTCGCAGGATTTTTGGTCCCAACCAGAAAGTTCGCTTTCGTTGCGACTTCTTCCCGTTTGTTGAGCCTGGTGTGGATATGTCTATTGAATGGAAGGGTGATTGGCTCGAGATCATGGGGGCAGGAATGGTTCACCCACGAGTGCTAGAAAACGCCGGGTATGACTCGACGAAGTACACCGGCTTCGCGTTTGGAATGGGACCAGAACGAATTTCTATGTTGAAGAACGAGATCACAGATATTCGTCATTTCTTCTCGAACGATCTGCGGTTCCTTACTCAGTTTTAGGAGCGGCGAATACGCCGTCCCCACCGTTCGACACCCGTCTTATCTAGTCCTACCTGAATATTCGAGAAAACTGAGCTAAACGCATGAAGGTCCCTATTTCCTGGTTGAGAGAGTACATAGATTTCGATATGAGCCTCGAAGACCTTGCCCACCGATTAACGATGGGTGGGAACGAGGTCGAAGCGATTGTGCGCACTGGCTGGATCGATAACGTGGTTGTGGGCCATGTGCAGGCAGTCGCACAGCATCCGGATGCCGATCGGCTAAGACTGGTCACGGTCGATCATGGATCAGGCGTTGCAGAGGTTGTTTGCGGCGCGCCTAACGTGGCTGACGGTCAAAAGATCGTGTATGCGTCAATAGGTGCGGTACTCCAGGATCCTTATTCCGATGAGCCAGGCAAGACCCGGAAACTGAAACGTTCGAAGATTCGCGGTGTGGTTTCCGAGGGAATGGTATGTTCAGTACGAGAGTTGGGAATCGGCGAGGATCACGATGGCATTCTTGTTCTGGACGAAACTGTCGAGGTTGGAACTCCGATTGGTGAAGTTCTCGGAGAGTCAGTCCTGGATATTGAACTCACTCCGAATCGACCAGACTGTCTCGGTGTCGTAGGCATAGCCCGGGATGTTTCGGCGATAACCGGGAACGCGCTTCGGCACCCGGATGTTGAATACGAAGCTAAAGGTCCGGATGTAAACACGCTAGCATCGGTTGAGATTGCCGAACCAGACCTGTGCTCCAGGTACACAGCCACCGTGATTCAGGGTGTGGAGATTGGCCCGTCGCCGCAGTGGCTGCAAGACCGTCTGGTTGCTCTTGGTGAGCGACCCATAAACAACATTGTCGACATTACAAACTTCGTGATGTTTGAACTCGGACAACCGCTTCATGCTTTCGATCGCGACAAGGTGGTTGATCATAAAATCATCGTGCGGCGAGCGAGTGATGGCGAACAGCTTGTGACGCTCGACGACAACCAGCGGAAACTGAACAGTGAAATGCTCGTTATTGCTGACCCCGAAAGAAGCATCGGGTTGGCCGGTGTTATGGGCGGTACAAACTCAGAGATTTCGGAATCAACAACCGACGTGATCCTTGAGTCAGCTACTTTCGAGGGCGTAAACAACCGAAGGACTGCTCACGCTCTTGAACTCAACAGCCAGGCGACACTCAGATTTGAAAAGAGCCTGCGTCCTGGGCTAAGCGAGGTTGGTCTTAGAAGGGCGACTAAGTTGATTCAAGAGATCGCCGGCGGAACGATCGCTTCAGGAATCATCGATGTATTTCCGGGCAAAGGAGCCGAACAGGAAACGGTTCGACTCGACAACGCTGTGATCAAGCGTGTGCTCGGCGTTGCTTTCGATTCAGAAATTGTTGAATCGACTCTTGGAAACCTTGGATTCAAACTTGCTGCGGACGATCACGGATGGGACGTGAGCATTCCGTACTGGCGACCAGATATTTCTATTCCGGAAGACATGGTCGAGGAAATTGCACGAATTGTTGGTTACGACAACATTCCGACCACGACTCTCTCGGGACGTCCGCCCCAGTGGCAACCACAACCTGCTCTTGAGTTAAGAAACAAGGTGATCGACTCGCTCGTTCAAGCGGGAATGCGTGAAACGATCTCGTATTCCGCGACTACCGATGATGGTGAAGCTCGTGTTGAACTTCCGGCAGACACACCTTGCGGAATCAAGTTGCAGAACCCTATTAGTGCTGAACATGCCGTCATGCGTCGAACCTTGCGAGAAGCGGTGCTAAACACCGTGTCTCGAAACTCTCGAACGTGGCGAGGTCCGATCGCTATCTTCGAAACAGGTCGAGTGTTCCTAGACTACGGTGAAGGATTGCCGGAAGAACGACAAATGGCAGTTGGTGCTTTCGCCGGGCCTAAAAACGAGCTGCACTGGGACGCATCGACGGCGGAATCAGATTTCTACGATGCCAAGGGTGCTGTCGAACTACTGCTAGATGATTTGGGGATCGAACCGACGTTCGAGATTGCCGAAGACGCAACATTCGAACCGGGACGAACTGCGGTTATCAAGGTAGCTTCGGCGAACCATACTGTGATCGGTGTTGTTGGCGAAGTCGCGAGTGGTGTGCTGGCGAAATTCGATGCCGAGGTAGAAAAGGTCGCCATGTTCGAGCTCGATCTGGCAGCGATTTTGAAGGTGATTGGGGATTCCCAGGCGGCAGATTCTGGCAAGTTCAAAGAGTTTGTACGACTTCCTGCGTCTCACCGAGATCTATCACTGATCGTCGACACTGGTGTGACATCTGGTCAGATCGTCGAGATTGCGCAGCGCAACAGGATCATCACATCCGCAACCGTATTCGATATTTTCGAAGGCAAAGGCGTTCCCGACGGCAAGATGGCTGTCGCAGTTCGGATGGTCTACCAATCACCCAACAAAACTCTAACTGCTGATCAGGTCGGCAAGATCGAACAGCAAATCCTCAAACAGCTGTCGAAAGAGTTGGGCGCAGAGCTCCGAGGATAAGCGGCTCTAAAACTCGTAATCCTCGACTGGAAGACTTTTGGCTAAGAAATCTCACTCACATCACGATCGACCGCATCGCCACCATTACGACGCAGAGATGCTCAGCGTTGAAGAGGCGCGCCAACGAATTCTTTCATACTTCGATGTGTTGTCTGTCGAACACGTTCCTCTAGTGGAGGCTCTAGGACAGGTTCTTGCTGAGGACATGGTCGCGTCGTTCAACATTCCACCAATGGCCAACTCGGCAATGGATGGTTACGCGGTTCTCGCAGCGGACACCAATGGTGCAAGCAAAGCAACCCCTGTTGAACTGCCTGTAACGGGTGTTGTCGCGGCAGGGGCATTACCAGACCATGAATTGGCACCTGGGACTGCCGTCCGAATCATGACAGGGGCTCCTGTTCCGCCTGGTGCAGATTCAGTAGTGCCGTTCGAGGACACAGATGAACTTGAACGGCAGAAGTCGAGTGATTCACCAAGCTCCATCGGAATTCATCTAGAAGCACAGCCACTCGACAACATTCGTGAGGCAGGAGAAGACGTGGAACTGGGTGAAACCGTTCTCACTAAAGGGCAATCGCTTAGGCCTGGTGAAATAGGGGTTATTGCATCGCTTGGTCGCTCGACGGTTCCGGTTGTGCGGCGTCCTGTTGTCGCGATTGTTTCTACAGGCGATGAATTGCTTGAACCCGGTGAGGCGCACCAGCCCGGTAAGATTTACAACTCCAATGCGTTCAGCATTGCGGCAATGGTTTCTCGCTGCGGTGGAGTTCCGAAGATCATGGGTATTGCCCGTGACACAGTTGAATCACTTGAAGCCGCTCTAGAAGAGGCGATGAATTCAGATCTCGTGGTTACCTCTGCGGGTGTTTCTAAGGGTGATTACGACGTTGTGAAAGATGTTCTTTCATCACGAGGTGAAATCGCGTTGTGGTCGGTGCGAATGCGACCTGCGAAACCATTGGCGTTCGGAGTGTTAGAGGATGAAGACGGCTCGAAAGTGCCGCATTTGGGCCTTCCCGGCAATCCGGTAAGCGCCATGGTGGCGTTCGAACAGTTTGGTCGCTCTGCTTTGAGACTCATGATGGGCAAGCCGGAAACGGCAAAGCCGACTGTTGATGCCGTGATGGACGATCCAATCATGAATCACGATGGCAGAAGAGTTTACGCACGAGTTCAGGTATACAAAGACGAACAGGGCGGTTACCGTGCCAGATCAACTGGTAATCAAAGCTCTGGAGTACTGAGTTCCATGGCTCTGGCTAATGGGTTAGCCATCTGTCCCGACGACATTGGTATGATTGACGTAGGCGAAACTGCCAGAGTCGAGTTGCTTGATTGGGCAGACGATATTTTCTAAAGACTTTTTACCGTGCGTTCACGTGCCGTTTCACGCCTAAAGCGCGGGCGGAAAACTAGATGACTAACCAGACAGATCAAACCGAGCAGAACGAGATCAGCGAGCCAGAGGCTCAGGCGAAACCGGAACCTGAGCAAGAGCCGAAGTACCAGATCGATACTAAGGCATTCGATGCCTCAGGTCGGTCATTCGAGTTTGCGGTTTACGCTCGGCTTTCCAAGAACGGTAAGGCTGTCGTGGATGATGGCGACTCTGCCGGTGGATTCGGTTCTGCTGCTGAGTACATGAAGGTGATGTCCAACATTTGCTCTAAAGAGCTGGACTTCCTTCTTCCCGGAACACCTATTACAGAAGCTGTATTCAAGCTCTTGCTCGCCAACACCAACAAAGCGATGACTCTGAACGAGATACAATCGGGTCTCAGCACGGCATGGGCAAGCGTGATTTACCTGAAGAACCTTTCGGATGACGTTCTTCGTAGGATGCTCGATCAGGAGAATGACTACTTCATTCGTCGAGCTGTAATTCGCCGCCGCCGAAGGGCTTCATAGAAGTTTTTATCTTCGATCGCAAGTAGAAAGAGACTTTGTAGATCAGACTAGGGCTCTTTCGTTTAACCATTAGAGTTTTTGTTATCGGCTTTTCAGGGTCACCCTTAGCGCATCGATAGCGAAGACAGGGATCTGTGGTGCGGTCGTGCCAGATCGAGCCGTGGACAATTGGTCATTGTGTTCCTACCGTCCTTCGAGAGTCTCAGTATGGCACCTGTGGATGGTGGCGCCTGTAGCTAGCGTCTATATTTGTGGAGTTGGCTGTGGGATAACGCGACTACTGTCGGCGTGCTGGTGGGCGTGATCTGGAGTTTCGTCTGGACGATTTGCGTTCTTCTTCTCCAAACCATTTGAAGAAAAGCACTGTCATGGTCGCGAGGTAGACGAAGTTCCCAGGGATCCACATGAAGAGACCTCCGACTCGTTGATCTTCACCGGTGGACCACGAGAAGTGACCTGGCTGATCGAGGTAGAACTCGTAAAGTACCGAGTTCGTGAGAGTGATGATTGCGGCTAGCAGTGCCGTTGGGGTTACAGCTAGAAGCAGATAAACAATTCGTTGAGGATATGACAATTGAGTGCGAATCGGTGGAGGACCAACGATCGGCCACCAGAACAACACGGCTGTTGTGAACATTGTGAAGTGCATAAACAAATGCACCCAGTCGTTTTCGAGCGAGCTGTTATACGCCTCAGGGATGTGCCATACGTATAGCGTGCCTATGAATAGCGGGAGAGCAACGACGGGACGGGTAAGGGCTCTGAGTGCACGGACGATAACTCCGGAGCCTGTCAGCGCAGTCCCTGCGCCAATGCGAATGGGTCGCGGCAACGCCCAAATGTACGCTGGCATGGGACGTGCCATTAGCAGCAGCGGAGCGGAAAACATGGCAATAACGATGTGTTGAGCCATGTGCGAGGCAAACAATTCGCCGGAGTAGTAGTCGAGGGGGCCTGCCAGCGAGATCGCGAGAAGAACGAAGCCAAACAGGCTTGCCGCCACCTTGGACCAGTAGTCGCTATCTGTATCAGACCGCATTGCCAGCCTGATAGAGCCAATTACATATACACCGGCTAGTAGCAGGAATATGATCGCTGGAGGGGACGAGAAGTCCCATGCGGAGACGAATTCTCCGAAGCTATCGATTAGATCGGGTTCAGAACCGCCGTCCATGGCGTCGCGTGATTCCCGTGGCGCTCTCTACATGTCTAGAGAAAAGCCGAATTTGTACGGGGCGAATCTGAATCGACCCGGGTAAAAGTGACGAGCTGCGTTTCGTTGAGCTTAGATGATAAAAGGTTGATCGCCTAAAACAGGACTGGCGTATGAGCATTTTCCATGAGAAACATGAGGGCCACGAAAATCAGTACTCCAACAACCATTGATGATGCGAAGAACCAAGTGAACATTGGTTTATCGAAGCGAAGGTGCATGAAGTATGCGACAACACCTATGAACTTAGCGACTGCGAGGATCAGCAGGATAGGGATATACCAAGCACCGAGCCCTTCAAGAGCAAACGCCCAAACTTCGAGGGCCGTAATCACAGCTAGTATGAATCCGACCAACCAGTAGAACTTTGGGCCAGCGTGCGATACTCCACCGTGAGTCCAGAATCGCCACCAGTTACCAAGCCACGCGCCACCGACCGGACCCTCGTGAGGAGGATTCAGCTCGTTGCTAGCTGTGTGTGGAAGGTTCCACCAGCCGTTGCCTTTGTGGTGGGTAAGTTTCTGCCAAAGATTGGCCATTGTTTGCTCCTGTATATGTTTCCTTGGCTATCAGTGAGTGATCATTGATTCCATGCCAGGAGGCGGACCATCATTTGCCGATATCAGGTAGATGACCGTAAAGATGACAATCCAAACGATATCGACAAAGTGCCAGTAAAGCCCTGCAATTTCCAGATCAAGAGCGTTGTCAGGTCGCAGAGCTCCCTTGTGAGAGCTGTACGCCATGAACCCCATCCAGATAATTCCGATGGTTACGTGGGCACCGTGGATACCGGTGAGGATGAAGAACGTGGTTCCAAAAATGTTCGTTCGAGGAGTGAGACCAAGGTGACCGAACTCACGGAATTCGTAGAACTGGAACCCCATAAATATTGCACCAAGAACGACAACCGCGAGGATCCACAACGTTCCCTTGTTTCGTTCACCATCTTTCACATAGTGAAGAGCGAGAACCATTGCAAGTGAACTCATCAGAAGAACGAACGTTGAGAGAGTCGTCAGTGGTATGTCAAGAATTTCGGATGGGTATGGACCCACAAGACTCTTGCCACGGTAAACGAGGTAGGTTGCGATGAATGCTCCGAAGAACATCACGTCAGAACCCAAGAACGCCCACATCATGAGCTTCCTGCTGTTCAAACCGGTAGAAGTGTTTTCTATCGGTTCGTGATGGTCTATTGCTACGGCCTGTGTCACGTTCGTTTTTTCCTTGAAGTTGGAACTGAACTCAATAAATGTCGTCGATCAGTCGTGTTCTGGCTCAGGATCGTTGACCGGTTCCATCGACCAGCCGAGCATACCCCAAACAAGGATGCCGACACCGACAAACAGAACGGCGTTGTTCGAGAGGAATCCGGCTCCGATACCAGCTACACCGACACCGAGGATGAACGGGTAGTACGACATATCGGGCAGGTGTATACCACCGTGTCCGTCATCCGAACCGCCAGAAACAACCGGGAGATTCTCCTCTTCGAGGTCGTTCTGGGCGCCTGACGGCACTGCCTGATCGTGTTCGTTGTGGTCGTGGTAGTACTCCGAAATAGTCTCGGGGTACTTCCTGAACCAGAAGTCATCGCGATACTTGACCTGCGGGATCTCATCGAAGTCGTGCGGCGGTGGAGGCGAGCTGGTCGACCATTCAAGGGTTCGCCCATCCCATGGGTCATCACCAGCCTCGACCTTATTTCGCATTGAGTACCAAACGTTGATCATGAAGATTAGGACGCCTATACCTAGGATGATTCCACCAGCAGACGCTGCGGCGTTGGAAGTCTCCCAACCCATGTTCTCAGCGTAAGTGTAGATACGGCGTGGCATACCGTCCATTCCTAGCCAGTGCATCGGAGCGAACTGAAGATTGAAACCAATCATCATGAGCAGCCAGTTTGCGATACCGAGCTTTTCGTTGAGGAAGTATCCGGTCATCTTTGGCCACCAGAAGTAGATTCCGGAGAAGATACCGAGGAGCGCACCACCTACGAGAACGTAGTGGAAGTGAGCAACGACGAAGTACGTGTCCTGCTGCTGTGCGTCGGTTGGTGGTGAAGCGTGGATAACACCGCTAAGACCACCGATGGTGAACATTGCAATGAACGACACAGAGAACAACATTGGTGTGTTGAACCGTATGCTTCCGCCCCAGAGTGTCCCGAGCCAGTTGAAGATCTTCACACCGGTCGGTACAGCAATCAGCATCGTTGAAACCGAAAACGCCGTATTTGCTGCTGGTCCAAGACCAACTGTGAACATGTGATGGCTCCACACGAACCAACCCATGAATCCGATAACAATTCCGGCGAATACTACGAACCCGTAACCGAAGAGCGGCTTACGAGCGAAAGTCGGAAGCACTTCTGAGACGATACCCATTGCAGGAAGAATCAAAATGTAAACTTCAGGGTGTCCAAATAGCCAGAAGATGTGTTGCCACATCACAGGGTCTCCACCACCGAGTGAGTTGAAGAAGTGAGTGCCGTAGATTCGGTCGGTCTGAAGCTGGATGCCTGCAACAGCCAGAATTGGCAGTGCAAGCACGATTAGGACTGATGTAACTAGCGTCATCCATGTAAAGATCGGGAGCTTGAACATATCCATGCCGGGAGCACGCATGTTCAAGATGGTGACGATAAAGTTCAAACCGGCAGCAATGGAAGCCACACCAAGAACGTTCAGGCCGACAATCCAGTAGGTCATTCCTAATCCAGGGTTGAATGTAATTCCTGAATTTGGGGCGTAACCGAACCAGCCACCGTTAGGTGCGTCACCGGTTAACCAGCTGAAGTTGATGATCAAAGAACCGAACAGGAAGATCCAGAAGCTGAGTGCGTTTAAGCGAGGGAATGCGACGTCTCTGGCCCCAATTTGTAACGGTATTAGCCAGTTAAAGAATGCTGCAGAAAGAGGCATTATTACCAGAAACACCATTGTTGTTCCGTGCATGGTAAACAACTGGTTGTACATCTCGGGACCGATGAGGTCGTTTTCTGGAGTCGCGAGCTGAGCTCGAATCGCAATCGCTTCGATACCACCTACGATGAACCAGATGAACGATGTAATACCGTAGAGGGTACCGATACGCTTGTGATCGACCGTTCCGATCCAGCTCCAAATTCCCGTCGTCGCCTTAGGGCGAGGGAAGATTCGTGGAAATGTCAGTGCTTTTGTTGTCACCAGATGTGAGCTCCGCTGTTAGACGTTGTTGCTTCGTCTGTACAGATGGTTTCCGTTAGTCGAGTGTCTTTAGATAAGTGACGAGGGCGTCGATCGAGTCTGTTCCGAGATGGCTAAATCCAGGCATAACGGGTGCAAATCCGTCAACTACAAACGCACCTGAATTGGTGATTGACTCTTTAAGGTAGGAATCAGAGTCCTGACCGGCAACTCTTGAACCGGCTCGGTCGGCTACTCCTGCAAGACCAGGTCCAACGATCGTGTCATCGCCTGTTGAGTGGCAGCTTGCGCAGTTGGTTACGAAGAGTGATTCGCCATCAGCGTCTCCGCCGACAGAGCTTGCTGTTTCCCCCGCTGGGGTTGATCCCGGCTTGAGGGAGAGCAGGTATGCAGCAATGTCGGACACTTCTGACGGGCTGAGTTTGGCTGTCTTGTCAGGTGTGTCGTACACCGCGGCATGCTTTTGCATTCTGGTGCCGATCTTGATTGAAGATGGATCGGTGATCCATTCTTCAAGAGTCTTCTGGTTTAGATCCTTCAGACCCGCACCGATAGTGGAGTGGGTTCCGAAGTGAGTCAGGTTTGGTGCCGATACGATTCCGGAGTTTTCGATATCAGAAATCCAACCGTTCCAGCGCGCCTGCTGAGCGCTGACCTCACGAGCGTAAGATCCCGGTGCCGTCGAGTCTACAGTGTGACACGATGAACAGTTTGCGGCGAAAAGGTTTTTACCTGACTCTTCAGGTGATCCAGCCGCTGGAGCATCAGGGGCCGTGTGCATTCCCTTGAGCCATGCCTGAAATTCTTCTTCCTCGTGGACAAATACTCGGAAGCGCATGTGTGCGTGTGCGATTCCACAGAACTCGGCACACTGACCGTAGTACTCACCTACTTCGTCACCAATCATCCACATGTAGTTATCGTTCAGGGGAACCATATCGACTTTACCGGCGATCTTTGGAACCCAGAAACTGTGGATAACGTCCTGCGATTCGAGCTTAAATGCAACAGGACGTCCAACTGGAATGTGCAGTTCGTTCGAAACGATCACTTCCTGATCGGGGTATCGGAACTCGAACCACCACTGGTGGCCGATTGCTTCTACGTTGAGAACTTCACCCTGATCCTGCGGAACGTGGTTTTGCTGCTCCCAAATTGAGATCAAAGTCGGAACAGCAATTGCGGCGAGAATCAGTACCGGTATGATCGTCCAAGTTATCTCAAGTCTGTCATTACCGTGTGTCTGGTGTGGAAGTTTGTCCGAGTCAGATCGTCGTCGGTAGCGGATTGCAATGTAGATGATGGCGGCTTCGACCATAACGAACACTACCGCGGCAATCCAGAAGATGAATATGAATAGATCTGCCTGGTCTTTGGCGATAGGACCGGCGGTACCAAACGTTGACTGTTTATTGTCGGGAGTACACGCCGCCAGTAGGGCAATCGCCAGAGGGGCTAAGAGAAAAAATGCCGGGCGAAGTGGGAAGGAAAGCTTGGAGACTCGGTGCATCTGGGAGCTGTGCGAAGCGTACTAATAGTTGGGTTATTTGATTTTCGACAAAAAAATCACCGACAACAAAAATCGGCGACAAAACGTTAAAAGCGTGAAAAGCCTAACACTCGCTATATAGCGCCGCAACGGTAAAAAAAAAGCGAATATCTAACCTTTTTCGTTGGGTAAGTACGCCCGCGTAACGCACGTTAAGGTTACGTTTGAGGTTATGGCTAAGAAATTACTAATTGCGACTCGCAACTACGGCAAAGTCCGCGAGCTAGCAAGAATGCTCGATAATCTTCCTTTTAATGTTGTCGGTCTTGACGATCTAGAAATCGACTTCGAAGTCGAAGAAACGGGTTCTACGTTTGAAGAAAATGCTGTTCTTAAGGCACGGGCTTATGGCGAGGCATCAGGCGAACTCACACTGGCGGACGATTCAGGTCTGGTCGTGGACGCTCTAAATGGTGAACCAGGTGTTCTGTCGGCTCGCTACGGCGGTGAAGGTCTTAGTGACGAAGACCGAGTTCAACTGGTACTAAAGAATATGGAAGGCACATCAGGTTGGAAACGCAAGGCACGTTTCGTCGCTGTACTTGCGCTCGTAGGTAACGATGTTCCGAACGGGCTTGTGACGACGGAAGGCGTAGTGGAAGGTGCGATTATGCACGAGCCTATTGGTCAAAACGGCTTCGGCTATGATCCGATTTTCTGGATGGTAGAGCACACGAAGACCACTGCACAGATGACCGCGCAAGAAAAAGACCAGGTAAGTCACCGCGCAAACGCGCTCAAAGCGATGATGTCCACACTGGAGTCGCTGGCCTAGCTTTCACGCAGGCGCCACGGCGATTTCGAACTTAGAATTGTTGATGAGAGTTACTATTCAGCTCTGCGTCGACTTTTTACGTTGTTTCAATAGCTAGAATTTATGTCGAATTCTTCTTCACTCAAATCTCTTGTTGGAATTACCGACAAACTAAATCGCCCGGTTCGCGATTTGCGGATTTCGGTTACCGATCGGTGTAACTTCCGTTGCACATACTGCATGCCCGCGGAGATCTTTGGAGAACGTTACGAGTTCCTGCCTCGACCCGAAATCCTAACTTTTGAAGAGATTGAGCGGGTTGCACGTATTTTTGCCGCGGTAGGCGTAAATAAGTTACGTATTACCGGTGGTGAGCCGTTGGTGCGAGCGAACCTCTCTGAATTGATTGAACGGCTTTCCTCGATCGAGGAAATCGAAGACATTGCGCTCACTACCAATGGATATTTGCTTCCTAAATACGCAAATGAATTAAAGGAAGCCGGGCTCAAGAGACTGACTATTTCGCTCGATTCAATCGACGAAGAGATTTTCAAGAAAATGTCCGGTCGACCGCAGGGACCGGCGAACACCCTGGAAGGCATCAAGCTGGCGACTGAGCTTGGGTTTTCGCCAATCAAAATCAACGTCGTCGTACAACGAGCTGTTAACGATCACACTTTGGTCGACACCGCTCGCTACTTTAAGGGGACTGGAGCCATCGTCCGATTCATCGAGTTCATGGATGTTGGAACCAAGAACGGCTGGGAGCTTTCGGAGGTCGTCACTTCCAAAGATGTGATCGACATGATTGGTTCGGAATTCCCTCTAGAGCCCGTCGATCCGAATTACACGGGTGAAGTTGCGAGTCGATATCGCTACAAGGATGGCGATGGCGAAATTGGCGTTATCTCATCAGTCAGCGAACCGTTTTGTGGCAGCTGTACACGTGCAAGACTTTCAACAGATGGCAAGTTAGTTACTTGCTTGTTTGCATCAGGAGGAACCGATCTTAAAGAGGCGCTACGGTCAGGCCAGTCCGATGAAGAGATCGCCGAGATGATCGGCGGAATCTGGACGAACCGTTCAGATCGCTATTCCGAGCTACGGTCAAAGGCGACTGATTTATATGTGGGAGCTGAAGGCGACAAAGTCGAGATGTACTACATCGGCGGATAGCGATTCAGGCGGGCGTTCTTCACTGTTAGCTTGTTTTAAGGGATAAGAAATCGCCAATCTGGCAGTGTAGATCGTGCTTGTAGGAATTCTGCGGATAATGAGTGCTATTCACGATTTCGTATTGGGGTCACTTGTTGTTGAGGCGATGCAAGCGGTGCCTCGAGGAGAGCAACCACCACAAGAAGCCGTAGCCGCTCGTAAGAAATTGGTGATGCTGGCGAGCTCAATATTCTTCTCGCAATTACCTTAGCGTTTGTGGGGCTAATGCTCGTACGAGGGGTACCAAGCTAGGTATTTTGCGACCGGTCGAGCCATTCGTGATCGAGCACAGAGTAGATTTCGAGGTCGAAGTATTCATCTTTGACGAGTCCGCCCTGGCGCATGGTTCCCTCATGAGTTAATCCGAGACGTTCCGGAATTCCGCGAGATGGAAGGTTAATGGTCGCGGCTCTAATTGTTACCCGATGCAACCCCACCTCGACGAAGAGCATTGTGATTATTGCTTCGACGCAACGGGTCATGATTCCACGTCCCTGCAGGTCCTGCCTTAGCCAGTAGCCGACCTCGATTCCGTTGTCGCGGTTGGGCACGCCGAAGCCGATGCCGCCGGCGAATTCGCCCATATATTCGATAGCGTATTCGAAGGACCCGTCGAAGTTGTCCTTTTCCCACCGGCGCCTGTTGAATAGTCGTTCGTGTTCAGATTCATTCGGATATGTTTCGATCCAGGGCAGATATTCGGATAAGTAGTTTCGACCAGATTCGATGGCACGCCATTGGGCGTTAACATCTTCGTCAATGTGCGTCCGGAGCAGAATTTCTTCATCTACCTGTATTCGTTTGGGTGGAAGTGCCCGTTCGGTAGGTTCCGGTGGCCAGTTGTCGGCGAACGCGGTGTAAATCGCCATGTCCTGAACCTCTCCGTTCACAACATGTTCTTTGCGAAGAATGGCCTCACGTCGAATCCCTAGTCGTTCTGGGACAGCAATGCTGGTTGTGTTTTGAATTGCGCAGACGATTTCGATCTTGTTGAAGTTGTGGACCGTGAACGCCCAGTCAATAACCGTTTTGACACTGAGTGTCGCTATTCCCTTGCCAGTGTAATCCTGATCGATCCAGTAGCCGATGGAGCCGGATCGGTTCGAGCTGTACATTCCGTGAATGTCAATTTTCCCGACTAATTCGCCATCGAATTCGATCATCCACCAGTAACGCTCGTGATTCCGCACTTCCTCAAATCGCTTCGCCATTTCTTTACGGCGATCTTGAGGTGTGCTCGGTGGTGTAAAGCTCTTAAACCAGGGTGTGAGGAACTCGTTGTTCTTCGCGACAAGTTCCATGTAATTCTCTGTGTCATCCAGGTCCACCGGGCGCAGATTTATTGAGCTCGAAGGAGTGAGAGCGGGGGTGACGGTAGTTCGAAGTTCCTCGAATTTTCGAGACGAATCATTGGGCAATTTAGCTTCCTAAATACGTCAAGATCTGTGACAGATTGTGGATCACAGGTATCGTTGTTGCAATGACAAACATTAATGACAAAACGGTTTACGCCTTTTCAGACGGTTCGGCAATAGGAAATCCAGGTCCCGGTGGTTACGGCGCTGTTCTGAAATTTGGCGAACACGAAAAAGAGTTCAGCCAAGGATTCCGGCATACGACGAATAATCGTATGGAGTTACTTGGTGCTATCACAGCTCTTGAAGCCTTGAAAGGTCGGCAGCATGTAGTGTTGATGACTGATTCTCAGTATGTGATCAACGGGATTGAAAAGAACTGGGCGAGAAAGTGGCGTGCGAACGGCTGGATGCGCAACAAGAAGGAAAAAGCGGTCAACCCTGATCTGTGGGATCGTCTGCTAAATGCCTGTGATCGTCATGATGTGAGTTTTGAGTGGATCCGCGGTCATACGGGGCACCCTGATAATGAACGCTGCGATGAGCTAGCGAATTCAGCCGCTCGGGGTGATCAGTCGATGCAGTTGGTTGACAAGGAGTTTGAAGCGTCTGGTGCGTAGCGTGTGAGTTGCTGAAGGGCGAGGGCCTTCAACCTATCCTTCTCTTCCGGGCAGAGGGGGCGGCGCAGCATCGCATTTCCTCAGTCAGTATGTTTGCTTGGAGATTTTGTGACTCCGATAGCGAAATCGAGTAATCTCGTTTGAGATAGATTTTCATCGAGAAAGATCGAGCCATGCCAGATAATTCAGAACAATCAAGCTTGAGCCACATCGACGAGTCCGGGAAGGCTCGAATGGTAGACGTAGGGTCGAAGGATGTGACTGAACGTGTGGCGACAGCGGGCTGTGAGATTCATATGCAGCAATCGACTCTTGATTTAATTCGATCTGGCGGATTTGACAAGGGCGATGTGCTCGGTGTCGCCCGCGTTGCAGGTGTGATGGCGGGAAAGAAAACATCTGATTTGATACCGCTGTGTCACCCACTTGCACTGAACCAGATCACTATTGATTTCGATGAGCTAGATGACGGTGTTGGCCTAAGTGTGACGACCAGCGCTCGTACGTCTGGCAAAACAGGCGTTGAGATGGAGGCGCTCACCGCCGCGAGCGTTGCTGCGCTTACGGTTTACGACATGTGCAAAGCAGTTGACCGTGCGATGAGAATTGATCGATTACGACTCTTGAGTAAGTATGGTGGGAAGAGCGGCGACTTTATAGCCAACGTTTAATCGCTGGTGCGCTGCTCTCGAACGCGTTGACCCACCTAGTACCCGTGGCTACCATAAATGATCGCTATTGGTGATTTTTATCACTGTAGCCATTGAATGGCATGGCGATGTAGCTCAGTCGGTTAGAGCGCGCGCTTCATAAGCGTGAGGTCGTAGGTTCAAGTCCCACCATCGCTACCATTTACCTTCCATCAGAATCTGATCGATACTTTGCTGGCTTCTGATTTGTCATCGGGATTCCTGAATCCGCTGAAAGGCATTTAGAAACTGAATATTCGGATGATTTGCTCATCTATGAAACGGCTGATGTAGTAGATCAAACCTCGTGCCGAGGTGGCGAAATGGCAGACGCGCTACGTTCAGGGCGTAGTGCCCGCAAGGGCGTGCGAGTTCGACTCTCGCCCTCGGCACCATTGCAATGAATGTTGAAGTAGAATTCGAGAGAGGATTCATCCGCATATGTGCGCTTGTAGCTCAGCTGGATAGAGCGCAGCCCTGCGAAGGCTGAGGTCGTGGGTTCGAATCCCGCCAAGCGCGCCATATTTTTGTCGAATAGCGGATTATCTAATAACAGGAGTGGTATTTAAGTGTATATAGGCTACGCAATTGGTAGCTTTGGTTATAGGCTTTAAGATCATTAATGTTTGGGCGGTTAGCTCAGTTGGTTAGAGCACCTGCCTTACAAGCAGGGGGTCGGAGGTTCGAGTCCTCCACCGCCCACCAAACTGAAATTGAACTAGAGGAGTCCTCGCAGAAATGTGGG
>DBTA01000062.1:91309-91461 GCA_002306815.1 Dehalococcoidia bacterium UBA1328 | reverse complement strand
CTCGAATACCTGCACCCTGGATTGCTCGAATAGCTGCTTCACGACCAGAGCCGGGGCCCTTGACCATGACGTTCACGGTCTTCAATCCGTGCTCAATAGCTGCTCTTGCGGCCGTCTCGCCCGCGCGCTGAGCTGCGAAAGCAGTTGACTTA
>DBTA01000062.1:18329-90948 GCA_002306815.1 Dehalococcoidia bacterium UBA1328 | reverse complement strand
CTGCTCTGCGAAATAACGTTGCCCTGTGGGTCGGTCAACGTAACTAGTGTGTTATTAAAGGTAGCGCTAATGAAAGCCTTGCCCTGGGGGATAAACTTCTTCTCGCGTCGTCGTACTCGCTGTCTTGGCATATCTGTTCTTAGTAATCCTCTAACAGACGGCGTTAGCCGTTGAAATCGTCAACCTAGTAGTGATTAGTGAGCGGCTACTCGCTTGCGTCCTGCAACTGTCTGGCGACGACCACGCTTCGTTCGAGCGTTGGTCTTGGTCCGTTGACCGCGGACCGGCAGCCCACGGCGGTGTCGGAGACCACGCAGCGACTGAATGTCCGTTAGTCGGCGTATATTCAGTTGTGTCTCTCGTCGGAGGTCACCTTCGATCAGGAGACCAGTCCTCTCGACAGCGCTTCGCACTCGCGCGAGTTCTTCGTCATTAAGATCCCTGACACGAGTTGATGAGGACATACCTGAATCGTCGACGATCTTCTTCGACGTGGTACGACCGATGCCGTAAATGGCAGTCAGTGCTATTTCGAGTCTCTGGTTGTCCGGAATGTTTACACCGGCGATGATCGCCATAAGGCCGATTTCTCCTGTTGTTCGGCTAGCCCTGTCGCGCCTTGAGGCGAGGGTTCTGCTTGTTAATCACGTAGACTCGACCCTTGCGGCGGACAATCTTGCTGCCCGGGTGCTTTGCCTTTACGGATGCTTTGACTTTCATGTTGTTTTTCTCGTTGGCGGGAGGCCTGACTGCTGGTCAGCCTGACCTGTTCCCGTGACTTTTACTTAAATCGATATGTAATTCTGCCTCGGGTCAGGTCATAAGCCGAAAGTTCGACCAGAACCTTGTCGCCGGGCAAAATTCGGATGAAATTTTTGCGGATTTTTCCTGATGCGTGAGCCAGGACCTCGTGACCGTTCGGAAGTTCGATCTTGAAGAACGCGTTTGGTAACGCCTCGTTTACGAGGCCTTCAACTTCGATTGCTTCCTTTTTTGCCAAAATATTCTCGATCCGTTTATTTCGTTCTCGCTGCCTATTCGACTGTCAGAACGACCGGACCATCCTCCGTTACTGCTACCGTGTGCTCGAAGTGGCACGAAAGTGCACCATCTTCAGTGACGACGGTCCAGCCATCGTCGAGCATCCGGGTTTTCCATCCGCCAGCGTTAACCATCGGCTCGATCGCCAGAACCAGCCCGGGTTGCAATTCAACCCCATGACCCGCTGGTCCAAAGTTTGGAACCTGCGGCGGTTCGTGAAGATCTTTACCGATTCCGTGCCCTACGTACTCTCGAACAATTTCGAAAGATCGTGGGAGCACGTGGCTTTCAACGGCGTTTGATATGTCACCAACCCGGTTGCCCGGACTGGCTGCCTTGATCCCCATTTCAAGTGATCCACGAGTGGTATCGATCAGGTCATCCTTCTCATTTGAAGAAAGGCCAGCAACCTGCGTTACTGCATGGTCACTGTTGTACCCGTCGACTATCGCACCACAATCCAGAGTCACTAGATCGCCGTTTTTAATGACCCTCTCACCTGGAATACCGTGAACAATCTCTTCATTTATCGATATACACGCTGTTGCCGGAAATCCATACAAACCAAGAAAACCTGGCTCCGCATCTTCCGATTCGATAGCTCGACGTGCGATGTCGTCAAGTTCTCGAGTCGTTATCCCCTGCTCAAGCGCTTCGAACGCCTTACGAACAGCAAACGCGACTATCCGCCCGGCTTCGCGCATGATTTCCAACTCCAGAGACGACTTTAACGTCGCACCTGAAGCGGGATTTCCGCTTGCAGCTATTCTGGGCGTCGTTTCACTGTTCAAAGAACGATCTCTCCTATTATATCCCGAAATAGGGATTTAGTTCGATAGCTCGCCTGATCTAATTGCCTGAGTTAGCGACTCAAACACGGAATCCGGTGAACCGGTCGCAACAATTTCGGTCACCTCACGGCGTGACCTGTAGTAGTCGAGTACGGGAGCGGTCTGCTCTTCGTACACGTTCATTCGATTCTTTATCGCTTTAGGTTTGTCGTCGTCCCGAACGCTAACCTTTCCACCGCACTTGTCGCATACGTCTTCTTTCAAAGGGGCATCCGAGATCAAATTGTATGGAGTCTGGCATTTAGAACAGATCGCTCGACTTGAGAGTCGGTTGATCAACTCATCCGTATCTACGGAGAAGTGGATGATTTTATCGATGCCGAGACCAGCATCATTAAGTGAATTATCAAGCGACTCTGCCTGAAAAACAGTTCGAGGAAATCCGTCGAGCAGCACACCTGCTGGATCATCAATGTACTTCTGGATCATCGCGATAATGTGAGAGTCGGGAACGTAGTCACCGCGATCCATGAAGCCTTTAGCAAGTAATCCTAGTTCGGAACCAGCAGCGACTTCTGCACGAAGAATGTCACCTGTCGAAAGGTGCTTCATTCCCGTCGATTCCGAGAGTCGTCGAGCCTGTGTGCCCTTGCCCGCTCCTGGCGGACCCATCAAAACAATGCGCATATGCGTAGTGACCGCTGATTAGCGGACGAATCCTTCGTAGTTACGCATTAGGAGCTGCGATTCGAGCTGACGCATCGTGTCGAGAGCCACACCGACCATGATTAGCAGACTTGTGCTCTGCAAGATGGTCGTGGCATTTGGCAGGTTCGTAACGAGCTGAGCAACGTACGGCACGATTGCCACACCGCCTAGGAACAGCGCACCACCCCAGGTAATCCTGAGAACGACACGCATGAGATAAATCTTGGTTGGTGGTCCAGGGCGAATACCAGGAACGAATCCACCGTTCTTCTGGAGGTTTTCAGCAAGGTTTTGCTGGTTGTGAACAACGAGCGTGTAGAAGAACGTGAAAATCACGACCAGCAGGAATACAGCGATCCAGTAGATAGTGCTTGTCGGTCCAAAAGAGTTCTGGAAGAAGTTTGCAATGTTCGAAATAAATCCACCAGAGCCGTCGTTGAAATAGCTGGCGATTACAGACGGAAGAATCAGGATTGAGAAAGCGAAGATAAGGGGAATCATTCCGGCCGCGTTTACACGCAGTGGAATATTCGTAGCGCCAGATTGTTTATACATCTGACCGCCGCGGAACACACTTCTTCCGTATTGGACCGGAATTTTCCTAACCGCTTCAGCGAAAAACACGATGAGGTACACGATGGCGATCGCAATGAATACCAGCATTCCGACCTGGAACATCTGGTCACGCATTAACCACAATTGACCTACAACTTGCGGCAAGGTCGAAACGATACCGGCGAAGATGATTAGGGAAATACCGTTACCGATACCTTTTTCAGTTACAAGTTCACCCATCCACACGAGCAGCATTGTTCCGGCCGTCATTGCGGTAAGAATAGTGATCGTGTTGAGTGTGTTCTCACCAAAACCTATTCCGCTGATTGCAGCGCCGCCAGAAGTCGCAAAACCGCTGGCGAAAAGGTTCAACTGACCGTAACCCTGCAGGAACGCCAGAGGAACAGTGAGGTAGTGTGTGTATCGGTTGATAGCCTTTCGACCACCTTCACCTTCCTGAGACATGTTTCGTAGGCTGGGGATGATCGGTGTCAAGATCTGCAAAATAATCGATGCCGTGATGTACGGGTATACACCGAGCGCGGCAATCGAAAGATTTCGAAGAGCTCCTCCTGAAAAGAGATCGAGGAAACCAAGAAGCGGGTTCGCTTCAAACGCAGCGGCAAGCGCGTCACGGTCGACACCCGGAACAGGAACGTGAGCGAAGAACCTGAAAATGACAAGAATCCCCAGCGTGAAGAGGATTCTGAATCGAAGATCAGGTATTCGCCAAGCGTCCACCGCAGCACGGAATAGTGCTGGTACCGGAGATTCCGACGGTGTTTGGGCCTGCTGCTGGGTCATGTTTAGCTAGCCGACTTTTCCGACTCTGCTTCTGCCTTATCTACACCAATGACGGTTACTGAACCGCCTGCAGCTTCGATCTTAGCTTTGGCTGACTTGCTGAAAGCGTGAGCAGTTACGTTGAGCTTCTTTGTGAGTTCACCATCACCGAGGATTTTTACCTTCGGGCTGTTCTTGCGAATCACACCGGCTTCAACGAGCCTTTCGATAGTCACATTTGAGCCTGATCGGAAACCCTCAAGGATGTCGAGGTTTACCGGCGTGGCTTCGACCCGGAAGATGTTCGTGAACCCACGCATGTGCGGGAGTCGCTTGATCAGAGGTAATTGACCACCCTCGAACAGGAACGGAACGCTACCGCGCTGCTTCTGCCCTTTCGAGCCTCGACCCGAGTAGGTACCCGAACCTGAGCCGTTACCGCGACCGACGCGCTTCCGGTTCTTCCGAGAATTTTTTGCTGGTTTTAGCTGGTGAAGTCCAGGCATTTCTAAATTCTTACTTAGTTAGTGAAAAATTGCTCCGATAAATCGGAACATAAGTGAGTTACTTCGTTGCCTCTACAGATACGAGGTGAATGACTTTTGCGATCATGCCGCGGATCTGCGGACTGTCGTCCTGAACGACCTCGTGGCGGATTTTTCGAAGCCCGAGCGCCTTCAATGTCGCCCGCTGTGCAGGCTTAGTGCCGATGCCCGATCTAAGTTGTGTAATTCGTAATTTGGCCATGATTTCACGTATTTACGAAGCGACTTCGTCTTTGGATGAGCCAGCGACGACACCCTTGCGTCGCTCAACAGCGGCGACCGGGTCTCGGAGCTGATCGAGAGCCTCAAGCGTGGCACGAACGATGTTGATAGTGTTGGAAGAACCGAACGTTTTGGAAAGAACGTCCTTCACACCAACTGCTTCCATCACGGCACGAACTCCACCACCCGCGATTACACCGGTACCAGGGGCAGCAGGCTTGAGCAGAACCTTTGCACCTGAGTATTTCGATGTAATCTCATGAGGAATGGTCGGACCGTTCAGTTCGATCTTAGTCATTGCCTTCTTAGCGTACGTAGTCCCTTTTCGAACGGCATCCGGAACAGCACCTGCTGCACCCAGAGCAGCACCAACGTTTCCGTTGCCGTCTCCAACTACAACCATTGCGTTAAATGTGAGGTTTCGGCCACCCTTGACAACCTTGGAGACCCTGCGGATTTTTACTACGCGCTCGACGAGACCTGAATCTTCTTCGTCACGTCTTGGACGTCGACCACGGCGTTCTCCGCCCTGACCTCGGCCACGGTTACCACCTAGTCTGCGGCTGCCGCCTGGTCCGCGACCACCGCCAGCGCTACCACCCCTTTGAGGGCCGCCGCCGTCTCGTGTATCGTTCTGTGTGGTCATATTTAGAAGCTCAGTCCTTCTTCGCGGGCTGCTTCGGCAAGTGCCTTGACCCGACCGTGATATTTGTAGCCACCTCGGTCGAACACAACCTTGGTAACACCTGCTGCGAGTGCCTTCTTTGCGAGTGCTTCGCCAACGGCTTTCGCAACTTCTGTCTTCGCATCATCCAGCTTCAGTTCGAGCGAACCAGCGGAAGCAAGCGTGTGCCCCTGATCGTCATCGATAACCTGTGCATAGATATGGTTGCTGCTTCGGAAAACAGCCAGACGGGGTCGATCGGCAACACCCCGCACGTTCTTTCGAACACGCCTGTGCCGAATCCACCGCTTTCGTGAATCAAATTTCCTGCTACCCATGATTAAGCAGCGCCTCCAGCAGCTGTCTTGCCAGCCTTGCGTCGGATTACTTCGTCTGAGTACTTGATACCCTTACCTGTATACGGGTTAGGCTTTCGTACTTTTCGAATCTGAGCAGCCTGCTCGCCCACGTGTTCCTTGCTTGGCCCCGTGATATTGATGAAATTCTGTCCATCAGCAGTCAGGGTGTTTGTGCCATAGGGCTCAACTGGAATAGGGTGCGAGTAACCAACATTGACCTCAAGCGCCTTGCCTTTTTGTTGAACTCGGTAACCGGTACCGATCAGTTCGAGACGCTTTGTGAAACCTTCAGCGCACCCAACAACCATGTTGTTCAGCAAGCTTCGGGTAAGTCCGTGAAGTGCTCGCTGTTCGGGCTCGTCGTTCTGGCGCTCAACAGTAAGCACTCCATCGGCCAGATCAATTTTCATGGTCGCCGGAAGGGTTCGCGTAAGTTCGCCAACCTTGCCTTTGACAGTGACAGTCATGCCATCGATCTTCACATCGACGCCACCTGGCACTGTTATTGGGGCTTTTCCTATTCGTGACACTTTAGATCTTCTCTCGTAAATTCATTACTTCTAATACTTTTACTGATGCTCGGTTACTACTAACTACCAAATGTAGAAGAGTAGTTCTCCACCGACACCTTGCTGACGCGCCTGTTGGCCGGTCATCACGCCCTTAGATGTAGACATGAATGCGACCCCAAGTCCACCGAAGTACCGCGGCACTTCGTCCTTGCCAACGTAAACACGAAGACCTGGCTTGCTAACTCGCTTCAGACCCTGAATAACAGGAGTCTTGTCTTCGTAGTAGCGAAGCTGAACTTCAAAGGTTTTTTTTGCTGTGTCTTCGCCGGCTGGCGAGTAGCTCGCAATGAACCCTTCCTCGGCCATGAGCTTCAACAGTGAAGACTTCATGCGTGAAGCAGGAACTTCGAGCGATTCATGCCGCACCTGAACGGCATTGCGGATACGGGTGAGCATGTCGGCTATAGGATCTGTTACTGGCACCTTGATAAATTCTCTCGGTTGTTAGCGGCTTTTACAGGCTTCCCTTGCGGATCCCAGGCAGTTCGCCCTTCAGCGCAAGTTCACGGAAGGTGATTCTTGAAAGACCAAAGAAGCGCATATAGCCGCGCGGACGGCCGGTGACCGCACATCGGTTGCGCAAACGGATGCCTGCGGAGTTGCGAGGCAGCTTTGCCAGTTCCTGGCGAGCCGCGAATCGTTCTTCTGCAGTCCGTTTCATGTCGACCGAAATCGCACGAAGCTCTTTGCGAACTTCAGCCTTGGCTTTTATCAGCTTCTGGCGACGCTTTTCTCTTTCGATCATCGACTTCTTAGCCAATACAAATAACTCCAGGTCGTTTAGAGGGCCCCAACGGGCTCATCAACACGCGCAAATGGCATGCCGAGTAGTTCAAGGAGCCGTCGCCCCTCTTCGTCAGTGCGGGCAGTTGTCACGAACGTGATCTGCATACCACGCATCCGGTCGATTTCATTGTAGTCAATCTCAGGGAATGTAGATTGATCTCGCATTCCAAGAGAGTAGTTACCGCGACCGTCAAAAGCTGTTCGGCTGATTCCGCGGAAATCACGTACACGAGGCAGCGTGATGTTCACTAATCGGTCGAAGAACTGCCACATGCGAACTCCTCGCAGCGTGACAGACGTACCAATTACTGAACCTTCTCGAAGCTTGAAGTTAGCAATCGAAACCTTTGCACGGTTTTCTGTCGGCTTCTGGCCGGTGATCTTCTGAAGGTCACCAACAGCAGCGCCTACAGCAGAGTTGCTGTCAAGAGCTTCACCCAAACCAATGTTCAGCCTGATCTTCTCGATAGAAGGGACCTGCATTAGGTTCGTGTAACCAAATTCTCGAGTGAGAACCTCAACTACGTTGTCACGGTAGAACTGCTTCATGCGCGGCACGTCAACCTCGATCGCAGGCTTCTTTGCATTCGAGGCTTTAGGTGCTGCTTTCTTGGCAGCAGGTTTCTTAGCAGCAGACTTAGAAGCTTTGGCTTCTACCTCTTTTGCCTGTTCTTCTTTTTTTTCGTCAGGAGCGTTTGCCACTCTTGACCACCCTTACTTTAGTCCCATCTTCGAGGACCTTCTGACCAGTTCGACCAACATTGCCAGTCTCTGGATCGATTAGCATTACGTTTGAGAGCGAGATTGGAGCCTCACCCTGTACAAGACCGGTCTGCGCAATACCTGGCTGCGCCTTGATGTGTCGAGTAACCACGTTCACACCTTCGACTACAACCCGGTTCTCGGCAGGGAGAACACGGATCACAGAACCGCGCTTGCCTTTATCTTTTCCGGAGATGACGAGTACTTCGTCGTCTCGCTTGATTCGTGTCTGAGCCATTGGTTACAAAACCTCCGGTGCAAGTGACACTATGCGCATGAACTGCCTGTTACGCAGTTCACGCGCTACCGGACCAAAGATTCGAGTACCGCGTGGGTTCTCATCGTCGCCGATGATTACACAAGCGTTGTCGTCAAATCGAATGTACGAACCGTCGGGACGTCGAACCTCTTTGGAAGTTCGAACCACAACGGCTCTTACAACCTGATGCATCCGAACGGTTCCACCGGGCTGAGCATCTTTTACTGTGCAGGTGATCACGTCTCCCAGGCTGGCATAACGACGTGCGCTACCCCCGACGATGTTGATGCATAGCACCTCACGTGCGCCAGAGTTATCGGCGACTTTAAGCCGTGTCTCTCGCTGGATCACTTCTATTAATCCTCGGACTCTTCAGAATTTGACGCACCTGAAAGTTCGGCTTCACCAACGATGTCGGAAGGCTGAATCTCTGCAACATCCACTTTTTCGATGATGTCGACCAGGCGCCATCGCTTGGTCTTAGAGATCGGCCGGCTTTCTTCAATCAATACTCGGTCGCCGACGGTAGCCTCGTTGTTCTCATCGTGAACAACGAATTTGGTCAATTTACGGCGAGCCTTTTTATAAATACGGTCACGTTGCAGCCAAGAAACACCAACTACAACGCTCTTGTGGTTCTTGTCTTTCAGAACAGTGCCGGTTTGCTGTTTGCGCGCCAACCTATTCTCCCTCTGCCTTAGCGGCTTCCAACTTGGTCGTGATTTGTCGTTCTCGGATCACAGTCTTGATGCGCGCAATCGTCTTTCGAGTGCGCCCGACTTCATTCGTGTTCGTCAACTGCATCGTCGCCTTGCGGAATCGGAGGTTCATAAGGGCGCGTTCCTGATCACCCAACTCTTTGGTGAGTTCGGTGTCGTTCAGTTCTCTTACTTCACTAATACGCATCGTTTGTCAATTCTAACCTGGCCTGGATCTGTCACTTTTCGTAACCAGATTGCAGGCAACCTAAAATTCTTCACTCCGTGCGACGATCCGGGTTGGAATGTTGAGCTTGTGACCAGCTCGTCGCAGAGCCTCACGTGCTGCCTCTTCCGGAACATCGGCGATTTCGTAGAGCATTCGACCACGTCGCACAACTGCAACCCAGCGATCTACCGCACCCTTACCACCACCCATCCTAGTTTCAGCAGGCCGTGAGCTGACCGGCTTGTCTGGGAACAATCGTACCCAGAGCTGACCTCCACGCTTTACGTAACCGGTGATCGCACGTCGAGCTGCTTCTATCTCTCGAGCAGAAACCCATCCAGGTCCTTCTGCCTTAAGACCGAATTCTCCGTAAACCATAGTTGAACCTTTGGTACGGATACCGCCCATTTTGCCACGGTGGTCTTTTCTAAATTTTGTTCGCTTTGGCTGAAGCATTGTTAACTCCCGCTCTCGCTTAAACTCGACTCTTTCGTTGCTCTCGACGAAGAGCGTCCACCACCCGATCGTGACCCACCACCAGAGTTGTTCTGATTTTCCTGCGATGCACCAAGTGAGAGTCGTGACTGTGCACGTGCCCGCAGGTTTTCAGCAGACGGAATCATGTCGCCTGTGTAGATCCAAACCTTGATGCCGATAACACCAAAAGTAGTCTTTGCCTCAGAAACAGCGAAGTCTATCTGCGCTCGCAGCGTGTGGAGCGGAGTTCGACCTTCCTTCTGCTTGTCGGTTCGAGCGATTTCTGCTCCGCCGAGTCGCCCTGAAACAACTACCTTGATGCCGAGCGCGCCAGACTGCATCGTTCGCTGCATTGCAAGTCGAACTGCACGTCGGTAAGCGACACGTCGCTCGAGCTGTTCTGCGATCGACTGACCGACCAGAGTTGCGTCGAGTTCCGGCTGACGGATCTCTTGAATATTTAGTCTGGAACGCTTCGCTGTGAGTTTTTCGAGATCGCTTCGAAGATCATCAACTCGTGTTCCACCTCGACCAATTATGATTCCAGGTCGAGCAGTGTTGATCGTTACGACAAGATCCTGAGCGCCTCTCTCGATCTCTACCCGAGAGATAGCGCCAGATTCAGCATATCGACCATTGATCAGACTGCGAATTTTCTGGTCTTCATCTGTAAGACGCCGGTAGTCCGAACCCTTAGCAGCGAACCAATGAGCTCGCCAATCCTGTACGCCGCCGAGTCTGAACCCGATCGGGTGTGTCTTCTGACCCATATCTAGTTTCTTACCTCGTCGACTTCAATCGTGATGTGAGATGTCGGGCGATCAAACGCACCAACACGCCCACGTGCCTTTGGTCGGTAACGTCGAATCCAAGTTGCCTTGTCGGCAGTGATTCGAACGATCTTCAAGTCATCGCGTGACTGAAGATCGTTGTTCTCAGCGTTAGCCGTTGCAGACTTGAGAATCTTTAGGATCTCCGCAGAAGCAGGGCTGGTCATGTAGCGAAGCATAGGCATCGCATCGTTAACCATCTTGCCGCGAATTTGATCCATTACAAGCCGAAGCTTGTAATCAGAAATACCTACGTTTCTTGTTCTTGCTATCGCCATAACTAACCCGTTGTCCTATCGGATCGACCGATGTGACCGCGGAAGGTACGGGTCGGTGCAAATTCACCTAACCTGTGACCAACCATGTTTTCAGTAACGAGAACTGGTACGAATCTACGACCATCGTGGACAGCGATCGTGAGACCAACCATTTCTGGCATGATCATTGATGCGCGAGCCCAGGTTCGGATCACGTCTCGTGAACCGGCTGCATTCGTTGCAACCACCTTTTTCATCAGTTTTGGGTCTACGTATGGACCCTTTTTGATTGATCGTGACATCTGTTAGTAGTCTCGACTGCCAAATACTCAGCGGTATTTAGCGGTCATACCTCCGCCTTAGGATAAATTTGTCCGTGCTCTTGTTTCGTCGTGTGCGCTTACCAAGAGCAGGCTTGCCCCATGGGGTCTTAGGACCGGGCATACCAATACCCGCACGACCTTCGCCACCACCATGAGGATGAGCAGCCGGGCTCATCACAGAACCTCGAACTGATGAGCGCCGACCACGGTGACGGTTCCGACCTGCTTTACCCAGCTTCTCGTTTTTGTGGTCGAGATTTGATACCTGACCAACGGTTGCAGAGCATTCGCTCAGCAGCCGTCGCATTTCACCGGAAGGGAGTCGAAGCAGCGTGTAGCCACCTTCGTGAGCCATGACTTGAGCAACCGCACCGGCGCTCTTGACCATCTGCCCACCCTTGCCAGGTGTTACTTCAACATTGTGAACAAGCGTACCTGTTGGCAATGAACCGAGTGATCGGCTGTTACCTGTTATTACTGGAGCGTCGTCACCGCTAGAGACTGTGTCACCAACGCCAATGCCGTTCGGCGCAACGATGTAGCGCTTGATTCCGTCTTCAAACTCCACGAGAGCTATTCGAGCGGTACGGTTTGGATCGTACTCGATCGACTTCACGGTTGCAGTTCCCTGCTTGTCGCGCTTGAAGTCGACAATTCGGTAACGACGCTTGTGACCTCCACCGCGATGTCGAACGGTTACTCGACCGCGGTTGTTTCGTCCGCCCTTTTTGCTCAAAGGAGCCAGTAAGCTCTTTTCGGGCTTGTTCGTGGTGACGTCCTTGTAGTCGTCAGCGACAGTATCGCGACGACCAGGAGACGTGGGCTTATATTCCTTAAGTCCCATTTACTATGCTCCCTCGAACAGCTGGATTGAATCGCCGGCCTGGAGCAATACGATTGCCTTCTTCCAGTCGGGCTGCTTTGATGGTCGACGACCATATCGCTTAACCTTGCCAGGAACGGTCAAAGTGTTCACTTTGACAACTTTGACGTCGAAAGCCCATTCGACTGCTTTAGCAATGTCGTGCTTTGTAGCACCGGCATCAACTTCAAATACATATCGACCTTGTTCACTCTGAATCGTGCTCTTTTCAGTAACGATTGGTCGGCGGAGAACTTTGGCGAGGCTCATTAGTCTTTGCCTCCATCGGCCCAAATGCTGTCTATGGTTTCCAAAGCTTCCTGGGTAACGATGAGGTTCGGAACGCTCGTCGTTTCCAGCGGGTTCATCAGTGAAGCTGCCTGCACCTCAACACCCTGAATGTTGTTCGCCGAGTTCACGACATTGTGATCGGTCGAACCGGTGACAATAAGCGTTCGCCCCTTAAGCTCGAAAGCATTTAATAGGTCACGGATCACGCTGCTTTTCGGAGAATCAAGTTTCAGTGAATCGAGTACGATGATCGACTCTTCCCGAACCTTGTCCGAAAGAGCAATGCGGAGAGCCTGTCGACGCATCTTCTTTGGAAGTTGCTGTCGGTGGCTTCGTGGATGCGGGCCATGAGCTACACCACCACCAACTCGAACTGAAGAACGTGCGCTACCCTGTCGAGCAGCACCTGTTCCCTTTTGAGGACGGAGCTTTCGAGTCGAGAAGCTAACTTCCGCTCGAGTCTGTGTGTCCTGAGTACCACGGCGCTTGTTTGCCTGCTGGGCCACTACAGCCTGGTGAAGGAGTGCGTCGTTGCTCTCAGCGCTCCAGACCTGATCACTAGCTGCGACAGATCCAACCACTTTTCCTGTGTTGTCTTTTACTTGCAGATCCACTTACTTGCCCTGCTTCTCGATGCGAACGAGACCGTTCCTCGCTCCAGGGATTGAACCCTTGACGAGAACCACGTTATTCTCTGCGTCTGCGGCTACGACCTTGAGACCCATTACGGTGACTCGGTCGACACCGTAGTGACCGCCCATTCGGGTACCCGGCCATACACGTCCTGGGGACGATCCAGCACCAACTGATCCCGGTGCCCGGTGGCGGTCGGACTGTCCGTGAGTCTTTGGACCACCTCGGAAGTTGTATCGACGTACAACACCGGCGAATCCTCGACCCTTGGAGGTCCCGATCACCTTGATAGGCTCTCCTGCTTCAAATACATCAGCTGTGAGTTGCTGACCAACTTCGAACTCGGACAGATCGTCAACCCCAAATTCTTGGAGGTGTTCGAACTTTCCGCCCGATCGAGCCTGGTGCCCTGCATCAGCCTGGTTGAGCTTGCTTGCTAAACCGAACCCGACCTGAACAGCTTCATAGCCATCTCGAGCCTCAGTCTTCACCTGGGTGACGACACACGGCCCAACCTCGACTGCCGTAACCGACTCTGCGGTGCCGTCATCGTGGAAATAGGTTGTCATTCCGATCTTTCGACCGAGAAGTCCAGCGATAGTCATTTCGTTTTCTTGCTTATTACTTGTTTTTGGCTACTTGCTCTAGAGCTTTATAGCTATATCGACACCAGCGGGCACGTTGAGGCGAGTTAGCGAATCGATCGTTTTCGAGCTTGGCTCAAGAATGTCGATAAGGCGCTTGTGAACTCGTAGTTCAAAGTACTCTCGCGAGTCCTTGTGAACGTGGGGTCCTCTAATCACGGCAAATCGGCGCTTTGCCGTTGGTAGCGGTACCGGCCCCGCGGTCTGGGCACCTGTTCGCTCTGCAGTTTCCATGATCTGCTGAGCCGAGATGTCCAATACTCGGTGATCGAACGCTTTTAGGACGATTCGTATCTTCTGCCCTGGCATTCCCTAGTTTCCTGCAACTTTCTCTGCAACGTTCTTGGGCACTGCCGAGTAGTGATCCAGCTCCATTGCGAAACTGGCTCGACCGGTAGTGATCGACCGAACGTGCGTGGCGTACTGGAAAGTCTCCGCGAGCGGAATGAAGGCGTTTACAACCTGTGTTTCGCCGCGCGCTTCCATGTCCTGAACCTGAGCGCGCCTGGAGTTCAAGTCTCCAAGTACATCACCAAGGAATTCAGAAGGAGTAACTACTTCGATCTTCATTATTGGCTCGAGAAGAGCAGGCTTGCCCTTCTGCATCGCAGATTTGAACGCCATAGAGGCGGCTACCTTGAATGCCATTTCCGAAGAGTCGACGTCGTGGTGCGAACCATCTACAAGCACTGCCTTCATGTCGACTACCGGGTATCCGGCAATCACACCCGCCTGAGCTGCTTCTCGGAAGCCCTGCTCAATCGGTCGGAAGTACTCGCGTGGGAGGGTCGAACCAGTAATTTCAGATTCAAACAGTAACCCATCTCCCGGTTCGGTTGGCTCAAGACGGAGTGTGCAGTCACCGTACTGACCGTGACCACCAGTCTGTCGAACCAACTTACCCTGCGCCGTTGCTGGTTGAGTAACTGTTTCACGGTAGGCAACTCTTGGAGCACCAACCGTTGCATCAACATTGAATTCTCGGCGCATTCGTTCAACGATAACGTCGAGGTGAAGCTCACCCATTCCAGCAAGAATGACCTGTCCACTCTCTTCATCACTGGAGACAGTGAGAGTTGGGTCCTCATCAGCCAGTCGAATAAGAGCTGTCGACATTTTTTCCTGGTCGGTTCGAGTCTTAGGCTCAACTGCAACCGAGAGAACTGGCTCCGGGAATGAGATCTGCTCAAGTGAAATCTGGTTGTCCTGAGGGCAAAGGGTCTGACCTGTAACGGTGTCCTTCAAACCAATTGCAGCAATGATTTCACCAGGCCCTGCCGACTGCTTCTCTTCACGAGAGTCAGCGTGCATGACCATCAACCGACCAACTCGCTCACGAGAGCGGGTGGCGGAGTTATAAATGTTTGTTCCGGCTTCAAGAGTTCCGGAGTAAACACGGAGATATACGAGTCGACCAACATGCGGGTCGGTGACAACCTTGAAAGCAAGGGCAGCGAGAGGTTCGCCTGCTGATGGCTTTCGAACGAGTTGCTTTTCTTCGTCAGCAGGGTCGACACCCGTGATGTCTTCAACATCCATAGGAGAAGGCAGGTAGTCAACAACTGCGTCGAGCAGCGGATGCACACCGCGGTGTCGGAGCGCAGATCCAACAGATACAGGGAAGATTTCAAGGTTGATAACTGCTTTCCGAAGAGCAATCTTGAGCTCATCAACCGTAATTTCTTCCTCTTCGAGAAACTTCTCCATGAGAGCGTCGTCAGTTTCGGCGACCTTCTCGATGAGGTGCTGCCGTGCTTCTTCAGCAGCTTCTGCGTACTCAGCAGGGATATCGGTGAGTTTGTGCTCGACAGCCTCAGGGGTCTCGTAGACATACGCTTTCTGGTCGACAAGGTCGATCAGACCGTGGAATTCAGACTCAGCACCCATAGGCATCTGAATCGGAACAGCGTTTGCGCCCAAGCGGTCGTGAACAGTCGAAACCGCGTAGTCGAAGTTGGCTCCAAGGCGGTCCATCTTGTTTACAAAGATGAGTCGAGGAACCTTATAAGTGTCTGCCTGCCGCCAGACTGTTTCTGACTGTGGCTGAACACCGGAAACGGATTCCAGAACTACAACACCACCGTCGAGCACTCGAAGGGATCGTTCTACTTCCGCTGTGAAATCAACGTGACCTGGAGTGTCGATAATGTTGACCTGGTGACCTGCCCATTGAGCGTTAGTAGCAGCGGAACCAATGGTGATACCGCGTTCACGCTCGAGGGACATGAAGTCCATAACGGTAGTGCCCTCATCGATGTTACCGATCTTGTAGGTTTCACCGGTAAAGAAGAGCACGCGCTCGGTAACAGTGGTCTTACCAGCGTCGATGTGGGCAATAAAGCCGATATTTCGGACCTTTTCAAGGTCGGTTTTCTTTGCAGATGTAGTTGTCATATCTGTTGCCATCCGTTCCGTCCCCGTGTTGTAAATCCATCGGAGCGGTTTTGCGGCTGATTAAGTTTTGCCGGGACCTACCAGCGATAGTGGACGAAGGCTCGGTTCGCCTCCGCCATCCTATGGAGATCTTCACGATTCCTTACAGCGGTACCACCGCCGCGGGAAGCTTCGAGCAGTTCTGCATATAGCCGATCGGCTATAGGCCTGCCTGAGCGTTCACGCGCCGCTGCAATCAGCCATCGCTGAGCCAGTGCTCCCCGACGCTCGGGGCGCACTTCTACCGGCACCTGGTAAGTAGCTCCACCTACTCGGCGAGGCTTTACTTCCAATGCAGGCATTGCATTTCTCACTGCCTGCTCGAAAACTTCCAGGCCTGGCCTGTCTGTTTCTTTTTCGAGCTTTTCAAGGGCTTCGTACATTGCTCGCTGAGCAACCGACTTCTTGCCACCAATCATAAGGCGGTTGATAAATCGGGTAAGCTCAACTGATCCGTACTGCGGATCTGGAGCTATTTGCCTGCGCTGAGCGCGGCGCCTGCGTGCCATGTATTTACCTTCGTCTTCGCTGTTTTTCAGATAATGCCCTGACAAACTAATCCGCCTACCCAGAGACTAGACAGGCGGTCGTTTTTGTCAGAACGTTTTGTTGCTAAGTCTTTGTAGCGCCGTACTTACTCCTACCGCGCTTTCGATCCTCTACACCCGATGTGTCGAGCGTTCCACGAACAACATGGTAGCGAACACCCGGAAGATCGGGAACCTTGCCGCCTCTTATAAGAACTACAGAGTGCTCTTGGAGGTTGTGACCTTCTCCTGGAATGTAAGCCGTAACTTCCATGCCATTACTCAACCGAACACGAGCCACCTTACGAAGTGCTGAGTTCGGCTTCTTAGGGGTTACAGTTCGAACTTGAAGGCAAACTCCGCGCTTCTGCGGGCTTCCCTTTCTGAGTTCGACCTGCTGACTCGAGAACGAGTTAAAAGCAACTCGAAGAGCCGGTGTCTTCGGCTTTCGGCGCTTTTGCTTGCGCGGCTTACGCACTAGTTGATTAATCGTGGGCAAAATTTCGTCCAGAAAAAAGGTCACAAGAAGGTGCGCCCGACCGACATTGATCAGGCCACGAAGGGTAAGTATACGAACGGAGAAATACCAAAGTCAACGCGATTTAAGAACATTTAACGTTTTTCGTAAGCACGTCGCACCGTCCGTTTTCAGAACTTGTGAAATTAGCCACAAGCGAATATCCTAAGCTGCTTCCTCGGAAAACACTGCACGAATATCTAAAGACAAGACGCACGCGCGTACGCACGAGAGAAACAGCGCAGAGCCCCTCAGTTCGTTCGGGCATGCTACTGAAAACGGGTGCAATCTAGTGAGTTCTATCGCCCTACTTGGGTTTGGTGATGCAGAGTCGGAACGCCTTGTGGCAGGCTTGACCGCGCTCGACACCTCGGTAGACTTCGTGAAGTTCACAACAGATACCAGCAGAGACGAACTTGCAGCCAGCGCGGAAGGCGCAATTATCTGGGGTGCGGGAACCGGACTTGCCGGCCCTTCCGCCATCGTGAAGGCAGCCACAGACGCCGGTGTTCCTGTAGTCGTGATCCTAGCCACCGTATCGATAAATGGGATCAACGCAACACAGGAAGAGGTCGAGCTTTGCTTCATTCCTTGCAATGCAGAGGAAGTAGCCCTTCGACTCGATTTGGCTATGTCGAGAAATGCTCCAACCGAAACGGCGAACATAATTGTCCACGGTGAACTCGTGATCGATTGCGACCGATACGAAGTAACCCGGAGCGGTCGCAAGGTCGATCTCACATATAAGGAATATGAATTACTGAAATACCTCGCTTCAAATCCTGGGCGAGTTTTCAGTCGTGAGTCACTTCTTCGAAGTGTTTGGGAGTACGACTACTTTGGCGGCACACGGACAGTTGACGTTCATATCAGGCGGCTAAGAAGCAAAATCGACGACGTCTCAAATCATTTCATCGAAACTCAATGGAACGTTGGGTATCGATTCCGATCACCGGGGGTATCTGACTAACGCAGTGGAGTTCATTTGATTCAAATTGAAATATATCGTCAACTATCGAGCGCTTACACGTGAGCATTATTCGAAATTCACATGTTTTTAACTATGTAATCGAGGGAGCATCCGAACTCGCCCGAGTTAATTGACAACCCAAATACATTTCTCAATACTCAATCTTCGGCCAAATTTAGAAGGCCACTTTCAGGTAAACCGATATAGGCCCTGAAACCACGACCAGAATATGACACAAGCACCAGAAAACGCGCGACGCACACCCGATGAAGAGGCGATCAAGTACGTCTTAATCACCGCGCGCGAGCATGACGTCAAGTTCATTAGACTCTGGTTTACCGATATTGTCGGGACGCTCAAGGGGTTCGCTATTACCATAGATGAGCTCGAAGGCATTCTACGAAACGGTGCAAGCTTCGATGGTGCGTCGATTGAAGGACTGACCAGAGCAAACGAGTCGGACATGATCGCAATGCCCGACCCGTCGACGTTCCAGGTGCTCCCATGGCGACCAAGAACCGATGCGGTGGCACGATTGTTTTGTGACATCGAAACCCCCACTGGTGAGCCTTCTACGGCTGATGGCCGGCAGGTTCTTCGCCGCAACTTGCTTCGTGCTTCTGAAATGGGCTTCACATTCTACGTCGCACCAGAGATCGAGTACTACTACGACTCCGAAGCAACAAAAGAAGAGACGAATCGCAACCGCAGTGAGTACTTCGATCAAACTTCGGTTGATGGCACCGGTGCGAATCTGCGGCGCGACACAGTATTGACACTCGAAAAGATGGGCATCCCGGTCAAGCACAGCCATCACGAGGTTGGTGTTGGTCAGCATGAAATAGACCTCCGCCACATGAATGCCCTCACGATGGCAGATTCGATCGTGACGTTCAAAGTAGTGGCGAAAGAGCTTGCCGCACTGACAGGCGCGCATGCCACCTTTATGCCTAGACCGTTTGGAGATCGTCACGGTTCGGGTATGCACACGCACATGTCACTATTCGAAGGCGACAACAACGCTTTCTTTGAGGCAGACGATAAGTTTAATCTTTCCGAAATCGGACGCTATTTCATTGCCGGTTTGATGCACCATGCCGCTGAAATTTGCGTCGTGACGAATCAATGGATCAACTCGTACAAGCGGCTACTGCCGGGTCTCGAAGCGCCAATTTACGCTTCGTGGACGACAGGCAACTTCGGCAACCTGATCCGTGTGCCGAGTTACCGTCCCGGACGCGAAGAAAGCGTACGTGTGGAGTACCGAGCTCCTGACCCCGCTGCGAACCCTTATTTACTATTCTCGGTTCTACTTGCTGCAGGCCTTGATGGCATCGAAAACAAGCTGTCACTCCCCGAACCTCTAGAAGAAGATGTCTTCCAAATGTCTGACTCAGAGTTGAGTGAGCGTGGAGTCACACGACTGCCCCGAACACTCGATGAAGCGATTCGACTGGCTGAGAACAGCCAGCTTTTAGAAAAGGCTCTCGGTTCTACGGTGGTCGACAACTTCCTCGCTAATAAGCGTCTCGAGTGGCAGGAATTTAGCAGCACAGTTACCGATTACGAACTTTCGAGATACAGGCACCTGTAGAACAGGCGCTGTTCTTGGACCGACAAAAACTTCCTACTAGGAGAACCATGACCGAAGTCCGGAATACATTTGAATCACACCTCAGCACTCCGAATGGCGGTGCATCTGGAGAAAACTTCGTTCTCCCGGATTTCACCGACATTTCTGAGAAGGGACTTTACGTTCCTGATCTGGAGCACGATGCTTGTGGTGTCGGATTCGTTGCCAACATCACAGGTGAACGAACCCACCAAATCGTCAACCAGGCTCTGGAAGTTCTGGTCAACCTCGATCACCGAGGTGCCGCCGGTGCAGACCCTCAAACAGGTGACGGCGCGGGTATCACGATTCAAATGCCGGATGCTTTCATGCGGAAGGCCGCGAAAGAATCTGGAATTGATCTTCCTAACGAAAGACGTTACGGCGTTGCGATGGCATTCTTGCCCGTCGATGACCACCTGAACGCGGCTGCTCGTCAGGCTCTCGAATCATCGGCAACGGACAACGGCCTCAAGGTTCTCGGCTGGCGGGACGTTCCGACTAACCCTGACGCTGTGGGCATTACGGCTCGCACCATCATGCCGAAGTTCGCACAGTTGTTTGTCGAAGCGCCAAAAGGTGTTGAAGGTGACGATCTAGAACGGATCATGTATCTCGCTCGAAAATCTGCTGAAAAGAACTTCGTAAACGCTGAAGTAGATGAGCAAACTAAGGAAACGCTTCTGCGCGAGTTCTACGTTTGTTCCTGGTCTTCACGTACTCTCATTTACAAAGGGATGCTACTCACCACTCAACTTGGTGAGTTCTACAACGACCTGAAAGACGAAAGCATGGTTAGTGCTTTTGGTCTTGTTCACTCGCGCTTCTCGACCAACACGCTTGGTTCATGGAAGTTGGCTCACCCGTATCGCATGCTCGCCCATAACGGTGAGATCAATACAGTTCGCGGTAACCGAAACTGGATGCAGGCACGTGAGCGCACGATCGAGTCACCCTTCTTTGGCGATAAGATCGATCAGCTAACCCCGATTTGCGAAATCGGTAATGCATCAGACACAGCATCGCTCGACAACGTATTCGAACTCCTGCGTATGACTGGTCGTTCGGTTGAGCACACTGCAGCGATGATGATGCCAGCGGCGTGGCACGGACACGAGTCAATGCCACAGAACGTGAAGGATTTTTACGAATTCCATGGAAACTTGATGGAGCCGTGGGATGGTCCTGCAATGATCGTGTTCACCGACGGTGACGCGGTCGGCGCTGTTCTCGACCGTAACGGTCTTCGCCCATTCCGCTACTGGGTTACCCATGATGATTTGCTTGTGATGGCTTCAGAATCCGGTGTTTTGAACATTGAGCCAGAGCGCATCAAATACCGCTCGCGTCTCGAGCCAGGTCGCATGTTCCTCATCGATTTCGAAGAGCAGCGAATTATTGAGCCAAACGAAGTAATTGAGCGTGTCGCTTCAGAGCACACCTACGGGAAATGGTTGGAAGAGAACCGATCGACGATAGAATCCCTTCCAGAAACCGATAGCACCCCTGAAGTCGATGTAGAAACGCTGCTCGAACGACAAATGGCATTCGGTTACTCACGCGAAGATATTCACATGCTGATTCGCACAATGGCGATTACAGGTCACCAGCCGCAAGGCTCGATGGGTAACGATGCACCTTTGGCGGTCCTGTCTGACAAGCCTCAGAACATGTTTGCTTACTTCAAGCAGGCATTCGCCCAGGTTTCCAACCCACCTCTAGATGCTATTCGTGAGAAGTTGATTACACAGCGCGCTGTGCCTGCTGGTCGCCGACCGAACATTTTCGAAACAACCGCCGAACATTGCCAAATGCTTCGTATCGACCATCCGGTTCTGCGCAACTCGGAGCTTGCAAAGATCAAGGCTTCAACTGTCCCAGGTGTGAAGGCGAAGACTATTTCTAGCTTGTTCCCTGTTTCAGGTGGCAAGGAAGCTCTCGATCATGCCCTCGACCGTATTCGCGTCGAGGCGAGCCAGGCAATCGAAGACGGGTACACGCTTCTTGTCCTGTCCGACCGTGGTGTCGACAGCGAAAACGCCTTCATACCTTCGCTTCTGGCAACCGGTGCGGTTCATCACCACTTGATCCGTGAACGCAACCGCGCACAGGCGGACATCATTGTTGAGTCAGGTGAGCCGCGCGAGGTACACCACTTTGCCACTCTCTTTGGTTATGGTGCATCGGCGATCAACCCGTACTTGGCTCTAGAATCAATTACAGGACTGCGACTTAGCCCAACTGCCGAGGAAAAAGTTCCGCAGCAAGATACTGCCGAAGAAAATTTCCGTGAAGCAATCGAAGAAGGCGTCGTAAAGACGATGGCTAAGATGGGTATTTCAACCCTTCAGGGCTACATTGGTGCGCAGGTTTTTGAGGCGCTTGGTCTTGGACAAGATCTTGTTGACGAGTACTTCACATGGACGGTTTCACGCATTAGCGGAATTGGTACCAACGAAATCGCGCTCGACGTTCTCGCCAACCACTCACTAGCCTTCTCACCGGACAACATTCCGTCTAACCTGAAACTCGATCTCGGTGGTCTTTACATGTGGCGAGCCACTGGCGAACGACACATGTGGAACCCAGACACAATTGCACTGTTGCAGGACGCAGTTACGCGGAACGACGGTGACACATTCAAGCAGTTCGAAGCAGCTTCCAACGATGAAGGTGATCAGCACATCACAATTCGAAACATGTTGGAGCCTATTTTCGACGAAGAAATTCCTGTCGATGAAGTTGAGCCTGCTGAAAACATCGCAGAGCGATTCGCTACGGGTGCTATCTCGCTCGGATCGATCAGTCGGGAAGCTCACGAAACTCTGGCAATTGCCACAAACCGGATCAACGCCCGGTCCAACACTGGAGAAGGTGGAGAAGACCCTGAACGGTTCACTCCTGACGCAAACGGCGACGACCGCTCAAGTGCAGTTAAGCAGGTGGCATCGGGTCGCTTTGGTGTGACCACGAACTACCTTTCGAACGCTCGCGATCTTCAAATCAAAATGGCGCAAGGTGCCAAGCCGGGCGAAGGTGGAGAAATCCCGGGACGCAAGATCTCGGACTACATCGCCTACATCCGTAAGACAACTCCTGGTGTAGAACTGATCTCGCCTCCGCCGCATCATGACATTTACTCGATTGAGGACCTAGCTCAGCTGATCCACGACCTCAAAAACGTAAACCCTGAATCGCGTGTGCAGGTGAAACTTGTTTCGGTTGCCGGTGTGGGAATCATCGCTGCCGGTATTGCCAAGGGTAAGGGCGATGTTGTTCTTATTTCAGGTGACTCTGGCGGAACAGGAGCCTCGCCACTTAGCTCGATTCGCCACGCGGGACTCCCCTGGGAACTCGGACTTGCCGAAACCCAACAAGTGTTGGTCTCAAACGGACTTCGTGATCGAATCGTCGTTCAAACCGACGGTCAAATGAAGACTTCGCTCGACGTTCTCGTTGGAGCATTACTCGGTGCTGAAGAATGGGGAATCGCAACTGGTGCGCTCATTTCAATGGGTTGCATAATGCTGCGCAAGTGCCACCTCAATACCTGCTCCGTTGGCGTGGCAACGCAGGATGAGGAGCTGCGCCAGAAGTTCACCGGCACTCCTGATGCGGTTGTGAACTACTTTATGTTCCTCGCTGAAGGATTGCGCGAGTTGATGGCAAAGATGGGCTTCCGCACAGTCAACGAAATGATCGGTAGGGTCGACAAACTAAAGGTGCGAAAAGACATCAACCATTGGAAAGCTAAGACTCTCGATCTCTCACCTATCCTGATGAAGCCAGAAGTGCTTCCCTCAGACCACCCGTACCATACGAGTCTGCAGGACCACGGGCTCGACGTTGCGCTCGACAACAAGCTGATCGAGCTTGCTCAGCCAGCTATTGATGACGGTAAGCAGGTGACCGAAAGTCTGCCCGTAACCAACGTCAACCGAACAGTCGGTGCAACACTCAGCGGAAAGATCGCCAAGAAATACGGAGAAGACGGTTTGCCAGACGGATCGATCAACTTCAACTTCACCGGTTCAGCTGGCCAGAGCTTCGGCGCATGGCTGGTAAAGGGAGTCACATTCAAGGTCGAAGGCGACTCGAACGACTACTTTGGAAAGGGTCTTTCGGGTGGGCGACTAATCGTTACTCCACCGGCAAGCAGCTCCTACAAAGCTGAAGACAACATCATCATCGGTAACGTGGCTCTCTACGGTTCCACTGGTGGTGAGGCATACGTCAACGGTCTAGCTGGCGAACGTTTCGCAGTACGTAACTCATCGGCAACCGCGGTTGTTGAAGGAATTGGTGATCACGGCTGTGAATACATGACCGGTGGACGCGTTGCGGTTCTTGGATCATCAGGACGTAACTTCGGTGCGGGTATGAGTGGTGGTGTGGCGTATGTCTGGGACGGAGACAATACGTTAGGGCATCACTTCAACGACGCTATCGCTGACCTGCTTGATATCGCTCCTGGTTCGGACGACGACGCCGAACTCAAGAAGATGATTGAAGATCACGTGAAGTACACAGGAAGTAAAGTCGGAACAAATTTGCTTGCCAACTGGAACGACTCAGTAACCAAGTTCAGGAAGGTCTTACCGAGGGACTATGCACGAGTGCTACGCGAACGTGCTGCCTATCCAGATACGACCGATGTAAAGGAAGGGGTGGTTACCAGTGGGTAAAGTGACCGGATTCATGGAGGCGGCTCGCCGAACTCCATCGCGACGTGACGCTGCAGAACGTATTCACGACTGGCAAGAAGTTTACCTGGAGTGGGATGAGTCTGACGCGCGCCGCCAGGCGAGCCGATGTATGGATTGCGGAGTTCCATTCTGCAACAGCGGATGCCCTCTCGGAAACCTGATTCCGGAGTTCAACGATTTCGTCTATCACGGTAACTGGGAAGAAGCTATTCAGCGGTTGCACGCAACCAATAACTTCCCGGAGTTCACAGGCCGTATTTGCCCCGCACCTTGCGAAGCATCATGCACACTTTCTGTGAACTCAGACCCTGTAACGATCGAAATGATCGAAAAGCAGATCGTCGAGCATGCATGGAAAGAAGGCTGGATCAAGCCGGAATCTGCCGAAAACAAGACAGGTAAGAACGTCGCCGTCATTGGCTCGGGTCCTGCAGGACTTGCCGCAGCGCAACAGCTCGCTCGTGCTGGTCACACTGTGACGGTGTATGAGCGCAACGAGTACATTGGCGGCTTGCTGTCACTTGGTATTCCCGAGTTTAAACTCGAAAAAGAAGTGGTCGAACGACGAGTCAACCAAATGCGAAGCGAGGGCGTAAAGTTCCGCGTAAACACCAACGTCGGCATTGATTTGACTCACGAAGAATTGCTCGAAAATTTCGACGCAGTTTGTCTTGCTGGTGGATCTACCATACCGCGTGACCTTCCAGTGGAAGGTCGCGACCTAAACGGGGTCTACTTCGCCATGGAGTTGCTCACCCAGCAAAACCGCAAGCTCAAAGGCCAAGAGTTCGGACCAGAAGAAAACATTGATCTACGCGACAAGAATGTCGTGATCATCGGTGGTGGTGACACTGGTGCCGACTGTCTAGGCACGTCTCACCGACACGGCGCGAAGAACATCATTCAGATGGAAATCATGCCTCGGCCGAGCGAGATTCGAATTCCAACGAACCCGTGGCCTCAGTGGCCAACCATCTTCCGAACATCGAGTGCCCATGAAGAAGGCGGTGACCGCGACTACAACGTTCTGACCAAGCGATTCGTAGGCGACGAAAATGGCAATCTCAAGAAGCTTGAGTGCACCCGCGTCGAATGGGTCAAGGACGAGGATGCCGGCCGGTTCAACATGAGTGAAGTGCCGGGCAGCGAGTTCGATATCGAAGCAGAGGCGGTATTCCTCGCAATGGGATTCCTCCATCCTCAGCATGAAGGTTTGCTGGACGCTTTGGAAGTCGAGTACGACGGACGCGGCAACGTGGCAGCTAACGGCAGTATGCAGACAAACATCGACAAGGTGTTCGCATGTGGTGACATGCAGCGAGGACAGTCTCTTGTTGTACATGCGATCGCAAGTGGACGTCGTACAGCACGTCAGATCGATATTTTCCTTTCTGGGGATTCTCGATTGCCGACCGTTCAGGGCTACGTCCGACCTCCGATCATGGCTGGTTGAGGTGGTAACGTCTAAGAGCATATGTAGAATCGAATCGTTATGACTACCAATAATGGCAGTTCGGGTTCGAACTCGACGCTTCGGGTTGCCGCCGCTCAGATCAACACGACCGTTGGTGATATTGACGGCAACTCTACGCTTATCGAGAAATGGATTGGCCTAGCTCAGGAGCAAGGAGCCGACCTTGTCGCGTTTCCGGAGTTGACTATCACTGGCTACCCGCCTGAAGACCTCGTTCTCTACGACAACTTCATTGCCGATAACAAAGCCGCTCTGAATCGAATCTCGGCATGGGTTGGCGACATCGTGGTAGTAGTCGGCTTTGTTGATTCGGAAGTTAGCGAGTCTGATGAAACCGGTGAATCGAGAACGAATCTCTACAACGCCGCGGCTGTGATTTACAACAGGACAATCGTTGCAACTTACCGAAAGATCCACCTACCGAACTATGGCGTTTTCGATGAGCGACGATACTTCACTTCCGGTAATCAGTGCCCGGTGATTTCGGTCGACGGAATCAAAGTAGGCGTAAACATATGCGAAGATATATGGGAGCAGATCGGGCCGTCCGAGGTTCAGTGCGCCAACGGAGCTCAGATCGTCGTGAATCTCAACTCATCCCCTTACGAGTCAGGTAAACATGGGCATCGAGTCGAAGTTGTCACCGAACTTTCTAGGCGCAATCGAGTGTTCACGCTGTACACCAACCAGATCGGTGGACAGGATGAGCTTGTCTTTGACGGCGGCAGCATGCTGGCTGGTCCAACCGGCGATTTGCTAGGAACCGCACCAAGATTTGAAGAGTCTTTACTCGTCGCTGACGTCGACGTTGAGGGAATGGACAAGTCACGCCTTCAGCATCAATCCGTCGGTATACCACAGGAAGAACTCGATGCGATTGGTGAATCAACCAAATATAAAATTGGGCTTACTGGTGTTCGAAGACGCCCTAAGGTCAAGGAATTATCGACTCACCGCTTGGATCGACTTGAGTCGATATATCGCGCCCTCTTGGTTGGAACACGCGATTACGTGAAGAAGACTGGATTCAAGAAGGTCGCGGTCGCCGTTTCTGGCGGGATAGACTCCGCTCTGGTAACTACGGTCGCTGTTGATGCAATCGGTGTTGAAAACGTGGTCGGTGTATCGCTGCCTTCTCGTTATTCGTCAGATGGCAGCGTTAATGACGCGAAAGACCTCTGCTCAAGACTAGGTGTCGAACTGTGGAATATTTCGATTGAACCCGGACACACAGCGTTTGAAGAAATGCTTGCTGACACGTTCGCAGGCACCAAGCCAGGGCTATCTGAAGAGAATGTTCAATCTCGCATTCGCGGAAATTTGATGATGGCAATAGCCAACAAGTTCGGGTGGCTGGTGCTGACCACCGGAAATAAATCAGAAATGGCAACCGGATACGCCACTCTCTACGGCGATATGGCGGGTGCTTACGCTGTGATAAAGGACGTTCCAAAGACGCTGGTTTATGAGCTATGTCACCACCGAAACAAGCGGGGTTCGGGATCACCAATCACATTGGAAATTATCGAAAAGCCACCGAGTGCCGAACTTCGTCCTGACCAGCTCGATGAAGACTCACTTCCACCATACGACCAGCTCGACCGTGTGATCCATCATTACATTGAAGAACGTATGTCTCCAGAGTTAATCATTCAAAACGAGCAAGAGCTGGGTGGCGAGGGAGCATCTGAAGCGGTCGTGAGAAAGATCGTCCGACTCATAGACATCAACGAATATAAGCGTCGACAATCACCACCAGGGGTAAAGATCACGGGTCTCGCGTTCGGGAAAGACCGACGACTCCCGATCGCTTCGGGTTGGCAACGCTAACCGCCATCCCAAGCGGGAACGCTGTCTCGTACGAAAGAATTCAATATTAGATTCATCACGTATCACACAGTTGCTTCACATTTGATTTGTAGAGTATGATCCACTTAAATTACATTTTTGATGATGTGACTCAACGCTTACCTTTCGGCAAGGCGTGGCATCAAAACAACTATGAAAACGTTGAAAGATCTCAAAATGACTTTGGTCGGTGGACTTGCAGCCCTGATACTAGTGGCAGTGGTCGCCTGCACAGGAACGACGACACAGGAAGAGCCAGAACCACCCACTGATCAAATTACCGTTTCGGACACCTCCACCGACGAGGAAGTCGCAACCGAAAAAAATACGGTCGTTACGATCACAAATCCGACAAGCGACGATACGGATTCAGTCACAAACAACACCGAGGCTGATCCTGTTGAAGCAACTGCGGAAGTCATCCCTGCGGTATTCGATAACAGTGCTTCGGAAGACCCAAATAGCGAAGTGGGTCCTTATGAAGGGCCACAGGAAGCTAGTACGGCAAAGCTAACCGCAGCCAAGATCGTGGCGGCTCAGCAGGATCACCTCGTAAATCTTTACGAAAAGACTGTTGAATCTGTTGTTTTCATCTACAGCCGGACCACGCGCGGCGAAGGATCCGGATCTGGCTTCGTCTGGGACGAGGATGGACACGTCGTCACCAACTACCATGTAATCCAAAATGCAGGAACCATCACCGTCCGTTTCTTTAATGGGCGTGAGTACCGCGCTGATATCGTTGCGCAGGATCCAGCGGCTGACCTCGCAGTTATCAAGTTGATCGGCCTCGACCACGAACTTACCCCAATCTCCATCGGCACTTCTTCAGAGTTAAGGCCGGGTGACACTGCACTCGCGCTAGGAAATCCGTTCGGTCAGGACTTCACGATGACCACGGGAATCGTTAGCGCCATCGCTCGAACGATCAGCAGCGGTTTCTCTAGCTATAGCATCCCTTCGGTAATCCAGACTGATGCTGCCATAAACCCCGGTAACTCCGGAGGCCCCTTGCTCGATCTGAACGGCGCAGTGATCGGCGTAAATACGCAAATCGTTAGCGAAACAGCCCAGAGCTCGGGTGTTGGGTTTGCAGTACCTGTCGACCTCGTGAAACGCGTCGTACCTTCCCTTATTGAGATTGGTGAGTATGTTTACCCGCTCATGGGCATTAGTGGAAACGAAGTCGAACTGACTCTTCGTGAGAACGTCGGGCTTCCTGCTAATCTTGTCGGAGCATACGTCACGAGTGTCTCCCCTAACGGGCCAGCTGATCTCGCTGGAATTCGCGGCGACTCAGGAACTCAGTTCAGCAGACTAAACTTCGACGGCGATGTGATCGTCTCGATCAATTCGGTTCGAATGGAATCGATGGATGATCTGATTGGCTACTTGGCATTGAACACTTCCCCTGGGGAAGAAATCATCGTTGGAGTTTTCCGAGACGGCGTCGAAATTGCCCTCCCGATGACACTCGGATCACGCCCCACAATCACATAAATCCCTCTCAAGGACAACGACCTCTTCTGGCCAACACAGCGAAGGTCTTTGTTCTTAACTTTTAATTGAGCTAAATTCGAACGGTTTTTATCGCCCGATGTCCCAAGAAGTATCGCTGTCTTCAGACTATTTTCCAAAAAATGCCCCCACCCAAAATCAGCCCAGGTAGCTTGAACGTTGCGCGACAGACAGACCTTGGACTTTCAGGTATGCATTCTATTTCACTCCCGGTTTCTCACAGTCGACTGGGGGATCGATATTGTTGTGCCATAGGCTTGTTGCAGCACTAGAACACATGTGCTAATCTGGCTTGCGTTGCGGACAACTCGCACCACAAATCCGGCCTGAAATAGCGCAGAAGGAAGAGCGACCTTGGCTGTTAAGAAAGCATCGGTAAAAGTCTCACTCAATGGGGCCAGCAACGATAGAGATAAGACTCTCGAACTAGCTCTTGCACAGATCGAAAAGGCATTCGGTCGCGGCGCTGTAATGCGTATGGGCGAAGTAGGTGTAGGGCATAGCGTAAAAGCTGTGCCGACAGGCTCTATCGCTCTAGACCAGGCTCTTGGAGTTGGCGGACTCCCACGAGGTCGAATCGTCGAAATCTTCGGAACTGAGTCTGCCGGTAAAACAACCCTCGCTATGGCAGCTGTAGCAGAAGCCCAGGCAGCAGGTGGGCAGGCAGCCTTTATTGATGTTGAACACGCTATGGATCCCGCCTACGCCCGGTTGATCGGTGTTGACGTCGACAAGCTCCTGATTTCCCAGCCCGACTCTGCCGAACAGGCATTAGAAATCACGGAGTACCTGATTCGAAGTGGTGCGCTCGACATTATCGTTGTCGACAGTGTTGCAGCGCTCGTACCTTCTGCCGAACTTGAAGGTGACATGGGCGAAATGCAAATAGGTCTGCAAGCCCGAATCATGTCACAGGCTCTTCGCAAGCTAACTGGAATCATCCACAAGACCGACACAGTTTGTATCTTTATCAACCAGCTTCGTGAGAAGGTCGGAGTGGTGTTTGGCAGCCCTGAGGTAACGCCTGGCGGTCGAGCACTGAAGTTCTACAGTTCTGTACGTATCGACCTACGCCGGATCGAAGCAGTGAAGGTTGGACAGGACATCGTCGGCAACCGAGTGCGTGCTCGAGTGGTAAAGAACAAGGTTGCACCTCCATTCCAGAAAGCCGAAATGGAGATCATGTTCAACGAAGGCATCAGTAAAGAAGGAAGCCTTCTCGATATGGGTGTCGATCTTGGCATCGTCAAGAAAAGCGGATCTTTCTACTCCTACCGCGATACTCGACTCGGACAGGGTCGTGAAGCATCCCGAAAATTCCTAAAGACGAACACCGATGTCAGGGATGAAATCGAGACCGCAATTCGCCGAGGCGAAGACGGAATGACCCCGACAGATGGGTAAGGCGAGTCAACCAGCGTTCAAGCTTCTAACTAAATCTGACTTCACTTAAAACATTCAAAGGGCTTTTTGGGTGCAACCGGTAAAAAGTTTCCGGTTGCACCCAACCGGGTGTTGCCCGATAAACTTGATATAGAGGCACCAACGATCTAGGAGATCGTCAGGTGTCTGATTTCAAGTGACCACATCAATCATCATCATCGTTATCGGTCTTCTGGGTAGTGCATTCATTAGCGCAACCGAGGCGGCCGTTCTTGGCGCGAGCCGTTACCGAATCGAGCACCGCGGTGAGGAAGGTGATAAGCGCGCCGAACTCGTGGTTCGAATCTTCCAGCAGTATGAAAAATTCTTTGGAACGATCCTGCTTGCCGGAAACCTCTTCAACGTCATGGTCGCCACGGTCGGCACCACGCTCGCCATTTCGACAATCGGTGGTGGTGAAGCTACTCTACTTTCCACAGTCGCAGCAACTGCAATTGCGACAATCGTTGTCGTCGTCGTTGGAGAACTAACGCCAAAAACACTCGCAGTTGTTGCTCCGGAAAAGTGGTCGCTTATCACCGCACGAGTCGTCCTGATTCTCATGACGCTCACCTGGCCGATTGTTTTCGCGTTCACTCTCGTCCCGCAATCAATCCTTCGCCTGCTCGGCGGTAAGGATTCGCTGGAGAGTCCAATCGTCACCACCGGTGAACTTCGAACATTAATCGATCTAGGTGAAGCAGAAGGTACAGTCGAAGAGAACACCGGAGAAATGCTTGAGAATATCTTCCGATTTGGTGAGATGGAAGTTCGCGACGTAATGACACCTCGCCCGGAAATCGTTTGGACTCGATCCGACGCAAAGTTCGGAGACTTCCTACGTATGTACCAAGCAACACCGCATACGCGGTTCCCGGTTTACGACACCGATCACGACGACGTAGTCGGAATCTTTTCGGTCAAAGATTTCATGGCTTCGTTGTCACAAGGGAACTTCGATCCCGACAACACCGTCGTGAACCTGCTTCGGCAGGCGAACTTTGTCCCGGAAACCAAACGACTCGATGACCTATTTGAAGAAATGCAGGAATCGGGTCACAAAATTTCACTTGTAGTAGACGAGTTCGGCGGAATCGCGGGCTTGATCACACTTAGCCGGTTAGTCGAACAAATCGTTGGGCGGACCGGTGAGGAAGGTAACAAGCCTGACCGAAGATTCGTAATGGTCAACGAAAACACGTTCGTCCTCGATGGCGGCCTCGAAATCGGTGAAGCAAACGATGAACTTCAACTCGATATTCCCGAAGGGGACTACGAGACCATCGCCGGATTCTTCCTGTCACAGGCGCAGCAGTTGCCAAAACCAGGATCAAGAATTCGCTTCGGAAACCTTCGGATGCAAGTCGGCGAGATGGACGGAACAAAGATCACGAGCATCCGTGTTCGTCGTGTGACCGAGGTCACTGAAGCGGTTCAATAGGCGTAATACCATGTCTACTGAACAGAAGTTCAACGAATTACTTGGCGCCGGTTTCGACCGCGCCATAATGCCCGAAGGCGAAACTATTATTGTTGCCTTTTCTGGTGGTCCAGATTCGAGCGCACTTCTCTACGGAATGACGGAACTCGCGAAGGACAAGCGCTGGCGGATAGTTGCAGGGCATGTGAATCACCAGATCCGACGCGAGACCTCTCAGCGTGACTTGGATCGCACAAAAGAAATTGCGGCTCAGTTAAGCGTAGAGTTCACAGCGACAACCGTGGACGTCCCAGAATTTGCGAATTCCGAAGGTATTTCTATCGAGTTAGCAGCACGAACACTCAGATACCAATCCCTCGCGAAAATCGTTGCTAACCAAGGCGCTTATGCAGTCGTTACCGGACACACCAGAGACGATCAGGCGGAAACAGTGCTGCATCATGCTTCACGCGGTGCCGGACTAAAAGGTATTTCCGGAATGTCGGTATCGGGCAAGCTAGAAATTCCCGGCTACGGAGTCAAAGTAAATGTGATCCGACCAATGCTCGACATTCCTCACGCATGTTGCGTTGAAATCTGTAAAACCCTAGGAATCACGCCTATCCTCGATGAATCCAACTTGAGCAGGGAATACACCCGAAACAAGCTACGTCTCGAAGTAGTCCCAAATCTCAACGAATCAGTACCCGGAGCATCACAAGCTCTCGCAAGATTGGCTCGAAATTCTGCGGATGATCTCCAACTTATCGAATGGGTGGTAAACCAGCATTTAGATCGGATTACAACGGGCATCAACACATATTCCCGAGCAGCGATGAGTGGTCTACCGGAATTTCTCACGAGGCGGCTAGTGATTGGTGCTTACGAACGTGCCCTTGGGCATTCGCTCGATCTTGAACGGGTTCATATCGACGCCATCCTGGATCTGCTCAACGGTCCGAGTGGTAAGTCATTAGATCTGCCAAACGAAGCTATTTTTTACATCGACAAAGAGATGTTCGGTTTCCGGCTCAGCGGAATTGATGATTGCCCTTACCCACAATTGAATTTGCCACAAAACATCTCCGTTCCAGGGATTCTCAATCTCGGTCAAAACGTCAGATTGGCTGCTGATGTTGTTGAGCGTCCGGACGATCTTAATACCCGCGACTTGAATATGGTTTTTGCCACACCCGACCTGACCCGTGAGTCCCTAACCCTGAGGCATCGTAGCGATGGCGATCGCATTCAACCTCTCGGCACGGGTAACAGCGTAAAACTGCAGGATCTCTTCGTGAATGCCGGTGTACCTAGTCGGTGGCGATCGAGGATCCCAGTCGTTGATTCTCCGAATGGAATCGTCTGGGTGCCAGGTTACCGAATGGCAGAATGGGCGAAGGTACGCCCAGAACACTCGAAAGTTGTGATACTACAACTACAAGGTCTAGACTAGCCTCAGGATTAGAGAACCTGAGAAAGTTTTGGATTCACCGATAGACCGGGAACCCGACCGCGCTTGGCAATATCGGCGCCTTCGATCTGCTTTATATCGGCTGTGAATGAAATCGGACTTGCAGCCGCTATGTAGTAGCCAACGGCAAACACGCTCACGGGTGCACCAGCCTCGACGAAGTTGCGAATTCGCTCAGGGCTGATTCCGCCGCTGACGAATATGTCGACATGATGGTGTCCGCGTTTATCAAGTCGAGCGCGAATTTCGTGCACCAGTTCTGGGGTTACTCCACCTCGCTCCTTCGGCGTGTCCAAACGAATTCCACGGAGTCGCTCTCGTAAAGCCTTGGCAACATCAACCGCTTCTTCCGCCTCGTCCTTGAACGTGTCGACCAGCGCAACACGAGGTACTTCAGGAGGCATGTGCTTGTCGAACGCCATAATCGACCGCACGGTGTCGCCCATGAGCAGCACCAGCGAATGAGGCATTGTCCCTGAAGGGGTAAGACCGTGAAGCTGCTGTCCAACAACTGACGAACTGGAAGCACAGCCTCCGACTACTGCAGAGTAGTCCATCACTCCGACCACCTCAGGATGTACGTGACGAGCACCGTAAGCGATCACCGGAACACCGTCGCCGGCTTCAACACATTCAGCAGCTGCAGTCGCCCAGCCAGTACACGAAGCCAGTGTTCCAAGAATCGCCGTTTCGAAGAGTCCGAACGACGCATACGGAGCCCGTATCCTAAGGGCAACCTCCCCTGCGGCAACAGTTACACCTTCGTCCAACGCCCAAACTTCACGGCCGGTCTCGGGTAACACTCTATCGAGAAGGGTCTTTACTTCCGATATGCCACAAAACACGCCGTCACGTTCCGCGGTAAATTCAACTACTACCTCGGGGTTGACCCCTTCGTTTCGAAGAATTGTCAGTGCCCTATGTAGTTCGTTGTCGGCAGTATACCCGGTTAGTACAGAGCGGCCGATTTCAAAATCTCCGGGAGTGGTCATATTTCAGTCTTCTAGGAGCGGAGGTTCAAACGAACATCCATGCGAGTTTCCAACTCTAGCTATCGTTAGATTACGCGGTCAAGGCGCAGATGGCGGTACTGGTCGACCTTTAAACCTCAATCTCAGCAGACCTTTGACATCCTCCCATGCAGTGGAAATAATCTTTACGCGGGTGTCGGGATCGTCTTCCCAGTGAACCGGAATTTCTTTTATCAAGTACCCAGCTTTATCGGCGAGAAGGAGTAACTCGGTATCGAGGAACCAGGCGTTGTCCTTCACCAACGGCACTATATTCTCAGCAGCTTTGCGTGATACTGCTTTAAATCCACATTGCGCATCTCTCCACTTAGTGAGAGGGAAGAATATATGAATCATTATGTTGTAGCCGCGTGAGGTGATTTCTCGTTTTAACGTCCTGCCGACAACTTTCGAGCCCTTTATCAAACGGGAGCCAATAGCTACTTCATATCCATCGTCAGTTATAGCGGAAACCAGATCAGGCAGAGACTTTAGGTCGGTGGAAAGATCGACGTCCATATAGAGCCGCACGTCGGCGTCGCTCAGTCCCCACGCCTGCTTGAGCGCTCGGCCTCGTCCGCGAAGTTCGAGATGCGTGACTGAAACGTTCGGATGTTTTTCTGACAACTCGGCAGCTATTTCGGCGGTTCGATCTGTCGAGCCGTTGTCAGCCACCACGATTCGCCATTCACGTTCAGGATGTTCCTCGATAAATGCGAATAGATTATCGATGCAAGCAGGCAGAGACACCTCTTCGTTGAGAACTGGAATGACTATGTCGACTGTTGTTGCCATATTTTTGGGCACCTGAGACGTATCAATGTCATCAGTACAAAATCTAGTGGTAGAAGTGACGGGTTCCCGTGAACACCATGACCAATCCTAGCCGATCGGCAGCTTCAATCACCTCTTGATCTTTCACCGAACCGCCAGGTTGCACAACCGCAACCGCTCCAGCCTCGGCAGCACCTTCGATGCCGTCAGCGAACGGGAAGAAGGCATCGCTCGCCATTACGCAACCAAAAGCGTCTTCTCCAGCTGCTCTGCCAGCAAGGTACACGCTAATCGCCCGGTTCGGTTGACCTGCACCCATCCCCTGAAGCATAGATTCCTTGACGAATACTATTGCATTCGAGTGAACAAGCTGACACGCCTTCCAGGCGAACGCCATATCGCTCAGTTGTTGTTCGGTTGGTTGCTTCTTCGTCACGACCTTCCACGAAGATGCGACTTCAACGATGTCATCCGGTTGTTGAACAAGCGCTCCACCAGTGACGTTTCGAACGTTCAAAAGTGGTGTTTCGGACGGTTGTACTTCGAGGATTCGGGTGCGCTTTCGCTTGCTGAAAATCTCAAGAGCTTCAGGTTGGTAACCTGGAGCAGCAATAACGTCCAGCAACAATCCTTTCATCGCAGCAGCAGTTTCTACTGTAACGATTGAGTTAAAACCAACAATTCCACCAAAAGCAGAGATTGTGTCGCCGGCAAATGCCTTGCGGTATGCCTCAGCCTGGTTTTCATGGGTAGCTAGTCCACATGGATTGGCATGCTTGACTATCGACACACAATGCTGCCCAAACGACTCAAATGAGTTGGCGGCCACCCAGGCGGCATCGGCGTCGAAGTAGTTTAGGTACGACATGTCGATGCCGTGAAGTTGTTTCGCGTTAACGATCCCCCCAGTCTCACCCGGTGTCACATATACACCACCCGCCTGGTGTGGGTTCTCGCCGTAGCGAGGAATGGCGACCCGGTTCCAACCAAAGGTGAGTTCTTCAGGAAATAGAGCTGATTTGTCTTCACCAGACGAATCGGATTCTCGAAGGTACGCAGAGATCAGAGTGTCGTAGCCTGCAACGTGCTGGAACGCCTTCGAAGCGAGCCTTCGTCGCTGATCCATCGACACACCTCCGTTTGCAATCATTTCACCGACGAGTTCGTAATCCGAAGGATCGACAACAATTACAACGTCCGGGAAGTTTTTGGCAGCGGCACGTGTCATTGCCGGACCGCCAATGTCGATATTCTCGAGCGCGTCATCGAGGGTCACGTCGGGTTTGGCAATTGTCTTCTGGAACGGGTACAGGTTGTTGACCACAACATCGATAGCCTCGATTCCCTGCTCTTCCATTTCTGCAACGTGAGCCGGGTTGTTACGTTTTCCGAGAATCCCACCATGAATCCGTGGGTGAAGAGTCTTGACTCGACCATCAAGGATTTCAGGAGCACCAGAAACGCTCGCTACTTCAGTAATCGAAAGACCTGCGGTCTTCAGTTCATTGGCGGTTCCGCCAGTGCTCAACAGCTCGAAACCGCTGGCTGCCAGTACTTTTGCAAAATCAACGAGACCCCTGCGATCGTATGCCGAAAGTAGCGCTTTCAAATTCTTCTCGATTCTTCTTTTCTGTTCGTCTACTACCCGTAATCGGGCTTCTTTCTGGTTTGAGTCTTGCGCTCTAAAGACCTATAAGCTTTGTACGCGCTTCGCCTTCAGCACGTTTTACAACGTCACCGACTCGGAAGGCACCGGGAACGCTGTTGAGGACATCATCTACAAGTCCAGGCTCTACGATGATTGTCATTCCGACGCCCATGTTAAACACTCGGAACATTTCCTGATCGTCCACGTTTCCGGATTCTTTAATGAACTTGAATAGCGGCGGAACCTCCCAAGTGGAGACATCAACATCAGCACCGAGACCATCGGCAAGGGCTCGAGGAATGTTCTTGTAGAAGCTACCGCCTGTAATGTGACCGAGCCCCTTGATCTTGTCTAAAACAGGGCTAAGTGCGTCCAGGTAGGAAAGATGAGGTCGCAAAAGCAGTTCGCCCAGGGTGTGAGACGTTTCGGGAACGTTTGTCGCTAACACTGAGGGGTTTTGATCCGTCTCAAAAACACTGCGTACAAGTGAGTAACCGTTGGTATGCAAACCGCCGGACTTCAAGGCGAGGATTACGTCACCTTCGCTTGTGTTTTCAGGTCGAAGCAATGCGTCTTTTCGGACCGTCCCTACGATGAAACCTGCAAGGTCATAGTCGTCGTCATCGTAAATATCCGGCATGGTTGCGGTTTCGCCACCGAGAAGAGCACACCCAGCATCGGCACATGCCTTTGCTAAACCCGAAACGATCTCGGCGATCTTGTCGGGATCGAATCGGCTGAGACCGATATAATCGAGGAAGAACAACGGGAGAGCACCAGCGGGGAGAATGTCGTTTATGCAGTGGTTAACGATGCTCGCACCGACCGTATCATGGCGCCCGAGCGCGTCTGCAATTCGAAGTTTGGTTCCTACACCGTCCGTACTGGCGACCAGCAGCGTATCGCCGTTCGGATCGGGGTCGATTACTCCACCAAAACCACCTGGCCCAGCAACGACCGTGCCGTCAAGAGTTGAAGATGCAATGTCCTTGATTCGCATCTTAACGGAAGCCGCTGCGTCGAGGTCCACGCCTGCATCGGCGTAGGTCTTTCCAACTGGGCGATCTGTCATTCGTAAGGCTCCCGTGGTCACTTTCGCCTGGTGAATTTCAGGCGCGATTTATTCAGGGGATAAGTATACGTTCGGAAGAGAGATTAAATAGCCGGAAATTCGTCGATCAATGTGCGATCCATAGCGATTCGTCCAGCGAATCTAATCGGCGCTAGCCGCCTCGAATCTGAGCTTATTCATCTCAAGCTGAACGGGTATTGGATATTCGCCTGTAAAGCAGCCTTTGCAATACTCCTCACCTGGGGCACGAACCGCTCGCATGAGCCCGTCTACCGACAAATATGCCAGCGAGTCAGCATCAATGTATTCGGTGATTTCTTCGACTGTTTTATTAGCAGCGATCAGCTCACTGAGAGTCGCCATATCGACACCGAAATGACAGGTCGACTTGATTGGCGGAGAAGCTACTCGAACATGGACTTCTTTAGCACCTGCGCGTCGAAGCATACGAATCACTCGGGTAATCGTGGTGCTGCGAACGATCGAGTCGTCAACGACCAGTAGACGCTTTCCCTCGATCACGCCTCGCATTGGGTTGAACTTAGTTTGAACACCTTGCGCTCTTGAACGTTGGTCGGGCTGGATAAACGTTCGCCCAACGTACCTGTTACGAATGATCGCTTCGGCGTAAGGGATTTTAGCAGCGGCAGCGAGCCCTACAGCATGAGGAGTCGAAGAGTCGGGAATACCAACGACGATATCTGCATCTACTGGATGCTCCCTATAAACCTCAGCTCCGAGTCGCTGCCTGGTTTCGTAGGCAAGTTCACCATTCAACACGCTGTCGGGTCGGGCGAAGTAGATCTGTTCAAATACGCACATTGCGTGGGCTGAACGCGCCCCGGACCAGATCTTCGACTTTATGCCGTCTTTGTCGATAACAAGCGTTTCGCCGTTTTCGAGTTCACGAACGAATTCAGCACCAAGGTTGTCGAGCGCTGAAGTTTCGGATGCGACGACGTATCCGCCATTTAGCGTTCCGAGACAAAGCGGTCGAATTCCTAGCGGATCGCGAACGGCGATCAGCTGATCTTTGGTCATGATCGCTAGCGAGTAGGCGCCTTTGAGGCGTCGCATGGCATAAGCGGAGACTTCGAACCAGTCAGATCCTGGAGCTTTGGCGAAAAGTTCAGCGATGACCTCAGTGTCTGAGGTCTTTTCAAAAACGGAGCCAAACTCTTCTGCCAGTTCGATTCTTAGATCCGCGGCATTGATCACGTTACCGTTGTGACCAATCGCAAGTTGACCTCGTTGCCCATCTGCTAAAAGCGGTTGAGCGTTGTATTCCTTGCTACCGCCCATTGTCGAATACCGTGTGTGTCCAATTCCGACGTGACCGGGAAGCGCGGCGAGATACTCTTCTCGGAATACCTGGGATACCAGACCCATTTGAGCCTGTAGGTTGATCTTATCGCCCTGCGAAGTGGCGATGCCTGCGCTTTCTTGGCCTCGATGCTGAAGCGCGAAAAGACCAAAAAAATTAGTTCGGGCTACATCTTCGCCGGGAATATAAGCACCAACGATGCCGCACTCTTCATGCGGCTTATCGTCAGAATCGGGCAGGATCGGACCGTGGGTCTGCGACACAGAGAATAATTCGATCGACTCAACCAGTTCTTCGAACGCCAGTCTGCGAACAGAAGATCAGATGCACCGAGCAGCTCCAAGAAATGACGGCGACTGAGTCATTGATCTTATCGGTCACTGGTTGACCCGGTCAACGCGAAGACCAGGCTGTAAGAGCCTGATCCAACCCGATTTGCTCTACGATTGAGAAGTTACTTCTAGGTGTAGCAGAAATTCTAGATTTCCCTTGTCGCCGAGTATCCCTGAACTGGTGAGATTGCGAATGCGGATTTTTGACTCGGTTGCCCACCTCACGAATCTTCCGATCACTGCGGCGTGTACTGGTGATTCCGTGACGACACCACCTCGCGGAACCTCCAACTTTTTCGCCTCGAACTGCGGTTTTAGTAAAACAATCGCTACTCCGCCGCCGGTCAACTGTTCGAGTGCATCAGGAAGCACTCTAGTCAGAGAGGTAAACGAAACGTCGGCGACGACAACGTCAACTCCCTCGGGAAGCCCAAGTCCATCAGCTAGATTGCGCCGTTCCATGTTCACGACACGAGAGTCGTCTCTCAATTTCTGGTGTAGCTGACCACGCCCAGTGTCGACCGCATAAACCCGTGACACTCCAGCCTGGAGTAGGCAATCCGTGAAGCCGCCTGTTGATGCACCCACATCGAGGCACACGGCGTCAGTCACATCAATTTCAAAGTGATCTAGCGCTTTTTGCAGTTTCCATCCTCCACGAGAGACAAATCGCTGTTCAGGGGATACGTCTATCTCCGCGTCGTCTCGCAACTGCAAACCTGGGGTTGGTGCTCGTTTTTCCCCAGGCAAAGAAACTTTTCCAGCCATCACAAGCGCGGCCGCTTCTTTCACATCGGGAGCCATACCCCGGTCAACAATGAGTTGATCGAGTCGTTTTTTAGTGTTGGTCGGCATTATTTACGGCGATAAACGTCGGAGCTCGAATTGACCCCAAAATCCTGTAACACCTATCATCGCCTATATGGCGGTTGAACAGGAAGTCACAATTCAGGTAGCGCGGGTTCCGAGTTTAAAGGCAATCTTCCACGAATCACGCCCTCGCCAGATGATTAAGAACGGTCTCGTTCTGGTCCCTCTCTTCTTCACAATCAATATCTGGTACAGCGCTGACGACATTGTCGGAATGGCGGTAATCGTAGGACGAGCTTTTGCTGCGCTGGGGATTTTTGTACTTCTTTCTGCATCGATCTACTTCATCAATGATGCTGTCGACTTAGAAAAAGATCGATCACACCCGCGAAAGCGTTTCCGCCCAATTGCCGCCGGAAGGATCTCGATCCCGTGGGCGTACGGAATTTCTGTATTAATGATCGTCGGGGCACTGGCGGCATCAGCGGTGATTTCGATACCGATGGTTCTGACTTCCGCCGTTTATCTGACAGTGAACGTTACTTATAGCTGGTGGCTCAAGAACATCGTGCTGGTCGACGTTATGGCGGTTTCATCAGGCTTCGTGCTGCGAGCTGTCGCCGGATCCATTGCAATTGACCACACAATAATCGAGCAACACGGCGCTCCCATTGAGCTGGATCTCACAATTTCACCCTGGCTATACGTAGTTACAGCTCTGGGCGCACTGTTCATAGCTTTGTCAAAGAGGAGAAACGAAATTTATATCGCTGGCGACAACTCGGAAGCGCAGCGTTCGATCCTCAGTGAGTACTCGATTCCGCTTCTCGACAACCTGATCACCGTAGTTGCCACAGCAACCCTCATTTCGTACACCCTCTACACGTTTGGTACCGGTGTGTCGGAAGCGAACGTTCCCAGCAACCACTCGATGATGTTGACGATCCCGTTCGTGGCATATGGCGTGCTGCGGTATCTATATCTGATCCACGTAAAAGCTGTAGGCGAAACGCCTGAAGAGGTTGTGATTCGAGATAAGCCTCTTTTGGTGAACATCTTCCTGTGGTTAATCATGGGTTCGTCGGTTCTAATGTGGACGCGCCTCGTCAACTAGCGAACACGAGTGCACCACATTTCCCTTCACTGTAACTATTTCGGTATCGTGCTCAGTGCTGGCAATTTGTACACTGCCGTAATTCAATCGCCATATCGAACATTTACAGCAATCAGGACACGTTGAGGTAATGTCTGAATTCCCGGGTAGAACAGAATTTTGGAACATCGGCTATCCATTCGCCGGTGCCCTCGTATACCTGATAGCACCGATAGCACTGGCATCGATTGCCTACGCGTTGCGACGGCGATGGCAAATGTGGCACACAGCCGGAGCTAATGTTGAACTGGGACCGAGCTCTGACCGGTGGAAAGCGTTTCTCGCTTTAATCGCTCTCGGTCTGTTCGCTCATAAGCAGTTCGTGCGAAAACGCGACCTCTACCCCGGGATCATGCATTTCTCGATCTTCTGGGGATTCACGATTCTCCTGATCGCCACGACAATCGCTGCTTTCGAATTCAACGCCGAAGAATATCTCGACTGGATTTGGCCGACGGCTCATGTGCGAGTGCCTCTCGCATTTGTCTGGGACGTTTTTGGCGGTGGACTCGCAACAATCGGCTTGAGCATGGCAGCCTGGCGACGCTACGTGATACGACCGGGTCGACTCAACACCGCGCTCGACGATGGAATCGTCCTCAGCTTCCTTTTCGGATTGATTGTCACTGGTTTTCTCGTGGAAGGCATGCGTATTGGTGCGACGGAGCTGAACCCTGCTTCGCCATACTTCGACGAATCTGTAGCTGTATGGTCGCCGATCGGATGGGTACTCGCCAAGGCCCTTCTGGAAGCTGGACTAACCACTGCTTCACTCGAAACCACGCACGCCTTCATGTGGTGGCTACACGCCGCCATTTTCGTTTCTGCGATCATCTACACCGCAGCTCGGTTCTCTAGATTTGCTCACATGATTGTGAGCCCAATGAACTGGTACTACCGAACCCTCGATCGTCCAAGAGGTGCTCTAAAGCCCATGGGCGATTTCGAGACGCTCAAAACGTTTGGCGCCAAAGACTTACCAGATTTACAGTGGACTCAGGCAATGAGTTTCGACGCTTGCACCAACTGCGGAAGATGTCAGGACGCCTGTCCTGCGTGGACTTCAGGAAAGCCGCTTTCACCGCGTGCGCTAATACAGGGAATGCGGGGGTACATGGAGGAACGTGCCCCTGTAATTCTCGGTACACCCGAAGGAAAAACAGCGCCCGAACCAACAACATCAATGGTTCATGACTCTATTGGTGATGACGTACTGTGGAGTTGTCTCACCTGTGCTGCATGCCTCGATGCCTGTCCCGTGGAGATAAACCACATTGATTCAATCGTCGACATGCGGCGATTCCTGACTCTGGAAGAGGCGAGTACACCTGACACGGCGCAGTCTGCTTTGCAATCGATTGAGCAGCGCGGCCATCCATGGAGAGGTACGACTCTCACTCGTACTTCATGGATGGAAGGTCTCGACATTCCAACACTCGCAGAGAAACCTGAATCAGAGGCTCTATTCTGGGTCGGATGTTCAGGTGCGCTCGTTCAGCGGGGAGTCGACACGACTCGATCTATGGCTTCAGTGCTGAGGAAGGCAGGTGTTGAGTTCGCAGTCCTCGGCGATGAGGAAACCTGCTCAGGCGATCCGGCGCGCCGACTCGGAAACGAATACCTCTTCCAGATGCAGGCTGAAACGAATATGGAAACGTTCAAGCGGTATGACGTCAAGAAGATCATCACGACATGCCCACACTGCTTCAATACGATCAAGAACGAGTACCCGCAACTTGGTGGCAATTACGATGTGATTCACTACACAGCGTTTGTTGGTGAGCTGCTCAAAGAAGGCAAACTGAAACCGAACGAAGCGGGTATTGGAAAGATCGGAACAATAACGTACCACGATTCTTGTTACCTAGGTCGGCACAACGATGAGTTTGGTGCCCCTCGGGAAATTATGAGCTCGATACCGGGATTGAACTTCGTCGAGATGGATCGCAACCAGGAACGTTCGTTCTGCTGTGGTGCTGGCGGTGGTCGGATGTGGATGGAAGAGGAAGGCGATCGAGTCAATCACCTCCGAACTGATCAGTTCCTTGAAACCGACGCCGAAACGGTTGCCGTTTCTTGCCCGTTCTGTATCCAAATGTTCGATGAAGGTATCACCGCCAAGGGTAAGGAAGATACCAAGAACGCCGTCGATCTCATCAGCATCCTCGATCAGGCAACGGATTAGTTAGAGTTTTTCTATTCATTAACTTCAATCCCGAGTCTCCGCAAATCTGAATCTCTGAACGCAGCGCCAGCGAAGCAAATGGGCTGGGGAAGCGCAGCGTTCCTCCACGCCCCTCACGCCTGTTATTGCGGGGAGTGAGGAGCGAGCGACTTGGAAATCCACCCACGGCTCATCGCTCACTCCACTGAAATCGTTCGCCATCTCCTACCACAGATCCCTCGATTCCACGGGATGTCGTGTGTGTGGTTCATGAAGCGTGTGTGATTACTAACCGGCTTTAGCAACGAGAGTACCGCAGCACATCTCGCGTGCACATCAAGGAATCCGATCCCCCAATTGATCAAAAATATTCGCGCTAAAGCGCGGCAACTGCTAGCATCCTCTTACGCAAATGCCTCGTCGATCTAAAGCCGCTCCGAACCAGCGGCCAACCAGCACTTCATCCTTCGGGACCAACGGAAGATTCAGTCACGATTCTTCCGAATATTACGCACGTGCTTTTCAACCGGTGGACCGGGAAAGTCTCGACAAGAAACCCGAGTTTGAACAGTCGATTCCTGAGGAGTTCCTTGACTCCTTCATAAACCATTCCAGTGAGCATATGACCGAACTTCCTGATCGGTCGGTCCACCTTATGGTCACGTCACCTCCGTACAACGTAGGTAAGGAGTACGACGATGACCTAACGCATGACGAGTACCTGAACTTAATCGGCAACGTGATGCAAGAGACATTTCGGGCACTGGTCGACGGCGGCAGAGCTCTCGTAAACGTAGCCAATCTCGGTCGAAAGCCGTACATCCCCCTCCACGCTTACATCATCCAAGAATCTGCCAAAGCCGGATTTCACATGCGTGGTGAGGTCATCTGGAATAAGTCGGCCGGAGCTGGTACATCAACTGCGTGGGGTAGCTGGATGTCCCCTGCGAACCCAACATTGCGAGACACGCACGAATACATACTAATCTTCCAAAAACCTCCTTTCGGAAGAAAGCCAACAAACGGTCGAGAGCCGACAATATCCCGCGATGAGTTTCTGGAATTCACGAAGAGTGTTTGGGATTTCGCTCCACAATCGGCGAAGCAGGTTGGGCATCCTGCTCCCTTCCCTGAGGAACTCCCTCGTAGAGCCATCGAGCTCTATACGTTTTCCGACGAGGTAGTTCTCGACCCATTCATGGGCACCGGTTCAACAGCACTTGCAGCAGTAAAGACTGGTCGTAAATTTGTTGGGTATGACGTATCGTCTGAGTACGTTGAATTAGCCAACCAGCGTATCGACTCACATCGATCTGGGAAAAAATTCAAGCCACCGGCAAAAAGCGCATCGGGCAAGAAGTCATGACACGCACACTCACTGAACTTTCGAGTGATCAACGCGAAATGATCATCACCACCGTTCACAAAGAAGCGGAGGCGGCCGGGTGGTCACAACTAAGCAACTCCCGTAAATCGGCGCTGTACTCGGCATGGGAGTCACAATACAACCTTTCGCATGCCACGCTGAAAGACGGCATCATGAAAGGCTTCGACGCCGCGCAGGGCATTCCGAAAAAGGCTGAAGCTGAGATACAGGATGAGGTGACGCGAATTCTGAGGCTCGCAGGAATAAACGTAATTGAACAAGCGCAAATGTGGACCGGCAAGGAGCGGGCTGACCTGCTAATCGGCTACAGCGCGAAATTCCCGACTCACGTGATCGAAATCGAACGAGCTGATTCATGGTCTGAAGGCCTCAGGCAGGCACTTTGGTATCAGGCAGCGATCTTTAAGGCAGAGCGCAGGCATGTACTGCCTGTTTTGATCCTTTTCGGAAACACTTCGTCGGACAGATTCGAGCAAATCCTGGCCACTTGCGACCACAATCATATGACCCTCTGCACGCATCGTCTCGATCTAGACGGCACGTTGGAGGCGGAATACTCGCTCGGAGCCTTGCTCAACGGTGCTGCATTTGGCTGATTGAGGCTTCGAAAGTTAGTTACGCCAGTGTTGTTGGCGATCCAGCGTCGATTCTGGATCTGGTGAATCTAACTTGACGCATCTAACGAACATCGACGTCAACAACTTATCTCAGGCTTAAGGACTAGATCGGACATTGATCGAATTTTTCAACCAACACTCAGCCTTCATCGCCATTCCCGCGTTCATCGTGGCTTTAGTTGCGGTGCTCCCCATACAAAGTTGGCGAAAACGGATCGTCACGTACAGCGCATCAGGCGGAATTGCGTTTCTCATAGTGCTGTCATTGCAACCCGGCGAAAGCACCGTGGAAAGCTCGGCAGAAGCACAAGCGGTTATCACTTCGGGTAGTCCGGTTTTCGTCGAGTTTTTCTCAAACTCATGCGCCGCGTGTCTTGCGTCCCAGCCCGTTGTTAAGAGTCTTGAGGGTGAACTGAACGAAGAAGTACAGGTGCTCAAACTAAACGTGCAAGACCCGATTTCTTCGAATCTCGTCCGAGACTACAGAGCTTTTATAACCCCAACATTTCTCGTGATCGGACGAGATGGCGAGGTGCTCTGGAGACAATCTGGTCGTCTTTTGGACAAAGTCGCTGCGTTAGACGCGCTCAAAGCGGCTTAGCCAACCGTATTCAACCGACGGATTACTTGATCCCGCGTGGAACATCCACTCAGTCCGATTGCTTCAACAGCAATGGCCGACGCTGCGGCAGCGTAACGGCCTGCTTCGTTGATACTCGAGCCTTCGCTCATTGCGATACTAAAGCTGGTCGCCCAAACGTCGCCTGCTCCAGTAAAATCAGCCGGTGACGCGTCGACTGCAGGTACTTCGAGCCAGCTACCGTCATTCCAAATGCTCGACCCGTTTTCTCCGCGAGTCACACAAATGACATCACCAAGATCAAACAAGTGATGCTCCGGCAGACGGGCGATTTCCGATTCTGACACTACGATGATGTCCCATTTCTTGCCTCGAAACGGAGGCAACATGTCAGCGTGCGTTATCGCTCCATCATGCCCCCATCGCCGGAGCCACCCCGAGGGAACCAAGCATGAAAGCCTCGGCTCGAACCAATTTACGCAGTCGGTCGGTAATTCATGAAGTAACGGACCTGCAAATAAAATTTTCGGGTTAACCCAGTCTTCTGGAATTGAACTTTGCGGAATTCGGCTCCCTGATGCCATGAGAACTTGAGTTCGTTGCCCCACGTCGTAGTAGTTGGCGAACGACGCCGTGTGTTCACTTTCGACTCGTCGAAAATCTATTCCCTTAAGTATCAGGTTTGCAGGGTAGTCATCCCCGACTGAACTAATCACTCCCGTAGCCAAACCATGTTTCTGAGCTGTCAAAGCACCATACGCCACTGCACCGCCAGGAATATGGCTGCTCGGAGAGCCGTTATCGACGATATTCACATCGAACGACAAGTGGCCTATGGCTACAAATTCAGGTGCTGTCATGCTTTCTCTAATGACTTATAGCGGCGGTAATCGGAACTGGAGACGATACCAGCACTCAATCTGTCACGAGTTATGTTCTTCCGTATTACTAAAAAGAACCCGAGCCAATTCTGACCCGGGTTCTCTGGGTTTCGGAGTGAAAGGTGAGATCGTCTCGAACTAATCGTTCGGAAATATGACTACCCTTCGCTGGCTGCCTTCACCTTCGGATTCGGTGTGAACTTCAGGATTATTGGCGAGTGCCATGTGAACGATTCGCCGTTCCGCCGGAGACATCGGATCAAGGCTGTCTTCTCTACCACTTGACGCCACTCGTCCAGCCGTTCGACGTGCAATACGTCGAATCATCTGAATGCGTCGCTCTCGATAGTCTTCGATATCGATGACCACGTACGCCTTGCGACCGAGCTGTCGGTTGGTGACCATTCGAATAATGAACTGGAGCGCCTGCAGAGTTTCGCCTCGGCGTCCGATCAGCAGTCCAGCATCTTGACCTTCGATTTCGAAAGTCAGAGAACCGTCTTCGTCGTCGTCACGAATATACGTTTCGGCAACAACGCCCATTGCACCGAGGAAGTAATCCAGAAGCTCGGATACCAGCTGCTCTGCCTCTTCGTCCTTTTCACGTACGATCGGTCGAGGTTCCTCTTGATCCTTGCGATCCTCGGAGTAATTCTGTTCGACTGCGGCGTCATTGTTTTTACTTCGACCATTGCGGCCACGGCCTCGACCGCGTCCACCTCGGGAACCACGGCGAACTCGGCTACCTAGTGATGAACGTTGTTCCTCTTGTTTCTCGTCACGATCAACGGCTTCAGTCTTTGGCTCTTCGGCTTCCACATGTTCAACCTCGTCGCCGTCACGAGCATTGCGGTTGTTTCGAGATCGGACACCACGTCCGCGACCTCGACGATGGTCTCGGTTGCGACCACGTCCGCGACCGCCAGAAGATCTTTCTTCAGATTCGCCGTCATTCTCGTTTGAACCAGATCCAGAAGCCTCTAAATACTCCGTTGAATCCTCAAATTCATCATCGTAATCCGCGCTTCCCTCTGACATAGGAGAAACTTCAATCGCGGCGGGTTCACCGCCGAATCCGAGAATTCCGGATCGACCGGTGTTAATTACCCTTATTTCGACGTCTTCGAGTTCGGCGCCCAGTTCGGCGAGAGCGATTTCTGTTGCTTCGTCGACTGTTTTCCCTGAGAACTTCCGTGCTCTGGTCATCTTCCTCTGACTCCTCCGGATCCGGTGTTGTTGCGCTCGTACCAGCAGCCTCAGCGGCGAGTTGCAATGCTCGCTCCGCGCGGCTTTCTTCGGTTCCGAGGAACGACCGTCCGAACAGTTCAATTGGTTGTTTACCACTGACGTAGTACTGAATTACTACACCAATGATGTTTGAGAACAGGATGTAGACCGCGAGACCTGCCGGGAACTGCCATGTAAACGCACCGAACATAATCGGAAGCATCCAAAGCATCATCTGGTTAGTCTGTCGCTGTCGTGGGTCTGTCGTTGGATTCGTCGTCATTTTCTGCTGAATGAACATCGAGCCACCCACAAGTACCGGGAGCGCGTAGTTCCACGGCAGAGCCGCGGCAGAAACTGCGTCAATTAGTGACAGACCGATGAACTGGCTATTGAATGGAACCGAAGCGATCGCGGGGTTCCATGAATAGAACAGCTCTGAAAGATTCGCCATCCCTTCGGGCGTCGATGGCATCGTGCGAATAATTGCCCGATAGAAACCAATCCATATGGGCATTTGGATGATCATTGGTCCAAGACAGCCGACAGGGCTAACGCCGGCTTCACGGTACAGCCCCATGGTCTCTGCGGACATCTGGCGACGTGCATCACCCGATTTGCCCTTGTACTTGTCCTGGATCGCCTTAAGCTTCGGCTGAATCGCCTGCATCTTCTTCATCTGACGCGTCTGGCGAACAGTGAGTGGGATCATCACGATCCTGATAAGAACAGTGAAGATGATGATGCTCAGACCAAAGTTTGAGAACAGCAGCTGGTAGAACAGCGCAAGGCTGTTGATCATCGGCCGCATAATGATTTCTTGCCAGAGGATGCCAAAGATTTCCATTACCTGGCACCTCCGTTATAAGCATTGAGTGTAATTACGGTGATTAGTCGCATCGCTCACCGCCCTTCAAATTGATACAACCTCTTTGAGTCGTATCATCGACGGAGTACCACTTCATGTCTCCGTTCAAGGCGTGCACATACATTTGGCTGTTATGGATAACAGGCGAAGATTTCACTTTCTCGTCAGTGACGAACACACCAAGTTCTCGACCATCGATAACTGAGATAACCCAAACGTTCTTTTCACCTGAAGGCACTGCGAGAGCTCGCTCACGTGTATCTCCACGCTTGCGATCGAACAACGTCGGAGAGGCAACAATTTGTCCCTCAACAGTAGCCGACCATTTCTCAGTCCCTGAACTGTCATCGACTGCAAAAACATCGCCGTTCAATGCAGAGATATAAGTGATTCCATCTTCAACGATCGGTTTTGCCCAAACCCAGGAACCGGCATCGAATTTCCACTCGCCGTTCACCGACTCTAACTCCAATCTGAGCGAGGCGCTGGAGCGAAGACTCGTGTTCAGCTTGTAAGCTTTGTTAGCGAAATCGCCGAAGTAAATGGTCCCATCGACAGCGAGAATCGGTCCAGCAAGAGCTCCTTCAGCATCAAACGTCCACTTGATTCGATCTTCTGGGTTCGAGGCATCTTCGATGTCCGATATATCTATCGCGTAGACCGTTCCCGCCATTGTTGAAATGAATGCGGTTGATCCATCGATGGCAACTCCACTAAAGGAATTGCCATCGAGCGGGATTCGCCAGCGAACTATTGAAGAGGCGTTTGGTGAAGCGTCTATGGCGTAGAAATAGCCATCGGCGCTCTCTTCTTCGTCACCTAACGCAGTGGTTCCAACGAAGATTGAATCGTCAGTCGCGCCAATGCTGCCGACAAGCTTTGTCTTTAGTTCAAGACCACCTTGACCCCAGATCGAACGACCGTCGGCGAGATTCAAGCCGAATATTTCACCATCGCACTTGTCGCCGGTGCAGTTATAACCAGTGCCGTAGACGTTGTCGCCAATAATCACCGAATCGCTATAAATAGCCCCCAATCCGTCGCCGTTAGGGTATCGCCAGCCTGTGTCGAGCGTTCCTGTTCCGATGTCAAAACGAACGATATGACCGTCCTTATTGCCGATAAAGATCTTTTCTTTATCGACATGAGGACTGGCCCACGCACCTTCGGGTGTGAGGTCATTAATGCAAGCAATCGCAGCGAAAGCCACGAGCAGCATTACGAACATAAAAGGCAGTCGTTTTTGACTGCTTGTTTTTGTATTTACTGGCGTTGATTCGATTTTGGAGTTACAAATCGTGCCGAATGTTGACGGTGGCGTCTTAGGCCTCCGGATGGATTAGATCGAGTTCGAGTGTTCCTGAAAACAAAAAACACACCAGCCCGACAGATTGCGTTATTTAATTAGATTTTCCGCATGCTTGATCGGAACCGGGTCATACCCGCGAGAACGTCCGGGATTGCAGCGAGTGATTCGTTTGAGTGCTAGCCATGAACCGCTGAGTGATCCGTGGGTTTTGATCGCCTCTGCTGCAAACTCTGAGCAAGTCGGGTCGTAACGACACTGTCCTGGCATGTAAGGCGAAATTGCAAGCTTGTAGAATTTGATTAGATAGAGCACACCGTTTCGCATTACAGCACCGTCCACTGCCGGGAAGATTCGATAGTCACGACGGCTCCAGCCAGGGACTTCCGAACTACACGATCAAGTTCAGCGTACGAGGCGTATGCAGTTTCGGGTTTTGCAGCAATCACGACATCCAAACCAGAGTCAGTCTCGATTTCCGAGAACACTCCGTGAATTCGACGTTTCACAAGATTTCTCGTTACTGAGTTGCCAACACGTTTGCTGACCGCCATGCCAAGCCTCGAATAGCCAAGATCGTTCTGTATCGCCGTAACGTTCATGAGCTTGTTCGAAGATCGCCGACCGCGTGAAAAGACAAAGCGGAACTCCGCCGGTCGTTTTATTCGTTGTTTGGTGGGTAAAGACACTGGTAGCGGCTTACTAAACGGTTAGCCGCAGCCTGCCCTTGCTTCGGCGCCGCGCAAGAACAGCACGTCCGCCTTTTGAACTCATTCGCGATCGGAAACCGTGAACGCGTTGGCGTCGTCGGGATTTTGGTTGGTAGGTACGCTTTGGCATATTCGTAGTGGGAGGCTCGTGGTATCCCTAGCTGATTTACTAGAAATCCTTGAGCGATATGACCCGATTCAATAACAGGTAGGTAAACATCAATTTTAAGTTCGAGACGTATTGAGTGTCAAACGATTTTGAGTTCAATTATTTGCGGTCTCAAAACCGCATAATTATCATTAATGGATTGTTCTCCTGATAATCAGAGGTGGGAAACGGCACTGCTGTTCTCACAGGAATAGGCACACTATGGCAACTACGTCTGAAGCTCCAGAAACCACCCAGGAAGAGCAAATAGTTCTCTCACTCAACGAAGCCTTTCAGACGTATGTAAGGCAAATGCCAACAGATGCCAAGAAAGCCGCACAGCCTGAAATTGCCAAGTTCGTCCGATGGCTCGGTCCCGAGCGTTTGATTGACTCGATCATTCCTTCCGAAATTGGTGAGTTCAACGAGATTTTCGGTGCAAAGACTGCGACTCGTGACGCTAAGGAGCGGCTCAGCGCGGTAAAGCTATTCCTCACATTTCTAAAGAAAAAGGAGCTGATTGAGATAAATCTCGCTCAGCATCTTCGACTTCGAAAGTCACGCACAACATCTGCGCGGGCAAGGACGTCAGCGACACCGGACACCAACACTCGTTTGGTTCGCCTTACCCAGAGTGGTTACAACGAGATGACCAAGCAGCTCACACAGCTTCAGGAAGAAAGAGTGCGAATTGTTAAAGACATCCAGCGCGCTGCTGCCGATGGTGACGTTCGAGAAAACGCACCACTTGAAGCAGCGCGTGAAGCTCAGGGAATGACCATCGGTAAGATTCAGGAGATCGAAGCGACCCTCAAGGTTGCGGTTATCATTGACGCGAAACAGCAGGAAGAAAACCGGGTTCAAATCGGATCAAAGGTGGAACTTACCGAGACCACATCGAACAAAAAGGTCAATTATCAGCTTGTTGAACCAAACGAAGCCAATCCGCTCGCCAGCAAAATTTCAATCGTCTCTCCTGTTGGATCAGCAATCTTGGGTCAGAAACTGGGCGATGAGGTCAAGGTTAAGACTCCTCGAGGAGAGCAGGTCTACAAGATCAGCAAAACCTCTTAGATTCGACAGCAGGGGTTAGATACTGTGTCTTCACTCTGACGATTCGGCTTATAGAGCCGTGAGGTACAGGATAAAAAAGTTAATGGGTTTTTACTCAGCGCGCTCGTTAAGCCAGTAATATTGAACAGCAGTAAAACAACTACTTAAGCTGGTTAAGCTGGAAGGGCGCATCTGCGTTGGCAGAAAATTTTACTTTCACTCACTGGGTCATATTCAACGTAATCCTCGCAGTCCTTCTTGTTCTCGACCTAAAAATCCTCACTCGAAACTCCCGCGAAGTAAGCATGAGGCAAGCAGCCTGGCTTACAGCATTCTGGTGGGGCGTGGCAACTGTGTGTGGAATCTGGATCTTCAGTGCCGGATCCACTGAGCAGGGCGTCAACTACGCCACTGCATTCGTTGTAGAAAAAGCCCTGAGTGTCGACAATTTATTCGTCTTCCTTGTCATATTTACCTACTTCGGTCTGCCCGACGGCGCCCGACTACGAGCACTGTTCTACGGAATCATCGGCGCACTTATAGCCCGAGCGATATTCATCGCTATTGGGCTGAGCATCATTAGCGCCTTTTCCTGGGCCTTGTTCGTACTTGGAGCCTTCTTGGTCTACACCGGTTACAAGATCGCCTTCCTTGGTGATACCGAAGTAGATCCGGGGCAGAACCCGGTTGTTCGGGTCTTCCGAAAGGTCATGCCGGTTACCGATCAGTATCACGGGCACGATTTCTTCACTCGACTTCCAAGCGGTGCAAAAGCGGCAACCCCTTTCCTGCTGGTGATCATTGCTCTTGGTACGACTGACATCATCTTCGCCATCGACTCTATCCCGACGGTATTCGGTATCACGAAGGATCCGTTCGTCGTCTGGACTTCGAATGCAATGGCGGTACTAGGACTCAGGCCGCTTTTCTTCCTGCTATCTGGACTCGTTCAAATATTCCGGTTCTTACAGTACGGTCTCGCTCTGGTACTCGTACTCATCGGTATCAAAATGGTTCTTGAAGAAGCGGCTCACACGTTTGAATTCCACCTTCCAGCGGTGACGGAATCCCCGTTCCTGTCGCTGGCTGTGATCTCGACCATCTTCACATTCGCCATTGTTCTCTCTAAGGTGTTCCCTTCTTCTACAGAAGATGATCCTCACGCTGTAGCTTCGAAGTAAGTTCAATGACGAAAACTTTCCGACCGCCCAAGATGTCGAGCTCTTCTGCCGATTTAGAAGCCGATCTCAGGGCTGCAGTCGGTGGCGAAGTCAGGTTCGATGACATAACGCGACAAATGTACTCGACTGACGCTTCGCTGTACCGAATTGAGCCGGTTGGAGTTGTAATCCCGCGAGACTCTTCCGATGTTCAGGCAGTACTCGAGATTGCGGGGGAAAACAATGTTTCGGTACTCCCGCGAGGCGGTGGAACTGGTCTTTCGGGTCAGACGGTTAACCATTCTGTTGTTCTAGATTTCTCGAAGTATATGCATGATGTACTGGAGATCAATCAGGAAGAACAATGGGTTCGAACTCAACCCGGTGTAACTATCGACGATCTGAACCGACAGGCTCGTCATACCGGGCTTTTCTTTACCTCAGACCCAAGCACATCTTCTCGTGCCAATATTGGCGGAGCGATGGGTAACAACTCGTGTGGCGCTCACTCGATCGTTTACGGCAAAACCGTCGACCAAGTGCTGGGAATGAAAGTTGTTCTTTCTGATGGATCGGCGACCGTTTTCGAACAAATTTCCACCGGACTACTCGAATCAAAGATGAAGTCCGAAACCCTCGAAGGGCGTATTTACAACCAGGTTAATGAGATAGCTCGCCGGTCTGCTGCGGCTGTCGAAGAGCGATACCCAAAAATTCTGCGAAGAGTTGGTGGGTATAACATCGACCTCGTACAGAACCCGGAAATGCTGAACATCGCCAAGCTCATCGTGGGTTCCGAAGGCACACTCGTAGCCGTAACAGAGGCAAAACTCAACCTCGAGCCGATTCCTAAAGTCAAAGGGCTCTCAGTTCTCCATTTCACTGACATTTCATCGGCAATGGAAGCAACGGTCGCGACTCTCGAGCAAAACCCGGATGCCGTTGAGCACATGGGCGACATGATCATTTCGCAAGCCCGCAAGTCGCTTGGCTTCGCTCGAAACCTCACTTTCCTCGAAGGCAATCCCACCGACATTCTCGTGGTCGAAATGACCGGAGACTCGGAAGCTGAAGTCCATTCAAAACTCGACAAGCTTGACGAACGAATGAAGACGGGTGGTCGACCATACGCGACGACTCGGTTGATGAAAGCCTCAGAGCAAGCCCAGGTTTGGGCGATGCGTCAGGCTGGTCTCGGCTTGATGATGAACATCCCTGGCGACGCCAAGCCAATGCCGTTTGTGGAGGACACCGCGGTCCCTCCCGAAAAGCTCCCCGAGTATGTAAAGCGCTTCGACGAAATTGTTCAGTCGAACGGAACCGAGGCCGGTTACTATGGTCACGCTTCGGTCGGCTGCCTCCACATTCGCCCAGTCGTAGATATGAAGACACTCGACGGGATTGATCAGATGGCACGCATTGCCGATGAAATTTCGGATCTGGTCTTAGAGTTCGGCGGATCTCTGAGCGGGGAGCACGGTGACGGTATTGTCCGTGGAGCCTTTGCCGACAAAATGTTTGGATCAGACCTCGTCCAACACTTCCGAGAAGTGAAGTCGGCGTTCGATCCGAACGGCGTGATGAATCCGAATAAGATTTTCGATACGCCAAAGCTCACCGAAAACCTTCGATACGGCACAAACTACAAACCAATCGCACCTCCTGTTCGGCTCGACTGGTCGGCAGAAGGCGGCTACATCGCCGCTATCGAAAAGTGCAACGGTGTAGGTGCTTGCCGCAAGGTGAACGCCGGAGCAATGTGCCCTTCGTACATGGCGACACGAGAAGAAAAACACACCACTCGTGGTCGAGCAAACTCACTTCGAGCAGCTCTTTCCGGCGCGTTACCGACCGATAAATTCGCCTCTAAAGACCTAATTAAGGTTCTTGATCTCTGCCTGGAGTGCAAGTCATGCAAGTCTGAGTGCCCTTCGGACGTTGACATGGCGAAGATCAAGTACGAATACCTCTATCAGTATTACAAAACCAACAAGGTCCCAATACGCTCTAGAGTGGTCGCAGATATTCATAAGTTCAACGAGCTATCTGCTCCGTTAGCACCGATTGCCAACGCGGTTAATAGATCTGCTCCGGTGAAATTCCTTCTGGAAAAGACTATTGGATTCGACCGTAATAGACCTTCTCCGAAAGTTGTGCGCAACACCTTCCAGAAGTGGTTCAAAGGGCACAAATCAACTAACCCGTCGCCTCGCGGGAAGGTGATCTTGTTCCACGACACGTTCATGAACTTCAACCACCCATCAATTGGAATTTCGGCAACCCGGGTTCTTGAAGCAATGGGCTACGAAGTTGTGATCTTGAATGATCGAAAGTGCTGCGGACGTCCAATGATTTCAAAAGGATTGCTCGACAAGGCTGGTGAGAACGCTCGACACAATGTCGATCTGCTCCACTCATACGTCGAGCAGGGAATCAAGATTGTTGGTTGTGAAGCTAGCTGCGTTTCAGCGATAACCGATGATTGGCCCGACCTACTGGGCGGAGACGCCAAGGCGAAACAGGTTGCGTCAGCGGTCGTGACAGTCGAGGACTTGCTTGTCGAAAACCATGACGATGGCAAACAGCAGGTCAACTGGTCAGAAGCCCAGAGAGAAATTCAATTCTTTGGTCACTGCCACCAACGGGCACTTACTGGCACATCGAATTCTCTGAAAGCACTGAACCTGCCTGATGGATACACCGCCTTAGAAATTTCAGCTGGATGCTGCGGAATGGCAGGGTCCTTTGGATATGAAAAGGAGCACGTTGCCATTTCGAGCGCCACAGGTGAAGACCGACTCTTCCCGGCAATTCGAGCAGCCGGAAGTAACGTCGAAATCGCCACGAACGGTATTTCCTGCCGTGAACAAATTGGTTTCAACACCCCGCGGGAATCTCGACACATAGTCGAAATACTCGCCGATGCACTGTTCGACTAAACGAATCAGCATCGCCGTCAAGTTATCTTCCAAACATCGACTCCAGTGCTGGCGTCCGTTCGGATACAGTGGTCTAAACCCTGAAGGTTCAGAACACGAAAGTACACACAGGCGGTAAACTTCCCGAATCTGAGAGAAATTATCATCAAAGTGATCAAATCGTATTCTACGATCGGCCAACACGACTCCGGAGAAATACAGTGGCAACCCAAAATGGAACTTCACCCAAATTAACCGAACCGCTCTTCGGTACTGCCAAGAGCGCTCGAATGACTGGAACGGGACCTGCCATGTGGCTCGCCGGAGATCCCGAAGACCTCGCCGAATGGATGGACCGCGGGGCTGCCGGAATCGTCACCAACACAATTGTGTTGAACGACATGGTTAAGAAATACGGTCAAATAACAGAGGTAACCAAGAGATACTTGGACATCACTGACAAGCCTGTCGCTATCGAGATCGACGGTCACTCAACCCAGGAACTCCTCGATGTAGGTGAAGTGTTCACTAAGATGTCCGACCAGATCATCCTAAAGATCCCGGCGACGACTTACGCTCTAGGTGCGTTCTCGGAGCTGAAAAAAGCAGGCATTCCGACTTTCTGCACGACAGTATTTTCGCTTCCGCAAGCAGCCGCAGTGGCAGCAGCTGGAGTCACTCACGTACTGCCTTTCTGCGAACCTTTCAAGGAAGTAAGCGGTGATCCGACCAAGCTGATTCGTGACTGCCAAGATATGTTCGATGGCTGGGGAGATCGACCATTCATCACTGCCGCTCTCGTTCGGTCTGTCGAAACCGCCGAAGCAGCGATTGCCGACGGTGCAGACGGAATTATCGTGTTCTGGCCAATCTTCAGAGACATGATGGAACACATCCTGACTGAAGAATGGAACACAACCTTCCTGAACGAGTGGCAATCGATGGACGACGCAGGCCTGCTCAAAGACCTACCAGTTCAATCACACTAGTTGCTGCCAACTAGAAATCGTTCGATAGCCTATTAATCAGAAACGGGCATCCTCTGGCCGGTGGATACCGGATTCATTTCAGTTTGGACCTACCTGGAACATAATGCCGAGGAGTTTAGCGTTCGCGCTCCGGGGACGGGCCATAGGTCATCGCACACCATGTTGTCCGTCCGGGACGAACACTGAAGCCATAACCACGAATGCAATTAGCGCGATCGCTGTTTCAAGGTCCTGTATGCCTTTTTGGCTCTGGGATCCTTTCACGATCATTTCTATTGCCCTTTATTTATATCGCTCGACCTATGCGATTTCTACGAGAATCCCCCTCGTAGTTATCGTTGTAATATCGCACTCTAGTTTTTGTTTGAGCGTTGCTTGGAAGATAAGTTACGCTGTTTCGCTGGGCCCACAGTGCAACATCGTAGAAATTACCGAGTCGAGCCCGTGAACCGCGGTAATTAACGGCACGCATCGGACACCCGTAAAGTCGAACTCCAACATGGTTGTAATTGCACATACCTAGTTCAACATAGGTGTTCTGAGTGGCTGAACTATATGAAAGTAACGCGATAAACAAGAATTTCCCATGCCGCTAAAGGCAAAAGCGGTATTGCCGAAATTTACGGCATCAATACGCGAACTTACCCACGTATAAAAACCATCAAAGTACTCGACAAACAACCGAGCGCGGGTTTGCTATGGCTGCAAACGGGAATATCAGATTCGACTAACTAGCCGCGCAATATTTCATTGAAGCGATCCGCAATGATGACTTCTTCCCCCTCCTGGACGTTCACCATCACGATGTTGATCTCTTCTCTGGCTCCACCACCGCCGACAAAGATGCCCGGATCACCTGCTTCGAGTTGTTCCTTGATCTCGGCGATAGACGGACCTGAGTAATCTTCTTCGAAGTAGAGAACCGGTTGCGGGCCCTGCCGTTCGGATGGATCGTCTTCTATTTCGACTCGCACTCCGTCAATGCCAGTTAATCGTTCAGCGACGTACTCGGCTTTTGAGTGCCATCCCTGCCACTCGGCGGCTTCATCAGAATCTGTAAAGAGTTGAAGAGCCGTTACTAGCCCAACGATGTTTTCCTTGGATACCTTCATTGGTCGACCAATTGCAGCGATAGATGAATCGAGATTAAGTGAATTCATCACCACCGCTTCCATCAATTCAGCTTTGCCTGCAAGCAATCCTGTGGACTGAGGACCGCCAATTCCTTTACCACCGCTAAATGCGACCAGGTCAGCTCCCATTTCGTGGAATTTCGAAAGGTTCGCACGAGGTGGTACTTCAGCAGCGGCGTCTACGATGACCGGAACACCACGTTCGTGTGCGATGCGAATTGTCTCTTCTAATCCGATTCCGGCTGGCAGGAACGGAGCTACCACGAACGCCACGCACGCAGTTTTATCGGTGATGGCTTGTTCGAGATCTTCAGAAGTGACTGAGTCTCCGTCACCGAATGTAACGAGCTTGCCGCCCGCGGTTATGAACGCCTTGTCATAACGGTTGCGTTGCCCATCGAAAAGGAGAATCTCGTTCTTCATTCCGGTCGTGTCGGGCAGCTGCTCTGCCTTCTCTTCGCTCGTGCCCGTCATACAAGCGGCACCCATCAACACCTGCGCTGCTGCACAACCGCCCGTTACGAGTCCACGCTCCGCACCACATGCGGTAGCAACGACTTCACCAGCAGCGAGATTAAGCTTCTTGATGTCGATGAATACGCCAGCAGCGTCGTCCATGGCTTGAAGGACCTCGGGGCGCATAATCGAACCACCGAGAGCCGTAATCCAGCTCTGGGCATTGATAATAGGTGCTACTCCGAGCTTCTTGTAAACCTCGGGCCATGCGTGTCCAGTCATGCAGATACTCCAATTCGTTATTGAGGGACCCTAATACGGGTCAGTCAACGAGGCAGAATTCTACAGACGAATCAAGAGATTAGGAACAGGTCCAAGCGATTCAGGCACCGAGAATGTCGATCGCTCGCTCACGAAGTTGACCGCAACCAGCATTAATGTCGATTCCCTTTTCCATGCGCACTGTTGACGGAATGCCGTACTGCTTCAAACCGCCCTGGAAGTCCTTCGCGGCTCGGAGATCCGTCCGATCGAACAGTCCATCATTAGTAGGGTTGACCGGGATCAGGTTCACGTGACAGTGCAAACTGTTGAGTAACCTACCGAGCTTTTGCGCCTGTTCAATCGAATCGTTCTGATCCTTTAGGAGGACGTACTCGAAGAATATTCGCCGCTTGGTTTTATTGGCGTACTTGTGGCAAGCACGAATCAACTCTTCGACCGGGTATCGCTTGTTCACCGGCATAGTTTGTGATCGAGTTGCGTTATCGGGCGCATGAAGAGAAATTGCAAGATTTATTTGTAGCTCTTCATCGGCAAGCTTGAGGATTTGAGGGACAAGTCCAACGGTCGAGAGCGTGATGTGTCTCGCACCAATGTTTAGTCCCTGTCCATCGTTCAACACGAGAATAGCGGCCATGACATTGTTGTAGTTCGCCAGTGGTTCGCCCATTCCCATGAAGACGACGTTGGTCACACCTTGTAATTCGCCCTTGGTGCGCTTGCCTTCTGCTATTTGGGCTTTGTCTTCTTCAATTGCGATTCGTTGCAGTTCGATGACCTGCGCGACGATCTCGCCAACGGTGAGATTCCTACGGAATCCCTGCTGACCAGTTGCACAGAACGTGCATCCGAGAGCACATCCCGCCTGAGTGGAAATGCACGCTGTTTTACGGTTTCGACGGTGTCCGTCAGTTTCGTAACGCATCAGCACCGACTCGATCAACTCGCCGTCGTGCAGTCGATACAGTGACTTGCTCGTCGAGTTGTCAGCTGACGTTAGGTACATCACCTCCTCTAGCGGAGAGATCGAGTACGACTCACTTAGAGATTTACGAAAAGGCTTACTCAGTGTCGACATGTCGTCGAAGCTTTTCGCGGTTTCGTTGTAGAGCGATCGCCAGAGCTGGCTAGCGCGGAACTTCTTCTCACCCATTTCGATGATTGTCGAAGTGAGTTTGTCGCGAGAGAGTTCGAGTATTGAAGGGAGCGCGCTGGCAGATTCAGAAGCTTCTGCACTCGCCGGCTCAGGAGCGGAAGACAAAGGAGTAGTCATCGAGAAGAGGTAGTTGGAGGGGTAAAAACTAAGTTTAGCAACGCTAATATAGGTTGGGCATTCGCAATATTCACATGACATTGCTTCGCTGAATACCTAAACTCGGTGCGTGACTTCGAAAAAATCTCGCAAAGTCGAACCCGATCTGAACGGAACACTGGAACAACGTGCCCTCGCGCGCTTAATTGGGAATCGCCGTACGGGTTACGATCCATTTTACAAGACCAACTATGAGTATTCGATCCCTTCCCCGGGTCGATATCACTGGCAGTGGTTCTGGGATTCGTGTTTTCACATCATCGCGCTGGCACGCCTCGACCCGAAAATGGCGATTGCCGAGCTGGAAACGTTACTTATTCCGCAACGGGAAGATGGTTTTATCGGGCACCTAACGTACTGGGGGCGGCGAGGAGCCGCTATGAGCGTGATTTACGGTCAGAGCCGAATGGGCGAATGGCGTAGACGCCATTCCGGAATGATCCAACCGCCGGTGATTGCACATGCGCTAGAGGAGCTTTGGATCCAAACCGGAGATTCCACCTTGCTCGCAAGATTCCTCCCGAAGGTTCGAGCGTTTTATAAGTGGCTTGGAAGAGAGCGGGATTCCGACGGATCAGGTCTCATCGGAATTGTTTCACCTTATGAAGCAGGAACGGACAACAATCCATCATTCGATCGAGCCCTTGGAGTATCGAATCCGGGTCGGGCTCGTATCTTGTGGGCGAACAGAAAACTCGACTGGTACAACATTTTTCGCGGTGGAAACTTCGATTATCGAACGGCCATCAAGCGCAATCGATTCGTAGTGATCGATCCGTTCATGAACGCCGTCTACGCCGACGCATGGGCCTCCATTGAGAAGATGCACACTGCACTAGGAGAAGATCAACTTGCTGCAAGTGCCGGTAAATACGCTGCGTGTACAACCGACGCTTTGAACGAGCGATGCTGGGACGATCAAAGAGGTCATTACGTTTACCTTCATGGCGCTGAGCAATTACCCGACACGACGTTATCTGTCGGAGCGATATTCCCTCTAATCCTCTCCGGAACTCCAAAAGACCGAATCGCCAGTGTGATGGAACGGTTCGTAACGAACCCCGATCACTTCTGGCGACCGTTTCCAATACCAAGCGTAGCGGCGTCTGAGGAATCCTACGACGCTGAAAGCGAAGCAATGATCTGGCGCGGTCCGATCTGCATGAACCTGAATTGGTTGCTTGCCCGCGGGTTTAAGTCACACGGATACGACGATGAGTCTAAAACCATCTCGGAACGGTCGAAGGAAGCGGCGTTCAAGGATTTCCGAGAGTTCTATTCACCTGAAACCGGACGCGGAATGCGTGGCACGTTATTCGGATGGGCAACGGCTGCTGTTGCGATCGACCCTTAATTGGTGGGGCCATTTCAACTTCGACACATCAAATTGTAGAGTCGGTCAAGATCACCAAATCATCTTTCATTCTGTTAACTTTTCCCGAATACCATTCTTCTTGGTCTCATCGATTCGACAGCCTGAAATGAAATGGCCACTGCTCGGAGCAACTAATGACTCTCAATGACACCGATCTACTGTCCCTGGCGGGATCGGCTGAAAACATACTGCGTTTCGAAGATATCGATCCCGTGCTAGAAGCTAGGAACTTGTCGGTGAGTTACGGCTCGCAAAGAGCGGTTGAAGGGGTGTCGATCCAGGTTCCGAAGAACAGCGTTGTTTCGCTAATTGGTCCTTCCGGCTGCGGTAAGAGCACGCTGCTTCGCTGCTTTAACCGGATGAACGACCTGATCCCCAGCGCATCGGTCGAAGGGACGGTCAACTTCGACGGGCAAAATATTTACGATGACGAAATCGACCCGACCGAGATTCGCTTCAAGATCGGAATGGTATTCCAGCGACCAAATCCGTTCCCGAAAAGCATTTATGAAAACGTAGCCTTCGGTCCACGGATAAACGGAATGACCGACGACCTCGATGAAGTGGTAGAGACTTCTCTACGCCGTGCCGCAGTGTGGGACGAGGTGAAAGACCGTCTGAACGACAGTGGCCTCAGTATTTCTGGAGGTCAGCAGCAGCGAATATGTATTGCGAGGGCACTTGCAGTAAACCCCGAGATCGTTCTCATGGACGAACCTGCATCCGCGCTCGATCCGATTTCAACGCAGGCTATCGAGCAGCTCATACAGGAGCTCGCCAGCGAAGTTACGATCATCATCGTGACCCACAACATGCAGCAGGCGACTAGAATCTCCGACTACGCCGCAGTAATGATGGCTGGTGAAGAACGCATCGGTCGATTGATCGAATACGGCACCAACGACCAGGTCTTTGGCAACCCGAAAGACGAACGAACTGAAGCGTACGTAACCGGTCGAATCGGATAACGGTCGATAGGTCAACCACGAGACCGCACAGGAAGAGTCAGGCGACGATGAACGAACATAACAGCATCATTTCGACGGGCCGACAGGAGTTCGACCGAGAACTCGGACGCCTCGAAGCTGAACTCATCCTGATGAGTGGACTGGTAGAAAAGGCGATTTTCGACGCTCTCCAGGCCCTTAAAAACCGCGATATCAAGCGATCACAGCGTGTGATCGAGATGGACGATCACATTGATGAGACCGAGCTCGAAATCGAGCGCTACTGCATCGAGCTTATTCGTCGACAGTCGCCAATGGCTGGTGACCTTCGCCGTATTGTGGCTTCTCTGCAAATTGCCGGCGAGCTCGAACGAATTGGCGACTACGCCGAAGGCATCGCAAAGATCAGCGTAATGATGGGCAACGACCCTCCGCTGAAAGAATTGATCGACATTCCGCGAATGGGCGACATGGCGGTCAGCATGCTCAAACGAGCGCTCGAAGCATTTATGAGCCGCGACGCTGATGTGGTTAGAAAAATGAATGCTGACCTTGAACGGGACGATGATGCTGTCGACGAACTCTACGACACTGTCCGCACAGATCTGATGAAGTTGGTAAAAGCCGGTCCTGAAAACGCCGAGCGCGCTACCTACCTCATGTGGGCGGCTCACAACGTGGAGCGAGTTGCCGACAGAGCGATGAACATTGTGGAGCGAGCGCTCTACCAGGCGACAGGCGAGATGGTCAGCGGCAACACTCAAATCGAATCCGAAAACGCCTGATTACTGGCTTCATCGTCGTTCCCACTTTATCGATGATCCGGCTGGGACTATCGATCACTTCTCAGAGAACAGCGCGGCACCGGTGATTGACACGAATGACGTGTCGTCAGAATCTGCCTGGCACTGTTTGTACCCCATCCATGTTCCGGTCGTGGCATCTGCCGCCCACAATGTCATGTAGATCGGAGCGAGACCGCAAATTCGGTTTGCGTCGCCGTTGTTCTTGATCTCGTCAAAAAACTTGCGACGACTACCCTGAGTGATGGCATCCATCAACCGCTCATCGTCTGCTTCGACACACTTACGGGACTCTGAATCAGGTGGAATCTCTTCTTCATCTCCGAACGCAGGTCCTACATGCGCAAGATCGGCAGCGGCGATAAACACGGTGCGGCGTTGCCTTGCCACTGACTGAAGTAGTCGAATTACTCGACTGATTTCGGGATGATCGTCGACACTTGGCGCTCCATCAGTAAGCAATCTTCCGAACGATCCGCACAGGATCGGAAGCATTTTTGCGCCAGTGTTGGCCGCTGCCCGTTGCAACCACACGGTCGCTAGCTCGATTGAATGTTCATTGATGTGATTGAACTCGTCCGCAAATGGATGGTCTTCGACGGTCGGGTCTGTGGAAAGAATCCGAGCTATGTCGTCAACAAGCTCGGTATCGGTTTCAATCGTGCCAAGCGGCGTGTTGTAGTTCTGGTTGGTGAGCGTGAGTCGCGGTCCGTCGCCGTTGTGGTCGGTGCCGAACACGACGAACAGTTCGACATCTCGAATCATTGGAAGCACCTGCTCCCAGATCATGCCGTAAGTGTCGCTACCCCGTTCGAAATCGATATGAGGCGAGATGATTCCCGTCAGTCTGGCGGTGACATCCGCCGACAACTCATCGTCCGCCCGCTCTCCATCGGTCATGTAAGGGAAGGCGAATCCGTCCAGGTACCCGCGTAGATCGGCCGTCTCCGCGGGATAGGCCGATCCAGCTAAAGCTGGCTTCCTATGCGGAGCGTTTCGATAATCTTCAAGCTGACGCTCTACTTCACCGGCGTACTTGCCGTTCGCCAGCAAATGCATATCGTCTAACCTACCGACAAGGTCGTCTAAGATTTCCTCGGGCACTGTAGGCGCACCGTTAGCTAGTGCGAACTCGACTGATTCATTTAGCGTGCGGGTACCGTCGAATCCCTGGAGATACAGACCAAGTGGCACAGGCACCAATAGTGACTGGTCGCTAACGCGCTGAATATCCTTCAGCAAGAAGTAGTCGTTACCTTCGTGGGTTACACGACTGACTTCGACGGGGCGTAGTTGCGGTTTTTCAGGACGATCCGATTCGCCAGGCATTGCGCCAGTCTAGCTGTCGCCCTCATACCCAATCTCGTCAACAAATCGACTCGCACCGATCAGTTGACGCCAAATCGAGCCGAATCCCTAATGGCGAGCTTTGGGAATGGGGTGCGTTTCCTGAACAATGAGCGTTCAGCCAACTCACTGAGAGAAATGACCGGACCATCGTCCTCTTCATTCAACGGAGCAGGTGCTGCACCACCACGCTGGACGATTCGGTGAACCGTCCGAGTGCTAATCCCAAACTTCTTTGCAATTTCCGAAACTGGCATTTTCTCCTGCCTCAGACGGAATATCTCGTTATCCCGATCGCGCCGGCTTTCACGTTGCAGCCATCCGGGATCGTCGTACCTACACAACGTCAGCGGACAATCCAGGCAACTTGGCGATGCTTCACATCCATCGTCCTTGTATCGCGTATTCTCGGGGAGCGTGTCGGACCGAACAGGTACAAGAGTATTCATCGAATCTGAGTTGGTCGGGTCAACGATCATAACCATGAGAAAACAGCCTCCAAAGAAATGTGAATAAGGGAAGAAAGAAGCGGGTTAAACCGCAACTGAAGCGGGCCAACTGGACTCACGAGAAAAATGAACTCCGCCTGGACGTCCGGCGAGATTTCGTGCACGTTCTCGTTTGAATATCGAGGTCGCGTAATCGGCGTCAGTTCGACTGGGAACACCGAACATCACCGTCGTCATGCCTGTAGTCGGGATTCGAGGAGCTACTCTCTGGTCATACCAACGGGAATCGATCCGATCCGCGGAAACGATCTCGACCAGACTGTTCGGCGACGGACTTCGATCAGCCACTGGCATATCCACACTCACGAACAAGTGTCGAGCGTTGCCAACTCGCATTGAACGAGGGACATCAGGTCGCCAATCTTCACCAGCACCGGAATTTGCAAAACCTCGAACCAGCGAAAGCATCGCCGGGTAAGTGTCAGTCTTGAACGACGGCGACACCGTCGCGGATACGGAGCCAGCGTCACGATTCATGAACAACAGGAGCATTTGGAGCCGAGTCGAAAAGTCCTGTGCGCTCTCTCCTTCAGCAAGATCGACAGTGATGACAGTCGAGGCTTCATTACTTGAACGACCGGTCACCGCTGCAACAATGTGAGTCCACGCAGCATTCAGTCCATCGCTTGGAGTAGGCGAGTCAAAATTTTGAGTTACCGCCGTAGCCGGATGAGATTCAACCAGCAAATCTCGTACGGTAGACATCGAATCAGCCGTTGGCTGTCGTTCTGACGAAACCGCTCCAGTTGCTACTGAACTCATCTTGACCTCTTGTTCGACTTACTTCTTTACACATTGTTTAGAACGATTGTTCTAGTATCGAACATCTGTTCTAATTAAGTCAAGCGGTTTGGCACATTCAAAAACGATTTATGTTTATTGACCTCGGTCGATTTGAGTTCTACGTTGTTCTCCGAATGCATCTCGACCACTAATCCGATACTTAGAAAGCCACCACAAACAGGACTGCCTCAATAAATGAACGCCGAAATCGTCTCAATCGGATCGGAACTACTACTTGGACAGATCGTTGATACCAACGCTTCGTGGATCGCACAACGATTGGCGGAAAGTGGTGTGAACCTGTTCTACAAGACCACTGTCGGCGACAATCTTGACCGGATGGTCGAGACGCTCGACAGGGCTCTTGATCGCTCCGATGTGGTGATAACCGGGGGAGGAATTGGTCCAACCCAGGACGATCTCACCCGCGAAGCAATCGCACAAGTAACCGGCAGACAGGTCGTTACCGATCCCGGATCACTCGAAGAGCTTCGTGAGCGCTTCCAGAAGCGAGGATTCATCCTCACCAAGAACAACGAACGGCAAGCGCAAATCCCGAGCGGGGCCATAGTGGTGAAGAACCCCAACGGAACGGCTCCTGCATTCATTGTGGAAACCGAGCGCGGCGTAACAATTAGCCTCCCAGGCGTTCCGTTCGAGATGAAGTGGCTCGTTGAAAACGAAGTGATCCCGTACCTGCGCAAAAAGTACGGTCTCACCCAGATGATCCACTACCGAGTTCTCAAGGTCGCTGATCTCGGCGAAAGTGCTGTGGATGATCGCATTGGTCATCTCATCGCAGACTCGAAAAACCCTACAGTCGGAGTATTGGCTCACCCGGGACAGGTTGACGTTCGTATTGCAGCTCTTGCTGAGAACGTCGAAGAGGCGAACTCGCTAATCGACGGCGTAGACAAAGAAGTCCGCAATCTCCTTGGCGACAATATTTTCGCGGTTGATGACGAAACTATCGAATCTATCGTGGGCGGTCTTCTATCTGAGACAAACGCAACGGTTGCTACTTGCGAGGATCTCAGTGGTGGAGCGGTCGCTGCAGCGATCCAACAAGCCGCGGGTTCTGCGTTCCTACAAAGTTCGATCGTTAACTCGAACGAGGCACTGGAAAAAATCGCCCGTGACGGAGGTGAAACTCCTCCGTTTAGTGATGGAGCAGAACGAGCAGCTGCTCTTGCACGAGCGATTAAATCTTCATCGGGCGCTTCCTACGGAATCGCGGTTCACGGAACCGAAGAGGGCGATCAGCGAACTGAAAATCTGGGTCGAGGCGAAACCTACATCGTGGTTTCGGGTCCCAATGGCGAACGCACTCGGCATGTACGCTCAGCGGGCAGAGGCGGCCCCGATCGCCGACGAGCGGCGATGGGAGCCCTGAGTTTGTTCCGCCGCGAACTTGCCGGTCTTCCCGACTAGTTTCCAACGCACGCCGACCGAAAATCCATCTCGCCTAAATAATTCGTACATAGGACAAAAGTGCTGTCGTAACTAATTCGATCTAAACTTTAAGTAGCTGAAGGCACGGCACCAATTTCACACCTCATGAAGTGATCTCTGTCTCCAAAGGGAAAGATTGGAGAACTTACAAATGTCTCGCCAACAATATTTGTTGTTAATTGCACTTGCAGCCGTTATGGCTTTCGCCATTGCGTGCAGCAGCAGCCCTAAACCAACCGCAACGCCGGTACCTCCAACAGCAACACCTGTTCCAACGGCGACTCCGACTCCAGTACCTGTCACGACGATTGAAATCGATCCTGTAGCGGACCCCGTTGGATTCCTAGAAGCTCTTCCAGCCCAAGAGGTTTCTTGCGCGGGCGATGCTCTCGGGACAAAAGACCGCCTCGTCGAAATCCTCGAAGCGGGACTCGGCAATGGCTTGCTGACCTCGTCAGAAGCCGATGCCCTTGATAGTTGCTTGAGCGACGAAACGGTTCGAGCGATTTTCATTGGTCAACTGTCACGCGAATCGGGCGGACTTAGCGTTGCGACAATCGTTTGTATCAGCGAGAAAGTCGGCGGAATGTCTGCAGCGGCGCTCTTCCTCGACGAGCCTGCTCCCGATGTAATCATCAGTTCGCTACAGGGTATTTTCTGCCTCAACGCCGAAGAGCGAACGGCTATTTCAGCTGGCGACACGATTTACGGATTCGGTGCGTTCGGTGGCATTGACTCGCTAGAGTGCGTCGTGAATGGAATCGGTCCTACAGGACTCGAAGACTTGATGGGTGTGGCATCTGACGGTGCAATCGATTTCGCAGCTCTGGGTGATATGTTCCCGCTTATGCTCGACTGTGGCGCAATCGACGACACGCGGTTCGAGGAACTTGGCGTGTCCGACACGCAAGTCGGATGTGTGCTCGGAGAACTCGGTGAAGATGGACTGGCATTCCTTGATCCAACTGCGACAGAACCGAATCTTGAAGATCTCAGTGGCCTCCTTGGCGTACTCGCACTTTGCGAAATCACACTTGATGACCTGATGGCCGATTCGATTCTGCCGGTAAACCCCGCAGACGCCATGACCGATCCGACAGAGATAGAAACGCCTGTCGCAACTCTCGAAGTTGAGGCTCCAGTCGATCTGATCCAAGCCGACCTGCCATTTACGCAGGAACAGATCGAGTGTCTCTCTAACGAGGTCGGTGAAGACCAGATCGAAAATCTGCTTGCTGGCGGCGCACCCGACCTGAGTTTGTTCGCAGCACTCGCAAATTGTGAAGTCGATCTTTCAACGCTGCTTGGACCATAGTCACTGATCGACCAGTCGTAGTGCGTTCCTAGTTTGGATATTCCGAAAAGATTCGCACTACGACGATTGGGCTTGTCCCGGCTAGCAGCAACGCGATCATAAGTCGCATCGTCGCGGCGCTCACTCGCCCAGTTTGGCGCGCGCCGATGAAGCTGCCGGCCATTCCAGTGATTCCCATTACGACGAGAACGGCAACATCGAAATTCATGTTCACCGCGTGTCCGACGAATCCAAACACACCTGCAAGCACGCCAATCGCATTGTTCGTGCCGGCAGCGTAACGTGGATCCATGCGGAGCACGTTCACAAGAATCGGGAATCGCAGCACAGCGAGAATTAGTCCGACAGCGCCGCCGACGAGACCGATAATCAGCACGATACCGCCGTATAAGGACTGGTTACGCGAGTTGAGTCGAACTCCCTTTTTGGAGTCGACATTCGATGGCGTTCGAGACGGTTCTGCTGCTTGAGTTTTCTCCGCCGTTCGAACTTCACGCCACCACTGCCAGAACGAAATTGCCGAAGAGACGATCGTAAGCCCCGCAATTAGCGCCAGCAGTACCCACGCTTTTACGTCATCGGCGAACAGTCCGCCAAGTAATGCACCAACCACCGCCGGGACGCCGATAACCACCACAACGCGTCCGACAACCCGCCCATCTCGCCAATGAGGGAGCGCGGCCGCTGAGCCACCCAGAATCGTTACTCCAAGATTCGTTCCAGCGGCAATCACCGGGTTAAATCCCAGTGCGAGCATGATCGGCAATCGAACAGCGCCAAGTGCCACTCCCACCATTCCGGCGAATATGCCGAGTAAAAAGGTGAAAACCCCAAGAAACAAAAGTTGCCCGACGGAAGCTTCAAGCGGGAACATATCAATCATAGTTTGAGTGTCAGGCGTTCCTTATTCTGGGGATGGTGATTTGGCTAGCCGGAGATAGACCGACACAGTTTAGCCAGTGCAAGACCACGAAACGTCTGTGTCCGACAACAAAAACCGAAGTTCGGCAACACTAATTACCGTAGATCCTACAGTCCGTTCATCACGCTCCCTGCTAAACTGGCGGTCTACTGAAAATGTTCTGAAGGACACACTAATTTTCGCCGGGCGATCATCGCCCAATAGAGGAACAGACACCAATGAAAAGCAGAGCCGCTATTCATGTCGGACACGGAAAAGATCTGGTCGTTGACGAGGTCAATATTCCGGACCCCAAGCCCGATCAGGTTGTCGTAAAGCTCTACTCAAGCGGTGTTTGCCACTCGCAGCTCCACCAGATGCACAACCCGGATACTCCAACCCCGGGTCTTCTCGGGCACGAGGGCTTCGGCGTAGTAACGCAAATTGGCTCGGACATCACTCACCTGAAAGAAGGTGATGCAGCGATCGTGACGTGGGTTCCTCGTGAACCAATCCAGGGTCGCTGGAAAGCCCCATCTGCCGGTGTCACATGGCAGGAGGAACCGCTGGAAGGTTCAACTTTCACGTGGGGTGAGGACGCGATCGTATGGGGCGGATACGCGGTAAAAGTCGATGATGACTCACCTAGAGATTTATCTTCAATCGTAGGATGCGCTGTACTCACCGGTGCCGGTGCGGTAACTCACACCGCCCAAGTCCGACCTGAGGAGTCGGTGGCTATATTCGGTGTCGGCGGTGTCGGAATGTCCGCAATCCAGATGGCATCGGTATTAAACGCATACCCGATCATTGCTGTAGATATTGACGATGAAAAGCTCGAATTTGCGAAGCAATTTGGAGCCACTCACACGGTCAATTCGTCAAAAGTAGATCCAATTGAAGCGATCGTTGAGATGACGAACGGTGGTGTCGACTACGCATTCGACGCGATAGGACTACGAATTACCAACGAACAAATTTTGCCTGTTACGCGCAGCGGAGGATCTGGCGCAGACAACATTGGCGGCATGGCAGTTCTCATTGGAATGCCTGGACCGGAAATGACTGTTTGGCCGGGTCACTTTATGTTCCACCAGCGCCAGTATCGTGGTTCGCTTGGAGCGACCTACCCTGACAAAGATTTCAGCATGTACTTACGACTCCACAAAGAGGGCAAGTTCCCTCTCGATAAGCTCGTGACTAAGCGATACAACCTCGACCAGATCAACGAAGCTTGCGATGACCTAAAGAGTGGAAAAATTCTGGGTCGCGCAATCCTCGAGTACTAATAGAACAGCTTAAACATTGGAATACAGAAAACTCGGAAACACCGGCGAAGATATTTCACTTTTGAGCTACGGGACCGGTGGACCGTCGAAGTTTGGCCAGGCGACGGGTGTTGATGACGCGGGTCGAGCGAAATTAGTCAGCCGAGCAATAGAACTCGGTGTAAACCTGTTCGACACCGCTGAGGGCTACGGCGAGTCAGAAGCAATGCTGGGTCGTGCGCTGCAAGGTCACGCTCGAGATTCGTACTTGATAGCGACAAAATGGACTTACCGCTCCGGTGGCGGAATCGTTACTGATCTCGATGTCATTAAAAAGTCCCTGGAGCAGAGCCTTGACCGCCTTCAGACCGACTATGTAGACATCTTCCAGGTTCACGGAATGTTGCCACACCACTACGATGAGCTGGCTGAAGGCTACATCGAGGCAATGCAGCAGCTGCAGCAACAGGGCAAGACCCGGTTCCTCGGCATAACGCAAATGCTCACGATGGACTCGAAGAACGAAGCAATTTCGACTGCCATGGAACGGCACCCGGACATTTGGGACTCGGTGATGTTCAAGTATGGGATAATGAACCAGTGGCCAGCCAAGCGTTCGTTCCCGCTGGCGAACTCTTCAGAAACAGGTATCCTCAATATGGCTCCTGTGAGGCTAACCCTTACTCGACTCGAGAAGCTCAATGAACGTATGAGTGAGTGGGGTGATGAAGCGGGCGAAAACGCATTTGATTGGCTCTCTGGAGGCGATCCATCCGTGCTGATTCGCAAGGGATATCAGTTCGCCGCTGAACCACCAGAGATAACCACGGTGATTTCAGGCACATCGAGCATTGAGCATTTGGAAGCCAACATTTCTGCGCTCGACGGCACACTTTCGCACGATGATATCGCTCGCCTTAAGACCCTCTACGGCGACTCGGAGTCACCGGACTAATCAGGCGACTAAACAACGGTGCTTCCCAGTTCCAAATTGGTTAATGCGTACCAAAAGCGTTTTTAATCACCCGCACCTCATACCGTCCCTCGACTTACAACTCTAACCCTCATGTCTCATTTCGATAATGAAATCGTTACGCAGGGTTGGCGGGTCACTCCCGCCCGTTATAGAAGGAAATGTGGAATGTTCAAGAAGGTACTCGTCCCTTTTGACCAGTCCGATCAGTCGCGTTCGATGGGCATCCAGTCTGTCTAGGTCAAATAATGCGGAGTTGACCCTACTCACCGTCAACGATTCGGACGACATCCAAATCGTTGAGTCAGGTGCACGCGTAATCGAACGACCCGAAGCGTCAGACAGAATCATTTTTACGCTCGCAGCACAGTTGAAAGATCAACTTGAAAGAGAAGCTGAATAACTAAGAATTAGGGGGGGGGG
>DBTA01000062.1:0-18010 GCA_002306815.1 Dehalococcoidia bacterium UBA1328 | reverse complement strand
AGAATTAGGGGGGGGGGGCAATATTAACTTCCGAGTTGCGGCAGGAGCTCTGGCGAAGGTCATTGCCGATGAAGCACTGACTCGAGAAGGAAGTGTCATCGTGATGGTGACTCACGGGTCTGGTGAAATCAAACGTTCGGTGATCGGACGTTTCACTGACAAAACAATTCTTTCGTAACATCGATCGGCACTGGTAATACCGCCGAAATCTGCATAGACCTCCTACAGTAAAAACACCCTCTGAATTGTTGCTGGGAGGGTGTTTTTGCGTTCGCTGCTTTAGATTCCCATCTCGTCGTCTACTTCGTCCTGGAACTCAGAGACACGACCTTCGGCAACATCTTCGACTGTTACCGGCGTTTTACTCACGCCCGATTCCATAAGCGCGTACGCAAGAGCTAGAGCATCCATGCCCTCTTGCGGACCAACCTCAGGCTGCCGACCCGATTCTGCTGCCTGCACCATATCGAGATACTCGTACGCAAGAATCTTTGAATCGATATCTCGGAAATCCATATCGTATGAGCTGATATGACGGGCGCCATTCCAGAGAGTAGACAACGTGTCGTCAAGTTCGAAACCTGGTACCAGGTCTAGCAAAGCATCACCCATGATTTCCGTGCCGTCTCCTCGAACGATTCTCGGCGATTCACCGGAACGACTGCGCGGTCGGTACATAGTTCCGCTACTACCAGAAACGGTCGATACACCAAGTGACTGTCCGTGCGAAGTATCAGTCATGATCAACTGACCGATTGCCCCCGACTTAAAGCGAATCACCGCGAAAGCGGTATCTACCGCTGTTTGTTCGACAATGTCGCCGGTGTCGTAGCCGTCTTCGCGACGGTGGTTGTACATCTCGGCAAGAACCGGTGCAACTTCGTTCATTGGTCGCAGTCTGCGCTGACTCTCGTTTATCGCAATTTCGGCGAAGACCGAATCGACACCACCGAGTAAATAAATCAACATGTCGGCGTTGTGCACACCAGCGTCTAGTGGTGCACCACCTGCCTGTTCCTTCTTAGCCCGCCACACAGTGCTGTGCATCACCGCGCCGTCCGAGCTACCCACTCCAATATCGAGTGCGAAATACGGTGTTCCGATCGCTCCCGCTTCGATCAGCGCGCGTGTTAGCCGATTCATCGGATCTCGTCGGTAGTTCTCAGCAACCGCCAGCACCATGCCGGTTTTTTTCGAAACCTCACGCATTTGTCGACACGCCTTCAGCGTAAGCCCCATCGGCTTCTCGGTAATAACGTGAAGCCCCGCTTCCATCGCCTTGATGGCGAATCGATGGTGCATGGGCGTGCTGGTAACGATCGCTATTCCATCAAGGTCAGCGTCGCCAAGCATTTCGTCGAAATCGGTGTAGATATCGGGAGTCGAACCCGTTGCTTCGCCAATTTCAGCAGCAACGGTTGCAGCGACGTCGTGGTGAACGTCGCATACCGCTGCCATCTCGACCGTGTCGAAATATTTACGAAGCTCAATGTAGCCGTGGGCATGTCTTCGCCCCATGCCACCGCAGCCAATAAGTGCGATTTTGAAAGTCATAATTTAGAAATTCTCTGTACCGGTCGCTCTCGGTTCCATTCTTATGGCAGCATGTCGACCAACGGCTGGATGTGCTTTTTCTCACCTTTAAACTCGATCCCAAGATCGTGAACGATCTCGACAATCTTGTCGTTAAAAGGTGTCGGTACTCGGGCTTGCCTCCCGAGATCAGAAACGTGACCGTTCAGGAAATCGATCTCGGTTCGTCGACCTTTTCGAACATCCTGCCCGAATGAAGGCACACCACCAGAACCCGCTTTGCGCGCGGTTTCGAGAAGTGCCGCCTCCACCTCTTCCACATTTCGACCCTCCGCAGCATCAATAACTGCTTCTGGCGAAAGACCTAGTACAGCGTGAAGCTGCTTACCATGTGCTTTGGCAACTCGTGCGACTTCAGCGCCGAGTTGAATTCCGATCCGGCGAGTGTCGACCTCGGTCCGTACCTCTGCGGTACCAAGTCCGCTAATGCCCGAAAGCGCATTGTTCATACAGTTGACCATGAGCTTCGACCATCGCTCTCCCCACAAGTCGCCTGAGAACTCGGTGGCCTCGACAATGTTCATCACCTCGACCAGTTCGCGGGCTCGTGCGGTGTCAGAACCGTCATGCTCTGCAATCTTGAACCCGGGTGAATTGACGTCGGTTCTAATGCCACGACCCGGTTCGTATAGAGCTGCGCTGATCGTGATGATGCATGCCAGTGACCGCTCTACTCCGGCGATTTCCGCCATGCGCTCGTCGTTGATTCCGTTCTGGAAATCTACGAACACACCGCGGTCGGGATCGACGTATCGAAGCATCATCGTGGTCGCCCACTCAGTGTCATAAGATTTCACGGCTATGAACACAGCATCGAACGGCTCAGTTTCAAGCTGAAGCTCGTGAATATGAATCGCCTTCGGGTGGGCAAGGATTTCGCTGTCACGGTGTTCGACAATCAGACCGTCTGACTTGATCTTTTCGACGTGTTCTGGCCACTGGTCGATCAATGTAATGTCGTGACCCGCATTAGACAACAGTCCGCCAACAACGCTGCCGATCCCGCCAGCTCCCATAATCCCGATGCGCATCCGTACAAATCTCCTGGCAACTAGGGGCGTTAACCAACAACGCCACCGCGAAAGTTTCAATCACGATGGCGAAGTGTATGTCAAAAGAGAGTTTGTCGAGCAATGTAAGGTCCGCAAGAACGCCTAACTGAATCAGGGATTCAGGTTTTGGACAAACACTCGCCAAACATTTGGTTCACCCGTTAGCTGAGCTCAATCCTGAGATTTCTTCCACTCCCGGAACCGATCCTTAGTTTCCTCCGAAATCGGATAGTAAGTCCCAGGAGGTACCTGCTCTGAATCTATCAAACCTATGACAAACTCTTCAGCTTCCTCTTGTTCCTCGATCCAGTCGATAACTTCCTCGGCACGATCTGAAGGAACGACAACCACACCGTCGTCATCAGCAACTATCACGTCACCCGGCATTACAAGTACGCCACCAACGTTGATATAGCCGCCCTCTTCGAACGATTCTAGAAACGGTAAGTTCCCCGCCGGTGATCGATTCTTTGCAAACACCGCAAGGTCATACTCTTCGGAAATCATGTTCAAATCACGAATAGCACCGTCAGTGATCAATCCTTGCGCTTTGTTGTGCCAAAGATGACGCGTCTTCATGTTACCCATCGTGCACGAGTATTCGTCAAACGTGTGCGCCTCGACCACCAGAACATCGTCGGGACCACATTTCGCCATCGCCCTGTATTCAGCCGAGTCACCGCCTCTACGAGTCTCCTTCAGAAGATCAGGCCTCGCCGGTACGTAGCGTAACGTTTGCGCCCGTCCCACCAGAATCTTACCCGGTGTGAACGCCTTGATACCGCGCATCAAACACAACTGGTAATTGGCCGAAGCAAACCACTCCTGACCATCAGGCGGAGCCAAACGCCACACAGCACTGTAAGCCGTAGCGGAAGTCACCTTCCGGAAGCGATCAAGTATTTCGTCAGATACGTGAGTTGGCATTTTTTCCGATTTGCTCGCGAGCTAATTATTCGATTTGAGATGGGAAGTATATTCCGAAAACAAGATCAAATTGCTGTCATCTGGCAAGCCCAATCCATGCGATATGAAATAATTGGGTGAGATGGCAGCCTAATCAGCGTCGGTTCCTGATCCGTCATGATCAGAGGAACTATCTCCGAGAAGCGTCCTGCGGAATGTCCTGTCCATTTGCGAGTGTATCTTCATAGCTAGGGTAGCGGTCGCCGCCACGCTCAAAGCCATCACTAGTGCCGGAATGGGCGAAGTCAGGTCATCAACCGGCATGACTTGAAAGAGCTGGGTCACCAACCAGGCACCTGCAACCATCATGAGCAAGCCGATAATCGCCGTCATCATTACGTCAGCCATTTGCAGCCGAACTGCCAGGCTAAATTTTACGAGCAGTCTTCGCAGGGTCGCTACCCCCAGTTCTGTGAGCACCTGCCACAGCACGATCCCTGCTGGTACAACAAGAGTCACAACAGCCGCCAGCACAGCGGCTGCAACGAGGTTTTCGGGAACACCAAGATCCGACGCCAGACCCGTAGCCACATTCGATATCAGCACCCCCGCCACAGTCAACAAGCCGATGATTCCGAAACTCACCGCTGCGGATCTGGCACCGATCACAAGACTGTAAGGAGTTGGTCGTGTAGGGGCCATGGCGCGACGTGCCGACGCTATAGAGACTGACATTGCAGCAGCCTCTTGTTTCATTCGGCTAGGCAGAATCTTCCCAGCAAAAAATGAAATTTTCTGGTGTGAACCAAATACGAGCGGGTAAATGAACGACGACAACAGTGTGCTGATCGTCACCACCGGGTATAACTGCGCACCTACAGTTGCGTGCTCACTTCCCGAGCGAGCGATTGCCAGCGAAAACTCACCTGGTTGCGGCATAGATGTTCCGACCTTAAGCGCCGTCTCACCGTCATGCCCCGTGAGGAACGTTCCAACCGTGGCAGCTAGAACTTTTCCAGCAATTAAAACGCCGGTCACGATCAGTGCGGTCGCAAAATATTCTGGAACTTCGGCCATATTCACCAACATGCCAATCGAGACAAAGAAAAGCGCAGCAAACAAATCTCTTACGGGAGTGATGAGCCTAGTCACCTGGTCTCGGTGCTTCGTGTCGCCAAGAACAGTCCCGATCAAGAACGCTCCCGCACCTGCCGATAATCCCATCTCTCGTGCGAGTAGTCCGACACCAAAACACAATCCTAGGCTACCGATCAATAGCGTTTCGCGTGACTTCAATCGGTCAAGCAAATCCATCAGACGCGGCGCCAGCAACGTTCCGAAAACAAGGGCGCCAATGGCAAATACGGCCATCTTCATTACCATAGGCCAAACCATTAATGCTTCACCGGTGTTCTGGCTTGCATACCCGGCAAACACTGCGAGAAGCACGACGGCTACAAAATCCTCAACCACCAAAATGCCAACGACAAGCTGACCGCGCAACGACATCAACTGCCTGTTGGTTCGCAACATCCCAACCAACACGGCTGAACTTGAAAACGCGAGAGCAGCGCCGAGATAAATCGAAGTAGTGGATGTCCAACCGAGTGCCTTGCCGATAAAGTATCCGAGTGAGATCATCGCTGTGATCTCTATGGCACCAATTACGACAACTCGGAAGCCAACTTTGCGAATTCGTTCCCATCCGAACTCAACTCCGATGGCAAACAGCAAGGCGACAAGACCAACCTCCGCAACCAGTGAAACCGTCTCGGTGTCGGAGACGAATCGACCTTGAAGGGCAAATGGACCTACAAGAACTCCTGCAAGGAGGTATCCGAGGATCGGAGGCTGGCGGATCAAGCGGAACAGAACCAGGGAAGCGGCTGCCGCGACCATGATCAACGCAAAGTCTCTTACAAAATCTCCAGAGTGCACCAACTCATACTAAAAAAGCGCTCCGGCAGATTTCATCAATTCGAACTACATGTTCAGATCAGTTGTGGTTAGTTAAATATCGCCGCTTCGTCCAACTAATCCACTCTCACGGCATCGCCCCATTCGAGAGCTTCCAGCCCATGATTTCGATATAGCAGTGCCCTCCCAACTGCCATCTAAACACCAACTCTCATCCGGCAAGTATCATTCCTCAGTCGAAAATTTCACCCCGCCACTCGCCAGAGGAAATCAAATTGAAAGTACTAATTACCGGCTCCTCAGGACTCATCGGTTCGATGCTAGTAAACGCGCTGACCGACCAGTTCGACATCTTCGGCCTCGACGCCCGTGAATCAGACAACGCTCCAGATGTTCCGACAACTATTGCGGACGGTTCGGACTATGAAGCAATGTCGAAAGCGTTCGATGGCGTCGATGCGGTGGTTCATCTTGCAGCCAACGCGCCGGTCGAAACTCCCTGGCCTGATGTCCTGAAAAACAATATTTCTGCGACCCATAATGTGTACGAAGCCGCACGCCAGCATAGGGTAAAGCGAGTCATTTTCGCCAGCTCAAACCACGCAGTTGGAAACTTCGAAATGGACGAGCCGTACAGTCGAATCCGTGTCGGAGACTACGAAGGACTCGACCCGGGCGGTTACGCTATGGTCGACCACACAGCTGCTATTCGACCCGACTCCGACTACGGTGTAAGCAAAGCTTTTGGAGAGGCCACCGGACGCTACTACCACGAGCACTTCGGCCTGGAAGTTGCGTGCCTGCGAATCGGAACGGTCAACGCCCAAAACAGCCCGAAAGGTTCAGTTAGAACTCTGGCAACATGGCTCAGTCACCGCGATCTAGCTCAGCTCGTAACTCAATGCCTCACACAGCCGCTCGGATTCGAAATTTTCTACGGAGTTTCCGACAATACTTGGAGATTCTGGGACACCGATCACGCTAAGAATACAATCGGTTACGCCCCACAGGACAACGGTGAAGACTATCGCGAGTAGTAGGGGATAAATCTAACGGCGTCTCGACCGGTCATTGCCTTAGGGACGTCGTTGCGGACGCTCGTCGTCCAGAATCTCTTTCCTGAATCGACCTTGTGGTGCAGAGCGATCACCGAACCGTGATTTGCTCGATTCTCCACGATCAACGGCCCTCGTCATTGAAGTAGAAGTCCGATGATCGCTGCGGCGACCCTCGTCGCTGACTCCCCGACGTTGGCCCTGCTGAGCCATCTTTTCGAGTCGCTCCAAACCGGGTTCAGTGGCAATAGTTCGCCCAACTCCAGTGTAGCGAGCCAGTCCCTGGCTAACCAGCTGCGCCATCTTCGCCCGTGCCGTCGCCGGATCAACATTCCTGAACCACCGGGCAATCATCAGGTAGCAAACCTCGTTTGGCGTGAGGCTCTCTTCCGTTCCAACAAGTACGTAGAGCACTCGGTCGCCTGCGCTCCGAATCTCTCTGAAAGCCGGAGCAGTGGGGATCATTGCCGTTAACTCCCACGCTTCCAGCACCCACGCTTTTTCCTCGTCAGAGAGCCGCTCCCAGGCACGCACCCGCTTTGCCTCAAGATCAGGAGATTGCCCCGGGCGATGAGGAACATTCGATAGGTCTATGTTGTGGACTAGATCAGCCATATATCCATGATGAACGTATTCTCGAGCTACAACAAGCGGATCAACGACTGCTACCATCTCGAATGTGACTTCATCAAACATCCAATTCGCACTCGCCGCCGACATTGGTGGGACCAATATTCGAGCGGCACTCGTAGATTTCGAAGGCAGGATAACTGGTCGCGGTTCGATCAATACCGAGCCAGAACGTGGGATCGACGACACAAGCGACCGTCTGGCAAAGCTTCTTCAAGCGGCAAAAGCCACAGCACCAGTAGGGGCGAACATCGTCGGTGTTGGCGTCTCCACCGCAGGGCCGATTCGACCCGCAACCGGAACTTACAACCACCCTCCCAACTTGCCCGGATGGCATGACAAGACGATGAAGCCGCGTCTTTCTGCTTCCACCAACATGAATGTCTGGGTAGGTCACGACGCCACCCTTGCGGCTCTTGCTGAAACTCGGTTTGGCGACCACGTTGGCGCACAAAATCTCATTTACGTCACAATTAGCACGGGTGTTGGCGGAGGCATCATTGCCAACAGTGAAATGGTGACCGGAGCGTCTGGAGGGGCAGGAGAAGTCGGGCACCTATCAGTACGAACCGGAGCATACCGCTGCAACGTTGGTTGTGATGGATGTTTCGAAGGCAACGCTTCAGGACCCGCAATCGCTCGAATCGCTCGTGATCGCTGGACCGGCTCCGGAGCTCTAGCCGAACTCGCCGAAGGAGATCAAGAGAAAATCACTTCAAGAATGGTCTTCGATGCAGCAGATGAAGGAGACCAGCTCGCACAAGATGTGGTCGATCTCACAATCGAAAATGTGAGTATCGGACTCGGAGCACTGATGAACGTTTTCAACCCGGAAGCCGTCGTGATCGGCGGAGGGGTAGTTCAAGGACTCCAACGTCACTGGCAAAAGCTCCAGAAAACGGTAATTGAACGGTCGTTACCCGGATACGGTGGAACAATCCCGCTGACCGCAACCCGTCTTGGCGACGATGTCAGCCTCCTAGGCGCAGCCCAACTGGCTTTCCGACAAGCCCGCCGCCTTTAGCGCTCATCCCCTCTCCTTACAGGGAGGGGGCTATGGTGTGGGTCAAACCAACACCAACCTGAACTTGGTTCAGAAAATCGCTAACCCAACTACCTACCCAACAATCGAGATCCTAAAAATTCTCTTCGTGGTCCCAGGGATCCTCTGGCGGCAGATCAATATCGAACGGATCACCTCGATCCAGCCCCAGTTCTTCCGCCTCCTCGGTCACACCAGTTCCGAAATCGTCTACCTGGCTTGGATCCGGCAAGTTTGCCCATCCTTCGATTTCGGCGGGCTCATATCCCTCAGTGTCGATACCCGGTAACGTATCGCTCGCACCGAACATTGATCGCGCCATTTCAGGCGTCACAACCTCGTCGAGATCCTCTTCATCCTTCATCATCTGAAGTGCCTGTTGAACGAGATCAACCACGCGCGGCTCCGGGCTCGCGAGTTTCAACTCAAGCATTCGCTTGGCAATTTCGCCACCAATACGTTCAACCGCGGAAATTGCAGCCAACTGAACCGTGAGATCGGCGTCATCCATAGGAGCTTCCAACGCCTTAAGGTGTTGCTCATCCCCTAGTTCACCCATGGCCATCGTAGCCTCGTACCGAACCGATACCAGGTCGTGTTCGAGATCAGCAGCTACTTTGTCGACCCATTTCGGATCGGAAGTCCGACCCATAGCGAATAGTGCGCTTTGCCGCGCTGTGGCATCGTTCGAAGCAAGAGCAGCGTCGACATATGGGACCAACCGATCACCACCGAATACCGAAACAGCCTCAAGGGCCTTTAACTTCACATCCAACACTTCGCGTTCGTCTTCAAGCACTGAATACAAAGAGTCGAAAAGAATCTTCTTGTACCGTTCGGTCAACTTGCCCATCTCGGCCATCGATGCGAGATACGTCAGAGGAATTCCTGCGGCGGCACGAACCTCGATTTCAGGATCGGACTTCATCATTTCGATCAGCGGTCGAACCAGCGCTCGATCATCGGTTTCCTCTAACCCTTTAAGCGAAGCAACGCGCACATCAGAGTTCGGATGTTTTATACCTTGTTTGTAGATAACCTCGAACTCAACGTCCGATTGCTCTTCACAGAGCTCAGCCATCCGCTGGACGATTTCGAGAACCCGAGCCGAAGTCCACTCCAGCCACAACTCGCCAAACTCCTCCGCTTCCGGAGTTGTCAGTCGCGAAAGCTCGGGGAGCGAGGCGTAGTTAATAGGAGCGTCGTCATCTTCTGGCAGTTTGTTGAGAAATTCATCTAAGCCCATAAGTAAATTCTAGCTTTAAAGGGCAAATCCCAATCTTGATAACCGGTCTATTCGTCTTTTGCTGCCACTTCAACGCCAAGAACCTGAAAGGCCGGCGACCGCATTGATCCGAAAACCCAATCCGAAGAATCGCCAACGTGTTCAACCTGAGACAGAACGTTGTATACGTTTCCAGAAATCATGGTGTCTTTCACTCGCCCTACGACCTCGCCGTTTTCGATCTTGTAACCGAGCGAAACGTTTGCCCGGAAATCCCCACCAAGCTCGTTACCTTGTCCAGCACCCAGAAGCTCTTCTACAATCAGACCTTCCTTAACTCCTGAAATCATGTCTTCGAAGTTAGTATCACCCGCGGCAATATCGATAACAGATGAACTCGGAGAAGGAGTGCTAGCCAGACCTCGCCCCGCCGCGCCGGTAGAATTCTTCCCTAGTTGGCCCGCAGTTTGCAAATCCAACAACGGGCCTCCAGCAATGCCATCGTCTATTAGAGCCAGCTTACGGCTCGCAACACCCTCATCATCAAACGGTCGGCTACCACTGGCTCCGTCAATAAGCGGGTTGTCGTAAATCGAAATTCGCTCATCCACGATCTTCTCGCCCCATTTTTCAGAGAGTGGAGAAGAGCCATTAGCAACATTCTTGCCACTGAACCCGGATAGCAGTGGATGAAGCAAAGTTGCTCCAACACCGCGCGGAGTGAATATCACCGGTAAGTCGCCTGTATTCGCTTCGGCTTGTGCTGTCTCTTTCGACCATCTGAGAGAGCGTCGAACCGTCTGCAACAAACGATCAAGCTCATCCTCACCAAAATGGTGACTCGATCCGTATCCAGCCCAGACATTCAGCATGTCGGTACCGCGGATCAGCTGTGCGCCGAGAGAGCAGTAGTAGCTCGTCTGGTCATACGAAACATCTATTCCAGCCGAATTCAGAATCCGACCTCGACCCGTCGCCCAGCCAATTCGGGCATCACACAGCAAATCAGGCCATTCGTCCAGCAACGCCTCTATTAGACGCTGTCCTGTGTCGATCATCGACTGCTGCGATATCTCGGGAACTTTTGGATCGACAATATCGACGCTCGGATACTCGGTCGGTTCCGGAAAACTAAACTCGGCTTCTGATCCAAACGGAGCCAAAGCCGCCGCCCGATCCACGAGTTCGCTTTCTCGATCAGCATCGGTTGTCGAGGTAAAACCGATCCGGCCCTCGTCGATTACCCGCAGTGCCACCCCTGAAGTGTCACGGCGCATAATCTCTTTTAGCTTGTTCGACTCGAATGAAACAGGATGACTCTCCGATTCAACCCGGTAAACCTCTGCCTGATCGAACTTCGAAGCTGCTGCGTTTAATAGCGATTCGCTCAATGTACTTCTCTTTGAATAAGTAGTTGAAGATTCGGATTCAGGTAGGTCACGCTCCTGAAATCAGGCAGTTCTGGATGCGAATATGCGGGCTACCGTTAGATACTGGGAGCGGCGACTGACCTCCTTTGCCACAACCACCACCCTGGTTCATCCCCAGGTCGTTACCGATTCCATCAAGGTTTTCGAGCGTCTCGAAGAGGTTCCCTGTCAGCATTACTGGTCGAACTGCTTCCTGGATCTCGCCATTACGAATCATGTACGCCTCACCTGACGAGAACGTGAACATCTCATGTTGCGTCATACCGCCATACCAGTTGCGAACGTAAACGCCTTCTTTTACTCCTTCAAGAAGATCGTCCAGTGTCGCCTCGCCCGGCTCAATAATCGTGTTCGTCATACGCACTATCGGAGGGAAGTTGTATCCGATCGCCCGTGCGTTCCCGGTTGGCTGTTCTCCCAATTTTGCGGCGGTTTCACGAGAATGAAGCCGACCTACCAACTCGCCTTCCCTTACCAGGGCAGTTCGAGTCGCAGACGTTCCTTCATCGTCGTACTTGAAGCTTCCTCGCAACTCGGGAATCGCTGCACCGTCAGTGAAGTTCAAATGCTTACCACCGAACTTCCGACCCATGTACATTATCTCTTTGAGTTTGTCGTTCTCGTAAACGTTGTCGCCCTCAGAAAGGTGACCAAATGCCTCGTGGACAAACACGCCGGCTAGAACCGGATCAAGAATTACCGTCCGCTCTCCACCTTCAAGAGCTTCAGCATCAAGCAATCCAACCGCTCGTTTGGCTGCGTCAATCACCTGGTCATCAAGACCTTTCACCAGACCGTAATCACCTTGTGATCCAATGCTGAATCCGGCCTGCTCAACATCTCCACCATTGCGAGCCTGAGCGGATATTCGAGAAATTACATGAACCTGCTGCTGCTCAATGTATGAGCCGTCCGAACTGCCAAAGAACGTCTTTCGTGAAGTATCACCGTAAATAATGTCGGCGCTGTTGATGCCCGTCACCGACCACACTAGATCGTTGTAGTGATCCATCTGCCGTTTTTTCTCATCAAGAGAAACTTCCGCTGGGTCTTCAACAACATGCGCTGGAACAACTTCGACTTTCGGCTCAACCTCTGCCAGTTCAGTCTTAGATCCGCCGACCGCTTTAGACTGCGCCACAGCATCGGCAACTTTCGCCGAAAGATCGTCAAGACTGTTAAAGCTGGCGAATCCCCAGCCACCCTTGGTTGCGGCCCTTACATTGCCTCCTAAACCGCTGGTTTGAGCAATCGTGTCGAGAGACTTACCTCGATACGTGAGACGTGAGTTGTCAGTCTCTTCGATCCGTATCTCACAGTAATCGGCACCATGGCCGTTCAAAGCGTTCTCAATCAGGTCGCGGTATTTCACGAATTTGCCGAGCCTATTCCTGTTTAGATTGCGATTCGGGACAGTGGATCAATACTAGCAACCGCACGAACAAAGTCATACAAATCACGGCGCAAAATTTACATTCCAAGCCGTTCAGCGGGATAATCAATCTTTATGTCGTCCACGACAACGGTTCGCAGCAAATACCAGAAAGCAGTTTCTAAACTGCTGTCTCTGGCCGATTTTGAACGAAAATCTCGTGCCAATGATCCGCCTGACTTCCATCTGAAGCGAATCGAACGGCTTCTCTCCTACCTGGACAATCCACATCACGGGCAGAAGTACGTTCATGTTGCCGGGAGCAAGGGCAAGGGTAGTACGAGCGCAATGACTGCCTGGGCGCTTGCGGAAAACGGTTACAAGATCGGACTTTTCACGTCGCCCTCGATCCACAAGATCACCGAGCGAATACGGATCAATGGCACCCCGGTTTCTGAAGCAGAATTTGCGTCTTTGGTGAACAATCTCTGGCCAGCAGTCGAAAAAGTAACAGCCGATGGCGACATCGGCATCGTCTCGGTTTTCGAGCTCGAAACCGCAATGGCGTTCTATCACTTCGCCAATGCAGGAGCCGATATTAGCGTCATTGAAGTTGGACTCGGGGGACGACTCGACTCAACGAACGTGATCACCCCGCTCGTCTCGGTAATCACGCCAATCAGTCTCGATCACGTGGCAGTTCTCGGCGACACCATCCCACAGATCGCTAGTGAAAAAGCCGGGATTATCAAACCCGGAGTACCAGTTATCTCTTCACCTCAGTTGCCCGAAGCCAACGAGGTGATCAAAACCAAAGCAGCAGAACGCAACAGTGATTTATCGGCATCCGAATCGGTAGTTTCAATCAACGATCAACAGAATCTGGGACTCAACGGAGTCAAGGTTGATTTCCAAATCGATCAACAAAAAATCCCGGTTCATATAAAGATGCTGGGCAACCACCAGATCGACAACGCCAGAACAACACTCGCCACCCTCAATCAACTCTCGAAAGTCGGCGTAACGTCCCAGCCAGCAAAATCCGCCACAGGAATCAGCAAGGTCGAATGGCACGCCAGAAACCAGCTGGTCTCGACCGACCCCGTCAACATTTTCGTCGATGGCGCCCACAACGATGCCTCAGCTCGGGTTCTCAAAAACTCCATCGAAAAACTCTTCCCTAAGCGTTGTAAATTAATTGTGATTCTCAGCGTAGTTAGAGGCCATGACCCTGCAGCCGTAGCAAGAGAATTACTCGCTCTAAACCCGATTTTCATCACTACACAAACAAGACACCCCAAATCTCTCACCAATTCAGAACTGTCAGAAGCGTTGGGCGCGAGTAAAATCTCCATCAACGCTAGTTCTTCGAGCACGCACAGCGCTCTCGAGCAAGCAAAGAAAATCGCTTCAAAAGGCGATCTAATCCTCGGGGCTGGATCGCTGTTTGTAGCGTCGGAAATTGTCGAAATCGAGCACGGAATCGAACCCGAGCTTTATCCCGACATCAAACTTCCGCCCCGGCCGTAACAACAGGAATTCTTCGAAAACCAATCAATGACCAGCGATAACCAAAATAGGGTTGTAGTCACCGGACTAGGTGCAATCACATGCCTCGGCAACTCTGTCGATGAATTCTGGACCGGACTCAAGTCTGGGCAATCTGGAATTCGCGAAATCAGTCTGGTCAGCCCTGAAGGATTCCCGTGCCGCGTATCAGGCGAAATTCAGGATTTCGACACCTCCGACTACATGGACCGCAAAGAAGCCCGACGAATGGCTCGCTTCTCTCAGTTCGCAGTAGTTGCCGCTTATCAGGCGGTCGCAGATTCTGGACTAAATCTCGATGACGAGGACCTCGATCGTATCGGCGTTCTAATGGGTACCGGTTCAGGCGGGCTCCCTGAAACCGACCAACAGGCCGAAATCCGAGTAAAACGCGGCGTTAGCCGAATGAGCCCGTATTACATCCCGATGATGCTCGTGAACATGGCATCAGCAAATATTTCTCACGCCTTCAACTTCACTGGCTACACAAACACCTGCGTAACAGCATGTGCCGCCAGCACCCAGTCGATCGGTGAAGCTGCCGAAGTGATCCGACGCGGTATGGCCAACGTGATTGTCACGGGTGGAACGGAAGCTGGAATTTGCGAGATCGGAATGGGTGGATTCAGCACGATGCGAGCCCTTTCCACTTGGGATGGTGATCCTGCGTTAGCAAGCCGACCGTTCGACAAGGGTCGTGACGGATTCGCTCCCGCCGAAGGCAGCGGCGTACTGATCCTCGAAAGCCTCGAACACGCTCAGGCACGCGGCGCAAAAATTTACGCCGAAATCGGAGGTTGGGGCGTTTCTTCAGACGCTTATCACCTCGTTCAGCCTCACCCCGAAGGTTCGGGTGCAGCCAAGGCGATGAACCGAGCTCTCGAAAACGCCGGTGTAACGATCAGCGACATCGACTACATCAACGCACACGGCACATCGACTCCGATCAACGACGCATCTGAAACGCGGGCAATCAAAGCGGTGTTCGGCGAACAGGCGTACAACATCCCTATTAGCTCAACCAAGTCAATGGTTGGTCACTCCCTCGGAGCTTCCGGCTCTCTCGAAGCAATTGCCTGCATCCAGAGCATCAACGACGGCATCCTTCACCCGACTATTAACCAGACCGAAACCGATCCTGAGTGCGATCTAGATTACATTCCGAACGAAGCGAGAGAAGCCAAAATCGATATTGCTCTCTCCAACAGTTTCGGATTCGGCGGACAAAACGCCTGCCTCGTAATCAAAAAATTCGACTAGCTCCAACATCACATACCCAACGTCCTGACCCTACTAGAGGGACCTTCGACGGGGACGGGTGTTAGCTGCTACATCCTCTCTCGAGGGGAGGGAGTTAAAGGGTGGGTCCCATCGAACCACAAAACAAATCGACAACAAACACACTAAACCTGGTAAACAATCACCTTTGAATCGCCCCGTGTCTTCGTTCGCACCCTACTGCCAACCTCGATGTCATCGCTCGCCCGCCGACGCACTCGAAGTGCCGTGCCCGAGTTCAACCGTATGCTGTACTCGCTGAACTCGCCCTCGAACTCTCGCAACTCAACCGTCGCCGTCCGATACTGATCATCCCTGGCAGGTTCAATTTCCAACTCAGATGCTCGCATCAAAGCAAGAACTTGCTGACCATCGGAAGCTGTATTTTCGCCAGTAACTCGGGTTGGAAAAACCCCGGCTTCAGTGACCACGACGCCACCGCGGAAAACCCCTGGAATCAATTCACAAGAACCAATCAATGTCGCCACTGCTGCCGATATGGGATTTTGGTACACATCCTCGGGAGTTCCGATTTGCTCAATACAGTTCTCCCCCATCACCGCGATACGATCCGAAGTTGCCAAAGCCTCTTCCCTATCATGAGTTACCAGTAACGTGGTTGCACCCGATTCGTGAACGATCCGCTTGATATCTCTGCGCAGTGCCGCTCTCAATTGTCGATCCAAATTGCTAAACGGCTCGTCCAGCAATAGCGCTACCGGACCGGGCGCCAAAGCTCGAGCAATTGCAACTCGTTGTTGCTGACCACCTGACAACTCGTGAACGTACCGAGATTCGTATCCGCTCATCCCGACCATTTTCAGAACAGGAGCAATACGCGACGCGCGCTCAGATTCAGGTAGATCCTTGAGGCCAAATTCAACGTTCTTCGCCACGGTCAAATGAGGGAATAGAGCGTAGTCCTGGAACACAAGACCTACTCGACGTTTGTCGGGAGGAAGATGCACGCACGACGACCCAACAAGCTGACCGCCAACTCGCACATATCCTGCAGAAACCTGCTCGAATCCGGCAACAACTCGTAACGCGGTTGTTTTACCTGCACCACTCCGACCAAGAATGCTCACAAACTCTCCCGGATGAATGAGGAGATTGAAATCCTTTATCGCCGGTGACTCGGCTCCCGGATATCGACACTCAACTCCCTGTAGGTGAATGACTCCCGTCTCTTCCGATAGCTGCGGAGATTCAGTTTGTGCCCCTGGCCGGTTTTCAGCACGCGGCAATGAATCATCCGATCGCTTACGATTCCACGGCATCCTCATCGAACTACCTCACTTGACTGAGTCAATTCGTTCGATCTGTCCGATCCATCGCCATGTCCCCGCAAGGTGAAATACGCCGTTGGAATTCCTGCCACTACCACCAGCAACAACGCCGCAGCAGCAGTCTTTGCAAAGAACGCCTCTGAGGCTGCCGACCAAATAGAAGTCGACAGTGTGCGATATCCAATCGGAGAAAGAATCAAAGTCGCCGGAAGTTCCTTCATCGTCAACAAGAAAACCATTGCTCCGCCCGCAAACGCCCCCGGCATTACAAGAGGAATCGTCACCGACATGATTACCCTCCATTGCGAACGACCAAGGCTTTGCGCCGCTTCTTCGACTCGAGGGTTCACCTGGAGCAAGGAAGAACGTATAGCCCCCACACTGGCAGGAAGGAACAACACGCCGTAGGCAAAGATCAGCAACCAGACCGACTGATACAAAGGGCGTACCACGTTGATTCCGAAGAATACAAGCGATAGAGCGACCACTACTCCTGGAAGCCCGAACCCTATATACGTCGAACGTTCTAAGAATCTGCTCAAGCGACTCTGGAATCGCACAGCAAGAATCGAAACCGGCAACGCAGCAATTACAGTAACCAATCCTGCCAGGAGAGCCACGTACAACGAGTTTCGAGCCGGCACGAACAACGGCAACAATTCCTGGTTGTTCAATAACCCACGAATCAGCCAGTGCGACAACACCCCTACCGGTATCACCAACCCGATAACAACCGGCACGCTAACTACCCCGGCACCGAGCCATTTCCATCGACCGAGATCAATCCGCCGTGCAACCCGAACCGCGCCTACTGTGCTGCGGTGATAGGCACCTCGACCACGAGTAAATCCTTCACTCACCAGTAGAATCACTGCCACAACAACGAGAATCAAAGAGAGAACCGCGGCAAGTGTCCGATCAACCGAAGTCTCGTATTGAATCATGATCGTTGCGGTAAAGGTTTGGTACCGAAGTAGTGCAACACCGCCGAAATCACTCAACGTATAAAGAGCCACAAGTAAAGAACCGCCTGCTATAGCAGGTCGAAGCATCGGAAGTGTCACAAGACGGAACGTGTGGATCGGCCCGTATCCCATTGATCGAGCTGCTTCTTCAAGCGCAGGATCCATACGGCTAAGAGCCCCTCGAACAGTTAGTAATACGTACGGGTAGGTCATCAGCACTAGAACGAGGGTTGCCCCCGCCAATCCGTAAATGTCGGGAAGCCGATCGACACCGACGATCGATAGCCACCCTTGCAAAACGCCCTTGGGCGAATACATTTCGATTACCGTTGTTGCCATCACGAAACTGGGCATCACCAACGGCAACACAGACGCCACCGACAGCACTCTTCGTAACGGTATGTTCGATTTCACTGTAAGCCACGCCACCGGGACAGCAACGCTCATCGAAATTACCGTTACGAGCGCTATCAATAAAAATGTTCGGGCGAACACCTCCAGCGTGCTCGCCCGAAAAACAATATCTACCCACTCGGATCCCGAACTGAGCGAACGAATCATCAGGTAGGCAACGGGAATTAACGCGGAAATAGCAACTACAGCAGCCGACGCCACAAGAAACGCAGGAGGTCTTTTACCGTCGGTGGCACGCCACCCGGTTGCAATGACTCCAGAAATAGTCATGCAGACACCATCCGGATTTCAAAA
>DBTA01000007.1 GCA_002306815.1 Dehalococcoidia bacterium UBA1328 | reverse complement strand
ATCGTTGAAGACATTCTGGTGTCTCAGGTGACTGTAGCGGTGTACGTGGCTTCTGAGGGCGCTCAGGCAGCAAGTGCAGGGACATTTATTGGTGCAGCAGCCGACATTCTTGCCATGGCTACTGCAACAAACATCGGCGCGGCGTCGGTTGTTGGTCCCGGTGGTGAGGAGTTACCGGGAACTGTAGGGGAAAAGGCGGAACAGGATGCTGCAGCGTTTATCCGTAGCATCGCTGATCGGCGCGGTCGAGACGTTGCCGCACTTGAGGACACTGTAATTTCCGCTACAGCTTATTCGGCGAATGAGGCGGTCGATCTCGGAGTCGCCGATCTGGTTGCTCCAAGTTACGACGAACTTATTCGGATGTTGGATGGGGTCGAAATCGCGAACGACGGGGATGTAACTGTGTTGGAGTTGACTGGTGCTAACACCGTAAACGTCGATTTCACACTCGTCGAACACGTTTTATCGTTCTTGGCTAATCCGAACGTCGCTTTCCTGCTGGTTTCTCTTGGTGGACTGGGACTGATCGTTGAACTGTGGAATCCCGGATTGTGGATCCCTGGTACTCTCGGCGTTTTGTTTCTAGTATTGGGTTGGGCAGGAGTTGGCCAGCTGCCGTTCTCCTGGGCCGGGATCGCATTGCTGGTACTGGCAGGTCTGCTTTTCTATCTCGAATCTACTGCGGTAGGGATCGGATATTTCGGGATTGCTGGCACGGTTTGCTTGATATTAGGTGGCATATTCCTGGTCGGATTTTTCGGAAGTCCGAGTATTCCAGGTGATGCGCCGACCGTGAGTCGGTGGCTTCTTGGCTCTGTCGGCGTAATTATTGGCGGGTTGGTGTTGTGGTTTGCTTCTGAGCTTCGTAAAACTCGGGATATTGATCACTACGAGAGTCCGACAATATCGAGCAATTTGGTAGGTGCAGTTGGGGTTGCACAAGGTGCTATTTCGCCCACCGGGCAAGTTCTGGTGAATGGCGAGTTCTGGAGTGGAGAAGCGGATATTGATTCATCTGGCCGAATAGCAGATGGAATGGAAGTTGAAGTGGTTTCGGTTGACGGAAATCACCTGATGGTGAAGCCGTTGCGAACCGAAGAGAGTGCAAGAGACGTATCGAATAACGAGTGAGTCAACAAGAGCGATTTACCGCTAGACATGTACCTGAGGAGGTTCTTATGGCATTCATCAACTTTGTTCGTGATTACGAGCGCATCGCTCGGTTCAGGCTGGGAACGTTCGAGGGGATGATGGGACCGGGAATTGTGTTTGCGATTCCGATCATTCACCAGATCCAAAAGATCGACACACGTGTGACAGTGCTCGACATTCCACGTCAGACGAACATTACGAAGGACAACGCACCGCTCGACGTCGACTTCCTAGTGTACTTGCGAGTCGATATTGATAACGCTCGAAAAGCCGTACTAGAAGTCGAAGACTACACCTCGGCGGTTGTCGGTCTGGCAACTACTACGCTTCGAGCCGTGATTGGTGATATCGACCTTGACGACGTGCTTTCGCAACGAGATCGGATCAACGAGTTGATACGGACCAGGCTCGATAGTGAAACGGAGCGCTGGGGCATCAAGGTCACAAACGTGGAAATCCGAGAAATCGATCCACCAAGGGACATCCAGGAAGCAATGAACCGCCAAATGTCGGCTGAACGAGTACGACGTGCAGTTGTTCTCGAAGCTGACGGTACGAAGCAGGCTGCGATTACCGTAGCAGAAGGTGAGAAGCAATCGGCGATCTTGAAAGCGGAAGGTGATCGTGCCGCAGAAATCTTAGCTGCCGAGGGTGATCAGCAGGCAACAGTACTCCGTGCCGAGGGTTACGCTGAAGCGCTGAAGGCGATACACGTTGTCGCACAGGGCGTAGACGCGAACACCATGACGCTCCAGTACGTCGACGCGTTGAAGGAGCTTGGGGCAGGGGAGTCCACCAAATTCGTGCTCCCGCTCGAGGTCACAAAACTTCTCGGAAATCTTGGCGGATTGGCGTCGGGTAACGACGACTAAATAGCGGGGGGAAATCGACCGTTTTTGACAGTCGTTTCCACCCCTCAAAAACCTTCGAAAAATGGCCTGAAAATAGTGCCCGGTGGCAGATGTTCACCGTGCACTATTTTTGGGCCACTGTCCGGTCGCGTACCCGAAAATGTGCGTAAAAAAACGGATTTTGGTGAAATCGCTGTGTTGAGTTCAAAATGACAAATCTTTCACCCGGATTACTTACAAAACACAACGCCAAATAATCTGTGATAAACAGGAAATGTGCGCCGGCCACCAACCGGCGGGAAAACTTCACAAATACGTTGGTAACACCAGTCATTCTCAAGGTGTCATTGCGGCGTAAATATCTCAACTGGAAATTATGCGCTGGAGCAGGTGCTTTATCGGGGTTATAGACGTCGATCGCACACGCGTCTGAGGCCTGGTGATTACAGGGCTTCTTTGCGTGTCGGTCACCTCTTTCCCAACACCTCGAAACTGGACGAATACGCAGCTACCAAACAACACGGATCAATTAGATCCAACGCTTCCTTTTTGGCACTAAACATGCTGCAAACGACATGTACTTCCTCTCAATTGCCCACGTAATTGCCATGTAATCGAGCAATCACGCCGCAGTTTGAATGTTGGATGCGCCGACTAGAGAAGAATAGCAACTGAAACTAGTGATCAACCGCCCCTCAGTGCTTCCCGCGCGAACCTCATGAAGCCCAAGTGACACTTAAACAGGTAAAAACCTGACTACATGCAATTCCCGCCGCAGCTGCGCTTGCACTGCGGCGGGAAAGCGGCGTAAAATGCGGCTGCATCGGATATTCAAGGCGTCGGCTCCGGCGATACGCTGGTGTGCGCTGTGGTGAGTAGTTCGCAATGTCGCCTTGTGGACCTGTGTAATGAGCCTTGGAGCCTGAAAACAGCGTCCGAGGGTTCTCCGTCGATCGTAGAGATTGAATTGGCGCAGTATTGGTGACAGTAATATGGCAAAAATTGGAAATTACGAATACCCAGAAATCGGTCTGGTCGAAAGCATTGATCTTGGTAAGAAAATCGCACGCGAATTCGCAGGCGAGGTCTCTCGGCAAGGTCTCGCACGATCACTCAGCATGTCTGAGCGCGGTGGAGCGTTCTCTGCTCGGCTAGGCGCTCTGCGAATGTGGGGTGTTGCGGGTGGTCGAAGCCGGGTAAGGGTTACCCGAGACGGATTGCGCGCGGTAACACCGCTTTCTGCCAAAGAGAGCGAAGACGCTCGGGCCGCACTGGCTAAGAACGTCGCTCTATTTACCGACCTCTCTACACGACTCGGCGATGATCCGTATGCTCCTGAACGATTTGCCGTTCTTCTGGAAGAGCTAACTGGCGCTGATCGAACTGAGGTAGCCCGTCGATTGGCGTTACTAGATCGCGTGTTTAGTGAAGCACGACCGTATTTGCCAAAGAATCAAGGTGCGACCGTCGAAGCGGACTCTCCTGGTCAATCAACCGTGGATACAGTTGGCGAGTCCGATCAGCAGGTCAGTATCGGAAGCCGTGAGAGCCTCAGAAAGGAGCCGCGCGCACGGTATACAAGTGCAACTCCTTCCACCACATCGTCTCCCCTGTCCGTTGCTGATGAGTCGCCAACGGATCGCATTGAGTTGGGATTGCCCGACGGCAAATTGTCGTTGCCGGAAAATCTCGCAAACCTGGATGCTGCTTTGACCGTGCTGTGGGCGCGGCGACAGCTGGTAGCGGCATCGGAAGCCGCTGAGGGAAGAGCAACGCCTGCTCCGCCAAGAGATTTCAAACCGGGTTCCTAACCAAATACCGCCACAAAGCATGTGCGTGCCGTTACGGCTTAAGCAAGACCTTCTGGACGCCTGCCTCTGGACCTGAAGCTGCTTTGTAGGCATCGAGCGCTTCATCCAGCGGAATTACGTGGGAAACTATCGGCGTCAGATCGAGTTGTCGGATCTGGATCGCGCTGACGATTTTGCGGACATCGTCTTTATTTGGCCAACTAGCGGCCATGATCTTGACACCTTCGGGAAGGTTCGTCCCGGCAGTCACAATTCGTGAGGGACCATACGGTTCAGCGAAAACAATGGTCCCATCTGGTTTTACAAGTTGGGCGATCAAATCGGGTCGGTTGAAATCACACATTGCCCCGACCATCACAATGTCGGAGGTCGCATTCGCCAAATCATCTGATCCTGAGTACGCTTCTTCAGCATATTTACCAGCTAGCGTTCTTCGAGCCGCGTGGTCGTCCACTGCGATCAGATTGTCATTGTGCCCGGAATTTTTTATTCCGATTAGCGCACTGACGCCTATCGGATCGCAACCCACAACTGCGTAGCTTGCTCCGGAATCCTCCTGAAGAGCTACAGCTGCAGCGTTGATACCCAGTCCGATGGTACCCCCGGCAAGTACAACTCGCTCTTCCACCGAATCTGAAATCTTCACGAGCGCAGCATCGGCATTCGGGACTCGCACGTACTCAGCGTGTCCTCCGGCGACAGACGTCGTACCAAATACCCTGCTATGACCCTTTCTGTTCACCAGGTGAGCGGTGTTGCAGACGAGGTCGTCCAGTTCAACCGTTCGAACTTCACTGCCAATTTCAACAATTATCCCGGCGAACTCTCCACCTGGTACGACCTGTTCGCTACCGATACTCTCGAATCTTTCGATATCCCAGGGACCGATTGCAGCAGTAGTCACAAGCACGATCGCATCGGACGGCTCGATGAGTGAAGGTCTTGGAATATCAACTATTTCGACGCATCCCGGACCAGGAAACGAAACGGCTTGCATTAGAGGCTAGAGATGATCTTTGATCTGTCGGGCTATCTTGGCAGTCATGCTTGGGGCTGCAGCGATTTGTTCTTCAGTAGCTTCTCGAATGCCTTTTACAGATCCGAAAGTACGAATCAGCATCTTACGCCTTTTTGGGCCGATGCCAGGGACATTATCAAGTGCCGATTTGACCGAAGATTTGCCACGCAAGTTTCGATGGAACGTAATTGCAAATCTGTGAGCTTCATCTCTTGCCCGTTGTAGAAGGAATAATCCTTGTGAATTACGCGGCATAATCACCGGTTCGGCTGCATCAGGTAGGAATACCTCCTCTTCTCGTTTAGCGATTGACGCCAGTTGAATATCCTGCAACCCGAGATGAAGCATCGATTCGACTGCTGAAGAAAGTTGGCCTTTGCCACCGTCGATCAACACGAGATCGGGAGAAGCAGTAAAGCTCGCGTTTTCTTCATTCCCTTCTCGTGCGTTTTTCAACCTCCGAAACCGACGATTGAGTACTTCGCGCATCGAAGCGAAATCGTCGTTGCCATCGTGCGTTTTGATCTTGAAACGTCGATAATCCGATGACAACGGTTGTCCGTCCTGGAACACAGACATACTGGCTACTGTGTTGGTTCCCTGAATATGTGAAATGTCGTAGCACTCGATGCGGCGGGGTAGCGCAGGCAGATTGAGTTCTTCCTGCAACTCAGACATTGCTGTTTCCATTCGAGTCGAATCGGAAATCCATTTCAGTTTGAGCTGTTCGAGTCCCTGTTTGGCATTACCACTCACCATTTCAACAAGGCGTCGTTTTGCACCTCGCTGCGGAATCGTGATGTCAACGGGACCATCGCGTACAGTCTCAAGCCACTCAACAAGCACCTGTATTCGACCGGTCTTCTCTGGGATCAAAATTCTGCGAGGTACATGAGATGCCGATGAGTAAAACTGTTCGATAAACCGGGCGAGAATTTCTTCGCCTGTTTCGTCACGAGTACCGCTCATCGTGAAATGGTCTCGTCCAGTGAGATTCCCCTGGCGTACAAAGAAGATTTCAACCCAAGCTTCTTCTCCACCGTACGCAACACCGATCACATCGAGGTTCTCACGTCCGAGTCCAACAACCTTTTGACCTTCGTAAACGCGTTCAATCGCTTTAAGACGGTCTCGAAGCGCGCCAGCACGCTCAAATTCGAGTTGCTCCGAAGCCTCGCGCATTGCTACTTCGAGCTCGCGAACAACATCTTTGGTGTTCCCTTCGAGGAACATCAACACCTGATCGATCACCTTCGAGTAGTCGATCTTCGACGCATAACCCGTGCACGGAGCTACGCAGCGTTTGATGTGGTATTCGAGACAAGGCCGGTCGTCTATACCCGTTATAGTCTTCGTACACGAACGATATGGGAATAGTCGTTTCAGCAAGTCCAGCGTTTTACGGACGCTCCCTGCAGAAGCGAAAGGACCGAAATAGCGTGCGCCGTCGTTCGCAGTACGACGAGTGACGTAAACCCGAGGGAATTCTTCACTCAGATCGACCTTGATGTACGGATAAGTCTTATCGTCCTTGAGTCGGACGTTGTACTTTGGGCGATGCTTCTTGATGAGCGAGTTTTCAAGCAGTAACGCCTCTTGTTCAGACTCGGTGACGATGTACTCGAAATCGTCAATCCTGCTGACAAGCTCGGCTGTCTTGGCATCAAGTCCTTTTTTCGATCCGAAGTACGAGCGAAGCCGATTTCTGAGCACAGATGACTTCCCAACATAGAGCACGTTCCCTGAAGAGTCGCGATGGATGTACACCCCTGGTTTCAGGGGTACCGCAGCTAACCGTGTGGAGAATGTTCGTGATGCAGCTGGCAATTGAAAAAAAGACCGTCCGAGTTAACTAAACCCGAACGGTCATCTTACTAAGTTGGTCTCGGGCAGATAAACCTGATGGCAACTCACATCGAGAGACCAGAAATCTGAATCTAGATAGTGAACGTCAGAACTGAGAGAACAACAACGATGATGCCCGATAGCGCCCCCAGTTTCCTCAGCTCTGCTGAAAGGGAACGGGTGTAGATCTCTGACCTAGCAGTTGCTCGCTGAGTCGTTCGTTGTACACGCGCTCTCTGCTGAGGAATAGAATCTGTGCTGCTGCTAGCGCTAGTTGTCGCTCGTACGTTTCCGCCATCCCCAGATGGGACATCGGACTGTACAAACACGTTTGGTTTACTAGCGCGTCGCCTCTTGCGAGTGTTCTTTGGCATTTCGTTCCGGTGTTGACTAAATTTCGATTATTCAGATGTCGGTTCGGTCTGTGCGAAAGTCGATTCCGCCCATTTCAAACCTTTCTCCGACATCACCTGTGCTGCATCAATCGTCACTTGCGTGGCGTACTCGAGCGAAACGTCGGAGGTATTCCACATGAAATGATACAAGAACGGATCGATAGGGCTCGACTCAAAGGCACGCTCAAAATAGCGATGTTGCGCCATATCCGTGTGTTTGATCAAAGACTCGGCTTCGTCAGCGTTCTCAATCCGCATTTGTTCCTGCACTCGCGTAATACGGTCTTCCATCTTCGCAACGACGCCTACCCGAAGCACAGCAGGTGTGTCGTGCAGGATTGCCGCTCCACCGCGTCCGAGAAGCACTACATTACCAATCTCCGCGAGATCCCGGATTACCTCAGCAGCGGTATCGATGAAGTGCTGCTCATCTATCTCTTCAGCACTCGTATGCGGAGGCTCTTCCATCTCGGAGTAAGGGCGGGCGAGAAGCTGATCGATGCCAGGACCGAAGTATGGATCGCCACCCATTCCAGCTATTACTGATCGGTGAAGCATTCGTTGAATAGCCTGTGCCAACCGGTTTGCGAGAGAAGGCACCCGTGTTTCCTGCTCTGCAAGAGCCGTCACCGTAGCGCCGACACGCTTTGCAATGTCGGCGAGCATCAGGCGATCGATGAAATCTAGTCCCATATCCCTGGCGATCATACGCCCGAGATCTGGCCCACCGGCACCTAGTCGCCCTTCGATGGTTATGACTGTCAATATGATCTCCGATGGTCAAATTATGCTCGGGGGTGAGCTCTTGCGTACTCGCTCCGAACATGCTCGTTAGTGAGGTGAGTATATATCTGGGTTGTCGCGATACTAGAATGGCCGAGCAATTCCTGCAAATGCCTCAAACTTGCCCCACCGTGTAGCAGGTGGGTCGCAAAACTATGTCTCAGCATGTGAGGTGTGATCTTAGACGAAATTCCAGCCTTAGTGGCAAGTTTGTTGAGTCGTAGCCAGAACGCCTGGCGGGTCAGTCGGCTACCTCTACGGTTTAGAAATAGCGCCTCTTCGCTATCAACATCATCGCTAGCAAGGGCAGGGCGGGTGTAAGTGACGTATTCGGCAATTGAATCCCCGGCCGAATCGTAAATCGGGATTACTCGTTCCTTTGCGCCCTTACCGAACGTTCGAACAGTGCCAGCATCCAGATCAACGTCTCTCAAATTCAGTCCAACCAATTCGGACACTCGCAAACCGGCGGCATACATTAGCTCGACCATAGCATGGTCACGTGCTTCCTCTGAAGAGTCTGCTTTGCTGCTAGCTTCTAGCAGCCTGTCCACTTCCTCGACGCTCATTGCCTTTGGGATTGGCTGACCTGAACGCGGCTGTCGAACAGCGGTCAATGGATTATCGTCGATGATTTGTTCTTCTTTTAAGAACTTGAAGAACGATTTCGCGGAGGCAATTTTTCGTGATCGGCTCGAAGCTGCGTATCCGCGATTGTCGAGATCGGAAATGTAGTCGCGCACGTTTTGCTCGGTGACGTTGTTCCAGTTTGAAATCTTCTCTTTGCCTGAAACCAAGAAATCGACAAGCGCGTTCAGGTCGTTTCGGTAAGCGGACAACGTATGACCCGACATCCCTCGTTCCGCAGTCAGGTAATTCACGAACGTTTCAAGTTCGGTAAGCAAGACGCATCTCCAATGTCTGGCGATTGTTATGTGTCTGGGTCTCGACCGTCCCAACTCCGTCGAGTTTATTCGAAGGGGATTGCTAACTGCGTCAAGCGATGACCACCGGATCGGGTCGAAATACATTTCGTTGAACCCTATTGTCTCTCAGCGGCTTTGTTCGAAGCTGATCTGTCGGATGACCTGGTTTGGAGTAGACCAATCGATCTCGATGAGCCATGGGATACCCTTCGATCGCCATAATGGGATGTGTGCAATCTCCAGCAGTTTAGCAACAAACGTCGCGATCACTGTCCCATGGGAAACAACGGCGTATGTTTCCTCCGATTTTTCAGGAATCAGCCGTCCAACCGCTAAGTCGTACCCTTGGCGATCAGTGGCGACCGTTTCGTTGTCCTAATTAAGACTTTCGGCGTTACGTATCCATTCAACCACTAACTCATCTCGGCCGATACCAGCGAGCCGATGGGAGTTATCTTGGTCATGTTCACGGAAACCCGCGTCAACTACCGGACTCGGTATTCCAGCTACTTTCGCCGCTGTTTCCGCAGTGTCGATAGTTTTGCGCTCATCGTTATTGATCATATGAAAAACAGTTCGAGCTGCCAGATAATTGCCGAGCGATTTTGCTCTGTCCCGTCCGCATTCAGTGACAACCTACTGCGAAGGAGGTAGATCTGGTCCCCCATCTGGTGAAAGGTCCCTGATGAACAACAGATTTGTCATCATTCGAGTCTAATCGAACCGGGAATGCGTTGTTGATGCCCGTTTGAATCGATTGCTTAGGTACGACGAGAAACCTAGAATCGTCTAGGTACGTAAACTTATTCGACTGTCGATCAGGTACAAATAACTACCCGGGCGACCGATCTCTAGTAATAATCCGCGTTCGCACGACTCTCCGTCATATCCAAGGAGCAAATATTTCTAAATGCCTATTGCAGCAATTGAAATCCCCTTCAACCCGAACATAGTCGCCGCTGGAGGCAATTTTTCCCTGTCCTGGCACGGCTTTTTGAGCTTTGTGGGTGTTGCAGTTGCAGTTTGGATGGTCGGCCGTGCAGCTGTTCGTGAAAACCTCGACCAAGAAATGGTCTACAACACGGCAATATTCGGGATAGTCGGTGGAATAATCGGGGCTCGGTTAGTTCATGTCGCCGACAACTGGGGTATTTACGGCGATGATCCTGGGCGGATACTGGCGATTTGGTCAGGTGGAATCGGGCTCTGGGGAGGAATCCTCGGTGGTTGGATTGGTGGTGCAACCTACGCCTGGTTCGCGAAAGCACCGATAGGTCGTCTGATGGACATCGCAGCTCCGGCAATGTTCGTGGGTCAAACAATTGGTCGAATCGGAGACATCATCAACGGCGAACATTGGTCGCGAGCTCTTGATGCGGGCTGGGGTTGGTACTTCACGCACCCCGACAGTCCGGCTCGTATTGGCGCAGAACGCTTCTTCGGCGACCCAGAACGTGCGGTTCACCCCACAGTCGTATACGAGATCATCTGGAATATGCTCGGTCTTTACCTGATAACCCGCCTAAAGGGGAAACTACAGCCCGCCGGGGCAATTTGGATGGTCTACATAACCTGGTATTCGGTAGGTCGATTCTCGATTCAGTATCTGCGTCTGGACGACGTCAAATTCTGGGGACTGCAGGAAGCACACTTGATCGCAATCGGTGTTCTCGCATTCACAATCCCTTACATGATCATGAAAGTTCGCTGGGCAAATAGCGATATTAACGTGGGTTCTGGTGATGGTGACAACCGAAGTGTGGGCCGCAGGAAGCGTGACAGGCAACGCCAGCAGGCGAAAGGCTAACCCTGGGTGTCAATTTCGAATCGAGCAAGTTAGCTCTTTGAGGGTCGAATATCCCGCAACCCCAATTGGTGGCGCGTTTTTCCACGCCATATTTCTGACCTTAGCTCGTAGATGATGTCTACCTTTCCAGAACCGAGCGGTTTGTCGCCCAAGCTAAATCCGATTGAATCAATGCGACGTCCGTCAGCCTCAAAGCTGATTCGCAAGTGCTTGCCACCTGCCCCCACCGTTCGCACGTCAATGGGTGTTGCGCCGTAGGTCACTAACACGGGTTTTCCATTTGCTTCTCCAAAGGGCTCCATTGCCGCTACGAAATTCCAAGTCGAAACGGTGAGATCTGTAAGTCTAACCTCAGCGTCGGCGTGCATAGTTGGGAGGGGCGACGCTCCGAGAACGCCCCATGCCGCATGCCTGCGGAGATCTTCTAGCAAATTGTCGAGCAAATCGTGCTTGATCGAGAATCCTGCGGCGCGAGCATGACCACCGAATCGTTCGAATTTATCTGCGTGGTTCGACAGCGCTGCGTGGAGATCTAGAACAATGTTTGAGCGACATGACGCACGGGCAAAACCGTCGACCAGCTGGTAAGCGACCGAAGGCTTACCTGTCAGTTCGTTCAATCGACCTGCTAGCGGACCGAGTATTCCCATAGGGAACCCATCGCAGTTCACGACCACTATTGGATCATCCGAATTCACATCAAACTGGCTAGAAGCATGCTCCCATGCTTTTTCACTAAGCAAACGACGTTTGTTGTTTTCGGAATCTAACCTCTCGGCAAGGGCACGAGCCTCCATTACGTCATCTGTCGAGAGAATTTGGAGACTCGGTTCCGCGTCACCCATCCGACCCGGAGCGTTTAGACGTGGTGCCATATAGAACGAAATAAGTTCAGCAGTTGGGCGCCCGGAAGCTCCAGGGGCCCGTGAAATGTCGAGTAGCGAACGCAGCCCGGGAAGATCAGTTTGACCGAGGACACGTAAACCTTCCCGAACCAATGATCGATTCTCGGAAACTAGAGGAACGATATCGGCGATAGTTCCCAGAGCCGCCAAAGGGAGAAGTTCTTCAGGGAAATCGCGTCCCGTGGCTGCACACAACGCTTGAGCAAGCTTGAATGCTACGCCGGCACCCGAGTAATCGACTGACTGATCGGAGTCATCGGTTTCACCCGAAGATTCGACGTGAGGATTCACAATCGCTACCGCATCAGGTCGTTCTGTCTCGATCAAATGATGATCAGTAACTACCGTATCGATGCCCTTAGATTTGGCGTACGATATCTCCTCGACCGCGGTCGAGCCAGTATCAACGGTCGTGATCAGGCTAACTCCAGCATCAGAGAACGAATCTACCGCCTGGTTCGACAGGCCGTGACCGTCGTTTTCCCTATTGGGAATGTATGGAACCGCCTTGCCGCCCAGTGTGCGGATAATCCGAAGCATAATCGCTGTGCCAGTAAGACCGTCAACGTCGAAATCACCGAACACTCCGACTGTCTCACCATTCTCGACGGCGCTAACTATTCGATCGGCCGCGATTTCCATATCTGGTAGTTGAAACGGATCGAGAAAATCGTTCAGCCCGGTTGAGAAGTAACGCTCGACGTCAGCATCTGTACGCACACCGCGATTCCAGAGCAGGAGGGCGGGCAGTGGACCACGCACTCCGGATCCCAAAAAGCCTAAATCGAGTCTGAAGCCGGGAGGTGGAGGTTCTGCAATTTGCCATTTGCGGTCGAGAGTCATTGTGCCTACCTCGACCTATGCTCGCAGATTGCAGAAGAAAGTTGGTTGAATGATGGCTACTTGAAGCTCTTGAAGATGATGCTTGAGTTGTGACCACCGAAGCCCAGCGAGTTCGACATTGCGACGTTGACCTCTTGCTTCTCAGCCTTGTTCGGAACGTAGTCGAGATCGCACTCGGGGTCAGGATCATCAATGTTGATTGTTGGAGGAATTACACCTTCATTCACTGTCAAAACCGAGAAGGCAGCTTCAATTCCACCTGCAGCACCAAGAAGGTGCCCCGTCATTGACTTTGTTGAGCTGATCTTAAGGTTGTAAGCGTGATCACCGTAGGTTCGTTTCAAAGATATAGTTTCAAACTTGTCGTTCAATGGTGTTGAAGTACCGTGAGCGTTAACATAGTCGACATCTTCTGGCTTCAAACCAGCGTCGTCGATCGCCCACTTCATTGCTCGAGCTGCACCTTCACCGTCGGGGTGTGGCTGAGTTACGTGGTGAGCATCACTAGATGCACCGTATCCTGCCAGTTCTGCCAGAACCTCTGCTCCACGAGCTTCCGCGTGTTTGACAGATTCAAGAACAACTACACCACAACCTTCACCCAATACGAACCCATCTCGTCCAGAGTCGAACGGACGAGAAGCTGCTTGCGGGGCGTCGTTTCGAGTCGAGAGCGCCATACAGGCGTTGAAACCAGCAACCCCAATTTCGCAAACAGCGGCTTCCGTGCCGCCAGCTATAACGACGTCAGCCCGTCCACGTCGTATCATTTCCAGGGCTTCGCCTATCGAATCCGTACCGGTTGCGCAAGCCGAAACCGTTGAGAAATTCGGACCTTTGGCACCAATCAGCATTGAAACCTGTCCAGAGGCTAGGTCACCAAGCATCATCGGAACTAGGAACGGGCTAACACGCTTCGGACCCCGGTTCAAAAGCACTTTGTGTTGGTCGGTAATCGTCATGATTCCACCAACGCCGCTGCCGATGAGGACACCGACTTTGTCGGCATCCTCGTTTGCCATGTCTATTCCGGCGTCTTCGAGCGCTTCCAGCGCCGCGACACAGGCAAACTGTGAGAACCGATCTAGTCGACGAGCTTCTTTCCGTCCCAGCAAAGCTGCTCCATCAAAGCCATCAACCTCTGCTGCAATTCGACTTTCAAAGCCTTCAGCGTCGAACAAGGAGATATAGTCGATCCCGGATTTACCTTTGAGCAGGCTATCCCAAGTAGATTTCTTGTCTTCTCCAACTGGAGTTACGAGTCCGATTCCCGTTACAACGACGCGCTCTGTCATGTAGTTGACCTCTTAACATGGCTACGCGAAGGAGTTCCGGGCAGCCCACCGGTTCGACACCATATCGAAGCGGGTGTTGACTTCATAAAATACGACTACTCAAGTATATCAACGCGATCCGACGACAATGTATTTAAATAGGCGCGCTGGGAAATCGATCTTCGATGTTCCCAAGATGAACTCGATTTAAGATTGGATTTACCTCATCACATAGAGTTTTACTCCACCACGGAACACAAACTTCTGATCGAAAGACGCTCATTACCGAATGAAAGTTCGAATTGAAACGCATGGCTGCAAGTTAAATACCGCAGACAGTCAACGACTCGCAAACGATTTCGCTCGCAACGGATTCTCGATCGCAGAATCGAACGACACCCCGGATGTGTTTGTCCTAAATTCGTGCACTGTCACTCACGTTGCTGACAAAAAGGCGCGGCAGGCTCTGAGCAAGGCACGCCGAAGCTTTCCAAACGCTATTGTTGTTGCAGCCGGCTGCTACGCCGAAAGCGGTACCGATGAACTCGAAGAACTTGCGGCCACAGATCTGGTGGTTCCTAACACACGGAAATCCGAGCTCGTTTCGTTAGTTTGTTCAAGGTCAGGTATGGAGTGGGAGGAGTACACGGACGCTGAACCTGAAGTCGGTCAACTTCTTGGTCGCACAAGAGGGGCGGTAAAGATCCAGGAAGGCTGCGACCAAGTTTGCGCTTACTGCATTGTTCCTAAAGTGCGCGGTCGAGAGCGCAGCATCCCGAAATCAGACATCATTGCGCAAGTACAAGCGCTATCGTCTGCCGGTTGTCCGGAAGTAGTCCTGACTGGCACACAACTTGGATCGTACGGGTTTGATTTCCAAGACACGGATCTCGTCGATATGATCGCTTCAGTACTACGCGAAACCGATATCAAACGACTCCGCGTCTCCTCGCTACAACCAGCGGAGTTCTCAGACGAGTTGCTGGAACTATGGAATGGTGTCGGGAAAGATCGACTGTGCCCGCACTTCCACATTCCTCTTCAAAGTGGGAGTGATCGCATCCTTGAGCGGATGAGACGTCGCTACACCGGCCATAGTTATCTCGAAGCGGTCGATGCGGCAAAACAAGCGGTTGCTGGATGCTCAATCACAACAGACGTTATTGTGGGATTCCCCGGGGAATCCGAAGACGATCACAAGCGGACTCTCGATATTCTCACGTCGGCGCAACTCGCCGACGCTCACATTTTCCCGTATTCATTACGACCCGGAACTAGTGCTGCAAATTACGAAGAACAGGTGGAGGTCAACACTAGAACTCGTCGTGCTGAACAACTTCGCGTAATTGCTGATCAAATGGCACACGAACACCGTGCATCGTTTATAGGTTCAGTTCGCCCCGTTCTCTGGGAAGGCGCACGTGGCACGAGTGGTCTAACCGACAACTACCTGCGGGTTCGATTGGAGCCCGGAGAGATCACCAGGGTCGCAGTAGGTAAGGGCTATGGCGACGGTCTTATAGAGGAAATCAAGCTCAATCGTCTCGAAGGTCTCCAGTTAATCGGGTCACCCGCCGAAGTCTAAAAGGACTTAAAGAAAAGAGCCGTCCCCGGGCGATGGGACGACTCTTTAGGGAGACACTATCTAGGTGGCGGGCATAAAATTAGAAGTCGACTGCTCGTAGCTCGATGTTGCCATGTCGGCGCTCGAGGTAACCAGCGCTCTGGTGGTAGCCGTGAGCGAAGATCATCAGCCATCCTTCTTTTTCACAACGGTCCAGAAGTTCCTTTTTCATAGCAAGCGTCTGATCTGGGTATCGGTCGAATGCGGTGATGTAAGGAAGAGGAAGGTGATTAGGAGTAGGAATCAGGTTGGCGAGGTAAATAATTCGCTCGCTACCTGTATTTACCAGTACAACTTGGTGACCTTCCGAGTATCCGTCGGTAACGAGAGTGTGTACTCCCGGAACTACTTCGGTGTCTCCATCGAGAAGTTCGACCATTCCCTTGTCGTTCAAGGTCTGAAGGTGCGCCACACCAGGACCGTAAACAGGAACTGATCGTTCGTTCGGAGAAAATGCTTCATCCCAGGCTGCACGCTGCACGAGGTACTTCGCCTTCGGGAACGTAGGAATAATCTTTCCTTCACGATCGAGTCGTGTCGCGCCACCGCTGTGGGAGAATGCTAGGTGAGTGAGTATCACGTAGTCGATCTCACGCGCACTCACGCCCTGGTGACGTAGGTTTCTAAGAAGCTTCGATGAAGAATGTCCGTATACTTCGCGTGTGATTTCAGGCTCTTTGTTACCAATACCAGCGTCAACAAGGATGTTTGCGTCTGGAGTCTTGATCAACAGAGAGTTGAGACCGAGTCGAACCCGGTTCTTGCGGTCAGGCTTTGCGGACTGCTCCCAGAGAATCTTGGGAACCGGACCAAACATTGGGCCACCATCGAGAAGAAATGTTCCGTCACTGACGAGCCTTACGGCAACGTTGCTTGCTTCTGTAGTCATTCTGACGCCTCCGAGATCGGTTGCGATCTCTTTTAATATCTGTGCACGAGCGGACACTCGATGCTTTTTGGCGCCGTCGACCCGGTTTCCCGAGCCACGGCTATGTAATTGGGACTGTTGAAATCCCTGCAGCTGAGAGAGCGGTGAAGCTCGTCGAGCTGTTCGACACACGAAACCGTATTAGTTATTTGAGTATTCATACAAGGTACGCCCGTACTCATTTCTTGTTGATTACATATTTATTGTTTCGAACAAGTTCAAAACTGTGTACATATCCTGAGTTCAAATGAGTGTGAGCACTTACGCGGAAATACGCGCGCATTCGTTGCACGTTTACCGCTACGGACAACCGTAAAATACAATTCCTGACCATCGCCGGATCACCAGAACATGTCTTTAAAACCATAAAATGTCACGCTCGATTCGTTGCACCAGAGTTCATTAGGAGAAAAAACTGTTGGAAATCGCAGTCGTTCAAAGCGATGTCACCAAAATCCAGGCCGACGTGCTGGTTGTGAACCTTTTCGAAGGCGTCACTTCGCCCGGAGGTGCAACGGGAGCGGTTGATACAGCCCTCGGAGGATTGATTTCGGAACTGATCTCCGACGGTGAAATCACGGGATCTCTAAATGAAACCACTCTAATCCACACACTAAACCCTGCATACGAAGGTTTCACGCCTGCGCGTGTCCTGGTTGTAGGTCTGGGATCCAACGACTCGTTTGACACCAACGCTATTCGTCGAGTTTCGGCCGCTGTAGCGAGGAAACTTCGAATATCAGGCGTAAAGTATGCCGCAACGATTGTTCATGGTGCTGGAATCGGCAATGTCGAACCCTCGGCGGCGACCCAGGCACTCGTCGAAGGATCTCTTCTTGGCTCATATCGTTTCCTCAAATACCGCACCACCGACAAGAAACGAAAGCCGGACGTTGCAAAACTGACAATTGTGGAAGCTGATGCGGGCAAGATTGCGGCGATCGAAAGCGGGGTCACCAGAGGGCAAGCATATTCAGCCGCCGAGAACCTCGCGCGTGACCTCGTTAACGAGCCTGCGAACAAGATGGCGCCGTCTGATCTTGCAAATGTGGCATCTACTGTTGCGTCGGAAAACGGACTGTCAAGCGTCGTTCTCGAAGAATCCGATGTCGCCAAGCTGGGAATGGGTGCCTATCTCGGAGTGTCACAAGGTGGTCCCCGACCACTCAAGTTCATTCATTTGACTTATGAAGGTGACGCAGGAAATCCCGAGAACAATATGTGGCTCATCGGAAAAGGCATAACGTTCGATAGCGGAGGAATCTCGCTCAAGCCCGGGCTCGGCATGGGCAAAATGAAGGGCGACATGGGAGGTGGCGCGGCCGTGATTGCCGCAATGCAGGCAATCGCCCAGCTAAAGCCCAATCTCAACGTTCACGCAGTGTGTGCGGCAACGGACAACATGCCAGGCGGATCGGCACAACGTCCTGGTGACGTGGTCACCGCAATGAACGGTATGACAATCGAGATAGACAACACTGACGCAGAGGGTCGGCTCACCCTGGCCGACGCCATCGGCTACGCTCAATCTAAAGGCGCAGCGAAAATAGTCGACGTCGCTACTCTTACTGGTGCCGCTCGAATTGCGCTCGGTGACGGCGTGAGCCCAGTATTTGGAAATGACGACGATCTCGTAAACGCCGTACTCGAAACTAGCGAAGCCGTTGGTGAGTCAATGTGGCGTCTACCGCTCGACCCGGTAACAAAGCGTCAAAACAGCTCGAAAATCGCCGATCTCAAGAACACCGGTGGCCGCGCTGGCGGTTCGACTACTGCAGCTCACTTCATTGCTGATTTCGCGGGCGAAACACCGTGGGTCCACATCGATATCGCTGCAACGTCAATGCTCGACAGCACACGAGGTTGGATGACTGCCGGAGCGACCGGGGTTCCTACTCGTTCACTCATTGAGCTAGCAATGAAAATGGGAAACTGAAAACGCCCGTTATGTGAGAGCGATGAATTCTAACTTCAACGGTAAAATTGCAGTTGATGCAATGGCGATTTAATCGTCCCGGTTCGAAAGACTAAAATTCGAAAATCTGATCGAATCGAATTGACCGTCTAAGTGCCGAATGCTAGCGTTGAAGAGTTGTGGTGGGCGTAGTGTAGAGGTTAACACGCTAGGTTGTGGCCCTGGAGGCGAGGGTTCAATTCCCTCCGCTCACCCCATATTTCATATTCTTGAGCCCGTATGTTTGGAGTTTGGTGGTTCCAATCTACGGAGCTGTTGGCTAGTATTAACTTCGCTGCGTTTCTCACTTAGTTGAGTTGCGTCACGCGCCCGTAGCTCAGTGGATTAGAGCATCTGGCTTCGAACCAGAGGGTCGGGGGTTCGAGTCCCTCCGGGCGTGCCATATTGAACTTGAATTGAGGCCTCGTCTAACTGGCGAGGCCTCTTTTTGTAAATAGGCGGCCAAATATCTTCAAAACTTTTTCCCTTAGTCTTG
>DBTA01000054.1 GCA_002306815.1 Dehalococcoidia bacterium UBA1328 | reverse complement strand
CTAGTACGAGCCTCATCTTGTTCAGCTTAAACAAAAATTTCCTCCTAAGACGTGCAATGACTCAACTGTTGAGTCTTTGTCAGGCAGTTGAGATCACTCCCAACTACCACGTCACTTATAAGTCTCGACCAGCATTTTTCGAATCCCCATAATCAGTTGCGCAAATATCACGTCACAATGATTCAAGGAAGCGGAACAACCGCCGGTCTAAAACTTCGGGGGAAAATTATATGAAGCGACGTTTTAGAGTGTCAACGGCAAATCAAACGATATCGATCATTTGTACGTGACTGTTGTCATATTAGCTGACCAGATGACTGTTAAGGAAGCAGAAAAAACGCTGGTCTAAAACTTAGCTACGACTTTATGAAGCGCATTTTAGAGTGTAGACGTCAAATCAAGCGATATCGCTTGATTTGGATATGACGATTGTCATATCAGCTGACCTGATGATTGATTCGTTTCTGCATAAAGTCGACTACGTTATCGACAACCATGTTCAGTGACACATTCAATGCCTCGCTTGTATTGGCGGCAATATGCGGTGTGAGAATCACGTTCGGTAGGCGAGACAATGGCGAGTTCCCGCCGAGCGGCTCACGATTAAACACATCTAGGGCGGCCCCGGCGATAGTCTCGTTCGCCAGAGCCTCAGCTAACGCGCTGGTATCCACCAGTTGACCTCTAGCCGTGTTAACGAATAGCCCCGTCGGTTTCATTTGAGCAAATTCAACTGCACCGAACATTGCTCGGGTTTGTTGGTTCAGACGAGCATGAACTGAAATTGCGTCAGAGTTAGACAACAATTCGGAGAAACTTACTTCTGTCCAGTTAGACGATTCACTGGCCGTTGGATTGTAGCTGCTCTCGCTTAGTGAACTCATCAATATCCGCATCCCGATACCCTCGGCGATACGAGCTAAACGAATTCCGACTGCACCAGTTCCCACTATGCCCAGAGTTTTTCCCGCTAGTTGGGTTAGTTGCCCACCAGGCCACTCCCCTTCTCTGACCCTCAGGTCAAGTTGTGGGATCTTTCTCGACAGGGACATCAATAGAGCAAGAGCATGCTCTGCAACCGCAACAGTCGCTGAATTCGGAGTGTTGGTCACTGTTACATCGAGGCGTCTTGCAGCTTCTACAGCGACGTGATCGGCAGCTGTACCCCATATTGCAATGTGCTTAAGTTGAGGTGTGGCTGACTCAATAATCGCGTTGGTAACACGCGTGGTGCTCCTAGCGATGATTAGAGTGTGTGCACCAGATATGCGCTCTTCAAGCTCGTATTGGTTATTCGGACGTTTCGTGAATGTTGCCACGTCAAAATCAGGTAACCGGCTCAAGCGCGCAATTGCTGCTGAATCAGCGAAAACGGGAGGGTCGTCATCGGGTACCACGACGCGGATCGGTTGCTGTGTTGATTCTTGTGTCATTAAGAGAATTTCGCTATGTGTATGTGAGCATGAACTCTGTGGCGAGAATATAACGAGTCGCTTAGATTTCGCTCTGCCTGAACGTCCATAAATCGACCACGATGCTAGTCTTATGATCCTTGTAATAGTTGCTTCTTATGACATATCAAGAGGATCTAATGTCACGCGTACGCGTAATGTACTGGAAAGAGATTCCCGTCCAAGTTCAGGCGGTAGACGGTTTTATCCGAGTTTCAAGACAACTTGATGAGAGATTTCAGAAAGCAGCGGACGCGATAGCCATGAAGGACGGTAGCGAAGGAACCGACGAGTACCTCGACGCGTGGGGATTCGGACCTTATATAGATGTTGACGCTGAAGCATCAGCCGCGGCAGAAGAATTAGCTTCAAAACTTGAACTCATGCCAAGGGATTTTGTGCAACGCATAGCTAAAATGCAGGACGATGGATCGAGAGTCCCTCAACCAGGGGCTATCGACCACTGGGTTGAGACGTAAATCTCAAAGTCGAATCTAATACTTGAACACTACGCAAATCACACCGATTTCGGCTGGAGAATTAATTGGCAGATAAAAACGGAACACCAGGGATCTTGGATCGACTGGCAGCAGGCGAAACCCTGTTCTTCGACGGCGCCACGGGTACATATTTGCAGAATCATGGACTAGAACCAGGCGGTAGCCCAGAGCTGATGAACGCCGACAACCCGGATGTCATTCGTCAAATGGCAGCGCACTACTTCGACGCCGGCTCCGACATCGTTCTCACCAACAGTTTCGGCGGTAACCGGTTTATGCTCGAACGCTACGGTGCGGGAGATCGGCTTTTTGAACTTAACAAACTTGCTGCGGAACATGCTCGTGCAGCGGCACCTGAAGGTAAATACGTTGCAGGTTCCATTGGACCAACTGGTGAATTCATTGAACCGCTAGGTACTGCTACCGAGGACGAGTTATACGAAACATTTTCCGAGATGTCTCGTGCTTTCGATGCTGGTGGGGCTGACGCAGTGATGATCGAAACCCAGCTAGCGTTGGATGAGGCATCAATTGCTGTTCGTGCGGCGAAAGAAACCACTGATCTTGTTGTTATGTCGACAATGGTTTTCGACAAAGGACCGCGCGGCTACTTCACGATGATGGGAGTTACACCAGAACAAGCGGTCGAAGGGTTGCAGGAAGCGGGTTCTGACATTGTTGGAACCAACTGCGGTAACGGCATTGAAAGAATGGTTGAGATCGCAGCCAGAATGCGTGCAGTAACCGACAAGTATCTCGTCGTTCAGTCGAATGCTGGTCTCCCGGTCATCAAGAACGGTGAAACCTTATATTTGGAAAGTCCGGAGTTTATGGCGAAACACTACAAGGAACTCGCCGAACTTCCTATAAACATTCTCGGCGGTTGCTGCGGCACAACCGCTGATCACATTCGCGAGCTTGTAAAATCTGTGCGCGGATAGCCAACGGACAGCTAGACAACTAATCGACTAATGAATGAGGTGGTAGGTAAAGATGTCTCCAACGGCTGAACGGCCAAGTATTGCTGATCGAGTTAAAGAACTCGGGAACTGTATCGAACTGGTTTCGATTGACCCATACTTCCACAACATCTCAGTTGGTTTGTTCATAAAGAAAGACGTGCTAACTGTCTCTACTTTCAGTACCGTCGATCGAGTTGATGCACGAATCCAGAAGATTCGAGATCGATGTGTTCTTCTTGGAGACGTCGAGGCTGTCGAAGGAACCACCAATCAACTGCGGCTTACTTCAGATTTACAATTGGATCGTGCGCTTCGATTCATGTTTATAGCAGCTGTCGAAAAAGATCCGAACATGGAACTTCCTGCAGGTCGTATCACAGCACCTGATACGAAAACCAAATTGACGTTCGTCGTAAAAGGCGCTGAGCACGATGATCAGTACGTTTATACCGTTTCTGCAGAAGGTGAATCCGAGCGTGCTTCAATGAGAATTCGTGCAGTAGTCGGAGGGTTTATCCGTTACGCCGGCTGCACACGTGTCGACAAAGATAAATTCGCGTTCCCAGATGGCCGGCGGTACGACAAGTTTGCTCGACTAATCCTTCCTCTTGCACGGAACGTAAGTGCTGTTGAGGCACAGCTAGAACAAGAGGAAATGACCGGGCAAATGAACACCCAAACTCTAGGGTTTGCACAGAGTTAGCGATCGGTAATTTATCCGTTTCGGGGAAAACGAATGTCACCAGTAGTAGAAAAAATGACTTCCAAAGAGCGGGTTATGGCTGCTCTTGCGGATCAGCCTGTGGACCGACCACCGGTTTGCACACCAACTAATGTCGCCACGGTTGAGCTTATGGACTTAGTCGACGCCCCGTTCCCTGATGCAAACCGTGATGGGGAAATGAACGCTCGGTTGGCTTCAACTGCATACACTGAACTCGGATTCGACACGATTGCTCCGTATTTTTCGATCATCCAGGAGTCTTCAGCACTTGGCTGCGATATGCAGTGGGAGCAGAAGGACAACTGGCCAACTGTGCGGATGTCCAACCCGATCTGGAAAAACTCTTCCGATGTAAAGGTTCCGGAAGGATTCCTTGAGCATCAAGACACCAAAGCGATCACCGATTCGATACGAATTCTCAAACAGGAGTTCGGAGACGAAGTTGCGATTGTTGGCAAAACAATGGGACCTTGGACTCTGGCGTACCACGTGTTTGGTGTAGAGCCATTTTTACTTGGAACGGTGGATGACCCCGCCGAGACGATGAAATCCCTGGAAGCACTCAAAGAAATCACCATCTTGTATGGGCAGGCGCAAATAGATGCCGGTGCTGATGTGTTGACGGTTCCAGACCACGCTACAGGTGATCTTGTCAGTGGAGAGTACTACCGACGCTTCCTCATGGAGATGCATCAGGAACTGGAAGAGGAACTATCCGTCCCCTTGATGCTTCATATTTGCGGTGCAACTGTAGATCGCATGCCGTACATCGCCCAAACTGGTATGGCAGCTTTCCACTTCGACTCGAAGAACGACCCCGTTGAAGCCATAGAGGCGGTAGACGGTAAGATTCGACTGGTGGGCAATATCAACAACCCTACCACTCTGTACGCCCGAGGGCCGGAAGACGTTCGCACCGAAGTTTATGCAGCACTGGACGCCGGCGTCCAGTTGATTGCTCCAGAGTGCGCGATCCCTCTTAAAACCAAACTCGAAAACCTAGTTGAAATACCGGCTGCGATCGAGGATTGGATTGCGGAACGAGGTTGGGACTAGCTCGAACGTTCCGAGTCGCCGAAATTATTTGTTCATTTTCTACTGATCCAATGACACAATGAGTGATTGGAGCTTTGTTCTTATTACCTATAAGTCGAGCAAACAATCGTCCACAACAGCACGTTACGAGTTACTTAATGTCGATTACGCACGAAGGTCTCGCTCAAGAGTTTGAGTACGTCACCAGTCCCGGTGAACGCAAGCACATTTCCGAAAATATTGATGGCACTGCGCCGATCATGCAGGAAATGGCCTACGAACTAATAGTGGGAAACAACGTCGATGTTGATCGGCTCACATCCGAAGCTCTCGCTGAAGGTTTTACTGCCAACCAGGTCCTTGATGATGGCCTCTTGAACGGCATGGCAATTGTCGGTGTGAAGTTTCGAGACAACCTGATCTTCGTTCCAGAAGTGCTCGTGGCAGCGCGAGCTATGAAAGCCGGAATGGCGCATATAGAGCCTATCCTTTCTGCCTCAGGCGCTGAGCCTGCCGGAACCGTAATCATGGGCACTGTAAAAGGCGATCTCCATGATATCGGCAAGAATCTCTGCATCATGATGCTTCGGGGTGCAGGATTCACCGTTCACGACATTGGCGTTGACTCTTCTCCTGAAGATTTCATCGATGCCGTGGAAGAGCATGAAGCAGAGGTTATCGGTATGTCGGCTCTCCTAACCACGACCATGCCTAACATGGGACGTACGATCGCCACATTCGAAGACATGGGGCTTCGAGACGAGGTTCGTATCATGGTTGGTGGCGCACCGGTGACCCAGGATTTCGCAGATGAAATGGGCGCCGATGCATACGGGGAAAACGCGGTCGATGCAGTTGATAAAGCGAGTGAATTGGTTCAGCTGCTCGCAGAGCTAAAGTCCAGCTAATTTCCGAGCAAGGGCTGTGACTTTGGGGGGTGTTCATTGAGTAACGAACAATCCCGGGATGACGGAAATCAGGTAGATGCCGAAAAGGCACGTGAAAGCCTGGATCGCCTGTTTGATATTTATCGAGATATCGCGTCTACTGCAGACGAAGTCATGGAGAATCGCTGCCCGTATAAAGACGCGGAGAGTCGCTGTCGAGCAAAATTTGGTTGCCGAAATCAGTTCTTCACGACTGATCCCACCGCCCTGCCAGCGTGCACTGGTAGTGATTTGATTGACTATAGAGAGGCATGGAACAACTGATATTCGGTTGTCGCAGTCACTTTCGTTAACCGGAATCCTCCGGGATAGTCCAGATTTATCCATGATTCGCAAATTAGTTTCCACCACACGATCAGACGGTACGAGCCTAGCAATTTGAGCCCGGTAATACTTAATTCACAAATCCTTGAAGCGAGCGAGAATGACTCTCTGTTCGATTTTGCTGATTCACTTTCCGTACGGGTTCCAACGTCTTGCGGTCGTACTGGAGAGTGTCATGAATGCATCGTCGAGGTTCGGCGCGGTGGAGAAGCGCTCACGCCTCCTACTGACGAAGAAAAGTTCCTACGAGGCAACTATAGACTCGCTTGCCAGGCGTGTGTATCCGATACAGAAGTGGATATCGAGTTCGCTGTACTGCGAAGGCAGCCGAGGATTCTTACAACCGGAACCAAGAGAGATATCGAACTTCGACCTGCGTATCAGCGATCCGGCGACGATGTCGTTTACGACGACGGAGAAAAATCTGTCGTAGTTGATCAGTATCGCGGTGCCATCTACGGGATAGCGGCAGATCTTGGTACGACCACTGTCGTACTTAATCTCGTGAATCTCGAGTCAGGAGAAACTGAGTACACCGCATCTTTCGAGAACCCACAGCGGTTCGGTGGCAGCGATGTGATGAACCGTATCGTTTACGACGGTGGTCCTGACGCCGGTGAACTCCGATCTGTGATGGTTTCGTCTATCAATTTCGAGATTGGTGAGATGGTGAGGGCGAACAAGATCCGCCGAAGGCAGATTTTCGAGATAGTGGCAGTCGGCAATACGACCATGCGAGATCTGTTTTTTGGATTAGATGTCCAGAGCATCGGGACACGGCCGTATAAGTCTCTTGTCGAGAACGATTTTCGCGACAAGAAAATTCCGACAACAGCTCTGACAACGAACGCCTCTGATCTTGGGCTAAGGATTCATAACAACGCCACTGTTTATGGTGGCCCCCTTGTATCTTCGCATCTTGGTGCCGACACGGCGGCTGATCTTCTTGCCCTCGGAATTGAAGACCAGGAAGAGCCTGTAATACTCGTTGATGTAGGTACGAACACGGAAGTTGTCGTTGGTAACCGGGATCGACTTCTGGCAGCGTCCTGCCCTGCGGGACCAGCATTCGAAGGTGGCGAAGTCACTTATGGGATGCCGGGATACGACGGCGCAGTTGAGCGCGTCAAACTCGCCGTGAACGGCGAGGTGTCGGCCACCGTTATCGGAGAAATCGATCCAATAGGGATTTGCGGGTCAGGACTAATCGACTTGCTCGCAGAATTGCGCAGAACCGATCTGATGGATGAACTTGGAAAATTCAGAGACGGATCTTCTCAATTCGAGTTCGCCAGTACAAACAATTTGACGCTTTCCCGAGCCGACGTTTCCGCATTAGCTCAGGCGAAGGCTGCCAACTACTGTGGTCAGGCAATCGTACTCAGAGAATTCGGGTTGCCGCTCGATCAGTTCGATAAGTTGTATCTCGCTGGTGGGTTCGCAAACTACGTCGACGAGTCCAACGCAATCGATATTGGTTTTGTCGCAAATATCCCAATCGAGAAGGTCGAGAAAGTTGGAAATGCTTCACTTGAAGGTGCGGCGATAATGCTCCTCTCAACTGCTAAACGTGCCGAGATCGAGAAACTTACCGCGACGATCGAACACGTCGAACTTGAAACTGCGCCAGACTTCTTCGATTTCTTCGTCGAGGGGTGCATGTTTAAACCAATGGAATCTATCTGACCAGTTCTTAATCGAACATTTCAGTCGCTACATTCCCGTTAAACGAGGGTATATACCGCTTAATATTCCACTATGGCGAATATTTGTGGCATCACGAGATTTAGACGGGCATATTCCGGATTTGATGACGCGTTAATTCAGATCTGGTGCGCGGTCCAAGAGAAGGGATATATCCAAGTTTGAGTCGGTGCCTAACGAGAAATAAACTGCGACTGCGAATTTGAAGGTATCATTCTGCGCCATGACCACTAAAGTACTGATTACCGACTACGTCTGGCCTTCTACTGACCCTGAACGCGAGGTGCTCGAAGCGGCTGGAATTGAACTGATAATTGCCCCAGATACCTCGGAAGAAACACTTTCCGAGCTGGCAAAAGATGTCGATGCGATCATGTTTTGCTTCGCCCAGGTCACTGGAAAAGTTCTCGAATCCGCATCGAACTGCAATATCGCCGCTCGATACGGAATCGGAGTCGACAATGTCGACATTGGAAGGGCGACTGAATTGGGAATCGTGGTTACCAACGTGCCTGACTACTGCATGGACGAGGTAACAGACCATGCTATTGGGATGATTCTTGCGCTCAATCGACGTCTTGTCCCCCACTCAAACACGGTCGTAAAGGGTTGCTGGAACGATGTAGCACTCGACCAACCGATGCACAGGACACGAGGTGCAACGCTTGGAATAGTTGGCTTCGGTCGAATCGGTCGATCACTAGCTGCAAAAGCATCTGGATTCGGGATGAACATTCTCGCTTACGATCCATTGATTGAGATCGGAACCGACATCGACGGAGCAAGTTCCGTTAGCCTCAAAGATCTCCTTGAAAGATCGGACTTCGTGTCTCTCCACGTACCTCTTCTGCCTTCAACACAGAACATGATTGGTGCCGAAGAGCTTGCGCAAATGAAACAGGGATCGATCATCGTCAACTGCGCGCGCGGTGGCCTAATTGATGAGGAAGCACTAGCCTCGTCACTCGCATCGGGTCACACGGCTGGAGCGGGTCTTGACGTTGTTGAACCTACTCCACCTGATCCTGATAGTGCGTTGCTCAAGCAGGAAAACGTGATCATTACACCGCACACGGCGTTCTTTTCTCAGGCTTCGACACTGGAGCTGGAGCAACGGACTGCACAGGAAGTCGTTCGCGTGTTGAATGGCGAACAGCCAGAGAACTTGATCAACCCTGATGTGCTGGGAAAAGCACGATCAGGTATTTAATTTTTTCTAGCTAACTTTTGAGCGAATGTCTCTTGCGGTATCAGCTGCATGTTCCCAGTTTGCACAACAGGTAATTCAGGGATTAGACACCAACTTCGGTACGTAAATCTCACAAAAGCATTAACGCGGATTTTTTGTGTGCACACCCACAAATTACGTTTGTTTCGGGTATTAACGAGCGTTCATCTGCGGGTTGCGTTGCTAGAATCCTACCGATCTACCGGTATCGAATTTTCCGAACAAGGACTTAACTTCGTGGCTTTTTCTCTTGGCTACTCGACATACGCGCTCAAAATGCTCGACCCGTTCGACGCGGTAAGACTCATAAGCGATGTCGGATACGACGCTCTGGAAATATGCTCCGCCGAAGGATGGGCGAGTTCACCGACGGTCTTTATCAATTCTCAGCAGTCCGATCTGGCGAAACTTTCGCAAGACCTTGGTTTCCCATCCCCGATCATGTTCGGACTGATCGACGTTTGCGTTCCACATTCAGACCGAATGCAAATGCTCGAACTTACCAAGAAGAAATTCGAGATGGCACACCGTCTTCACTACGACGACTCACCTGTATTGATCACTACAACTCCCGGACACTCAGCGCCGCCTTGGGAGTCCGGAAAGAATCAGATTCGCGACGCATTCCTATCTCTGGCGGATATGGCGGCAGAAAGCGACATCGTGATCGCTATCGAAGCACACGCGGGGACAGATTTCGAAACCCCGGAGAAGGCACGGTGGATGATGGAGCAGACGAATCATCCGAACTTGAAGTTGGATCTGGATATTTCACACTTTGTTGTTGAAGGTAGCGAAATGGTTCACAGCGTGGATCTGACCGCAAATCACAGCGCAATGGTTCACATCAAAGATGGAGAGAAAGTAAACGGAGAAGTTCAGTTCTGCTTGCCAGGTGACGGAAGAATAGACATTCCAGAGTTTATGAGGGCATTAAAACGGAACGGTCTCGAACATCTTCCGGTTTACGCAGAGGTTAGCGTGCAGCAATCTAGGCAAACCCACTACAGTCCTCACCGTGCGGCAGAATTTTGCTTCAACGCATTGGATTCAGCTCGTAAAGCGATTTCATAACTCACCATTACGTTCATTTTTAGCGCCTATATACACACTAAATGTCAAAAATAAAAATAAACACTATTCATCACCAGTCGATGCCGATGCGAGACCGCAGTCGGGCGTTGGGGTTCTGGCGGGATTTGCTAGGACTTCAAATCATTCCGGCACAAGAAGGTGGTGATGGGCTCATATGGATGCAGGCATTCGATGGCACGATGATCCATCTCGTTCAGCGACCGGAAGACGATACGCCAAACATTCATACCGCATTCGAGGTCGATGATTTCGACGAGGCGCTTCAGGCAATGACCGATGCGGGATACGACATCATCAAAGGACCAATAGAACGAGCAGACGGACAAAAGGCCTTCTATGTTTACGATCCCGAAGGCAATCGCCTTGAGTTCGCCACGAAGTCTGGTCTAAAACCCTCTGATCGCGTCGTAGACGAAATGGGCTACACACGCGACGCCGAATAGTTGATCCAGCCGTCCGAGTCAGAGACGCGCATCTTCGCTCCGTATCGAGATGAAACTCATTGCTGAACCGAGGGGAGCGTCGTAGTCTTAAATTATTGAGTCGATTTCTGCGACAGTCCGGTAAGTAATCGGTTACGCAATGCCAACGTAGCTCAGTGGTAGAGCAGCTGTTTCGTAAACAGCAGGTCGGCAGTTCAATCCTGCCCGTTGGCTCCATCTAAATTCGAAGCCCTCGATCCAAACTTCGGGGGCTTTTTCATTCCACACCGTAAATTGAAAATAACTAAAATTCGAATATCGCTTTTACCTCCGATACTGCTTCTGTTCGCGGTGACCGCGGTTTCCATTTCATGTTCGAACGGCGATGACGCTGAGAAGCAATTTGATCCGGAACGTTCGCTAATTGCGACGTTAGATTTATCCTCTCCGGCGTTTGAAGATGGCGGATCGATCCCTTCGGAGTACACGTGTGATGGTGCAGACGACTCTCCCCCAATACGCTGGGGGGATGTGCCATCTGGGACCAAATCCATCGCTATCGTTGTCGACGATCCCGACGCTCCAAGTCGAATCTTCAGGCATTGGTCGGTCTACAACATCCCGGCGGGAACCAACTCTTTGAGTGCAGGTCAGGAAACCCTGTTTGAACTAAAAGATTCGGCGCGTAACTCGCTAAACGACTTCGGAAACGTTGGTTATAGTGGGCCATGTCCGCCAGATGGAGAAACGCATGAATATGTGTTCTTCATATACGCCTTGTCAGAACAACTTTTGTTCGAGTCACCACCGTCTCCCATGGAAATCTCTTCCGCAATTCGAGGCAAGGTATTTGGTACAGGTTCATTCTCGGGTATGTACGGTCGACAGTAGGACTTTTGAGGGTTTAATTACCTATCAAGTATTTTTTACGGAGTTAATGATGGTGCGTCGATTCTTGATTACAGCGATTGCTGCACTCTCGACAATCACTGTTGCCTGCTATGGTCAGGCTAATATCGAATTAGGTGATCCATATGACACTCTTACCGCCGCACTTGGAACTGGTTGTATGAAGATTGAAGATCAGGTCGAAAACAATTTCCTGTTCGCAGGATTGTTCTCAGTGCCTAGCATTGAAGTGACCTCATGCAGACAAAATATACTGGCTTTAGGGTTCCCGACATAAGAAGAAGCACAAGTCTAGGCAGAATTGGTGTCGACCGACGGATACGGCATCGATCACAAGCACATCAACTGGGTGGAATAAACGCAGTTCTTCAAAAACGGGAAATGATCGTCGTTTACGACGGCACGCAATCACTTGTTGTCGAGACGCTCAACACAGCTATGAGGTCACAGTTCGCTGGAACATGCGGCGCAGGTCGATCTTATGCACGTTCTTCGCGGAATAGGAATGCGTGGTGGACTAAAGAAGATTGAAAAATCGGTCGGACTAGATCGCGGTGATGAATTCTCGATATTGACGGGGCGCGATGTTGTACAACTCTGGAGCATGGCACAGGAGCGAACCAAACGCTGTAGAAACTCTGATTCGCTATAACGCGGAAGACGTCGCTTCCCTGCCGCGTTTGGCTGAATACGCTTATGGACGACACTCGGCCGGAACCCCGATGGCAGTCCCTGGGTTCTTCTCGCCGGCGCGATTCGACACTTCTACGCTGCCCTATGACTCGACGTTAGTGCAGTACTTGTGCAGATGATGAACCAAATGGGTGCTAGACTTGCTTCACGTGCGCGTGCGCGCAGCGCGAGCTCAGGCGATTCATACTGAATTACCGTGGGAATTCGAGCAGGATCCCCAACAATCTAAATAATCAACGAACCACTGGCGAGAGTATTGTCGGCAATCCAATACACCGAACATCCAATTCTTACGAACACTGTTTTTCTAGCAGCCTGGGGCGGTTGGCCAGACGCCGCTGAGTCTGCAACACGATCCCTTCGGGAAATGGTGTCTCAACTCTCAGCAACAAAGTTCGCTTCGATTGACCCTGAAGACTTTTACGATTTCGCCGAGCAACGTCCTGTTATTTCCAACGAATCTGACGGGTCGAGAAAACTCACTTGGCCGAAGAACGAGTTTTACTACTGGAAATCCGAGGATGGCGGGCGAGACTTATTAATATTCATCGGAGTGGAACCGAACCTCAAGTGGCGTACATACACCGAGATCATTCACAAAGTAGTGATTGAGAGCGACGTAAAACTTCTCGTCACCGTAGGCGCCCTCTTGGATTCTGTCCCTCACACCCGCTCGCCTCGAGTCATAGGTTCGTCAATTAATACCGATCTCGGTTCAGGATTTGAGCACATCAAGTACGCAGTACCCAACTATGAAGGACCCTCTGGACTAACGTCGGTGTTGATGGATCGATTAGCGCAGGACAACATCCCTGCCGCCAGTGTGTGGGGTCATTCACCTCACTATCTACAGGTAGCTCAAAACCCGACTCTGACACACGCTATCTTGACCGAACTGCAGAACTTCATTTCTGCACCATTAGATCTTTCTAATCTCGCAAAAGATTCGGCGGAGTTCGATGAAAATCTCGTTCGTGCTCTTGCAGATCAGCAAGAGATTGAAGGTTATGTGAAGCGACTCGAAGAACGGTACGACTCAGAAGAGGAGTACCGACAGAGTCCAGAACCTGCTGCTTTAGTGCAGGAACTTGAAGACTTTCTGCGTCAACAGAGAGATTCTGTCGACGATAATGACGATGGGAATAACTGAGATTGAGCAAAATTTCTGACCGACTAACCAAACTTGGTCAAATTGAGCGCACGGGATTTGGATTTGGTGTTAAATCGGTAAGGACAAAAGTTCCAGTAATCCTTGTTGGAGTTGAAGTCAACGACGCCAAATCTGCTGAAGGTATTGACGCTGATTTCTACGTTGTAAATCCTGGAAAAAACGGCGCAGCACAATCCGAAGCCATAGAAAATGCTGAGATGTGGGGTGCCGCTGTATCTGGGGGTACTGGCAAAGAGATCGTTGCTGCCGTTGATTCTGGAGCGGATTTCGTTGTTGCCGTTGGAGAAGGCGCACCAGGAGCGGTGCTTCGAGATGAGGAAATCGGAAAGGGAATCGTGGTCGACGGAGAGATTTCCGAAGATCGTTCAAAAGCGATCGACTCTGGTCTATTTGACTTCTTGATCCTTGATGGCAGTTTAATATCGCTTCCGCTGAGTTTGGGTTCTGTTCTTGACCTTCAGGAACAACTGACGAAATACTCCAATCACATTTTCCTCAAAATGAATCAGATCCCCGATCAGGAAGCACTCGAGTTGCTTCGTGACTTCGGCATTTCGGCGCTGATCTACGAAGCTTCCGCGACCAAAAACGATGATCTAGCGAATGTTCGATCGACCATCGACAAGATTGAACCTAAGAAGCACAAGAGCAATGCGGGCGCGAGTTTGCCTCAATCGAACGACACAACCGCAGTGAAGGAACACGAAGAAAATGACCATGACTTCGAGGATGACGACTGGGAATAACCCATAGCTTTTAAGAGCTGTAACGGAAGGCGCATCGTAGATCCTCTCGACGGATACACAGCTAGCAGGGACTGATAATGACCAATTACACAATCATCGGACTCGGGCGCATCGGCACTTCACTTGGAATGGCCATCCGCGGCAACAGTGATTCGCGAATTATCGGTTACGATGCCGACAACAACGCCCAGATTACGGCCCGAAAAATGGGCGCCGTTGATGACACCGAATGGAATATTGATCAAGCTGTCCAAGATGCCGATGTCGTGATCGTAGCCACCCCGGCCGGTGCTCTTTACGACGTATTCAACGGGATCGCTCCATACTTGAAAGATGGCGCTGTAGTGACCGACACCTCACCGGCAAAGCGTGCAGTGCTCGACTGGGCGCAAGAACTTCTTCCAGCGCACGTTGGTTACGTTGGCGGAAATCCTCTAACGGGGTCTTCGATCAAAGAGCAAAAAGAGGCTTCCGGATATATTTTCCACAGTTCGAGATGGGCCGTTGTGGCCCCACCACGTGCTGATAACGGTTCAATACGCGCCGTAACTGACTTGATCGAGTTGGTAGGTGCGAAGCCAGTGTTCATGGATTCACATGAACACGATTCATTTGCGGCGGCTACAACAGGACTTCCAGCCGTCGTTTCGGCGGCTGTGATGAATGCAGTCAGCACTTCACCGTCATGGACAGAGATAAGCCGATTTGTTGGACAGGATTTCGACAACATAACCTTGCCTGCCTCAGGCGATCCTGCGTCGGCGCAGAGTGCTGCCGCCACAAACGCTGACATGTTGGCTCACTGGATTGACCAGCTCATCGAGCGTTTCCAGGCGATTCGAGATGGTCTGGTTGACGATGAAGCACGATTCGCCCCGGATGGAGTACTTGCTAATTCGTTCGTTCAGGCTTGGGAGCAACGGGCTCGGCTTGAAGCAGGTGTTGCGGATCGTCGACCGGAGAACTCGGATTATTCACCAATCCCGTCTTCAAGCGAAAGCATGATGGGGTTGTTCTTCGGAAGTAAGATCGCCAAGGTAATGGGCGGCGGAAAAGAAAAGAAAAAAGACCCGACGGAATACGATCGTCGACGACTCTAATTACAGGACTCTAATGCCAGTATCTATCGCACGGCCGCGTTCACTTCGCGGAGAAATTATCGCTCCTGGGGACAAATCTGTATCGCACAGGGCGATCATGTTCAACGCACTCTCGAACACGGGTACTGCAAGTATTAAGAACTTTTCTCCTGGCGCCGACTGCACGTCAACAGTCGAAATTATGCGATCACTCGGTGTCGAGATCACCAGAGAAGATGGTCACGCCGGTATGGGAGATAGTCTGACGGTAAAAGGAGTCGGACTTAACGGTTTACAAGAGCCTGCAGACATTCTCGACGCTGGGAACAGCGGGACTACAACTCGTCTGATGTCTGGGATTCTTGCCGGTCGAGACATTCTTACCATTCTCACCGGCGATGACTCTCTGAAATCTCGTCCGATGGGACGGGTCATCAAACCACTTTCGGACATGGGTGCGGTAATCACTGCCAGAGATGGCGACACGCTCGCTCCGATCGTTTTTCACGGCGGAACGCTTCGCGGAACTAACTACGAAATGCCAGTAGCTTCGGCGCAATTGAAGTCGTGCCTATTGCTGGCAGGCCTGCGAGCGGACGATAAAACCAAGCTCACACAACCCGCTGAATCTCGTGATCACACTGAACGAATGTTATCGGCAATGGGCGTCAAGCTGACTAAAACAGACCTTGAAATAGTTCTTGAGCCATCTGAACTGCAAACCGTTGATGTCGAAGTCCCAGGGGATATTAGTAGTGCTGCATTCTGGATGGTTGCAGGTGTTTGTCATCCAGACGCCGAATTGTTAATCAAGAACGTCGGGATCAATCCGACAAGAGCCGGAATTGTTACTGCCCTTCGAATCATGGGCGCAGACCTAACTCTGTTGGATGAGCGAGAAGTTGCTGGCGAACCAGTTGCCGACATTCTCGTTCGCACGAGTGAGCTCAAAGGAATAGAACTTTCTGGTGATATTGTCCCACTGCTCATTGACGAGATACCGGTTATCGCCGTTGCAGCCGCAATTGCCGATGGAGAGACTGTAATCAAAGACGCGGAAGAATTACGGGTCAAGGAGTCAGATCGTATACAGGCAAGCGTCACATGGCTCAAAGGTGCCGGCGTTGACGTCGAAGGAACGCCTGACGGAATGATCCTTGGCGGCGGAAACACTATCGGTGGTGGAGAGTTCCAGTGCTATGACGATCACCGATTGGCAATGAGTTTAGGCGTTGCGGGTCTGATCTCTTCCGACCCGATTACGGTACTTGACCCTGATGTTGCTGGTATATCGTATCCAAACTTCTGGGAGATCATCGAAGATTTCGGTGGAATGCTTGGCTAATCCTGACCGACCAAATAGCAACCCTATGGTTGTTGTCATCTCGGGGCCTTCAGGCGTCGGAAAAGACGTCATGATCGAGAGAATGATCGAATCGGTGCGTCTCGGATTTCACTTTACGGTCTCCGCAACCACTCGAGAGGCGCGGCCAGGCGAAGTGGAAGGTGTAAACCACTACTTTGTCTCAGTCGATGCTTTTGTGAACCTGATCGCTTCCGATGATCTTCTTGAATGGGCGATGGTTTACGGCAACTATTACGGTGTTCCTAAACAGCAACTGCGGGAAGCGCTATCTGCGGGTAAACACGTGATAGTGCGAGTCGACGTACAAGGCGCAAAACGTATTAGCGAAATCATTCCCCAGGCGTTGCTAATCTTCATCGTCCCTCCATCTTTGGAAGTACTAAGGAGTCATCTCGAGAACCGCGGAGTTGACTCAGAAGAGGAAATGAAAAAGCGCTTAGCCGCAGCTTCTGAAGAAATCAACCAGGCAAGCCTGTTCGATTACACCGTCACCAACGAAGAAAACAAGCTCGACGAGACGGTCGATAAAGTCGTTGAAATCATCGAAACCGAGTCAAAGCGTATTCCGCCCAGAATAGTGAAAATCTAGTCGAGTGTGGAATCGGATCTACCACTCGATAAGAAGTCTTAATCTGGATCGTAAGTCTCTGTTCTAAAACGGGTGCGCTGAGTCGATACGTACTCTTCACGTGTCATTCGTGGCTTGCTCTTCGCCAACGCCTCTCTGGCCTTTTGAGCGCCGTTTCCTAGCAAGTCGAGAACAGTCGCAGTTATAACCTTCGCTGGAGCGACCACCGCTCTGTCATAGTCTTCAACTAGGTAGTCGTGACCGTGACCTACGCCGGTCGCGGCGTTGGCGTAAGGGTGTATAACAGGCATTATTGAGCTAAGGTCTCCCATGTCGGTGGAGCCACCTTGAGTTTGTTCGTCGGGAACAACGTTGATTGAATCTCTACCGAGGATCAGCTCAGCGTTCTCAACGAACATTTTCTTTAGTGTTGGATCTTGGATAAGATCGTGATACCCCGCGATTTCCTGAACTTCGACCGACGCACCCATTGCCAGCGCACCTGCACGGTAGCAACGAATCACCTGATCGGCGATTGACTCGATGTCATCCACTGTTCTCGCGCGTACTCTTCCTTCGTACAAAACGTCGTCTGGCACTGCATTTACCGAGGAACCACCTCTCGAAAGTATTCCATGCACGCGCACAACATCCGATTCACGAAACGTTTCTCTTTGCGAATTGATAGCGCTGTTGGCTAGCATGGCGGCCTGAAGAGCGTTAACTCCTTGATCTGGTGAGCCTCCAGCGTGTGCTGATCTGCCGATGTACCGCACCTGGTGAGAGACATGGGCATTCGATGTCCCTCCGATGTTCAACCCAGCACCACCGTTGCCTGCCGACGTGTGAACCATCATTGTCATATCGACATCGTCGAATGAGCCAAGCCGAATCATCTCCTGTTTACCAGAGAGAAATTCGATCACACCAGCATCCCTTAGAACGAGCCGATCCTGAATTTCGATGAATTCCTCTGCCGGGGTGACGATAAAGGCCAAATTTCCGTCAAGTGAATCCTGAATATTTGCGGTGTTCATTGCTCTGGCGACACCAAGCATCACCCCGGTTTGAGCGTGATGCCCGCAAGCATGCGCTGCTCCGGTTTCAGGATCAGCCCCGGGATGTGCAGGAACTTTAAGTGCATCAAGTTCCGCAATTACCGCCACTGTCGGGCCAGGTTTCGAGCCGCGTAATACGGCTTTCATTCCCGTGCGCGCAATCCCCGTTTCGACAACGTAACCGAGTGCTTGCAGCTGTTGTTGCACGAACTTTGATGTCTGAAATTCGTTGAATCCTGTTTCAGGAGTGTTGTAGACCGTTTTCGCCGCGATGATCAGTTCGCGAGTAGCGCTATCGATAGTTTGCAACGCCTCGGATCTGAGTTCTTCAATTTGTGGCTTAGCCATGTCAGATAACTCTTATCACTCTGAATAGGTAACGTCAGATCGAAAACCACGCATTCGATCGAGATATTCACTGATCGACATTGGAGCGTTGAACGACCCGATAACTTTCTTGCCCAGTTCGCCGTCTCTGGAAAGTAGATCGATTACCGTCATGCCCATGGCTTTACCGGCTTTGAGTACAGCAAGTTCGTAATTTTTTACAAGGTAGTCAATTCCATGCCCATCTCCGGTGGTGGCGTTTGCAGTAGGTTGGATGGTCGGGATGATCTGGCTTACATCGCCCATGTCAGTACATCCCGTACTGTGAACACGTTCGATCACGTTGTCGTCGCCTATTAGCGACGCAGCGTTGTGTCGGTACACATCGCTTAGTTTGGAATCGTACTTAGTTGGAAGGTAACCAGGATTCGTCGTGATACGGACTTCTGAACCGGTTGCTAGTGCGCCGGCACGGAGAGCACGATCCACTTTATCTGATGTACTCAGGATCGCGGGGACATTGGAAGCTCGTACATAAGTT
>DBTA01000003.1 GCA_002306815.1 Dehalococcoidia bacterium UBA1328 | reverse complement strand
GAGGCTACCTAGGTCGACCAACAGGCGGTTGAATGAGAGGTCTTTCTTGAGCGAGATTCCCGAACTCGGCGTCTAGGCGATTTATCGCTTAGGTCCTGGGAGAGTGGAAGGGGCTCGCTAGACTGAACTTTCAACCAACAAACCCTGTTGAACCAAAATCAAAGACTCTTTTCAGAGTCTCAAAACTTCGAAAATATAGACATTCTTTCTGTTCACTGTTCAGTCGTTAAGGTACTGAATAAAGACCCCGCTTATACGGGGTCTTTTCGCGTCCGACGAGATTTTGGTAAGCATTCAAATCTACGAAGAGCCCACTACTAATCGATTCGCGACTAGTCCCTTCTCCCCGAGGGAGAAGGCTAGGTTGAGGGGATAGCGTGTACACATGTATCTGAGAGTAAGATTTATTGGGGGGCATTCCGCTCACCTCAATCCTTCCTAAAGGGATAGAAGGCCGTAATTAGGACTCTTGAGAAATATCCGACCCATGACACATCACCAAGGCACTGCCAGCGAAATCGTTATCACCAAACCGGACAACCTTGAAGTCGAGATCAACTCAGGTGCTATGACGCGACTTGCTGGCGTATCCGAATCACTCACGGGTTCCACCGGGATTCACATGGCGATTGCAACCGTCCCTCCTGGTCGATGCTCGGCTGCTCACTATCACGTCAATTGTGAATCATCGATTTACGTCGTCAGTGGAGAAGGACTCTTTCTCTCAGGTGAAAAACTTGATGTCGAAGAACAAGTTGGACCAGGCGACTTTATATTCGTTCCCCCTCACGCCAATCACCAACCGGTAAACACCTCAGAAACCGATGATCTTGTTCTGATCGTCGCCCGAAACGCTCCGGTTGAAATCGTGATCGATTTAGAGGGAGCTGGGCGAAGAGACTGTTAATCGTGGTGTACTGACTCCTATCGTTTAGCAACTTGTTCAGCGACGATTAGTGCCCAGTCTTGGATTATCAATGTGCAGATTCCAGAAAAATAACGATACATATTGCCATTGAATGCCCACACAATCACGTAAAATCAGTTGTAAAATTTGGTCTTGCGTACTGCTTACTCCGCACCCGGGTAGCGGTAACGACAAGGGCCTGTAGCTCAGCCGGTTAGAGTGCTACTCTGATAAAGTAGAGGTCGGATGTTCGAGTCATCCCAGGCCCACCATTTGAACAAAAAGCACCGCCATTTCGGCGGTGCTTTTTTTGTCGAGTCGCTTCTGTGGGTTGGGTTAGATGATCGACTTGAAAAGCTTCATATGTGCATCTTTAACTTCGACTACGATTTGCCACACGTCAACGCGCGGTTTTTTTCGATGCTTTCCTCGGTAGCGAGATCCGACTTCGAGCTGCAACTGACTGCAAAGATTAGCGTCATTATGGCCAAGTAGACCCAAGCGAATAGTGTCCGTTTAAAATGCATGTGTGGCATTGCATGATGGTTGACTTGCCATTGGATTGAGCCCGAAAGCCGGCCCCTTATTTGGGATTTTCAGAGACCGTCGGACTCAATCTTAAAGTTGTTATTTACCAGTTGGTTTAGTCGTATAAAATTCGGTTGGTTGATCCACTATCGAGAATTCGATCGACGATGGTCACTGACTCGTTCGAAAAATTATCGGAACCTCTATCTTGAACTTTTCTCGATTTGTACAGCTCCGCGCGCGTGGAGACAGATCTCTGGCTCTGGGTATTTTAGTTGCTGTATTTCTTGCCTCCACTGTTATGGCAGGAGGGCCGATTTATCTTCGCTCGCTTGAAAAAGTTGGGTTGGCGGACGTTGTTGACCGAGTTGGCAAGCACAACAAGAACATTGGTCTGATCTCGGACTGGATTCCGCTCGAGGCAAAAGAAATCGAGTTCGCCGACACTGTCGTCGACAACTCATTAGATCCGCTCCTTGAATCCATCATTACCGACCGCTCGACCAGGATTAAATCTCGGGCTCACTACTGGGGCATTGAAGACACTAATCCCGAAACCCCGACAATAACTCAGCGCGGTCCTCTTGCATCCAAAGCGTATTTTCATGAAATGGAAGGGTTCTTCGAAGCGGTGAACTACATCGAAGGCCGGGCACCTCGCCAACAAATACGAGAAAGCGAAGACGGCAGCTTGGTCGTTGAAGCTGCGATTTATGTTAATCGTTCCAAACGTATCCGCCACGGTGACAAATTTGATGACCTCAACGTTGGGGACATAGTTGCTGCAACATCTGTGTCTCGTGCGTCAGGTGTCGTAAAGGCCGAAATAGTTGGAATATTCGATATTAAGAATCAGTCCGACGAGTTCTGGCTTGGCAGTCCGAATGCGATTCTCGAACCACTTCCTCCCCAAGTATTCGGAGGAGCCGATCTCCCAATAGTCTTGTTCACCGAGGAAGATACGATAGCGCAAGGTGTTGGCCCGTCTAATGCGGGACTACCAATGTCTTATTCCCGAATTCTGTTCACAGATGGTGACAAGATTGCCGACGGAAGATCTGGCGAACTGGTGGAATCGATGAACAGGTTCGAGGCTACCGCGACAAATGAACTGCCGCGTTCGCACGCATTACTTGGAGCGCTATCTGCAGTTCGAGGGATGGATCAGAAAATGCTGTTCCTTCGGTTGCCGGCGCTTTTACTGGCGGCTCTAGCTGTGGGAGTTGTTGGTTACTACCTGTTTCTCGTCGCCGGGCTAATCGCCCGAAAACGCGAATTAGAAACCGTAATGCTGCGATCTCGAGGTCTTTCGACGTTCCAGGTGATGAAGGTCCAAATCATCGAAGCGACAGTGACAGTTGGTCTTCCAGCTTTGATTTCGCCGTTAATTGCGTTTTTTGCCATTGGATTTGCTGGTCGTCTACCTGTATTTGAATCACTCACCGACGGACGGAATTTGCCGGTTGAGCTCTCAGTAATGGTGTGGGTATGGGCGTTGGTGGCAGCAGTTCTATCGTTCGTAATCATTCTGGTTCCAACGCTATTAGTAGCGCGGTCAGGCATATCAAACATCGATCGCAAACGGGCACGTCCTGACAGCCCACCAGTATTTCAGCGCCTCTATATCGACATTCTCGTGATAATTCTTGGCGGGATTTTCTTGTTGGAGATATCGAGTCGCGGTGTTGTTGCCGCTGACCGAGATGGCGATATCACGACCGACCCTATGCTGCTGTTCGCTCCGGCTATGTTGCTGATTTCCGTGGCTTTAATCATGCTTAGAGCTTTCCCCGTGATCACTCGTTCGTCGGCATGGATTGCCACTCAATTCACCTCTGCGTCTTCTGCCGTGGGATTCTGGCGACTGGGTAGAAGCCCGTACTGGTATGCCTGGCCGGTGTTGCTAATCATTCTTGGGTCAGGCCTGGGAGTGATGGTCGGAACTCTTGGATCCACTCTCGAACGCAGCGATCGTGAACAGATCTTCTACGATAACGGCACGAATCTGAGGCTACTTCCGGGCGGAGTGCACCTCGACGTTCTGCAATCTGACATTGATGCTCTCAATGAGGTAGAGGGCGTAAACATCGCTACAAAGGCGTTTCGACATAAGGCCAAATTCGGGACCTCCGAACTAGGTCTGGAGTTCAATGCCCTTGCGGTTGAGGCCGACAAGTTCCCTCAAATGGCGTGGTTCCGCGACGATTTTGCAGACGAACCACTAACAGAGCTTTTCGAATTGGTAGGCCTGCCATCAAAGCCAGAACGTCTGATCCTCCCGCCTGACACGACTTCACTGTCGGTGTGGACCAAACAGCATCCGTACGTACAAAACCACTTCTTCTGGGTCGTATTGTCCGACTCCGAGGGACGTCAAGCCCCGGTCACCTTTGGGCAGATTGGGGAGGAGTGGGAGCACATTACTACCAATATACCCAGCCACTTCGCCGATCCAATTGAGATCGTTTCACTCCAAACCTTCATGCAGGTCGGAGCTGATGGCGGTTCTCCAACTGTCTGGTCGATAGATGACCTCGTGGCCATGGGTCCTGATTTCGAGGTGACGCTTCTTGATTTCGACAACAACAGCCTGTGGACACCGTTCCCTACTTCGAATGGATTGGACGATTCGTTTGAAGACGTCCTCGAACCGTCGGGAATAGGAGCACCGGGCACTGGTGTTGGCCAAATGACGTTGGAAAGAGGTACCGTTGCAGGTGTACGCGGTGTTTACCGGAGCGCAACCGGTGAGCCAGTGCCGGCGATTGTATCTGACAACTTCCTTGCACTTACGGGCAGCGCAATAGGTGAACCCATAGTTGTTCAAATCGCTGGTGGATTCATTCCTGTATTGCCGGTCGGTTCGACTACGTTATTCCCGACGCTCGATCCAGATCGCCAGCCGTTCATGGTTCTCGACGTAGAAACACTACTGAGTTTCGTGGAGCTCCGAGGGCTATCGAGTATTAGTGCCAACGAAGTTTTCCTTGACATTGACGAGGAGACGCACGCAGAAACAACCGAGCGCGTCAGAGAGCTTTATAAGGGATCTAGTCTTAAGGATAGGGCGGCACGAATCGAAAATTCGATCATCGACCCACTTACAGTCGCCGGTTGGAGAGGAATGAGCATAGTCTCGCTGATTATCGGCGGTATAGCGTTGGTTCTCGGATATGTCACTTATCTGGTGGCTCACTCTTCTCGCACTATTCACGACTCGGCGTATTTGCGAGCTATGGGCCTAAGTAAGTCGGGCTTCATGCGAAATGCAGCGATCGAACACGGAATAGTCGCTGTTCTGGGAATTGTTGTCGGTGTTGCTGCAGGTCTCTTTGCGAGTCGAGTTGCTGTCGGTACGCTCGCGTACTCAGAAACTGGGCGTGCGTTACTTCCGCCATTCATTTTGCAGATCACGTGGTGGCCGGTGCTTGTGATCCTCATCACCGCAAGTGCCGCCGGGTTCGTAGGAGTAGCTTCGTCGTTCATTAGTTTCCTGCGACGACCACTTCACGAGCTAACCCGATCTGCCGATTAGGTCAGCGATGCCGTTCGATGAATTCCGTGACAAGTTCTTCGTATTCGTCGGGGTGCCAGTTCCAAATGGCGACGTGACCAACTTCGGGGTAGGCATGAAACTCGACCAGATTGGGAAGCGCTTCTGCGAACTCGATGCTTGTTTCGAGAGGGACAGTGTCATCCTCTTCTCCATGCATTAGAAGTACGGGCACATCGATTTCGTCGGCTCGCGAAAGATAGTCTATCGCGCCCCAATCTACTCCGAACCTGAAACTTGCCAGCGTCTTAGCAACTGCAGTAATTGGGTACGGGACACTGCGCTCTTGTGCGCCCTTGTCGACTGTTCGACCGAAATTGAGCATTGGGGCTTCCAGAATCAGAGCATTGGTGTGCTGCGATAGCGGCGAGCGCAACTGATAGTTGACTACAACCCCACCGCCCATCGAGTAGCCAACCAAAATTATCTCTTGTGCGCCGTCATCAAGCGCGTATTGAACCGCCGCCTCGAGATCCTCCCACTCAGTGACTCCGAAGTCGTAGTAACCAGATTCGCTTGGAGGGGCATCTTCATCGTTTCGATAATCAATAGTTAGCGAATTTACGTTCAATTCGTATAAATCGTCGAGGATCTTAAGTGACGAATCTCGATTGCTTGTGCGTCCGTGTACAAGGATCACCCATGCATCAGAATCGACTTCGACTAACCAGGCTCCAATATCGCCAAGCGGCGCTTCGATGAATACTTCGACGTAGTCGAGTTCGTGAGCCAAATATGGGTCGTGAGGGTACGGGGTTCGTTCGAATCGAGCGTCGGTCCCCGGTCGAAACTCGCCTTCGAGCAAAGTGAACTCCCGAGTGATGAGTCCGTCGTCCTCGGAGATCAAATCTCCAAGCTGTCCGTAGCTCTCTCCGTTGGTTATGCCCCAGAGAGCAGAGATCGCGAGATTTTCTTCTGTCTCAAGACTTTTTATTTGTCTGAGTGTGATCGTGTTGTCCGTTATGCCAGTGATCTTTACGAGAAAGTCACCGGGATCGTTGTCCACCCGTAGACCGTCCTCCTCAAGAACGCTAGAGAAGTACCATCCTCCGCCAAAAATCACGAGCACCACGACACCGGCAATAGGGACAAGTAGATAACGGACAAGGACTGATTTGAGAAATGAATTCAATAGTTGATCTCGGTGTTTTTTTCGCTGGTGCGATAAGCAAAGCATTCTAGCGTCCGTTTCTATTCGAGGAGCGAACAAGCGCCGGAGATAGTATGTGCAGTGCTCTGATAGAGTCGGCAGTCACATTTCGTAATCTGAAGTGCCGGCTAATCTGCCAAAGTCGATTCAAGTTTCATCCACATTGACTGAACATCACACACATTCTTTCCCCCAACTGATCGAAGGGGATCACGGACATCCCGAATGCTCTGACTGTGGCAGGACTATTTGGAGCGATCCGAAACTGGCCGTGGCGGCAATTGTCCCTATGGAAAACGGAATTGTCCTGGTCCAGCGGGCGATTGAGCCTGCAATTGGCAAATGGAGCTTTCCTTCTGGATATGTGAATCGCGGTGAACAACTCGAGAGAGCCATAGAGCGCGAAGTCCTCGAGGAATGTGGGTTAGAAGTTGAGGTTGACCATTTAGTAGGCCTGTATTCCGAGCAAGGCAATCCGATCGTGCTGGCAGTTTATGACGCGCAATTTTTAGGTGGTGAACTCGCGTCCGCCGACCACGAAACGCTCGATGTGAAGGTGTTCGAAGTAGATGCACTCCCGAGTCTCGCATTTGGTCACGACAAACGGATAATCGACGATTGGCTTGAATCTCAGGAGAAAGAGCGATGAGGCAACGAAGTGATGTTGTGGTAGTTGGTGGTGGGATAATCGGATCATCAATTGCTTACCGACTTGCTTCCGAAGGCGTTCAAGTCACGATCATCGAGCGTGACTCAGTCGGAAACCACGCTTCGGGGTACGCGTTGGGGTTGCTCAACCCGACGAATGAGGCTGGCAAAATCGAAATATTGAATCACCGATCGTTCAAGATGCACAAAGAGATGCTCGATGTGGTGCAGGAAGAATCGGGTGTCGATGCCCAAGTTCTCAGGATGCCTCACATTGAACTTGCTCTCGATGAATCGGAAATCCCGTCTCTGATGTCTGAAGTCGACCGAATCAACGAATTCGATGAGTTCAGTTCAAGGTGGATGGAACCTGACGAGATTCACAAGCTTGAGCCGCGTATATCCAAAGACATTTACGGCGGGATTCTCGTCGAAGATGTAATCATGCTCGACAGCTATAACCTCACGTTAGCGACAGCGCAGGCGGCAGAATCACGAGGTGTCGAAATCGTGCTTAGCGAGGCGACCGGAGTCGTTTACGAGAAGGATCGTGCGATCGGCGTTCAGCTTGGCAATGAAGAAATCAGTTGTGATTCTGTGGTACTCGCTCTGGGACCCTGGAGTGGAACGGCGAGTCTGTGGACCGACATTGATATTCCAATTGTGCCTCAGAAAGGTGAAATCGTACGAGTCGAGGGCTTCAACCCACCTCTTGGGTTTCATCTTCATGGCAACGCACTTGGCAGTTCATGCTCCGTCGTCCAAAAGGCTGATGGGGCAACATGGTTGGCTGCAACATCGGAAGACGGCAGAGGTTTTGATATGACTCCGTCGCTTGCAGCGATGGAGACGCTTTCTCAACGAGGTACGAGGATTATGCCGGAGCTAGAGTCCCACCAATTGGTCCTTCACACCGCATGCATGCGCCCTGTCGCTGCCGATGGCGAGCCGATTATTGGTGGAGTGCCAGGCAAGGACGGTCTGTTTACCGCAACAGGCACCGGTGGCAAAGGAATCTTGATGGGACCAGTTATTGGCAAGGCAATTTCCGATCTAGTCCAGCACGGGATTACAGATCTACCAATCGAAGAATTCAGCCTTGAACGATTTACGAATCAGTCCGACTAAACGCCGGCTTCGAGCCTCGCCATTTCAACTGCAAACCACAGCGCCATAGCGCCTCCACGATCATCGAGACCATCTGTGTACGACCGGTTGACGTAGGCATCTAGCGATTCGAGAGGGCCGGTGCCGACACAAACGTGTTCGAGCTCCCCGCTATCCGAGATTCGTTCTGCGATTCCCGCCCACGCTTTGTCCAGCATCGGCCGCCATTCGCTGGCAAGCCAGCCTTCTCTGAGCCCGCGAGCCAATGAATATCCGATCATCGATGTCGTACTGAACTCACGGTATGTTTCAGGCATGTCGACCAGCTGGCGCCACATTCCCGATTCATCCTGGTGATTCACAAGACCTTCGAGATGCAGCAGGTGTGTGTGGAGCAGTTGTTCCCGGGATGAGTGATCTTCGGGCAGGTAAGTAAGAGTTTCGGCAAATCCCAACGCGGCAAAGCCGTTACCTCGACCCCAGAAATAGGGTGACGCCTTGCAGTGCCACCAGAGTCCGTTGGGTTGCAACGTGTTGGCGGACACTACGGACTCGACTCACGCGATCGAAATTGCCTCAGATGTGCTCGAATCGGTCCGGCAAAAAATCACAGGCGGCTGACCGCGCCGTTCCAGCAACCCGGGCTGTACGCCTAGCTAAGCGCCCACTCCACCGCGGCCGCCTGCATGGCTTTCAGTCCGCTTCCAAACTCAGAGAAATCTATTCCGTAGTTCCAGTCGGCCCACAACTCGTCGCTGACGATCAGCATGTTGCAGCAGCTAATACCACGATGTTCGGCAACCCGATACATCGCTGAGGTTTCCATATCGATGCCCAAAATGCCGTTTGCGATCTGCGACTCGATATCATCGATCATCTCACGGTAGAAGGCGTCTGTAGTCCACCATTTACCATGGGCATTGCGGACTCCGTGTTTGGCCAGAAGAGCGCCCAATTCCGTGACCATTGCCGGATCAGCGGATGGGTCACCTTCACCCGGGTAATGAGCAGATGTGCCTTCATCCACAACTTTTACGGTTTCGGGAACAAGCACATCACCGACTCGATAGCGTGAATCTAATCCGCCCGAAGCTCCAACTCCCACTATGGACTCCGCTCCGAGTGCGATCAGGTCTTCCATGATCATCACGGTCCCCGGGGCGCCAATAGGAGCAAAACCGACACTTACACCGCCTTGATCGTTATCGACCGTGCGAATCCAGAAAGTATCGATAAACATCATGTGTGGCGCAGGAGTCGCACCGAGTGCCTCAGAAAGTTGCTCCGCCCAGGCTTCCGTCCACACGATCAAAACTTTCTTGCCGACACGCATGTTGGCAAGGGAGTCTCCTCGCGCCTTGAGGCGGTTCTCAACTGCCTGGCGAGGTGTAAAACGGGGTTTCGGCATCAAAATTTTTACAGCCCGAGCGGACCCTTGACTCCGGCGAGATAGTCCGCAGCTCCAGCCTGCATGAATTTCGGAGCCGAACTGACGATCCACTTGATTCCCCGCTCGTGCCAGAATAAGGTTTGCTCAACGGTCACACCCAACGTGCCGGTGTGCTTGCCCGCTGCCGTGATTCGCTCGTGTAAGTCCTGGACCGAGTCGACTACCTGATCGCTCATCGTTTGTCCGGGAATGCCAAAATTCACTGAAAGATCACCGGGCCCAAGGAAGATGGCGTCTGCATTATCAGTAGCGATTATTTCGTCTGCGTTTTCAATTCCTTCGGGTGTTTCAATCTGCAGAGAAATGAACGTTTCTTCGTTCGATTCCTTGATGTACTCCGCCATGTCCTGTAGACCGAACCGAGCGTTACGCCCTGCGAAAGCTCCGCGTTTACCAACAGGCGGGTACTTCACAGAGTCGACAACTTGTTTCGCATCTTCTCCGTTGTTGATCAGCGGGATCATGACTCCAGCAGCACCGGCGTCAATATACCGCTGGATGTGCTGCTGCTCGTTGAGTCCGATACGAAGAATCGCGGTCGCACCCGAAAGTTCTGCTGCGCGGATCATGTGTTCGGCGGTCTCATAGTCCATTGGACCGTGTTCACAGTCGATCACGACGAAATCAAAGCCCATCCAGCCCATCGTTTCCGTCATCCCTGGAGAAGGAAGTCCGACGAACGGACCTATTGCCGATTTGCCGTCGTTTAGCTTTTGCTTGAGTAGATTTTTGTTCACCCGTTTGTGCTCCACGTTGCTCGCTGAAATTGTTACACCGAGAGAATACTCGCAAGTCGGGCGGGGTGAAAGCAGTGATTTATGAAGAATGGACACCGGACTGCGAGAAATTTAGTTGGACTGAGGTAGCCCCGGGTGAATACCATATTGAAGTGATCATCACAGAATCAATTTCGGATCCATTGCTTCCCCCGGCATTCGTGCCGGTAGAAGAACTTATCGAGCAGCAAATCATCGATGGTCTTCAGCCCGGCGCGCAGTTGTGCGTCGCTCTAGATGGCGAAGTTGTAGCGGACTTTGCGGTAGGCGAAACTGTTGTCGATTCGGGTATATCTCTTACCACTAATTCGGTGATGCCGCTTTTTTCATCCGCCAAACCTATAACTGCGGTGGCTTTAGGTGTTCTCGTTGATATGGGGCGTTTGAATCTGGATGACCCGGTGGCAACGCATATTCCTGAGTTTTCTGCCCACGGGAAGTCGGCTATTCAGGTTCGGCATGTAATGAACCACACTTCGGGACTGGTCGAATATGTACTTGCCGACGGTGAAGCGAATCACACTGAGGTGATCGCACGACTAAGCGATTCGCACCCAATAGATGATTGGACGCCAGGAGAGCGATCTGCATACCTACCCACTGCCGGATGGCACATCTTAGGGGAAGTGATCGAGCGTGCTAGCGGCAGTTCCTTCGAGTCCTTTGTGTACGACTTCGTTATTGATCCGTTGGAAATGACGGACACCTATCCAAACATTGACCCAGTAACCGCTATCAACCTTGTCGACAGGCTAGGCGCGATGCATGACTCTCGAATTTCACCGATGTCCGTACATCCTGCATACACACCGGGTCGGATGGGCAGATTTCTTAGTCCCGGTAGCACTTTTCATGGGACGGCTCATGACATGGTGAAGTTTTACTCGATGTTGCTCAACGATGGCATGACGTCCAATGGTGAAAAAATAATTTCGACCGAAATGGTCGCTTCACTCACCAGTCGACAACACGAGGGATTGCTAGATGAGACCTTTGGGGTTGTAATGGATCGTGGGCTTGGGTTTTTTATCGACAGTCAGCGGCATAGTCCCGCTGTTCCGTACGGATATGGTACTGCCGCGTCACCAATCACGTTCGGACACGGTGGCAAAGGATCTTCAACGGGATTTGCCGATCCCGAACGAGGTCTCGCAGTTTCTATTGTTTTCAATGGCATGCAGAGTGAGCCTAAACACGATCGTCGACTGAAGCAGGTTTTGGCGACTGTTTACCAAGCAATTTCGATCGGTTTAATCTGATTGATCTAAAATGTTCATCAGATATAGCTTTAGTCATCGGTTGGGCAATCCATACGCATGGTTTAAACCAACGCAATGAGCAATATTGGAATGTTTTTGTAGCTTAAGATGTTTGTATACCCGGTAACGTCAAGTTACTTGTTGCATGAACAAACAGCATTAACGCTATGTTGGTGCGATCGAAATATTCGGTTTAGGCAACACATTGTCTGATGTAATTTCATTACCCACTAGGCAAAGAAAGATCAAAGAAAATGAGCGACTACAGATTTGAGACACAGCAACTTCATGCAGGGCAGGAGCCTGACCCCACAACCAATGCACGGGCCGTCCCTATTTACCAGACTACTTCGTATGTCTTTGATAGTGCCGAGCACGGTGCAAATTTATTTGGCCTGAAGGAGTTCGGGAATATCTACACCCGTATGGGAAATCCGACGACGGATATTTTCGAGAAGCGAGTTGCTGCACTTGAAGGCGGAATGGCGGCACTTGCGACTGCTTCCGGGCAGTCGGCGCAATTTCTTGCGATCACGAACATGATGCAGGCTGGTGACAATCTGGTTTCATCGCCGTATCTCTACGGCGGGACTTACAACCAATTCAAAGTGCAGTTCCCTCGTTTGGGAATCAAGATAAAATTTGCTGCTGACGACACAGCCGAAGAGCTCGAGAAACTTATCGACGAAAACACGAAGGCTATCTATGTCGAGTCGATGGGTAACCCTCGATTCAATATTCCCGACTTTGAGAAGATTTCAACAGTAGCAAAAGCTCATGATATTCCTTTTGTAGTTGACAACACCCTTGGTGCGGCCGGTGCGCTTATTCGCCCGATCGACCATGGTGCGGATGTGGTTGTAGAGAGCGCTACCAAGTGGATTGGCGGGCATGGAACGACCATCGGTGGAGTGATCGTTGATGCCGGTACATTCGACTGGGGCAACGGAAAATTCCCGCTGTTCTCGGAACCAAGTGAAGCTTACCACGGACTCGTTCACTGGGATGCCTTTGGATTCGGTAGCGATATTTGCAACATGTTAGGGGTGCCTCAAGGGCGAAACGTAGCGTTCGCATTGCGCGCACGACTCGAACAACTGCGCGACTATGGTCCTTCGCAAGCTCCGTTTAATTCGTTCCTACTTCTGCAAGGTCTTGAAACTCTGAGCCTTCGTGTAGAGCGGCACACTGAGAACGCTCTTGAACTCGCCAAGTGGCTTCAGTCTCATGACGCTGTTAAGACTGTGAGCTTTCCTGGATTGGAATCAAGCCCGTACCACGCGCTTGCCAAGAAATACACGCTGCGAGGCACGGGCGCCATGCTGAACTTCGAACTGAACGGTGGATACGACGATGCAGTCACTTTCATTAACAGCCTGAAGCTTGCGAGTAATCTAGCTAATGTTGGAGATGCGAAGACGCTCGTGATTCACCCTTCGTCAACCACTCATCAACAGCTGACCGAGGAAGAGCAACTTGCCACGGGTGTTACGCCAACAATGGTTCGAGTGTCAGTTGGAATTGAGCACATTGATGACATAA
>DBTA01000045.1:4601-10630 GCA_002306815.1 Dehalococcoidia bacterium UBA1328 | reverse complement strand
ATTCGCAAGACTTATCAACACTACCGCGATTGCGAGTGCACCGTAAAGGAAGACCGCCAATGCCGCATCGCCTGGGAGAAGTCGACGAATACGTAATTCCTCGATCGATACCGCAGCAGTTGTAGTGGCAACTAGCGCCACCGCTGGCGCAAACGCCTTTGTCAGCAATGCGATCGCAACTCCAGCCAAAGCGACGTGAGAAAGCGTGTCAGCGATCAGCGATAGTCTTCGCAGAACGAGGAAAACGCCAAACGCTGGAGCCGTTGCGCCGACCAGAACCGAAGCGATGATCGCCCTGTTCATAAATTCATATTGGAATATTTCTGGCATTAGAACTATCGGTGGGTGTGTTCTGGATCATGCATAAGGACATCTACGGGGAATCCATAGAGACTTGAAAGGGCGCCTGCATCGAGCTGGTGAACCGGGCCGTGGAACACGATGTCACAGTTGATACATGCGCAAGTGGTCGCCTCACGCATTACCGCGCCAATATCGTGCGAAACCATCACGATGGTGATACCGAGATCGCGATTCAACCTTCGGATCATGGCATGGAATTGCTCTTCTCCTGCTGCATCGACTCCAGCGATAGGTTCGTCCATCACGAGGAGATCAGGCCTTCGAACCAGAGACCGCGCAATAAGCATTCTTTGTTGCTGCCCGACCGATAGATCGGAGACTCGCCTATTAGCGAGATGCTCTATTCCAGCCAGTTCCATTGCTTCGCCTACGCGAGAGGAACTCGATCTAGATAACAGTGCAAGCGGGTTGAAGCCGGAGTACGATCCGAAGTTCACGACTTCCCGAACCGATGCCGGGAAGCGTGATTCAGTTGCCTGAGTTCTCTGTGGAACGTATCCAACACGATTCCAGTCTCTAAAACTTTCCGCAGGCTCGCCAAAGAGTAATACCTGCCCTGAAGTTGGTTTCAGCAAACCCAGCGCCAGTTTCATCAGGGTTGTTTTGCCAGACCCGTTTGGTCCGAGAATCGCGGCAAATTCACTTTGAGTGATCGAAAAATTTATGTCTCGAACTACTGGCTCAGATCCATAGCTGAACCAAGTTTCATCGAATCGAATCGGAATTTGGGTAGGCATTAGATCACTTACAGAACTGACGTGCTCGGAGTGAGATTCAGTTTCACTTAAATCGATACGGATCACGGGTGGCGAAGCCTCTTGTTCAGGCATCAGATGAGCTGTCCGATTCCGACGCGAGACACGAATTACAGGTGATGAATATTTCCATTTTATGACCTGTGATTTGTCCGTCGATCTCTTTAGCTAGAGAGCGCATAACCCGTTCAACCGTTGAGTGTCTGAATTCTCCTACAGCACCACATTTAGAACATATCGTGTGGTGGTGGTGCTCTACTCTGGCGATGCTGTACATCGGTGCGCCATCGAGGATCGGAAGCTTACAAAGTGCTCCTGCATCGACGAGGTGACGAATAGTTCTGTATACCGTAGCGCGCCCTACCTCAGGAAGTTGACGACAAAGTTCCTCGGCGGTGAAGGCATCTGAACCGTTCTCGATTCGAGAAGTGACAGCATAACGGGCCGAAGTTTTCCGCAGTCCCAGATCTTCCAGGGTGGTTAATAAACTCGGCTCTTGTCGCACCTGTGATTCAGTAGTCAACGTCGACCTCTGCTAACTGATACTAACTATCATTTAGGATTGATTGTCGAGTATACACGGTTGCATCCAGCGACGTTGCTAATACTAGGGTTCGAACTGGTTATCCAGGTATTTTTTGTCCTAAGAGATTCGTTGTATACGTTGCTGCTTCATACCAGGTGATGAGCGCAGCAAGAACCACGACGAGCGCGGTGGCGATGAAAACTCTTGACCCCGGTTGCGGTCCTGCTCGCATTACCATTTGAGGGTTACCGAAATTAAACGGAGTTTGTACTTCGTAAAGTCGTTCTCTTGGAGAAATCAGATAAGCGACCATCACCCCGGCGACAAGTCCACCTAAATGCGCAGCGTTATCGATCCCAGATATCCCGAGTCCAAAAACAATGTTGATCGCAACGATCACACCGACAGAAGTTAGTTGTTGACGTCCAAGCTGTCCCAACATACGCCTGTTCATAAGGAGATAAACACCAAACGATCCGAGAATCCCGAATACAGCCCCACTTGCGCCAACTCCGGGATTTGGTCCAGCGAGAAAACTAAGTGCGTTACCCATTAGTCCCGCCATGAAGTAGATCACCACGAAATTTCGTGTCCCAAAAATTCGCTCGACCATCGAGCCGAAGATCACGAGACCGAACAGGTTTGTGAGTAGGTGAAAAAAGCTAACGTGAAGGAACATTGGCATTGCCAATCGCCAGTACTCACCACCCGCAATATACGGGCCGTACTTGGCCCCCCAGTTCAGCAGGTTTTGCGTACCGGTACCGCCGGTAACCATCACACCAACGAAAAAAAGAATATTCAGCGCCACGAAACCACTGGTAGCTGGCGAGCGCGCAATAATTGCCGAATACGACTGTTCTGGCCCTTGGTACTGTCTCAAGTTCACTCGATCCCTTTGAATTTTGGTGTTAATTCGTAGTTGTATAGCCAGATCTGCCATTCAAAGCTTCACTGTTAGTAAGTTTCGTATTTAGTAAACGTATACTTTGCGCGCAACGATTTGTAACTACGGAACCCCGGAGCTAATTCACCAGACTACATTTTTCATCTGTTGGTCGAATCGACGAACACACGAATTCTAGTTATCGATGACTAAGATTCGGTGGGCTATTAGGTAGGCGCCCGGCTAGACTTTCTCAGTGATTATGACGTCAAATTTGCAGAACATTATGCTTAGGAGATCGAAGTTCTAATAAGATTCTCCACTGAACTCATGCTCGTTGATCTAGTGCTTCCATCAGTGATTTGCATGGAAGTTCTCGAAGCTTATCCGTAAAGATCCTGAGATCAACCGAACTGGCCCAGTCATGACCCGGCGCTAATAGCTATTTCGCTTGAACGATGTCGAGTTTCGGCAGTTCGTCGTAAACACCTCGCTCTACGGCCATTCCGAACAGCTTTGTGAGCGCTTCCCTGCCCTCGTCACCCATATCGACCGTGTCGTCGTTCACATACATGCGAACGAACTTTCTCCCGTCTTCGGGATCAATTCCACGACCAAATCCGAGTGCGTACTCGAGAGCGTCATCTTCGTTAGCTCGGGCGTATTTGATGCTCGCCAGCGAAGCGTCGGCGATGGTTTGAGCCAGCTCCTCGCCAATGTGACGGCTCACAAGGTCGACACCTAAGGGAATTGGAAGTTCAGTGGCTTCGTGCCATTTTTCGCCTAGGCTCATGATTCCGTGGAATCCGAGTTTTTCGTAGAGAATCTGACCCTCGTGGAGAAGTATGCCAACATCCGCCCTGCTATCTTCGACAGCCGGTCCTACATCGTCAAAATCTAGAAACAATGGCTGACAGTTGTTAGGTCCGAATATCTGGAATAGCAACCAGGAAGTTGTGAATCGACCGGGAACAGCTACTTTCTTGCCTTCAATTTCCTCTTCCGTCATTGGCTCTCGAGAAACAACCATCGGACCATAGTTTCGTCCGATCGAAGATCCACATGACATGATCCGGTAGTGGTTTGCAACATCCGGGTATCTCGCGGCAGAAATAGCGGTGACGGGCAATTTGCCGGTTTCGGCAAGGACATTTAGCGACTCGATGTCCTCCATGTGATGCGCCAGTTTGTAGCCAGGAATTTCAACGAATCCTTTTTCCATGGCATAGAACATGAACGCGTCATCAGCATCTGGACTGTGACCGAATACCAGTGTGTTGTCGTTGATTGTCATCGTGGATCAGTCGTGTTTCTTTATCGCGTGAACGCCATATCAGGTGAAGCGTCTTCTACGATTTCGTAGTTGGTGAGTCGTTGAGTCGGTTGGAAACCGGCCTCGGAAATCATTTCTCGAACTTCGTTTTCGGTAGTTCGATTGTAAAAACCTGCGGCGAGCATCACGTTTTCATCGAACAGGGTGCCGCCGAAATCATCGGCACCGAATCGAAGCGCAATTTGACCAGTCTTTTTACCCTCTGAGAACCATGACGCCTGAATGTGCGGAACGTTATCGAGCATGATTCGAGAGATTGCAATGATCCGCAAATACTGGTTGGGCCCAGCTTCTTCTTTGACCATCTTGGCGAGAGCGGTGTTGTCTTTCTTATAGGACCACGGAATAAATGCCGTGAATCCTCCATCGTTGCCATTCTTGACCGACGCATCCTGCACATTTCGAATGTGCTCGAGCGATTCGATGATGTGTTTATCTTCTTCAACGTGGCCGTACATCATTGTCGCAGTGGTTTGTATACCAACCCGGTGCGCCGCTTCGTGAACTTCCGTCCACTGATCTACGGAGTCTTTTGGCTTGAAACGTGAAACAGTCGCCTTCACTTCGTTTGACAGAATTTCCGAACCGCCACCTGGCATTGACCGCTGTCCAGCATCCCATAGCGCCTGGAAGACCTGATCGTAGTCCAACTCCGATACTTCGCTCATCCGGACGATTTCTGGGGCTGACCAGTAGTGAGGAGTCACGTCAGGAAATCGTTTTTTCGTTTCTGAAACCATTTCTACGTAGTAGTCAAGAGGCAATTCTGAGTTCAAACCACCCTGCATAAGGACGGTGCGAACATTGTGCTTTCGCGCTCGGTCGATCTTTTCCATGATCTGCTCAACGGTGTAGGTGTAAGCAGATGGATCGTTTGGGTCGGTTCGATAAAAGGCGCAGAACGAACAGTAAGCGTCACAAAGATTCGTGTAGTTCAGGTTCGTGTCGATTACGTACGTAACCTTGTCGTTCGGGTTTTGCCGTTGTCGCCAGTATTCGGCGAGCGGCGCTAAGTCCAGCAGTTCGGCTTCCTTGAATAGCCATAGACCATCTTCAGAGGTGATTCGCTCGCCGGCGAAAACTTTTTCAGTAATTTGTTCAAGCATTTTTTTCTGTTTTTCGTTTGATGAATTTTCTGATCTAAATCGTGGCTAAACAGCTGCAGTTGGAGTTAGTACCGTAGGTCGCCATTGGGGGAGTCGTTTAAGTCGATGCTCAAACTCTCTCTGTCCTTCCCGTTCTTTCTCTCCAAGGAAATAAGTGAAGTTCAAAACGTAATTGGAGACGTGCTCTGCGGACATGCGATTGCTAGTGCGTGCCTGTTGAATCTCTGGGATCGATTCAAGACCGTCCCTAGTTGCTTGGACAAGTCGAAGCTCTAGTTCGTCAGATAGCACCTGATCCGTGTCTGATCTAATCACCCATTCGGCAAAAACGAACGGCAGACCAGTCAACGAGTTCCAGGCCCCACCCAGGTCATTGTGATGGTCGAAATCGCCGCGGTTGAGCATTTCCAACGCCGGATCACCGATCACCAGTGCGGCATCGTGATCATCTGACATTTCGACGAACTCGTGACCGGTGACGTTCCAATGATCGGCGAACAATAATCGAAGCAGTTGAATCGATGTAGCAGTGTGTGAAGTTACGGCAATCTTCTTTCCTGAAAGCTCCTCAACTGGAAGATGAGAGAACAAGAACACACTCCTTGCCTCTCCTTCACAGGCGACGCCGAGATTACCAAGAGACTTGACCGTCTCCCCAAGCCTCATAACTTCAGCAATCGGAAGTGGTCCGGCTTGCAACTCTCCTTCTTCCACAGCGGCCGCCATAGCTCGTGGTGGCATTGGATGCAGGCGGCATGAATTTGTAGGAAGTTTTCTGTAAAAGACCTCGGAGTTGAGGTAAGTCATGTGACCTACATCGAGCAACTCGCTCGAAGGCTGATTAGTAGTCATAAACCTTGATTTCGTTATACAGCGCATCTCGTTCAACCGGGATGCGTCGGGCATCACGAATTGACGCTGCCATCGACTCCCGCGCCTTCCCGGCGGGTGAATCTGCAAGCGCAGCGTGTGCGATACGTTCCTTGCCGATCGTTCCATCAAGGTCGTTCGCACCGAAGTTAAGCCCAATGCTGGCGGTAGCTTCACCAAGCATTACCCA
>DBTA01000045.1:3715-4291 GCA_002306815.1 Dehalococcoidia bacterium UBA1328 | reverse complement strand
GGTAGCTTCACCAAGCATTACCCAGTAACTCTTGATGTACTTGATGTTGTCGAGCATCAAGCGCGCCGCCGCGATCATTTTTAGATCGTCCATTGCAGGCGTATGGCGAGGACGCAACTTGGTCATACCTACCTGATACTCGAGGGGTATAAAGGCAAGGAATCCGCCGGTTTCATCCTGAATGTTTCGCAATCGGTCGAGATGATCGATCCGCTCTTCGAACGATTCAATGTGCCCATATAGAAGCGTGCAGTTTGTCGGAATGTCCATTCTGTGGGCGGTTTTGTGTATCTCAGCCCATCGATCAGCATTAGCTTTTCCGGGAAGAAGAATCTTGTGAACCCGTGAGGAGAAGACTTCAGCGCCTCCACCTGGCATCGATTGCAGTCCAGCTTCTTTCAAGATTGCCAAAGATTCTTCAGGCGACACTTTCCATCGTCGTTGGAAATAGTCGATCTCTGACGCGGTAAATCCTTTTATCTGGACGTGTGGCGCTTTGTCGTGGATGGCTTTGACCATCTCGACGTAGTACTCGAACGGCCATGTTGGGTGGTGACCGCCAACGATGTGTATCTC
>DBTA01000045.1:3055-3377 GCA_002306815.1 Dehalococcoidia bacterium UBA1328 | reverse complement strand
TGGATATCGTCGTCGACGTGATCAAGGATTTCCTCGATCGACATTTCATAGGCGTCTTCATCACCAGACTTCTTGGCAAAATCGCAGAATTTGCAACTGAGCACGCAAATGTTGGTCGGGTTCACGTGCCGGTTCAGCACGAAATAGACCTTATCGCCGGTTACCCGCTTCTTGGCGAAATCTGCCATACGACCAACGCCGGGAAGGTCGTCAGTTTCGAGTAAGGTCACGCCTTCTGAGATCGACAGTCGATCGCCGTTTTGAACCTTGTCCCATATAGTGAAGAGTTTCTTATCTGAAAGGTTCAGATCAACTTGTAGAT
>DBTA01000045.1:2336-2633 GCA_002306815.1 Dehalococcoidia bacterium UBA1328 | reverse complement strand
CCCTCTTTCCAAGTTGCGTCAATTCCGAGCACGCCGGAGTAAACGGGTGCCAGACCATGGAATTCTGAGCGAGAGAAGATCACGTCCAACACGGCATCAAATCGAGTAAAAATGCCCCAGATGAGATTTTCGTTGTCGTGAATATCAACGTCCTCAGAAATAGCAACTACAATCTTCACGCTTCCGAGCAGCGGATTATCGACAAGTTTCTGAACAGCTTCCCTTCCGGATCCCGAGGTTTGCACCACCAGCATGGTTTTACCCACCAGGCGGTGTTTTGTGATTCCGGGAGCAATC
>DBTA01000045.1:1536-1999 GCA_002306815.1 Dehalococcoidia bacterium UBA1328 | reverse complement strand
CGCCAATGTTTGCGGGGAGCGCAACGGCGGATGGTGCACCGTCTCCAAGCGGCCCTCCAGTTGCGTCGAGGATCATCTTTGACCCCTTATGCAAAGCTTCCCCGGTGAAGTCCAGCGTGTCTGCCGCTGTCCGGGCTATCAGGTGGAAATCCTGTTCAGGATCGAAGTTACGACGAATCGCCTGCATCACCTGGCTGTAGTCGCGAGGGTTCACGTCTGGACCAACCAGAACGAGGTTCTTGGTCAACGACAACTGCCCGTCACCGAGAATTCCCAACGCGGTTTTGATTGGTTCACGTTGGTATCTCGGGTCGACCGACACGACAAGCAAGTTGTGGAAGCCAGCTTCGTAGTACGCCCACATATCTTTGACTTCGCGTCGAATCAATCGAACAAGCGGTGTCAGCGCGAGTTGTGCAGCGTCACCGAGATAGCGATCTTCCTGGGGAGGCCGACCTACAAC
>DBTA01000045.1:1027-1206 GCA_002306815.1 Dehalococcoidia bacterium UBA1328 | reverse complement strand
GTGGCGGGATAAATAGCGTTCTTACGGTGAGTGACCCGCTTGATCTCGAAGACCGGGTGTTCGCCGGAAGCTGAGTAGTGACCGAAATGATCGCCGAAGGGTCCTTCAACACGGCGCACTCGGGGTTGTAGAATACCCTCAAATACGAACTCAGCGTGCGCAGGCACCTTCATGTCGAT
>DBTA01000045.1:0-692 GCA_002306815.1 Dehalococcoidia bacterium UBA1328 | reverse complement strand
GACTTCGCCTTTGTTAGCGGAGTGCGTTGTCCACGAACGATTCCTGAGAAAGCGACTTCGTCCAACCCTTCTGGCAAAGGCATAATGGCACCGAGAATCAGTGACGGGTCGCCGCCAACTGCAACAGCCATTTCAAGCGGTTGCCCCATCTTTTCTGCCTTCTGATAGTGAAAGCCGCCACCCTTCTGAATCTGCATGTGCATGCCCGTTGTTTGCGGGTCGTAAACCTGCATTCGGTACATGCCCATATTGCCTGCACCGGTCTGAGGGTCCTTGCTCATCACGAGCGGCAAGGTAACGAATCTGCCCCCATCTTCGGGCCAGCACTTCAGAATCGGAAGCTCGTCGAGTCGAGGCTCTTCAACAACCTGTTGAACCATTGCTCGACGTGTGGTCTTGGGTCGTATCTTGAGTAACCGCCAACCTGTTTTGCGGTTTCGCCAGAACGACCCAATATTCGGAGGATTTACGTCCTCCATGAACCGGACGATGTCTTCGCCAAGCGCTTCGGCTGGCCGCCCCAGGGCGAGTTCGATGCGCCTCAATGTAGCCATCGAGTTAATCACGAGCGGGTATTTCGAGCCTTTGACGTTCTCAAACAGAAGCGCCGGAAGCTTTTCCTTCACCGCTCGGGTGGCAATTTCGGTAACCTCTAGTTCCGGGTCAACCTCTTCGGTTACACGATGAAGTTC
>DBTA01000034.1 GCA_002306815.1 Dehalococcoidia bacterium UBA1328 | reverse complement strand
AGTGTACTGAGGTGCCTGAGAAACCGAGTCTTTAAACGTCGAATTGCTCGCTCTATCAACTGTCTACGGCTCAATCGTACTGCTGGGAAATGTTGTGAAGTCAGGTGTAAACAGCGTTCAAAATGTGATGCGTCGGACAGGGGAGAATCTCACGGATGCGAATGTAGCCGGTCGAGTCGAGACGCTCCCGAGTTTTGTCTCGTGACGCGCATCCGTTGCGATCAAGGCAATCACCATTTTTATTCTCGGGTCACAGAATGACCATCTGACCGGGAAGAGCGACAGTTACCTGATGCTTAAGCAATATCTATCACTCCTCTCAATTGCTCAGATGATCAAAGGAAAAGTCCGAAATAGCAACAAGTATCAGTTTTCTCCACTGTACTGAAATGAGAGTACTTCTTGAATACGTGATTGTACTGGCAAAGATTGGGCATCCATGACTAGCAACTTGTTTAAGGTAATGCTGGAGTACTCTGATCCTATAAGCTGCCGTTGTCGAGAAATTCGAGTACTCAATTACTGACCGGAGAACCACATGACCGTGAACTGGCCTAGCCAAAATGAGCTCCTCAAATGGTTAAAAACAGATCTCAGCAACTGGGGACGTTGGGGCGATGATGATCAAAAAGGCACCTTGAACCACCTCTCTCACGAGAAGACGTTCCAGGCGCTACAAATGGTTCAGGAAGGCGATCTAGTCAGCTGCGCCAGAGCAATTGAGTTTAAGGCGGCCGCCGATGTACCAAGTCCCCCGCAGCATTTCATGGTCTCTGCTGGTGACACGTACCGAACAGGCGAATCACACGAACGCCAGGTAGCTATGGATTATTTCGGATTGATCTTCCATGGTCACACGGTGACTCATATTGACAGCCTCGCTCATTTTTTCTGGGACGGTCAAACGTATAACGGGCGTCCTTCGAGTGTCGTGAGTACGAGAGAAGGTGCAACTGAGTTCGATGTGATGGCAGCGACAGGAGGAATAGTTACGAAGGGCGTTCTCGTAGACGCACCGCTTCTCAGAGGAGTCGAATACATCGAGCGTGGTGATGGGGTAGGGCTCTCGGATATAGAAGCTGCTGAGCGAGAACACGGGGTAAAGGTAGAACAGGGCGACGTTCTACTGCTTCGAACGGGTCAGCTTGGACGTCGGGAGGTTACCGGGCCTGTAGATGTTGCTGTCGGAGGCTCCTCAGGACCATCGCCTGAAATATTGCCTTTTCTCCAGAATAGGCGAGTAGCAGTGATGGGATCGGATACAGGTAACGATGTCGCTCCGAATCCGTATGAGTTGTTTACGAATCCAGTTCACCAGGTTGGCATTGTCGGATTGGGTATCTGGATCCTCGACAACGCATGGCTTGATGATCTCGCAGAGGCCTGCAAGAGGCGTGGTCGCTGGGAATTCACAATTTCGATACTGCCATTAAAGTTGCCTTACGTGACGGGCTCGCCAGTGAACCCCATGGCAATATTTTGATGCTCTGTCATTGCAAATAATGACTATAGTCTAGTATTTGGTGCTATGGCGTTACTGGCTTTTTTCTATTGCTTGTGGACTAGAGACGATTTGTTCAACGACTTCGCTCCTGCTCATCTCGACGCTGACCACGTGAAGTCTCAGATCAATCTCTTCTGGCGAGTCGAGAGTCTGAATAAATCGTTGGGCGGTGATTTAAAGACGGAGAGCCTTGCCACGTGATATCTGATCGTTTCCTACCCCAAAGTTCCTATTCGTTCTGTTTTGGCTTTAACGAACACGAACATGTTTGAATCACCGGCGACAAAATCGACCTCACCCTCTCGTGTTCAAAAATTCGTGTCAACTATCTCGTAACCGAGTTCCCTTACAACGAACGAATGCGCGGCCGCTTCGCCTCCCCAACATTTACCTGCAGGTAAATTCAACTCTCCTTTACCCGTATACGTCTGGCTAACCTAAAAAAACGAACTCGCGCCGCCCGGATATAAGATAGAACGTTAGTCTAAGCCAATACGTCTTTCACAGGCTTGAAACTTCGTCTATGAATAGGTGAGGCGCCTTTTTCTTTCAAAACGCTCATATGAAATGCGGTTCCGTAGCCCTTGTGTGAAGCGAAACCGTAGCCCGGGTACTCCGATTCAAAAACTGTCGACATAAGTCGGTCACGAGTCACTTTGGCAATAATCGATGCCGCCGCCGTACTTTGACTCCGAGAATCAGCTCTAATAACTGATGTTTGAGGAATATTGAGAGAATCGAGCTCGATAGCGTCGATCAACAAGTGGTCTGGCTGCGGACTAAGTTCAGAAATAGCTCGAGCCATCGCGTGGCGGGTTGCAGGTACGATCCCAAGTGAATCGATTTCACATGCCGTGCAAGCGCCAACGCCATAACTGACGCACCATTCAATCAACCACTCGAAAGCTTGTTCTCGCTGAGAAGCTGAAAGTAACTTGCTGTCGTTGACGATCGACTGATATTGGCTAGGTACTGGTCCGGGAAGAATAGCGGCGGCGGCTACTACCGGTCCGGCAAGCGTTCCTCTGCCCACTTCGTCAACGCCAGCAATCAGTAATGAACTACCGTTCGCAATATCGGTCTCAATCGAAAAACTCGGTCCTGATTGAGAGGATTTTGGCAATCTGTTCCCGTTCTCTAGGTGAATTGCATATGTGTCGAAGAAAACCCGACCCAGCCAACCCTAATGCCAGGCTGAAACCCGCCTGAATGACTAACGGGCTCGAGCAAACACTATATAGCATGACTGTTTGCCGGGACGAGCCCTAAACCGTGATGACTGGAGGCAGTGCGCTCGAATCCAGGTCACGAGCTTGGGAAGTGAGAGGTTCACCGTCTTCCGGTTAAGGACGTCTCAATTAGTCCTCCACCAAGAACAACCTCATCCTGGTAGAACACAACTGCTTGCCCCGGAGTAATTGCTCGAACGGGACGTTCAAACTCGATCTCTGCACCGTTTGACAATCCGCTGACCGTCGCAGGTGTGTTTTTCCCGTTGTACCTGATCCGAGCCTCAACGCTAACCGCATTGGTGGGTGCTGAACCTGCTACCCAATTTACTCCCGACGCGTACAGCTTGGTCTTCATCAAATTTTCTGAAGGCCCGACTGTGACCGTTCCAGAATCAGCGTCGATATCAGTCACGTACATGGGCCGGGGAGTGCTGTTGAAGATTGGAATCCTCTTACGTTGGCCAATCGTGAAACCGTGAACGCCATCGTGGGCTCCAATTACGTTGCCTTCGGCATCGACGATGTCACCAGGAGCTTTTCGTTTCAGGCGAGGCTCGATAAATCGGTTGTAATCGCCATCAGGAATAAAGCAAATGTCCTGTGAGTCAGGTTTATCTGCTATTGCGAGACCGAGCTCTCTTGCGACTTCTCGAATTTCGACCTTAGAGTAGTTACCGATAGGCAAGGCGAGCTTGGCGAGTTGTTCCTGTCCGAGTGTGTAGAGCACATAAGACTGGTCTTTGAGGGGATCAACGCCGGCAAGTAACTCGTATTCACCGTTGGTTTGCCGGATTCGAGCGTAGTGACCAGTAGCGACCACGTCGGCGTCCATTAGTTCAGATCTCTTGATCAGAAACTCGAACTTCAGGCGGTCGTTGCACGCCAAACAGGGATGCGGTGTGCGACCTCGTTCGTATTCCGCCACGAAATAGTCGATCACATGCTTTTGAAATTCTTCTTCGAAATTCAAAAAGTAATGCTTTGCACCAATTTTGCGACAAACTGAGCGGGCATCTTCTACATCCTCGATGGAACAGCAAGATTTATTCAATCTCGCCACCTGTTCGTTTGGCGCGTTGAAAAGACGCATCGTAACGCCGATGACTTCGTAACCGTCACGTGCGAGGAGAGCAGCCGCCACTGATGAGTCGACACCGCCACTCATTGCAACAACAGCACGTTTATTCTTGTTTTCAAACTGCGCCATAGTTCTAGAGTACCAAAGGTGTTACAAATAACTGCTACCTAATGGCTAAACCTATTTTCGTGATCGACCAAGGTCCAATCCACTGATCAGTGCTGGCTATAATTAGCCTCATATGGTTGAGCCCACTAAAACTAAGAAAGTCGCAGACAACGAAGAAGTTGCCCGCGCAGCAGTTGATGAAGCGTCCGAGAAACTGGGATCCGAAATCGTTCTGCTCGATACCGAAGGAATCAGCAGTTTCGCCGACTATTTCGTGATCATCAGCGGTGAAACAGAACGCCACCTTGAATCAATGGCCGACGATATTGCTCGTCGGGTTCGAAAAATGGGCGTCCACGTTACCCACCGCGAAGGTTCGGGCAAAGGCGGGTGGTTGCTAGTGGACTTCACGGGAGTGGTAGTTCACCTTTTCACGAAGGAACAAAGAGATCACTATGGACTCGAAGATCTCTGGTCTCGTGCCACCGAGATCGTTCGCCTCCAATAGTCAAAGTAATTATTCCGATCCGGGCGTCCCTAGATAGACGGACCTATCCCGACTAACTCGGTATCGCTACTCGACAATCCAAGGCTGAGTTCCACGATCGTACGAAACCAGTTCGTCATTGCTGAAGAAAAGTGAAACCTCGCGCGCTGCGTCGTCTTCGTTTGCTGAGCCGTGAATCAGATTCCTACCCATATCCACTCCGAAATCTCCACGGATTGTCCCGGGCGCGGAATCCGCGGGGTTAGTCGCGCCCATGATCTTACGTGTGGTTGAGATCGCACTTGGACCTTCGAGGCAAATCGCTACCACTGGTGAGGATGTGATGAAACCGACGAGACCATCGTAAAACGGTTTGCCCTGATGCTCACCGTAGTGCGTCGATGCAAGTTCGTCGGAAACCTGCATGAGCTTCATACCGACGATCTGAAGACCAGTTTGCTCTAGTCGACCGATAATCTGGCCAGCGAGTCCGCGCTGAACGCCGTCAGGCTTTACCAGTACAAGTGTTCGTTCCGTTGCCATTTTGTCTCTCCGAAAGAGTATTAGGAATTTCGTTGGTATTCATTGTGCCGCGAATCAGCAGAAGTCGGGCGCTTACTTGTGGTGATTTCCCTACTTAGGCGTTTTCGGTTTGCTGATTGACGGCGGTCGTGCATAGATAGGTCGTAGTGATTCATATGCTGTCGATTCACCCGCCGCGAATTTACGTGTTGCAATATCGAGCAGCGAATTAGGATCACGCGTCGGAGCATCTGATCCTCTAAAAACCTTTGAGTCGACGTGTCCCACCATTAAATCGCATGCTTCGCCACAAATCACAGCGTTTGCCTCAAGGCGGTCTGCGAGGAATTCGGGAGAACTGACATCGAACTTAACTTTGTCGGATTTTGAGTGGCGCGTCCACGAAACCTCATTTCTCCCAGCCGGGAGCAAGGTGTAAACCACATGGTCCTTGCCGAGCAAGTCAGCATGTTTTTCCAGTTCGACATCGTGTGTTGTAACACCTAGAACGGGCAATTGAGATGAAACCGCAAGTCCTAGAGCAGCGCTAATCCCGACCCGGATGGCGCTGAATCCACCTGGACCGAGAGCGGCAGCAACGTGGGTAACATCCTTGGCTTCCAGATTCAAATCACCGAGAGAATCTACTACCGCCGACATCAACTCGCGACCGTGATTTTGACTCGAATGCCATGAGCGCGTGGTGCGTTTGCCTTCGAAATTCTGAACGCCGACCCCCGCAAAACGAGTTGAGGTGTCAATTACTACTAGATTCAAGCGTCTTGTTTACCTGTACTGGCGGACTCCGCGTCGGAAGAATCAGAAAGCCCAACGGCCGCATCAAGAGCTTCGTACACCGCCGCTGCACGACTCAAGAGGTTTGCAGATCGATCCCCGGTCGGGGTGAACCTGATCATGCGCTGGTCATCCGCATCTCCTCTATCGATTCTCAAATAAAGTGCGTCGGCAGGTAGCACTGAACCACCAATTTCGGGCCACTCGATTACCAGAGCGCCGCTTATTAATCGTTCTTCGAGTGCTAGTTCTTCGACTTCATCAATCGAGCCGACTCTGTATAAATCGCAGTGGTTCAAGTGAATTTTGCCCGGGTACTCGTTAACGATCACAAAAGTCGGGCTACGTGCCGAAATCGGACTGTGGATCGCCTCCGCCATACCGCGGACCATGCGAGTCTTCCCTGCACCAAGATCTCCCGAAAGAAGAACGGTGTCACCGGTCCGGATCGAGTGACCAATCGCCTGTCCAATCCTGACGGTGTCAGACTCTGAGTCAGATGTGAGTAGCAGGGCAGGGGTAGGAATATTCGCCGAGTCAATTTCAGCCATCTAGATGATCCCAACCCTTGTGGATCGGCTCGTAAGCATCGCCATTTTCATCTCTGACCGTCACATGGCCTGGATCGGAAGAAGAGTCACTGACCGTTCCGATTACCGTTATTGATTCCCTAGTTTCGTCCGAGAGTCGATCCAGCACCGACTGTGAAGCCGTGAACACCAGTTCGTAGTCTTCGCCGCCGTTCAATGCCAATTCGATTGCGCTGGTTCCAAACATAAATATTAGTTCGTTTGCGAGTGGGATTTCCAACATTTCTACGTCGATATTGACGTTACTTTGCTTTGCGATCTTGTCTAAATCACTAACCAGTCCGTCACTGATGTCCATTGCGCACTTTGCGCCGGCAGCAACTAGCGCCCTTCCTACGTTGATACGAGGGGTTGGTCGGAAATGACGATCGACTAAAATTTGTCCGCTCGGGTTTGTGTCGCCAGCGAGCATGACTTCGAGACCACCGGCTGAGCTTCCGATTGGTCCTGTTACGCAAACAAGATCTCCCGGCACCGCAGCGTCTCTAGATAGCCACGCTACTTTCCCGTCCGATTCTTTCGAAGCGTGACCCGTGAGCGCAAGGTTCACGAACATGGTCGGTGACGAAACAACGTCTCCACCTACGATTCGACCACCAAATTGTTCGAATGCGGCCGACATTCCCGAATAGAGTTCATCGAATGTTTCGGTATATGAACCTTGAGGAACACCAAGTGTTACGAGTGCGTGCTCTGGTGTGCCTCCCATGGCAGCAATGTCACTTAAGTTCGAAACGGCGCACTTCCATCCGATATCGAACCACCGCTCGTCTGAAGAACGGAAGTGGACGCCATCGACAATGGCGTCAGTCGTGAGAATGTATGTGCCAAAAGGTGACGAAACCACAGCTCCGTCATCGCCAATCCCTACCAGCACCGTCGATTCTCGTTCTGACTGGGACGACGACGTGAACTTAGCAATTCGACCGATTAGATCGAATTCTCCTTCCCCGTCGTTGATCTCTGGATTCGGTTTGGCGCTCATTCAAAGGATTATATTGCGCTGAGTGATTAACTACTAAATTGTTGTGCATTTGATGCGAGATAATGACCGCCCAGGGTCCTATAATTCCGGCTTTCAACGTACATCAGTGGAGTTACAGGAGAAAACGATGCCAGTAGTAAACGTTGCTATGTACGCGGGTCGGACCGATCAGCAGAAAGCTGATCTTGCAAAGGCGATCACAAAAGCGATTTCGGAAACCGCGGAAATTCCAGATTCAGCGACCACTGTTATTTTTCAGGAAGTGGAAAAAACGGCCTGGGCCGTTGGCGGTGTGATGGTCTCCGAAGACCAGTAACCGAGATTTTTTCCAATAACAACCGCCGCCCAACTTTAACTGTTCCAATACAGCCGGGAGTCTGCTAGATTCGGCGCAGTTTATGCAGGCGAACGCAGAGTTCAGGGTCTGGGTCTCTCCGCTTGGTGTTCTGCAGTGTGCGGTCACTTGGTGACGGTTTCCACGAGAACCACCGAAAGATCCATTGCCTTGAATTGGTGATTTGACAGGGAATGGAGCTAAATAGGTCTGATCCTGGTCACCTGGCGTGGATGCTCACTGTTTCTGCGCTGGTTCTATATTAAGGACGCCGACAAAGAAAAGATTATCGAAGCAATCCTTGGAACAGCGAAAAGCTCGGAAGAAGGTGCGATCGGAGACGGGAAGATTTTCATCTCCCCAATTGCCGAGGTAATTCGAGTCCGAACCGGTGAGCGAGATGAAGCGGCTCTTTAGTCCGTTCTAGTAATTCGTTGTCGGTCGAGTCAACGAATCCGACTGGACAGCAGGTTTTCGGCTTCAGTTCGCGCGTTCGCCGAGAGTAGAACACCTACAGTGTCGATTTTGCCGTTGACACTTTTGGGTGCCTCCGATTGAATTGTTAACAGTTACCGGACGGGCTAGCTCAATTGGCAGAGCAAGTGACTCTTAATCACTAGGTTCAGGGTTCGAGTCCCTGGCCCGTCACCATAGCTAAAACTGATCACCCTAATCGAAAAACTGAGGCCATTTTATAGCATAGGTAATTCGTTAGTAATACAACTTTGTCTCAGGATGTTTTCTGCGGTGGCTCACGGCTGTAACAAATATATTTAATGGAAACAAATACAACCGACATTCACTCAATAGTTGGCGCTCAAATCGCTGTTCTGAGAAAACAGCTGAATATTACTCAAGCTGAGTTAGCGTCCGGATTGCCCCAAAAGCGTACTCAGGCGTGGATGTCTGGCGTGGAGTCCGGTCGGCGTAAGCTTAACATTTCAGACTTGCATGACATCGCCAAAATATTTGGAGTTCCAGTCCAAAAACTATTCGGCATGGCCAAACACACCTACAGTGCACCTGAAGACTCGTTGCACAAAATGGTGGACGAACTTGCTGGGCGGCTTCCCTTAGAAGTACCCATATTTCTTCAAAGGGATATGTCGGATCCAAACGCCGAACGGATCGATTATGAATACTGGCCGGGTAATTCTCAGGGATCGGGCCTCAACAGTATTCAACGGGCCGCAGAACACGAAACATACAGAGCAATGGTGGTAGAACGCTACTACAGTGCTCCACAGTTGGATCCAACTGATGTTTTGGTGTTCGATAAGAGATCAGTACCACGAGCAGACGCAAATCGACGAGTTACCGACCGCGTCGTGTTCAAAATTTCTGAGCCACTCGACGGACTATTTGTTCATCCAGGAATCGTAATGCCATCTGGGGATCTGGAAACAACATTGTCTGGGCAGAAAACTCAGGTTTTTACCTCGGGAAATTTCGATGTACTTGGAGTGCTAATATCAAGGCGCACCCAATACCCGACATCCCGAGTTAGAGACTGGTTAAGACGAAAATTCGGTATACGGAAAGACGAGCGTATTTTCGATCAGCAATACGCAGACGAGCATTAATTGGTCGGACATGTATATGCTTGCTTGAGGATCGCCTGAGTACAGTTTAGGGTCCCCGCGATCATCGCTGTCATTAGCCATTATTGACTACCCAGGAGTAGTGTTGTAATTCGATATATGTCGTTAGTAGCCGTGGGTGTCTAATGAGCAGGTTACCGATAATAAGTAGTCTGATTACCGCTAATACTTCAGGGTCCGCCTCCGCATACGGAACCGTCTACCGCCTCTAAGGTTATTTCCAAACCATCATCAGACACAGACACAAGGATAGTTTTTGACGGGTTATCATGCTCGAACACATTAATTGCGGGGCCTAGTTCCATGCAGTAGATGTTTCCTGGAACTACTTCATCCCAACGACGATTTACAAATCGATCATCTGCGATTTCGTATCTATAGCCTTGATCAATATTTTCCAGACCGAATTGGAAATGCCCAGAAGTGGCTGCATGCAGGCCGCTATGACTAAAGCGAAAATCCTCATACAGCCAGATCGGATCCCATTCTGATTCATCGTGCGACAGTGCCAAGTTCGGAATGGTTTCAGGTGAACGACTCGGATGCCACAATCCCATAGCCGTACCAGGAACATCCTGATTAATCGGGCCGCAACTAAAATCGCCGAGCAAATCTAAATAATCGGATTTCATCGGTTCTTTAAACAGAAGTAGAGGGCAAATCGTTTTACCTGCGTCGGACCTCCAGGGATTTATGGAATATCCATAGGTTGGTAAATTTCTAAGTTCATTTTCATCAAGTCCGTAAATATCCAGACCAAAATCGAAATTTGCATAACCACTAGTTTTAAATAAAGGAGCTCCAGCAGGAACCAGCACTTCTCCATTGCTACTGGAAACATCCTCCCCATGTTCCCACATCACTATCCCGTTTTCTGATCGACTGAAGTTGAGTTCGCACGGATCTCTATCCAGATCGAATGGACAAACATCTTCCTTCAAATTAAGTATTTTTTTCAGTTCAATTGAAGGTTCCCCGATTTGCCCGAAGGTCACGCTATACCCGTCGCATGTATAAAAGTACGCTCCCCATTCTTCATAAACATTAGGTTCATCACCCCTGAAACCCTGACGAATGTCAGCGTAATAAAAATCGGTAGGTGCATAAATATGACGAGTCTGGTTGACCTGACCCTCAAATGTCGGTTCCCCTTCTAGGTAAGGAACACCCCAGTAGACCATATGGTTATGTGGTGAAGCTTTATTTGGACCCGTAGTCAAAGCCCACCCATAGGTATCTGATATCAACGGGTGAGTGAACGTCATCTCCGAGGCACAGTTCGGGGTTGCATCCCATCGCTGCAAAGGTTCATTCCAGAAACCGTTTTTTTATTATTTGGTTGGTCAGTGTTCGGTTGCCGCGGTTCATCACTGTTATTGGACGCTTCATAAATTTCTTTATCAGCACGTATTGCAGTATCAATAACTTCAACTGTCGCAGTCGGAATCAAGGTCACAGTAGATTCTGGATTTGGAATCAGCGCAGGAACAACTGTTTGAGCACGAATTACAGTTTGAATGCCCCGAGCGGTCTGAGTAGGTATGACGTTAACTGTCAACGTCCGAGATGGAACCAGCGTAGAAACAGCGTTTTGACCACGAGTTGATGTGGGTCGCGTGGCATTACTCGTAGCCATGGGAACCTGAGTTTCCTCAAGCTCAATTGATTTATCACTTAACTGTTCGGTCATATTGTTTTCTGCAACACAACCGATCAAAACCGTTACGACTATAAAAAAAGTTGAAAGATTCTGGGCAAGGAAATAGGGATTATGTTTAAACGAAGGTCAAATTCGCTCAAATTATAGATAGCAAACTTACACCCTTGTATAGATACAGATTTGCACTGAAATGAAAACTTGATTAGCGGGTACGTGGACTAAGAATATTCAGTTAGCAATCGGTCAATAGAGAAATGAGAAAGATCAAATTGTGATTTGCCCTGAGTGACGAGATCTGCAGCAATCTCTCCCATTACGGCTGCAAATTTGAATCCATGACCAGAACACGGACTCATTAGCAAAATATTTTTGTAATGGGGGTGGAAATCGACAAGAAAATGAAGGTCAGGTGTGTCTGTGTACATACACGCTAATCTTTTCAGTACCTTGCCATTGAGATCAGGGATATAACGCTCAATTTGTTCATGAAGTGCCTTTTCTTCTGATTCTTCAACCTTTCGATCAAGTTGATTAGGATTAGCCTGAGCACCATCGTGATGGAACGCTATTTTGACTCCTTCACCGTAATCTGGCTGTGCATACATTGAATGGCCTTGTTCGTACTCCCAGCTGTGGTTGCCCATATTTTGAGGTAGAAATGCCTCGGCATTTGCTTTGGGCTCGAACCAGAAAAGGACTTGTCGTTCGATCCAAATTGGCAAGTTCAGTTTTGAGACTAGTTCTGGTAACCATGCGCCAGCGGTAAAAACCAGTTGTTCCGCTTCATAAATTCCTGACTTACTTTCGACCCGAACATTACCGCCCTTTTGATCTGAGCTCCATTTGGAGATAGGTTCATCGAAATATAGGCTTGCTCCCGCCTTAATTGCTTCTTCGATTTGAGCCTGAACAGCCTCCTCAGGGAATATCGCTCCTGCACGAGGATCAAATGCACCAATCATGTGATCATGTGGGTGAAGCATTGGAAAACGCTGGGTGATTTGAGCGGGGGTAAGCACATCCAATGGGAGACTATGTTCCTCAGCACTTCGTTTAATCCCCGAAATACCTTTCCCGCGCCGGTCACCGATAGATATTCCACCAGTAATTCGCATTATTTTCCGGCCACTACGTTGTTCTAGATCCTCCCACAGATCGTACGCGCGTTGCATCAAGGGAACGTAAAACGGGCCCTCAGAATAAGCTTGGCGGATTATTCGAGTACTGCCGTGTGAAGATCCGAATGAGTGGGGAGGTCTGTACATGTCAAAGCCAATGACATTTAATCCCCGTCTAGCTAAATGGCTTGCGACCGAACTTCCATGAGCACCTAGGCCAACCACAATCACGTCTGCCCTAGTCTTCACATTCCGTCTCCTTAGAATTTCTTGTGTTTACGGGTTGAAAATATTCTTGTAGTTTGGCCTGTCGATCCCCTATTCAGTCATATCGGAGACCTAAAAATTACAGCGACAGCTAATCAGGTTCCGGATGCGAACTGACTTCAATTGCGGTCACGTAAGGGGCATGGATTCCAATAGACGCGGTCAGGAACTGTCTGACCATTTCATGTGTCGGAACGCACTCTGGGCACTCTTCGTTAACGCCAGGTATGTATTCAACTTTCAGGCTGGAACCATCGAGAACAAGGTGGCCGAGTGTTCCGCCTTCAGATGCGACCATCGTTTGAATTTGCTCAAGAACAAAATCTACGCTGGTGTCTGAAGTGGATTGGACCATACCGAATATTCTCGACTAGGGCTGCGGATCAGCTAATAAGTGTCTGCTTGTTAGTTTATATCCACTCAAAGAAACCTTTTGTGGTTCACTCAGGTTGCCGTACGAGAGCGATTGCTGCATCGATTTCTTTGACATCGAACCCGGATATCCACTGATCTCCGATCATAGCGACCGGAGTCGAATCGAATCCTTGCTCAGTCAACTCTGAACGACCTTTCTGGTCAGTCGTAACGTTCTTTTCAACGAAATTGACGTTATTTAACTTGAGATAGCCTTTCACCATCTCGCAAGGACCACACATATTCGACGAGTAAACGACTACTTCAGTCATGTGTCAGACCCTTTGCTGCGTTCAGCGTACACCGTCCTTAGGAGCGTAACCGAGAACTTCTTTAGCGTGAGAGTTATCTCTGAACAGCTTGCGGTTGTCAGAAGTCGCCCAAAAAATATCGAATTTGTGATTACGTGGAGCTTCAATGCACTTGATGGTCAGTTGCTGCAAATCTCGGTAACTCGACCAGTTTGCTTGACCTCGACCAGGACCTGCTTCATCGACCGGTCCGCAACTACTTATCCGCAGGTTGATGACTGACAATGGCGTGGTGAGAGCGTAGTACCTGCCAAGATCCTCACCGAATAGCTTGGTCACGCCGTAGAGACTCACCGGCTTGGGTTCCGAGAATTCGTCGACCATTGGCCATGAATCAGGAATTGGTACGTCCTCAACTGAAACGAGGGATTTATATGGTTCTTTTAACTCGTATCCGTTTGAGGTTGCACCGGAACTAGCGAGAATTACTCGTCTTACTCCCGCCTGTCGAGCGGTTTCGAGCACGTTGTAAGCACCGACGATATTGTTCTTCAACATCGAATCCCAGCCGGCGTTCATTCCTTCCGAGCTGCTCATTCCACCGTCGGCGGCGAGGTTCAAGACGACGTCTATGCCATCGAAAGCCGGGCGTAGTGAGTCGATATCGGAAATGTCCGCTTTGAACACTCGCTCATCGGGCAGCCCGTCAACGCCACTGCGTGAGAGCGCACTAATGTTGTATTTGTCTTCGAGCGCGGGGCGTAAGGCTCTGCCCACTACACCGTTGAGACCGGTAACCAGAAGATTTAACTTTTTCGATTCATTCAAACTTTGATTCCTAAATTACGATTACAGAGATTCGCTGATTATCAACTTCCTAAAGTAAGACAATCCCCCAAACGATTGCTGCTAGCACAAGCGCTAGAAACACCGCAGTTGATCCAAGATCTTTTGCTTTTTTCGATAGCTGATGCTGTTCTGGTCCAACTCGGTCGATTGTCGCCTCGATCGCCGAATTGATTGTTTCAACCACAAGCAAAACAATTAGCACACCGATCAACATAGTTCGTTCAAGTCGTGCTTCGACGAGTAAGAACGCACCAACGCTTCCTGCTATCAACAGGATCACTTCCTGCTGGAAGGCGCGCTCCGACTTGAGCATGTGAATGAGTCCGGACACGGAAACTCTAAGTGCCCTGAACAGTAACAGCGGATTTAAAACGGCGGCTAGCGTTTGCACTTCTACCTCAATATGCCCGTTGAATGCCGGACTATACGCAATCTAACGAAATTGCCATGATGTTGAACAAAGCTGATTAGCGAATAGTGTCGCCAATATCTGTGTGGCTCATCACTCCATCGGACCTATCCAGCCGGTAACTCCGCCGTCTGCGAGTAGCTCGCTGCCCGTCACGTACTTCGCCTCGTCAGATGCGAGGAACAAGATTGGTCCCGCAATATCGGATGCATCGGCAACTCTTCCCAGAGGTACTCGTTTGGCAAGCCGTTCCGACCATTCGTCGTCGAACGCGGAGGCGGTGAACGGAGTTAGCGTCCAGCCAGGTAGCACCGTGTTCACTCGAATTCCGTACCGCCCGTACTGAACGGCCGCGGATCGAGCGAAGTGCGTCATACCCGCTCTTGACGTGGCGTAAGCGTTCGCCTGGTCACGAACTACTCTTGCCATCATTGACGAAATCAGGACTATCGATCCGCCACGGTTCTTTTTCATTGGCTTGACGACACTTCTTGTGCCTAGAAACATTCCCATATTGGTGACATCCATCACCCTCTGCCATTTTTCAACTTCGGCGGAATCGATAGTTTCCCCGCGATCAGGAATACCCGCCGCCATGATCATGATGTCGAGCTTGCCAAAGAAACCCAGCGTCTTCGCCACGGCGTTATTCCAATCGGATTCGGAAGTCACTTCCATGTGAACGAATTCGGCAAAAAGACCTGAATCTTGCATTTTCTTCACAGATCGCTGTCCAGCCTCATCGTCGATATCGGCAATTACGACTTTTCCGCCGTCGCGGGCTATCTCAAGTGCAGATAGACCGGCGAAGCCGAGGAGGTGATCTTCATCCGCGTTGGCACCCCCAACAACAAGAGCGACTTTTCCATTGAATCGACTGGCCATGCTTTCACCTATACGGGCGGATGTAGTTTGTGGAATTCGGTGGCACTTTCAAATATGGCTCCAAACCCGACCAAAAGCGGTTCGGAAAGGTGATGCCCTGCGAACTGTATTGACGTGGGTAAGCCATCGACGTCCAGTCCTGACGGGAGAGAAATCGTTGGTAGCCCCGAGAAATCGAAGGGAACCGTGAACCGACTGTCCCACGGATTACGGTCGATTGGTATAGGACCGTAAAGGACGTTGTGATCGACGGGATATGCGGTTTTAGACGTCGATGGACTGACGAGGACATCGACGCCCCTCATCGTTTTTCGTAGTGCGCCGTTCATGTCGACGCGTAGCCGGTGGGCGTTAGCGTATTCGATTGCGGTGTGTGACGTGCCGGTTTCGAGCCATTCACGGAAGAACGGACCGTACTCATCTGCCCTCGATGGATAAGTTTCGCGATGCGCCATAGCGGCTTCACTCGAACAAATCACAGGCCACGCTTCCATAGCGTCTCGCATGATCTCCGGCATTTTTACCGGAACAAGCACTGCGCCCAGAGATTCCATCACCTTTGCACCTTCGATAACGGCCTTAGCGAAAGACGGTTCTACATCAACGGTCACGTAGTCCTCATCCAATCCGATTTTGAGACCTTGGACCCCGCTTCCAACTTCAGATAGCATGTCCGGGACCTTGTGGGGCAGGGAAGTTGAATCTTGAGGGTCATGCCCCGAGATTGCCTCAAGCATTATTCCCGCGTCCGCAGCAGATCGCGTGAGCGGTCCTATGTGATCAAGTGAACCTGCAAGATCCATGACGCCGTGGCGAGATACTCGCCCCCATGTTGGCTTCAGACCCACGGTTCCGCACACAGCAGCCGGATGGCGAATAGATCCGCCTGTGTCGCTTCCCAGTGTTCCGTAAGCCAGTCCCGCAGCCGTTGCCGACCCTGAACCACTAGACGAAGCTCCTGGCCAGTGCGATTCGCGCCACGGGTTCTCCGGGATTTGGAGCTCAGGGTGGTATCCCCCCATCGCTCCTTCAGTCATATTCAACTTCCCGAGTAGAACACTTCCTGCGTCCCGGAGCTTCTCAACAACTGTCGCATCGTGTTCGGGCATATTGTCGCGGTAAACTCCAGAGCCACCCATCGTCCTGATGCCGTTCGTGTTGCACAAATCCTTCACAGCGATCGGAATTCCGTGAAGCTTCCCGCGATATCGTCCGTCCGAAATTTCCTGTTCTGCTTGCTTCGCCTGTTCCGTTGCCAGATCGGCAGTTACGGTCGCATAAGAACGGATCTTTGGGTCGAGTGCTTCAATACGTTCAAGTTGTGCCTCGGTCAAATCGACGGGAGATAGCTCTCCCGATTCGATTTGTGGAGCAAGTTCAGTAATGGTTCTGTAGTGCATTGGTTGAGTTCGAAGTAAGGGTTTTACTTTAGGGCTGGAAGGTCGATCAAGGAGACGGCAGTTGGCGACGGGGGCCGAGTCGAGCAGCTATCACTGGACCGCCTCCATGGTTGTGGCGTGTGATCGTTCGCAAGGTTG
>DBTA01000029.1:3216-36071 GCA_002306815.1 Dehalococcoidia bacterium UBA1328 | reverse complement strand
ATCAGTAGAAAACGCCTGAACTGAGTTCCTACTTCCAGTGAACCAGACCATGGTGTCGGAGTAAATGAATGAAACTCGGGATGGTTGGTCTAGGTCGCATGGGCGGCAACATGACAGAACGACTGTTAAAAGACGGCCATGATGTGGTTGTCTACGACCCTGATTCTGCTGCCGTTGCGGAGGTTTCTAGCAAAGGTGCAAAGGCAGCGACTTCGCTCAGTGACATCCTTGACCAACTCGAAGCTCCTCGTACCGTTTGGGTAATGGTTCCGGCCGGAGACATCACCGAACAAACCGTAAATAATCTCGTTGGTCTGCTGGACGAAGGCGACACTCTAATCGACGGCGGGAACTCGAACTACAAGGAGTCGCAGCGCCGAGCCTTGCATGCCGCCACGAGCGGTGTTGATTTCCTGGATTCGGGTACCAGTGGTGGAATTTGGGGTGTCGCAAATGGCTACTGCCTCACAGTTGGCGGCGAGAAAGCAGCGTACGACCGCAACCTTGAGATATTCAAGACACTTGCCCCTGAAGGTTCAGACGGTAATCTGTATGTCGGTCCAAGCGGATCGGGTCATTACGTGAAGATGATTCACAACGGAATCGAATACGGAATGATGCAGGCGTACGCCGAAGGTTTCGAGCTGTTAGCAGCCAAAGAAGATTTCGACCTCGACATTGCGGCTATTGCCGAGAACTGGACGCGCGGAAGCGTGATTCGCTCCTGGTTGCTGGATCTAACCGTTGATGAACTGGAAAAAGATCCGAGACTCGACGAGCTCAGTTCCTACGTCGACGACTCAGGTGAGGGTCGTTGGACCGTTGACGCGTCTGTGGAACTGGCGGTTCCTGCACCAGTAATCACAGCGGCACTACAAATGCGATTCCGCTCTCGACAGGATCAGCCACTGGGTGGAAAAATGCTCGCTGCTATGCGAAACGGTTTTGGCGGGCACGCAGTGAAAAAGGCATACTGATAAAGATGCCGGAAGAAAAGTTTCGCCCTCCGCCCCACTACCCGCTCCTGAACACGAAAATGATGACTGCGCGTGAACTGCGCGAGACTCTTGAAGATCTCTGGGAGTGGGTCGCTGAAGCCGAAATAGCACCAGAAGACGTCGCTCCGTCCGATGAACTGATCCAGGATGTCAGGCATCAAATGGCGACGGTGATCGAAGAGAGAGTAGATCGTCACTCTGACGAACCACGTGGTTCAAGAAGCGGGTAGCTAATTTACTCAGTCGAGCAGACGGCTGTAAAGATCAGCCTGTCTGGATCGAGCGTCTGCGTAGATATCAACTTTTGTCTCGTCGGGCTCAAACGTGTCTGAAATTTGCGCAGGGTGATCATCCAGCGTGGTCCATATTCCCAAAGCATTGAGTGCAAGGATCGCCGTACCCCTGCTCGTATCCTGTTCCTCCGCAGATACCCCGACTGGAACACTGAGAACATCGGCCATCGTTTGCAGCCACCAGGACGAGTTCTGAATTGCTCCACCGCTGGCGATGATGTGATAACCGGATTTGACTCCCGGCAACAACAGGTCAGCGACCAACGCAAAACGGTACGCCACCGATTCCAGCATCGCCTGCAGGATTTCGATCGGCTGTGTAGAAACACGAATGCCTTCTATAACACCCGATGCCGATGTCGACCAACCGGTTGCGCGCTCACCTGCAATAAAGGGAAGCACGTTGATTCCGTGGCTTGCAGGATTCAACTTGCTGAGTTCAGCGTTCAGTTCATCTATCTGCGGCAGTTTCAAATTGTCGACAGCCCATTGCACCACATTGCCTCCCTCGGAAAACGAACCACCAAGTAGAGTGCGTGTGGAACCCAGATGATACGCCCATAGTCCCGTGGGGACATCGGGTGCCGGCCCTTCGATCAACACACGCAAAGCACCTGTCGTACCGACAGTCAGGGCAACTTTGGATTGGTCAACACAACCGGTACCGACGTTCACAGCCGCGCCATCGCCTACGGCAAGAAAGAAAGGAGAATCTTGCAAGGCACTCCATCGCTTCGAATATTCGTCGGTCAATCCCGTTTCAGCTTCGCTCCACGGCGCCAGTTCAGGCAAATTGGAAGCGTCGATGCCCAATCTTCCGAGCAGTCCGTGATCCCACTCGAGATCACGCCGGTTGAGTAACCCGCTCCAGGACGAAACGCAGTAACTGGCCTTTACGTTCTGTCGACCGAACCATTTCGAAAACATAAAGGTTGAAATGTCGACGTATCGCGTAATTTGGTCAGCCACGTCGGGTTGGGTTCGTCGTATCCAACGAATTCTCCCTGGTAGATACGACGTGTGCTGCATCACACCCGTTCGATCGTAAATGATTGGTACGTTTAGTTCGTGTTTAAGACGCTCAACGTCAACTGCTGACCTGGTATCAGCGTACGTATAAACCGGGGTAATAGCCTCGCCTTGTTCGTCAACACCAAGGACAGTACTCGCCATACAGTCGAAGCCGACGCCCACGATTTTTGTCGCGAGATCATCCGATTTCGCGAGCACTGAGTCGATAGCCGTTTCTGTGGCATTGAGAATCGAAAGCGCGTCTTCCTCCGACGTGCCATCCGAGGCAACCCGCTGGTGATGGGCTACAGCCACCTCGCTTCCTTCCACGCTACGCGCTAGTGAGTCGAACAACCCGGCTTTCACCGACGAGCTGCCTACGTCAACAGCGAGAACATATGGCGGCTCGTACAATGTCAAGTTGTCTCCGGTTCGCGTGAAGCGTCGAACTAGCTAACGAGGTATTTTTCGACCAGTGCTTGATCTATCTCGATCCCAAGACCGGGCTTCTCAGTCAGTTCGAAGAAACCATCTTTAGGCGCGTAAGGCGCAGCGGTTATCGCGTTCTTATGATCGTTGGCGTGGTGACCGTGCTCCATGATCATGAAGTTGTTGCAAGATGCTGAGTATTCGACAGTCGATGCGACCGAAAGGATTCCACCACCTCCCACGTGTGGTGCAACAGGGATGTTGTATGTGTCAGCGATCGTGCCGATCCTGTGACCTTCTGTTATTCCAGTGCGCGCTATATCGTGCATCACGATGTCGTAGGCACGGCGTTCGAACGCTTCACGCATTTCGTATCGGGTCCGGCTCCACTCACCAATAGCGACCGCCATATCCAGTGCTTCAGCAAGCGCAACTGCTCCGGGAATATCGTCAGGTACGAGAGGTGACTCAAGCCAGGTGAAGTCCAATTTTTCGAGGGCACGTCCGAGCTTGATGGCACTTGTAACCGACTGTCGCATGTGAACATCACACATGAGCATGATGTTGGGTCCAACACGCTTACGTACTGCACTAGCGATTTCTGCGACGCCGTCGGCATCAAGCAGCAAGTGCAACTTCAACGCCTGATAGCCGTATCCGACATGTTCTTCTGCCATGTCGGCAACTTTTTCGGGGTTGGTTCCGCCAAGACCTGCGTACAACTTGATTTTGTCTCGGTAACGACCACCTGCCAGCTTGTGAACCGGCTTGCCAACCGCTTTACCAACTATGTCCCAAAGGGCAATATCTGTACCCGCAAGAGCATCGATGTAAAAACCTGTTGGGTGGCCTCGTTCACGCATCGCACCAAAGTTACGAGTCCAGATCGCCTCTATATCAAAAGGATCGCGTCCCACTATCAATGGTCGAATGAGATCTTCGACGATTACCTGTGTTGTTCGAGGTGAAACCGGCGACTGTGCTTCACCCCACCCGACAATACCGGCGTCGGTTTCGACCTTGATAACAGTAGTTTCGTGATGCTTCGAATATATCGAAGTAAATGCCTGTTCGTCGACGAAGTAGTCGCCAAAATCGATCACAGCAGGTCGTTCTTTGCCTTCCTCGTGCGAATCAATGTTGATTCGGATTGGGAACGCAGTTATCTCATTAATCTTCAAGTCTATTCAGCGTCTTTCACTTAGTTGCGGATTAATCTCATATATTCGGGTTGGCTAATATTCCTGCATTTTTACAGGAGTCATCATCTCGAAGAACTCGATGTACTGGTTGATGACGTTCTCTCGAACCTTCGCTCCAATATCAAGTGCTTCCTTAGGAAGATTCAACGGTTGACTGTACGTAGAATCAATCACGTTTTCGGGCCATTCCTTTTGTATTTCGTGGCTCACCGATTTTACCCACGAGTAATTGGTTAGTAACTGGGGTATTTTTTAATTTACGTGTCAGATGCAATAAGTGTTTCTTAGCCACGAAAAGTCATGTCCCAACTGAACTACACCCGAAGTGAGTCCTATCACGGTGAAATCATCACTTTTCTACAGGGAATTACCGAATTTTATCGCTATCATTAAGGGTTGTCGCCAAACAAAATCCCGGCAAGCTAAGATCATGTTCGACAGGAGCAATGGATGAAGATCGGCGCCCCTCGGGAGTCAGATCCCAACGAAAATCGCGTAGCACTCGTTCCCGAATCAGTAGAACGCCTTGTAAAGGCAGGGCACGAGATATTTATTGAAGAGGGAGCCGGTACAGTCGCCGGTTTCCCTGATTCCGCCTACACTGAAGTCGGTGCTAAGACTGCTTCAGCCGCCGAAATAGCAGGCACGGTCGATATATTCGTCCATGTTCAGCCACCAACATCCGGAGAGATTGGTTCCCTCAAAAAGGGAAGCATAGTAGTGAGCACCATGAACGCTCGCACCGATGCCGAGTTGGTGTCCTCGCTGGCTTCTGCCGGATCGACCGCACTGGCGATGGAACTGGTTCCTCGTATTGCCAGAGCCCAGAGAATGGATGTTCTCTCATCGCAGGCGTCAATTTCCGGGTATAAAGCAGCGTTGCTGGCGGCCAACTCGATCGGCAAATACCTGCCCATGATGATGACTGCGGCAGGAACGATCCCTCCGGCCAAAGTTCTGGTTTTGGGAGCGGGTGTTGCTGGCTTGCAGGCGATTGCTACCGCTCGTAGACTCGGTGCCGTAGTGGAAGCATTCGATGTTCGCGCTGCGGCCGGTGAACAAGTCGAAAGCCTGGGTGCTACGTTCATTCAACCTCCCGCCTCTGAAGACGCCGAGGGCGCTGGTGGCTACGCGCGCGAACAGACTGAAGAACAACAAGCAGCGCAACGAGAGTTTTTGAAAGACCACATTGCGGAAGCTGACGCCGTAATAACGACCGCAGCTATTCCTGGACGCCCTGCCCCACTACTAATGACAGAAGACATGGTCGCAGTTATGCGGCCTGGCAGCATCGTGATCGATCTCGCCGCCGAATCCGGTGGAAACGTTGCGGGAACGGTCGCCGGCGAGGTAATCGAAAAAAACGGAGTCGCAATAAACGGGCCGATCAATGTCCCAAGTTCTATGCCCTTCCACGCCAGCCAACTCTACTCAAGAAACGTAATGGCACTTTTCGATCTGATCATTGATCGAAAAGAAGGGACTCTGAACCTAGATTTTGAAGACGAAGTGATCGACACCATGTGTATCGCTCACGAAGGCGAAGCTCGACACGGATTAGGTGAATAAATGTTTGACGCCGAAGCGCTAATTGTTGCGTTAACAGTGTTCGTACTTGCGATCTTTATCGGGTACGAAGTAATTACAAAAGTACCTCCTACATTGCATACCCCCCTTATGTCGGGCTCAAACGCCATTTCAGGAATCGTCATTGTCGGCGCTTTGCTAGTCGCTGGACAGGCGGATGGCATCACCGGTCAAATACTGGGTGCTATCGCCATAGGGCTCGCAATGATCAACGTGGTCGGTGGTTTCATGGTTACCGACAGAATGCTGAAGATGTTCAAAAGGTCAGGTGACCGATGATGAGCACTGAAGCGCTTCTACACATGAACGTCACGAACGTGGCGTACATCGTCGCTGCGATCTTATTCATTCTGGGTCTCAAGCGACTCGGTTCACCGGCAACGGCGCGAAACGGTAACCGGCTTTCTTCACTGGCAATGCTGATTGCCGTGCTGGCGACGGTTGCCGGAAACAACATCATGTCGTGGGAATGGATCATCGGTGGAGCCATTGTCGGTGCCGCCATTGGTGCTTTCTCTGCACGCAAGATCGCAATGACCGAAATGCCACAACTTGTAGCGATCTTTAACGGCTTCGGCGGTGCGGCTTCAGCTGTGATTGCTGCTGGCGAGTTAATCAGACTAATCGACGACGGTACTACGATTGCCGAAGACGTTTCGATCACGATCATGGCGTCAGTGATCGTTGGTGGTGTAACTCTAACGGGAAGCTTCATTGCCTACGGGAAGCTTCAGGGTATCGTCCCAACCCGACCACTACTGCTGCCAATTCGAAATGTCATCAACGTCGCACTATTGATCGGAATGTTAGCCGCGACTGCTTGGTTGATCGTTGAACCGTCCACGACAGCGTTCTTTATCGCCGCTGGAATCGCTATAGCCCTTGGAATCTTGATCGTGATTCCAATTGGTGGCGCTGACATGCCGGTCGTTATTGCTCTGCTGAACTCCTATTCTGGAATCGCTGGAGCAGCCACCGGTTTCGTGCTTGGAAACAACATGTTGATCATTGCTGGATCTCTGGTTGGTGCCTCAGGTCTGATCCTCACTCGCATCATGACGAAGGCGATGAACCGATCACTTGCCAACGTGATGCTAGGTGGTTTCGGTGTTGAAGACGGCGCAGGAGGTAGCGGCGAAGAGGAAACACGTCCCGTTACGTCCATTCAAGCTGACGATGCAGCGACGATGCTTGCTTATGCTCAGTCGGTGATCTTCGTACCGGGTTACGGTCTTGCTGTTGCACAGGCACAGCACCAGGTTCGTGAACTTGCCGATTTCCTGAAGGAGAAAGGTATTAGTGTTCGATACGCTATTCACCCTGTTGCGGGTCGAATGCCGGGTCACATGAACGTGCTGCTGGCTGAAGCCAATGTGCCGTACGATGAACTCAAAGACCTCGATGAGATCAACAACGAGTTCCAGCGTACCGATGTTGCTGTGGTGATCGGTGCGAACGACGTTACCAACCCTGCAGCTCGGACAGACTCATCAAGTCCTATCTACGGCATGCCGATCCTCAATGTGGATCAGGCCCATTCCGTGATCATGATGAAGCGGTCAATGTCTTCTGGATTCGCGGGAGTTCAGAACGAACTGTTCTTCCTCGACAAAACCCAGATGCTCTTCGGTGACGCCAAAGACTCTGTAGAAAAAATCACCGCAGAAGTGAAGGACTTATAGACCTCTACTTCATCGCACAGACGAAATGCTCGTTAGTCCTCGCACCCTTTAAGTTGAAGGGGGGGGGGGGTAATTCGTTAGAACGCTTCGTGGAGCCCGCTTGGGGGTAGACGCGTCTCTTTATTCCAGAGAGCTTCAACATGGTACCGGGGTTTCCAACCCAGAACTCGACGAGTCTTTTCGTTGTTGAACTTACGATGTGGCAGATCCGGGAAGATGAAAAAAGCTTCATAGTTTGAAGCGAGTCGTTCGCTGGGTACTTCAACTGCTGCGCGAACAGCAGTTCCACAATCCTGCCAGGCTGTTGAGAATGGCACCATGTCTTCGTGGTAAACCGGCTCTTGCTCTGGTCCACCAAGGTTCCACGTGTGCTTCATGTTGTAGTACATGAGCGTAATAACCTCGATACCGTGATGCTCGCTGAACACACGGCAAATCTCCGAACCCAGTGCCTTCGTGTGTGCATAGAGGCGGGTCCCTGGAGCTGGTGGCATATCTGGGTTTAGATCAAAATCCCATTCTTCGTACTGCTGACCTACCAGTTGGAAATGCGGTCCAGTGTTGATTACTCGCTTGATCCGATGTTCCCGAGCCGCCATCATCATGGCGTAGTTACCCATCGTGTTGACATCAAACGCGAGCTGGCGATCAGGCCTAAGCACTGAAAGGTTGACGATAACGTCCATACCTTCAGCAGCCTTCACCACACCATCAACATCATCAACCGAAAGTTTCAGGAAATCTCCTCCGTACTCTGGATAAGGATCGTTGATATCTGTGAGGAGAATGTCGTGTCGGTCTTTCATGGCAGTGACAGCCCAGGGACCCAACATGCCGTTTCCACCGAGAATCAGAACTTTCATGGTTAAAGACTCCCCGCCAGACTCGGAAGTAATCTCGCTGCGGTATTTGTGATGTAACGCTGGTTCTCAACTTTCGACTGGACATGGATGTCCTGCCATTGGATCAGCTCCTCACTCACGAGCGCAGCCTCAACAGCATCGGTGATTAAATCGGCAGAAATCCGGGCAGTATCGGTTGTATCGGAACTATCAAATGGCCAACCGAGACGGAGGTTCACAACCTGAACCATTCGATCCCGAGCAAATTCCCTACACACGTACTCGGCCATGTGTGCAGCGAGTAGATCAACGTCTTCTGCCCGTGGATTAGTCCGCCATTTCTCGGTCACAACCAGGTTTTCTTCGTGATCCTGGAACAATCGAAGGGTACTGATGTTCACGACCCGCTTCACACCTGCCTCACAAGCTGCCCACAGCAAGTTGTACATGCGACGAGTGTGATAATCGATCAATTCGTTTGGCGATCCGGTCTGACCTTGATATCCAATATTCACGATCGCATCGATCCCTGAGACCAGTTCATCAGTCCTGCTGCCATGATCAAGATCATTGGCGATCACTTCACCGGTTGCGTTCCGTGCCAAGTCAGTGAGCCGCAACTCATGTGAACTGGAGAGCGGTCCAGCGATCACTTGTGTCGTTGCCGATGCAGCGGAAGTTATCAACAGATTCAATTTTTACTCCACCGTAAATTTGTTGCCCGAACAAGGTGTAGAACCCGACTCAGGCTGAAATTATCCAATTAAGTTTCATGGAAAGATACAGGTCGACCTCCGTCGATAAGTCTTCTCACCAGAGATCAGATGTAAGGAAGTCCCTAAAAATTCTGGTTGAGATATTTAGCCTTCAACCGCGTAGTCAGCGACAAACTCGGGTTTACCTTGAATATCGAGCTTCACACGATAGAGATCGCCACCGCGATATGTATTCATATCGAAACCGTCAGGCTCCCATCCGGTCGGTGTCGGATCACCTGTACCGAACGATGCTGTTGTCACGTAAAGCTCATTCAGGTCTTTTCCACCGAACATTGCTGAAGACGTTTGCGCCGCCGGAATCTCTACTCGACGTTCTTCTTTGCCATCGGGGTCGAACCGCACGATCATCCCGCCGTACCAGATGGCGCTCCAAACGTAGCCTTCTCCATCAACGGTCATACCGTCCGGAATCCCCCAGCTGCTATCGGTTTTGGTGAACAACTGCTTGTTTGAAATCGAACCAGTTACGGGATCGTGGTCCCACTTGTAGATTTCGTGTTTTGGCGAATCGGTAGAGTAGAAGGTTTTTAGGTCGGGAGAAAAGCCCATTCCATTGCACAGTTCGAGGCCATCATCGATGATCTCAACGTTGCCATCGACACCAAATTTGAACAGTGTGCACGAATCAAGATGGCCGCTACCGCCGAACATGCTGCCATCAGGGCCTACAATCACGTCGTTCAATTTGAACGGTCGACCATCCTCTTCTCCCTTGAACAACCACCTATAGTCATCGTCTGAATTCCAGAGTTGGACGCCTTCCCAGGTTCCCACCACTAACCCACCCTGCTTATTGCGGGAAGCGCCAGCGACGTTGTAACCAGAATGCAGGAGTTTATTCTCACCAATATCGGGGGCGTAGTTCCAGAAACGCCCTCCCTGGATATCGATCCAATAGAGAGACTGCGATTCAACGTCCCAAACGGGACCTTCTCCAACGAGTGCGTTTTCTGAAGCCAGCTTCTCTAATTCGTATCCCATTGAGTTCTCCTTTGCGAGGCGATATCCAGTGGTTTAGTTCTCTGATCTTTGATGGCCCGAAAGTCTATCCCATAAATCACTGCGGATCAGAATCGAAATATGGGCTTCAAAAACCGCACAAACAGTCGTGATTACGGTATATTGCCGCGCAAACCGTTGTATCGAGGAACAATACTCGTTGCCGAATGCAGGAGCCACCAGCCGCCTGGCCATTTCTGCCAGATCAGAAAATAGAGTTTGTTCACCGTGATGACGCGGTGAATGCCATAGTCGACGGAACGGATGCAGAGTTAACCGACGCTACTAGGGTTATTAATGGGTTCGGGATTACGCATAGCGACATAGTAATCTCGCGAGTATTTGAACAATCAATAGCTGCACAAAAAAGCTATTGAATTACGCCCTAAATAGCGCGTTCCTCGATCCAACCTAGATCGAATTCGTGTCCGAACCCTGGGGCGTCAGACGGCTTCAGAAACCCGTCTTTTATAACTGGGGTGCCGGGCAGTACCACCAGTTCTTCTAAAGGCACTCCAGGAGGTGCAACACCCTCTGATCGCTCTGCCCACATTACAGACGGCATCGCGTATGCAAGGTGCTGACCGTACGGATAGTTTGAGCTTGCGTGAGGAATCACAGTGAGTCCGTGCGCTTCGGCGAGATGGCATATTTTTATTCCAGCGGTAATTCCGCCAACCCATTGGAGATCTGGCTGGAATATATCGACCAAACCGTGACTCGCAGCGAACGCGAACGGATGTATCGAGTACCAGTGTTCTCCAGTCGCCAGCGTCTGGAAAGGAATACGCTTTCGCAGGTTGAAGTAACTATCGGTGTCTTCAGGTAAGACGTAATCCTCGAGCCATTTGATCTTATATGGTCTCAACTGCTCGGCAAGTCGAACCATGTAGTCGGTGTTCATCGACATCCAACAGTCGACTGCGATCTCTATATCCGGGCCAACTTGCTCTCGGGTTTGAGCGACCAATTGTTCGGTTCGGTTGAGACCGGCAAGACCGGCATCCGGTCCTTCTCGCAAGAAAAGTTTTACTGCTTTGAATCCAAGCTCAAGGAACCACGCTATCGAGTTTTCCGTACCGTAGGAAATATCCGTGTTACTTGCATAGACGAAGATCTTTTCTTTCTGTGGTCCACCAATCAGCTCGTAAATAGGCTTGTCCAGAAGTTTGCCTTTTAGGTCCCACAAGGCGTTATCGACAGCACTGATAGCAAAGCTGGAAACTCCAGCTGTTCCATAAGGAGCAGTGACTTTCTGCATCAGATCCCATATTCGCTCGGTCGCCATGCAGTTTTCACCTTCGATCAGCGGACCAATATGATCGTTGATGAGAGGTACGGTTACACCGCTGTGGAGGGTAAGACCGAATCCCCAGGTCCCGTCTTCAGCAGTCACGACACAGGCCGTTCGTTTCCAATTATTACCCCAGTCAGACCGCTTCAGTTCCGGATAGCGCTGCATGGGGCTGACGAAACCGTCAGTATCGAGTTTCGAGACTCTAGGCTGAGTCTTCGGACGTGGGGCTACATCAACTTCGATTGCTTTTACTGACTTTATCTTCATAAGTGAGATTTCCTGTTAGCTCCCGTTGTGCCGGCGAAATTCGGCCGCTTCTTCTTTCGGCAAGCGGACTTTATAACAAGATGAAACAAAGAGAGCCTACCTCTGAGTGCGCTCTCAATCGAATTATTTATCAACGCTATGTTCGCTACCTGATCTCGCCGTGGAACTGCTCGTCCGAGTTGGCGCGGAGAAAGTCCATGTTCATTTCGATTCCGAGCCCTGGTGCATCGGGCATGTGGAGGTTCCCATCACGCACATCCAAAGGAGTCTGGATGAACTGATCGTAAGCAGACAATCGGTGGCGCGCCGTCTCTAGTTTGTAGAAGTTCGGAACGGTCATCATCACTTGTGCACCCGCCAGCACGTTGATTGGCCCGCTGGCATCATGAGGTGCGATTGGAACGTAGTACGCTTCTGCCATTGTCGAAATCTTCTTCAGTTCTGAAATTCCACCAGTCCAGGTAACGTCGGGCTCAAGGAAGTCGGCCAGGTGCTGTTCAAGAACATCAGTGAACTCCCAGCGCGTATAGAGTCTCTCTCCGACTGAAATCGGAATATCAACCTGGTCTCGAACGTTCTTGAGCGCCTGAGTGCTCTCGACAGGAACCGGCTCTTCCCACCAGTGAATGTTGTACTTCTCAACGCTGCGTGCGAGCCTGACCGTCGTTGGCACATCGAATCGGCCATGAGCATCGATTAGCAGCTCCATATCTGGACCTGCCCCTTCTCGAATCGCTGAAGTAATCTCGTTGGCTTCGACCTCTCCCTGGTAAGTCATTCCGCCGTTCATGTATCCGTTCGCTTCCTCAACCATGTGGGGGTATGGATCGAACTTCATTCCTCTGTGACCGGACTCAGCGATCTCCTTCGCCTGTCGCTTTGCTTCATCTGGACCGATATTTGGGTCGGGATGCGTGTAGAGGGATATGTTTTCTCTAACTGGACCACCAAGTAGCTCGTAAATCGGCTGACTCATAGCCTTTCCGCGAATGTCCCATAGGGCAATATCGATTCCGCTAATGGCGTTCGTCGCGGCTCCTCGTGATCCCATGTAGGTAAATCGTCGGAACATCTTGTTCCAGAGCTTCTCAATGTGGAATGGGTTCTCTCCTTCCAGAAGTGGATTGATCTGTTGGAGAACTGCGCACACTGCTCGATTTGCCACCGGGTGGGTGGTTGTTACCTCTCCCCAACCAGTGATGCCTTCGTCGGTTTCGATCTCGACAAATATGTATTCGCCTTGTCTTCCGAAGTCGTACGCTGCTTTGGCGAGCAGTAGCCATGGGGTGACCTTAGTAATTTTCATCTGAATTTTCTTTATCCGGGTTAGTAGTCGACGCGCCAACGGCATCCAAGTTTCACCGTGAATCAAACCGACCACAAGTGAATGATCAGCAAAACTTTGAAAGATTGAAATGTAACCAAATGAAATCTCTCAATTAGTTACTCTGGAAAGAATTGAGCTTATCCTCGTCCGATTTCGGAGGTGCTCGAAACTACCTACTCAGGTTTGGTGCGAATAACTGTGGGGGCTCTAAGCCGAATCGAAAAACATAATGTTGTAATCATTGGCGCCGGGCCGGCAGGGCTTTCGACCAGTTATTTCCTCGCGAAGCTCGGCTTAGAGCACGTGATTATCGAACGCGGGATTGTCGGAAATACCTGGGAAACAGAGCGCTGGGACGGCTTCTATCTCGTCAACCCAAACTGGGCTCTTCGACTTCCCGGGTTCCACTACGTAGGTACGAATCCTGAGGGTTATCTTTCAAAGCAAGAAACAGTCCAATATCTGAACGATTACGCTAAAAGTTTCTGTGCTCCGGTTAGGACGGGTATTTCGGTTGACTCGCTGGAACGGGTAGATTCAGGGTACCTTCTTTCGCTGGCGCGTGGAGAGCAAATTCGTGCCAACTGTGTGGTGGTTGCAACCGGAGCGTTTGGAGGCCCGAGCATCCCTGAATTCGCCAGAGGCATCTCTTCGGAGATCACACAAATACACTCTGCGCACTACAAAAATCCTGAATCGCTTCGCGACGGCGCTGTGCTAGTCGTGGGGTCCGGGCAGTCAGGCGCTCAAATAGCCGAAGAACTGCACGAGGCGGGACGTAAGGTCTATCTCTCTGTTAGCAAAGCGGGGCGTCGCCCTCGTAGATACCGAGGGCGTGATTCATCGTGGTGGAACTTCACTATGGGCAATTTCGACAAGACCGTCGACAACGTCGAGTCTGTCGAAAAATCCCGCTATGGTGCTTCAGCTCACACAAGCGGAGCGAAGGGCGGGCACGACATATATCTTCGACAACTTTCGAAACAAGGCGTGGAACTCCTCGGTCCTGTGATTGGAGCGAGTAAGGAGTATTTGGCTCTTGCTACCACCCTTAAGGAAATCCTGAAGGCGGTCGATGATCATGCAGTCAAATGGAAGGCGAATGTTGACACTTACATTGAGGCTAACGGCATCCAGACCCCGCCTGACGACTCGATCGAAACGCCCCACCTACAAAGTTGGCCTACAACCGAAACTCCTGAAAAAATCGAGCTGCGGGAAGCAGGTATAGAAACGATCATTTGGTCGACGGGATTCAAGTACGATTTCGACTGGATAAAACTAACAATTACCGACGAACGAAACTATCCCAATCAGCGCCGAGGCGTTACAAAGTACCCAGGGCTGTATTTCATAGGCTTGCAGTGGATGTACGGGTCCAAATCGGCGCAGTTTATTGGCGTAGGTGAAGATGCTGAATACATTGCGAATAATGTGGCTTCGAGGTTCGGCTAGACCTAATCTCTTTTTCAGATCACAGACCGCGTAATAAATATCCGCCCGTGAAATTTTGAACTTCTAGGGCGGTTTTCTTTGCTCGTTTGCCGAAAGAGCCGAAACTACTCGGATGCTCCTGCCATCACAGACTCTCCAGCGGCGGTCCGCGCTAGGGCATCTGATGAACGTCCCTCGATCGAGATGTTCGGTATCCATTCCAACCAGCTCGGTAGATACCAGGCGCTTCGTCCCAAAATTCGCATAACGCTAGGGACCAGCAAGGATCTAACAATCGTTGCGTCGAGCAAAACGGCTGCGCCCAGACCGAATCCCATCGACTGGAAGAACGCAATGTCACCAAGTGCGAATCCACCAAACACTGCAACCATGATTAGCGCTGCACCCGTAATGATGCTTGCAGTCCTGCGAAGACCAAATGCCACCGACTCAGAAGCCAGACCAGTCTCGTCGAAGCGTTCCTTGATACGGCTTAGCATAAACACGTGGTAGTCCATCGAGAGTCCAAACAAGATGCTGAACATGAACAGTGGCAACCAGAACTCAATCTGGTCGACGCGCTCGAATCCAAATACATCGATCAGGAAACCCTTCTGGAAAACTAAAACGACTAGTCCGTATGCGGCTCCCACGGATAGCAGGTTCATCAGTATCGAAGCGATCGAGATAGTCAAAGACCTGAAAGCGAACAGCAGGAGAATAAAGCTCAAGCTGAGAACCGAACCGAATACGATCGGCAGATAGTCGTCGGTCACCTTCACCGAGTCAACAACCTCTGCTGAACTACCACCGACATACGCGCCGTATGCGTTTTTTGGTACTCCGGCGAACGCCTCAGGGATCAGTTCGCCTCGGATGCGACGAATTGTCGTGAGAGCGGTTTGGTTCTGCGGGTCTCCAGGAATATTCGCCTGGATACTGGCGAGGTTCACACTCGGTTCGATTCTTACCGGCGGTGGCTGCAGAGGGTTTGTACCATCCGGGTAGATCAACAGCAAACCTTCGTCGTTGGCAATCGCCCGTTCCAGGTTATTGATAGCGTTTGCAATCGCGTCTGACCCGACATCACCTTCAATAACTATTAGCGCAGGGGCGTCGGAGCCGAATCCGAACTTCTCATTGAGAGCATGGAATCCCTGCTTGGCAGGAAGTTCATCCGGGAGAACCGAGATTCCGCTGGTTCCCTTCTCAAGCTGGAAGTAGTAAGAGCCAAGGATCAATAGCACGAAGGTAGCTGAGATTAAACTGATCCACGGTCGGCGCATCACGCCAACAGTTAGCGCATTCCACAAACCGGCTTCGGCGTCAGGATCAACATTTTGCTCGCCCCCCAGGCCCAACGACCACTTGTTGTCAGAGAGCTTCCGAATAATCGTGAGTATGACAAGAATCAGCATCACACCGGCAGAAACCATGATGATCGAAGGACTGAATCCGTCGACTACGATTAGAATGATCGTGCCGATCGCGAACAACACTCCAGTTAGCGGCAATGGCGCCCTCACAGCGTACACGCGGTCACCGAGTATTCCGATCAACGCTGGCAATAGAGTGATTCCGACAATCACAGCTACGAACACGACGATGATCGCGCCCGCACCGAATGCCTGGAACTCACGTACCGGGATGATCAACATTCCGAGCAAAGCAAGAACAACAGTCAGTCCACTGAACACAACTGCCCGACCAGCCGAATTTCCTGCCAGTTCGATCGATTGCTGCTTGTCGTACCCACGCTCTCGTTCTTCCTTGTAGCGCGAAAGAATGAACAATGCGTAGTCAATTCCAACTGCAAGTCCCATCATTGTAAGAATGTTAGGTACGAATTCGTTTAACTCGACGATTTGACCGACTATCGCCGTAACACCAATTCCGGTAAAAATCGCAGCAATAGCGAGAATGATCGGAATAAAAGCGGCGACGACCGCTCCGAATACGAGAGCAAGAATGATGATTGCGACTGCAACACCGATAGTTTCACCAGTCACGAGGTCACTTTCAGCGAGCTCGCTGAAAACGTGGTTGATGCTTTCGTTACCTATGAAATAGAAGTGGAAACCATCGGAAGAAAATTCTTCCGCAACATGAAGGAACGTTTCGAAGTCTGACGCTGAACCCTCTCTGACTTGGACTGAAGTAAGAAGCGAGGTGCCGTCTGGAGACACTTGACCCTGGTAGTCAGCCCACTCCCCTATCAGGATGTCAACTTCATCGTGGTTTTCCGCTGCACTGAGAGCTTCCGCAAAGTCTTGCACCTTCTGATCGAAGGCGACCTCACCAGGCTTTCGACCCTCCGAGACGATTAGTACGAACTCAGAGGACGAAGGTGGACCAGTTTCATCTACATCTTGTTGATCCGTGCCGTCGAGTTCTCCAAACCTATCGTTGATCAGATCCTGTGCCTGCTGATACTCAAGCACCTGAGTAGGTCCTTCACCACCATCAAGTGCGCTCTCCAACATGGTGCTGGCAAGTCCACCAGCTGCAACAAGTGTCAGAATCCAACCGGCAACAACCCACCAGGGTCGTCGGCCGCTGAAGCTAGTTATTCCCTCTACAGAAAATCCCATTGTTGACCCCGCTGCATTTTCCGTCAGCTACTTACCAGAAATGATGTACTAAAGATATTTCCGAAAATTCACTTTGAACCCTGAGTGAATAATTATCGAGTCTTCCAACTAAACATAAACGTTAAGAAGAGGTGTTCCCGAGTTAGTACCGGTTAGCGAATACTTTTGATTCATAAATCAACCGATAACATTTTATTCGCTCCCCATCATTCGGTATGCCAATTAAAGGGTATTTTTCCAGTTTGGTGATAAGAAACTTCCAATCTTGCTCGTAAACTCGCTCGCGTCCGATAACAACCGCTAGATACAATCGATCTTCGTGACGACCGGTACCGACGCCTCCACCAAACCTCTCCCGCGTGTAGCGCGTACGCCTTTTTATTACGGTTGGGTTATCCTGATCGTCGCTGCGCTTGGCAATTTTGCTTCGGCGCCAGGTCAGAGCTACACGTTCTCGGTATTCCAGAATTCATTTATCTCTGACCTGAACATGTCTTCGACTTCAGTGTCCACGCTGTACCTGTTCGGTTCATTGACCGCTGCAGGTTCAATTATTTTCGTTGGTCGAAGTCTCGACAAATACGGTCCCCGCCGGATGATGGTGTTCGCCGGTTTATTCCTCGGGCTTGGGGCTATCTGGTTGTCCCAAGTAAGCGCGCCGTGGCAATTGTTTGTCGGGTTCGCCATCATGCGAACGATGGGGCAAGGTGCGCTCAGCTTAATCCCCGCCACGATGGTTTCAGTGTGGTTCGTCCGCAAACGACCAATCGCTCTGGCGTTGATGGCACTTGGTGGAGCGCTAGCCAGCAGTATTTATCCTTTCTACGGAGCGACACTAATCGAAGAGTTCGGCTGGCGTAGCGCCTGGGTGACAATAGCGATCACCGGCTGGGTGCTTCTTCTCGCGCCCGCGGTCATATTCATTAGGACAAGTCCGGAATCGATCGGGCTATTCCCGGATGGCAACTCTCCTGGTGAACCAGACGCAACTACTGGTCCGGATTCGTCAACATCGAAATCCCGACCAGTCGAGTTTTCGTGGACGGTGAAACAAGCTACTCACTCTCGAAAACTCTGGTTGCTAATCTTTGCTGGCTCAGCGCAGTCGCTCGTCGGTAGCGGTGTTGCATTCCAGCAAGTTTCGATCATGACTTCCAAAGACCTCTCCGTAGCTGCAGCTGCTGGTGTATTCGGGATCATGGCGCCTGCTGCAATTGCTGGACAGTTCATTTCGGGATATCTGGCGAGTCGTGTTGCCGTCCGATACCTCCTGGCTGCTGGTCAAATAGGACTCGTCATATCGATGATCATGCTTTTGCAGACTAACGAGTTGTGGCTTGCCTATGCCTACGGGGTGGTGCTCGGTACCAACCAAGGATTCCTCATAAACATAAACCAGGTTGTTTGGCCAAGTTATTTCGGGCGTAAGCACCTCGGCAGCATTCGCGGGTACTCCAACTTCGGAATAATGTCCGCCGCCGCACTTGGACCACTGCCGCTCGCACTGTCGATCGACCTGACCGGCTCGTACACGACGGGTTTGATCGGGTACATGATTCTTCCACCTCTATGCGCAGTCGCTGCGCTCCTAGCGGGGAGCCCAGGTCTACCGCAACGGACGGGCTAACGTCGAACGAATGAATCACCCAACAGGTCTTTCTGGTCGATCAGCGACATAGGTCACCCCGCTTTAACTCCTCCAACCGGTGTTGCTGATGTACAGTTCTCGAAAATCTTTTACGCACTAGATTTCGAAAGCGGAAAGCAAAATGCCCGAAATGACAGGTGGCCAGTTTCTGGCTGAAACCTTGCACGGTTACGGAGTTTCACACTTCTTCTTTATGCCAGTGATCGTCGATGATTCGATGGTGCACATGGAACGACTAGGGATCACCAGAGTGATGGCCCATAGCGAGAAACCAGCCGCTTATATGGCTGATGGTTATGCTCGCGTGAAAAATTCCGTGGCATTTTGTGGTGCGCAGTCAGTGGGCGCAACTAACCTCGCCGCCGGTTTGCAGGACGCTTATCTTGCTAGTTCTCCTGTGGTCGCTCTCACAGGGCGTGTTGCGCAATCGGGACAAGATCGGCACGCCTACCAAGAAGTCGATCACAACGCACCTTTCTCTGCCAACACCAAGTACAGCGCACGTGTCGACAGCACTGATCAGCTTCCCATGTTCTTACGTCAGGCAATTCGAGAAGCAACTACTGGAACTCCCGGCCCTACTCACCTCGATTTAGCTGGACTCGCAGGTGGTGACATCACCAAGAACTCGGCGGATTTGGAAGTAATTATCGAGGTACAGTTCGCTAATCTCCCTCCGTTCCGACCGGAGCCAGACCCTGGTTCGGTGAACGCCGCGCTCAGTGCATTGGCAAGTGCTGCAAAGCCAGTTATCGTTGCAGGCGGTGGCGTAAAGACTTCTAACGCGCGTAAACAGCTAATCGAACTCGCTGAGCGACTCGATATTCCGGTGGCCACTTCCCTCAACGCTAAGGAAATGTTCCCTTCCGATCACCCGCTTGCAGTAGGTGTCCCTGGCTCATATTCTCGAGCGTGCGCCAACCAAACACTCGCAGAAGCCGATCTGGTGTTCTTCATTGGAAGCCACACGGGCGGTCAGGTAACTAACGACTGGAAGCTTCCGCGCGCTAGAACTCGAATCGTACAAATGGATATCGAGGCTTCTGAACTCGGTCGATCTTTCCCGATCGAAGTTGGGCTTCAGTCCGACATCCAGGCAGGATTGCAGAAAATGCTAGATGCCAGCGGAGAGGTTGGTTCAGCGAGTGATCCGTCCGCTCGAGCCGCATGGATAGCGAAGACACAGAAATTCGTATATGACTGGAAGGAGAGCGTCGACGGGCTCTGGAACTCCGATGATATGCCGATGCGTACCGAGCGTTTGTCGAAAGAGTTAACCGCCCACCTACCCAGCGATTCGATCCTCGTTTCTGACACTGGTCACTCCGGAATCTGGACCGGAACAATGATCGATTTCAAGAGCCCTGACCAGTCGTTCATCCGTTGTGCCGGTTCTCTTGGCTGGGCATTCCCTGCAGCGATTGGTGCGAAAGCCGCCGCTCCAGATCGCCCGATCATCACCTTCGCCGGTGACGGAGCAATGTGGTACCACTATATGGAACTGGACACCGCAGTTCGTTATGGTTTGAATACCGTTACGGTGGTCAACAACAACTCGTCTCTCAACCAGGAACGTAGCTTGAACGTCCGCAACTACGGTGGTGACCTGCCGGGATCAGACGAACTCTGGAAACTCACTCCGACCGACTTTGCACCAATGGCAGAGCAAATGGGTGGTTTCGGAATCACCGTGACGAAACCGGGAGATTTCGAAGGCGCTCTGGATCAGGCATTGAACTCAGGCAAGCCAGCGGTGATTGATGTCAAAACCCACATCCAAAGCATCGCACCTCCAGCCTGGGACTAGTAAACTCCCGCCACCAGAACTGACTCACTAACGACCCGGGCCAGCGATCCGCTAATTGAACCTGCGGACGACGGTCTCGGGTCGATTTACTTTCGAACCAGAAAGATTCGATTACGAACGGAGAATCTGATGCTTTCCGCTGGAACTGCCCGAGTCGATATCACCCCACCGATTGGCATCGCACATGCTGGCTGGGGTGCACAATCGCACGAAGGTGCTGAAGGCATAGATATGCCGTTGACTATCACAGCGCTGGTGATCTCCAACGACGGCAACGACGATCCAACAAACCGCATCGCCATCCTCGATATCGATACGTGCATGCTCACGAAAGAGTACGACGAGAGAATTCGAGGAGCGGTAACAGAAGCGACCGGGATTCCATCGGTGAATCAACGGGTTTCTTACACCCATACTCACTCCGGACCAATCGAAGGGCTTTCCTGGATCGTGCAAGGATCGGAAATGGTCGAGCCGTGGTTCGAGTCGATGGCTCCGGCTTCCGCAAAAGCAGTTGAAAAGGCGATTTCAAATATAGTCCCGGTGCGATCAGATTCCGGTTCGGGTCAATGTGAGATCAACATTAATCGCCGACCTGTCAGTCATGACGGCCAAGTTTTCACCGGGCGCAACCCATCAGGATTCGTCGACCACGAAGTGCTTGTAACGGCTATAGACGACCTTGACGGCAACCCGGTTGCGACTCTTGTTAACTACGCCTGCCATCCAACCATCATGGGGCCAGAAAATAAGTTGATCACACCGGACTATCCGGGACCAATGCGTGAAACAGTCGAAAACATCGTTGGGGGCACATGCCTGTTTTTACAAGGTGCGGCCGGGAATCAGGGACCAATCGACGGTTTCACGGGTGACACATCCGTCTATAAGAAACTCGGTAAACAGCTAGGAATCGAAGCTGCCCGTATTCGGCTTGATATTGACCCGGTTCCCCGCGAGGAAAAGCTCGAGCAAATCCTGCAGTCAGGTGCCGATCTCGGAATCTACTCATTCGACCAGGCTGGTGAATCTGATGACAATCTCGGGATTATCGAGTCGGGTTCGCCTCTATCTATAAAAGAGATGCCGCCCGAGTCAGAAGTTCAGGCGAACTTCGACCGAATCAAAGTGAATTTAGAGAGCGTTCGCAACAGTGGCGGTTCGATCGACGAAATCAAGCAGGCAGCGTTCCCTGCCAAGCGAGAAACGCTTTTACTTCGACACACTCAAACGTTCGGCAGAGGCGGCAACAAACAGGAAATCCCGATTCAGGTTATTCGTATTGGCAACACAGCGTTGGTCGCCATTCCTGTCGAGCCGTTCGCCGAAATCGGTACAGCGGTTAAAGAACGCTCACCTGCTGATTGGACGTTGTTCTCAGGCTACGCCAACGGTTACTACGGCTATCTGCCAATGGCGTATGCCTATCCTGAAGGTGGCTACGAGGTGGGACCGACGGCGCCGTTTGAAGCCGGAGCAGCCGAACAGATGATCGAAGACTGTCTCGAAGCCATCAACCAACTCTGGAAATAACACGCCCGAAAGTGCCTCAACAATATTGATCCAGGAAAATTCCGATGACTGACACACCAAAAGGGCCGAAGCTTTGCATATCCGTCGCTGACTACAGCGATGCAACCTTGCGACGTGTACGCCAACTCGGCATAACTAATATCCACTCAAGCGGCGGTGCCGGCAGCTCAAACTCCAACTTCGGACGAGAACATCAACTTGCATGGACAGAAGAGGGACTGGGAGCAGATATTAAGGCTCTTGAGCGCCATGGGATCAAGATGGATATCAAGATGATCACGGGATTCCCGAATGCGATTTATGGTCGGCCGGGTCGTGACGAAGAAATCGAAAAGGTCATTGAATCTATTCGCGTCGCTGGCCGGCTCGAAATCCCCGTAGTCGAATACAACTGGTATGCCCATCGAATCACCGAAGGCTATTTCTATGTAGAAGGTCGTGGCGGTTCGGAATATCACGCTTTCGACTACGAGAAAATCAAGGATCTTCCGCCACTCTCAGAAGAAGGTGCTCACACCGCGGACGCAATGTGGGACAACATCACCTATTTTCTCAATGCGGTGATTCCGGTAGCAGAAGAAACCGGGGTGAGAATGGCACTACACCCTAACGACCCGCCAGCGCCGATTAGCCGCGGCTCTGAGCAAATCATGGGCAGTATCGAGGGTTGGAAGAAGCTGGTAAATATCGTCGATTCGACCTCCAACGGGATCACCTTCGACTGTGGAGTGACTCGTGAAATGGGCGGTGATCCGGTTGAAGTAGCGCGTTACTTCGGGGATCTTGACCGTATCAACCATGTTCACTGGCGGAATGTAATCACCGAAATACCGTACGAAAAGTACACCGAAGTGTTCCTCGACGAAGGCGAAGTCGACATGCTCGCGGTGATGAAAGAACTAGTTCGCCAAGGTTATCCACGGCTTGTATTCCCAGAGCATCCACCGGTGATGGATCATGATAAAGAGTTTCCGACGGAAGGTTTTGGGGCTGGTTACACCGGATTCGCCTACACAGTGGGATACGCTCGGGCGACTCTCCAGGCGGCGATGGCAGCGGTGTAGCTCGTCCGTTGTCGTGTGTCCGAGTCGGATGTACTATCCGCGGAGCAAGTGACAGCAGGCAATCAAACAAATGGTCTAAAGCGTTCCACACCTACTACGAGAATAATCCATCATGTACAACCTGAATCACATCCACCTGAAGTCAAACGATCCTGAAACAGCAGCGAAATGGTGGGTCGACAACTTTGGATTTGAAATCGTAGACGATTCCACGCGCTACACCGGAGACCGATTCATTAAGTGTCGATCTGCGAACGGTGTCCCGGTAAACATTTCTGGTCCACTGGATGGCCAAACACTTCCGGAAAACGACTCGGGACCCAACCTTGGTCTTGAGCACTTTGGCTTCGATGTCGACGATATTGACGCTGAACTCGAACGCCTGGCAGCAGTCGGCGCACCGCTCGTAGACGGTCCGAACATACTGCCTGACGGCACACGATTTTGTTGGGTGTCAGCTCCGGATAACGTCAGAGTTGAACTTATCCAGTGGCCTAGTTAACGCCTTCTAGCTGTTTTCGGTATCTGCTGTTAGGTTTTCACCGCGTAGTCGATTCGCACGAATGTCGTGTCGACCCGGGTATCGAACCGGCAAATGACCGTCTTCGATCATGATGTCGAGCGGATTCGCCATCGTCTTCATTGGCAGTTCAACCTGGACGTGGAGACGCGCGGACTCGTAGACGGCGTGGATCATTTCGAGCGCCTTGTAACCGTTTTCACCATTGCCTCGGTGATAATCCGATCGACCCGTTACCCAGTCGGCTAGCTCACGCGCCTGCCCTGCTCCGCCTTCGACCCACTCGAATCGTTCTGCGCCGTACTTGAAGAACTCACCATCGGGTTTGTGATGCGCCCACCCGTTCGAGCTCGCATTCATCAAGTACAGATCGTCGGTGGTCATTTCGATCATGCCTTCTGATCCGTAAATACGCGCTCCTTGCCAGCGCACTGGGGTCAGGTCCGAAACGATCATCGCCTGAGAATCATTCTCGAATCCAAAAACTGCAAGCGCCTTATCTTCGATCTGCGTAGAGCGTTCCCAATGATCGGTGTCGCGCTCGACGTTCCTCATTGCCCATGTGCACTCAACGTCACCCAGCAAATATCGGAACATATCAGTCTGGTGGGACGCGTAGTTGAGAAGACCATCTCCTGCAACGCTGGTGATCAGGCGGACATCACCAATTTCACCGTCTTAGATCATTTGCTTGGCAAGGGTGTACGCGGGCAAGAATCTACGCTGATGACCAATAACCAGCTTTACATCGTTGCGTTCACAGACCATCAGCATGTCGGATGCGGCGCCGAGACTATCGGCCATTGGTTTCTCACACAGAATCGCTTTTACACCACCGGCTGCGGCGGCGGCGATTGTCATTGGAGCGTGACCGCTATGCCAGACTCCGATTGAAACTACTTCAGGCTTGGTCACCGCTAGCATTTCTCGAAAATTGGTGAAGTGTTGAGCTTTGTAGTACTCGTACTCTGAAAAGCCTTCGTCGTACTCGTTCATGACTTCCTGGCTAAGATCAGCCGGCGCTACGATTTCGTACTGCCCACTGTTCAAATACCCGAGCGAGTGGTTTTGGGTCATACCACCGCTGCCGATTACCCCAACACGAAGTTTGTCTGCCAATTGTTCACTCCTGATGATGAATTGGTAATCGCAAATATGCCAGGTGCTCAGGCGTTAGCATTTCCGGGAACTGGTGCCTTACTCTAAGGAACGGAGCAAACCCTTCCCGTGCGATCGTCGTCAATCAATTACCTCTGAATTGTGTATAGGTGCTGCTGTATGCCTTCTATCGCCATTGGAGCCCACTGCTGGGTGAAGAACTTGAATCCCTTATTGACGAAGAAGTTAGGGTCCATTCCTGGTGGAATGAAGTACATCCCCGGAACCACTCCTCGTTTGGCGCACGTTTCCGCGATTTTGTCGAGACCTGCCTGGTACGTGTCGGATTCGAACTGAAGCGGAACTTCAAGTGCTATCGAGAGATCAGAAGGGCCAACGAGCAGGACATCTACACCGTCGACACTGACAATATCGTCAATGTTGTCGAGTGCTTCCTGGGTTTCAATCATTGGTGCGATGACCATGCCATCGTTGGCAATGTCGAGGTATTCCCGGTATTCACCCCATTCACCCCATTCACCTCGTGGACCAGAGTTGCTACGGCTGCCTTTCGGGTAGTAAAGGCATGAATCGACCATTGCAGCAGCTTCCGCCCCAGAATTAATCATTGGAAGAACGATGCCTCGCGCACCCGCATCTAGTGCGAAGCAGATCAGATCAGGGCGGTTATCACTCACTCTAACGATCGGAGCAGCTTTTTTGCAGTTGGTGGCGTGTATTGCCGGAATTAGCTGGTGAATTTCGAGCGGCGCGTGCTGGGTGTCGAAAAGAATGAAATCAAATCCGGAATCGGCCAAAATTCCCGCGAGATCGGGGTTCGGTGTGCCACCGGTGCCGACAACAGTTTTACCTGCGCGAAGCATGTCTTTTACCGCATTCATATTCTGAAAAACTCCCTGGTTTCTAACCGGATGTCCCGGGCAACTAGTCGGCAGAGAACCTCAATCGAAGTTCAACGCGGGCGCAGAATAACAGCGGCAACGCGAATGTGTGGCAATTCGCGAGTAATCTTGAATTTCATTTCAGGGCATCAACCGACCCTTATTCGGTCGAGGTGCGTATCGCTCTTGATACAAAATCCCCTCGTTCGCCATATACTCCCATCGGAAATTCCGAACGTTGCTGAAGATCGGCAACTAACCACCACTCGAATCCAACGGTTCCAAACCCAATGACATCGAATATTCCAAAAGACAAACTAATGCTGATGCTCGAGCGCATGTGGCGCATCAGGCACTTCGAACTCAAACTCACCGAAATGTACGGTGCGGGAGAGATCGGCGGAGTGCATCTATACATAGGTGAAGAAGCGGTAGCGGTCGGCGCGTGTGTCGCCATGGAAGACTCTGACTACATCGCTGGTAACCATCGTTCGCACGGCCACCCGATCGCCAAGGGAGCGAATCTCAAGAAAGCGATGGCGGAAATATTCGGTAGAGTCGATGGCTACTGCAAAGGAAAAGGCGGTTCCATGCACCTCGCCGACTTCTCGGTCGGTATTCTAGGGGAATCAGGTATTGTCGCCTCTTCCGTTCCGGTCGCTACGGGTGCTGCTTTGGCTTCGAAGCTAGAGGGTAAAAACTTCGTGTCAGCAGTGTTCTTCGGTGATGGCGCTTCGAACCAGGGAGCCTGCCACGAAGCAATGAACCTAGCATCGGTTTGGGAACTGCCGACGATTTTTATTTGCGAGAACAACCAGTACGCAGTGACTACTTCGTATCGCGACACAGTCGCAGTTGAGCACATTTCCGATCGAGCACAGGCGTACAACATGCCGGGGGTGCTGGTTGATGGACAAGACGCTATAGCAATGTACGAAGCGACCCGAGAGGCGGTACGCAGAGCTCGCAACGGTGAAGGTCCAACGCTTATTGAAGCACTCACCTACCGCTTCGAAGAACACTCTTTGGGACTCGAAAAAATCAGGAAGTCTGTCTACCGGGAAGACAGCGAAATTGACGAATGGCGCATGCGTGATCCTCTGGAGCTACTCACGAAAAACATCGTCGATACCGGAGTGGCGACACAGGAAGAATGTGACGCGATAAGTAATGCCGCACATGCGGAAGTAGAAGAAGCCGCCGAATTCGCTCGAAACAGTCCATTCCCTGACGAATCTCAACTTTACGAAGACATGTTCTCGGGCGAAATGCCGGTTGTGTGATACCCGCTAACGAACGCTCACACCGAATATTTATCAACTCAAAAAATTTACTCGGAAATCAATAAATGACAGAAAAAATGTTTATGCAGGCTCTTGGCATGGGAATCGCAGAAGAAATGCGAACCGACCCGAAAGTCTTCCTCATGGGTGAGGACGTTCGAGCGAGCGTCTACGGCGCCGCAGCCGGACTTCATGATGAATTCGGCGACGACCGAATCATTAACACGCCGCTTTCGGAAAACGGTTTCTTTGGAGCCGCGGTAGGTGCTGCTGCGGTAGGAATGCGACCCGTAGTAGAAACTCTCACGAGTTTTATGTGGGTGGGAATGGATCAGTTAGTTTCGCAGGCAGCAAAGATGCGTTACATGTTCGGTGGACAGGTCACACTTCCCGTCGTTTACCGCGCTGTCATGTACTACGGCGGAGGTTCCGCAGCCCATCACTCCGACAGGTCTTACCCGGTGTTCATGAACATTGGTGGCCTCAAAGTAGTTACACCGGGGACAGCTGCCGACGCTAAAGGACTAATGAAGACCGCGATTCGGGACGACGATCCTGTAATTTTCTTTGAAGATGGCACATTGCTTGGTACACGTGGCGACGTTCCAGACGATCCCGATTTCTCAGTTCCGTTTGGAGTAGCGAACGTATTAACGGAAGGATCCGATGTCACGGTTGTGGCAATCGCTGGATCTGTGCCGCATGCACTCGCCGCAGCCAATGAACTCGTTGCTGAAGGCATTTCAGTCGAAGTGATTGACCCACGAACATTGGTCCCTCTGGACAAAGAAACAATCGTAAACTCGGTTGCTAAAACGGGACGACTAGTCGTTGCCGACCCTGCTGCAAAAGTTTGCAGCGCAGCAAGCGAAATAATGTCGATCGTTGGCGAGGAAGCGTTCTGGGATCTTCAAGCCCCAATGCAAAAAGCAGCCGCCAAGCAAGTACACATCCCGTTCGCCCAATCCCTAGAAAAGCTGGTCTACCCAACCAAAGAAAGCATCATAGAGTCCATAAGAAAAACCCTAGATTAGCTTGGGATCGAGTCTGATTGTTCAATGAAATAATTTATGATTGACCAATCGAAAAATCTATGGGGAGCCTAAAACAGGCTGTTTTACTTTGGAGAGCGACCTCGCTCATTTTGACCTTTCTGGTAGTACCCGACACCGTTAAACAAGTCGATGACCAACAACTTGCGAAGCTTTTGTCGCAAATCAATATCGATAAAGAGCAGTTCGGTCACCCGTAACCTAGCGGATTTGCAGGTGCGTTATTCCTAGACAGAGTCAAGACATATCCATAGTAAGAAAAGACGACGGTTCATATTTACTGAACTCTCAAACACTTGTGAATTCACCCCTGGAGAAAAGCTTCAATTTTTTTGCAAACGCTGGGAATCTTGATCGGATCACCCCTCCGTGGCTACGCTTCAAGATCATCACGAAAACTCCCATCATGATGTCTAGAGGGACCGAGATTCAGTACCGTCTAAAAATCCACCGGGTTCCAGTATCTTGGACATCCGAAATAGCACTATGGGAACCGCCAGTTCGTTTCGTTGACCGGCAGTTAGCCGGGCCGTTTAAGTATTGGAATCATTTACACCAGCTATCGGAAGACGGAGCGGGCAGAACTTTGATTACTGATCAAGTTGAGTACCGCGTTCCATTTGGAAAATTCGCTCATTCAATTTTCGTTGGCAACGACTTGTTGAAGATCTTTGAATTTCGGAATCAAGAGGTAGAAAAAATACTCTCGTAGATTAATTTGCGGTCCGCGTGGCCTATAGATTAATCCCTACTCAATATGCAGAATCGCTAGACTAGATCGAGACTCAGAGTAATGCAACGCACATCCGAAAAAACTGATCCACCCGCGCTCAATCAAATTTTGTCTCTAGTTCGAATGGATAGAGCGGTACTCGTCGATTCTCATATGAAAAGTTCGACATGTTGGCACTCGTCACTCCTGGTGAGTTCGCCATAATGATCTCACGTGAGATCGGTTCGTAGGCGGCGCGTGGGGACACTGTACCTTTACAAATTATGACTTTGTATTGTTCAGGAGAAATGCCGATCGAGTAGTACTGTTCCCGGCTCATATTCCCGATCCCTCTGACCGTGTGCAGCACTATTGTGTGCCCGTCGTCGGTGTCCAGCGCCACTGATGGGCCATAGTCGAAGAATCTGAGTCCGCTATGTGTAGGTTTAGTCTCCTCGAATTTGCCATCCGTGATGGCTCGGATGTTACCCGTTACGACTACCGGTTCACCGTGCAGTTGATCCGTTCCAGCACCCACTTTAAGTGTGATGGTCGAACCGACACCGGCATCTATACAGGTCTGTACCGCGGTTGGATCAAACAGCGAAAGCAGCAGACTCTTTTCACCATTGAGCCCCTGCCGAATTGCTTCAGCAAGCAGGTGAGTAGAGTCGGCTGTACCGCCGCCGCCGACGTTGTCACCTACATCCATTATCACGGTCGGTTTGTCACCCAAAGGAGCATTCATCGCCCTACTAATCGACTCCTTGATAGAGGGCGAGTCGTTCTGTAATTCGGTACGCCGATCCCATGCCCTTCGAGCCAACCATTTCGCCTGCTGCTTTGCCAGCGCCTTGTCACCATTGGTCGCAACAAGAAACGTAACCCCCATTTGATCAACATCGGCATATGGAAAACCCTGGCCGCAACTGGCAGTCAGAACGCCTGATTTTTTGAGTACTTCATCTACATCATCCATGATTTCTCGCATCGGCCCAAACGCAGTTGGTTGCTTGACGATATTGATCATCATTGGAACTTGCACCAGGTGCTGAACAGGGCTTACTTCACCTCGGATGGTCTTCACCAAGATTTCGGACGCCTCAACTGCGCGTTCTACCGCATCGAGGTGTGGGTTTGTTCGGAAAGCGACAATCGCGTCGGTGTTTGCAACCTGTTCTTGCGTGATATTGCAATGCAGATCTAGCGTCATCACTACCGGTGTATCGGTGCCGACTACATCTCGTACTCGACGAGCAATCTCACCGTCCATGTCTGGGTATTCCTCAGTTACCGCACCACCATGCTGCGCGAGCAATACTCCATCCCATGGTCCGTTTTGCGCAAGTAGGTCAAGCATTTCTTCGGAGATTCGATCGAATGCATCCTTGGTAATGGTGCCGGTCGGACCCGTAAATGCGAACAAAAGAGGTACAAGGTCAAACTCAAACTTTTCTGCCCCTCGAAAGTATCCCGCGAGAGTGAACTTAGACGTCGAGTGCTTGTCTGCTATTTCGCTACCGCGCAAAAACTCGAAATTAGCGAATGACTCGTAGTCTGTTTTTACAGATTGGAACGTATTCGTTTCGTGGTGAAACCCTAGGGCCGCGATTCGCATTGATTCTCCTAGTCGACTATGTTGATGAAACTTTTCAGGACCTGAAGGTGTAGTTTGATGAGAACATCACCGGGTGTCTACGCCGGACGCGATCGTTAGGTGAGGTTCGGTTTTGATTGGACGGCTGTCAGGGAGCCTTAAACAGTAGGCTGAGCATGCAGGTTATATTGAGTCGTGAAAGGACTCCCCAAATGAGAGACGCCACATACCTAGATTTTCCTGTATCCGAATACATAGCGAGAATCGATAAATTGTGATTTGAGATGGAGAAAACCGAAGTCAGTGCACTGGTATTAACGAACAGGGATAACGTCGAATTCCTATGCGGATTTTCAACCCCATCGTGGCGGCTCGGTGAAAAACGATTCTGGTTGCTTGTTCCAGTTGATTCCGATCCTGTGCTGTTCGTTGATCAGGTGCACGATATAAACGCTCTCGAAACAACACCAATCGAGGACATCCGCATTTGGGGTACGGGAGGAATCGGAAATGTTGATCTTTTGTCAGACACTGTCAGGGAGTTTGGTCTGGCGACCTCAAAAATCGGACTGGAACTAGGTGCTGATTCCTCTATGCGTATGACGCCAGGAGAATTCGGTGAATTGAACACCGATTTGCCCAACTCGCTGTTCGTCGACTGTGACGAGATCGTGGGTAGCTCGCGCATGGTTAAATCACCTTTAGAGATCGAATGAATCCGCAAAGCAGTAGCAATTACCGAGAAGGGATTTGCGACTGCTTTCCAATTCGCAAAAGCTGGGATTACCGAACATGATCTGATTTCCGAAATAGCGCAGGAATGGCTCCGATCCGGCGCGGATACTCCGTACAACGGGAACAATTACGGTTATTTGTAGCTCCAGGCAGGACGGGTTCTGCAAATGACCCCATCGCCAGTCGATAGGAAAATTCAGCTTGGAGATCTAATTCAGGTGGATGCCGGTGCACGTTACCGCGGCTACACCACAGACATTTACCGAAACGCGTTCATTGGGTCTGAACTGCCGAGTTTAATCGCTTTGTGAGCCCTCTGTGGATCGAACCCACAACCTGCGGATTGACAATCAGCCAACTCAGCGGTGTTTACTTCATTTGCCCGGTATTACTGGCAGTATCAACTGCGATGGGTAAGTCACAGAATGGTGAATCGCCTGTTTGGCAACGCGCATCTGGGTCGTGTTGTACAGATCATCCCCGGTGTTTAGATTTCGATCAAATCGAGGAAAGTTCGATGATGAAACCTCGAGTCGAATACGGTGTCCTTTCTTGAACACGTTGCTCGTCACCCCGACCTTGACCTCATACTCGTAAACATTGCCTGGTTCCAGCAGCTTCGGTTGCTCAAATCCCTCTCGGTAGCGCGCCCGGATAATCCCGTCACAAAGATTCTTCGCATACCCGGTCGGCGAGACATCGACCAGCATTGCGGTCCAGTCGGTGTCCAGTCCGTCAGTTTCAGCAAATAATTTCAGGCGAATCGGACCCGTGACTTCAAGATCATTCTCAAGAACGTCCGTTGTATAACAGAGCACATCGTGCCGAGCCTCGGCCGGGCGCTGATCGTAAGGTCCCCACGGGACGATTTCCGGAGAGCAGCAATTGTTGCCCCCTATAGTCTGAACAGGCATTTCCGGGTCGTAAGTGAACCGATCTGCAGCTTCATCACCAGCCGGTTCCAGCGTTAATCGACCATCACCGCTGGAACTGTTTGCTCCGCCTTCAGAACGAAGATTCCAGGACTGCCAGTCAGTTCGAGCCAGCGGCCATTCCTGCTCAACGCGCCACTGGTTGACCCCCATGACGAACAGCCTTAGGGGCGCATCGTCCTGAACGCTTGTATCTCCCTTGAGCCACCTGTCGAACCAGTCTAGTTCGATCGAATCCAGATCGAGCATCGATTCGATCCCAAAATCTATATCTCCCGTCTTTGTCGAAGTGCTCAGCGCATGAGGCCACGGTCCCACTATCAGCTTCGAGCCACGCGCCAGCTCAGAACCACCCCTATCACGAAGACCCATGAAATTATCGAACGCATCAGTGGCGTAGAGGTCATACCACCCACCCATAATCAGCGACGGCACCTCGATCTCGTCGAATCGACGCTCAGTATTCACCTCATTCCAGTACTCATCATCGTTCGGGTGCGCCAGCCAGTCCTGCCAGAACTTCATCTCACGACCCGTGTTGCCGGCAAGATCGGTCAACGGCAACGACCGAAACGCCTCGGTCCAGTTGTGATAATCGATGCTCTGACCCGTACGACCGTTCGTACGCATGCCCCACGTCATCATCACGTTCAGCTGAAACGCCCCACCGGGGTGCATCAGGCCCTGGTAGTAGTCAGTGCACATAACCCGTGGAACCATCGCCTTCAGATACTTATTCTTAAGTGGTGCGCTGAGCCACTGGACACACCCGCCGTACGAACCTCCGGCCATACCGATATTGCCGTCGCACCAGTCCTGCTGCCCCGTCCACTCCTGGGTATCGAAGCCATCCTCGACCTCTTGATGAAACGCGTAATATTCGCCCTGAGAATCCCAACGCCCACGCACGTCCTGCACCACGCACGCATATCCGCGATTCGCCAGAGCCCGTGCCTTCGCGATCACAGCATCCACGTTGTTGCTGTAAGGCGTGCGCATCAGCACTACCGGGAACGGACCATTCGCCTGTGGCAGATAAATATCGGCCGACAGCTCGACGCCGTCGCGCATCGGAACCTTCACATCTAACCGCATCTCAACTACGAAGTTCTCTGCCATCTCGATATTCGCTCCTCTGTCGCCACTGGATGCATTGTTAAAAATCCGATGCAAGGCCAAACTCGCTGAACATTATCAGGCGTCCACATCCAGCGACCTCCAACCGACCATCTCT
>DBTA01000029.1:2282-2888 GCA_002306815.1 Dehalococcoidia bacterium UBA1328 | reverse complement strand
CCGACCATCTCTTCAGCTGTACTACGACTCATCGGTGCTGTTCCTGAAGGAATCAACAGCCTACAGTGGTGCCCAGCCGGTGACAACTAGCAGCAGACCAACACCTTGGAAGCGATATGAAGTCCTTGATGTTGGTCAACTGCATCGTCTCGTATGGAGTGACTTGTAATCGTGATATCACGCAGGTCCCATGAACACCAGATTGACAATCACCCAGTTCGACGTTCGGACGTGAACTCCAGATTGGAAATCAGCCGAATACGATCTAGATAGATTCCTCAGTCCGTCAGGGCCGACCTGTTCTAACAAAAATATGGCTCGTCGGCTACCGGGACGCGGTCGTGATTTCGAGTCGATACGTTCAATTAGTCAATGTCTACCGGGAGGTAACGACTCTTGTCACGTGCCCGTAACAAGTTAGGTGGGAATTTGGTGGTCTCTGTGGGATTCTAACCCACGACCTGCGGATTAAAAGGCAGTGTCTCGCCGAAATCCGACACGCAAGATGTCAGTTCAATACTTCAGGGAATCTTCAGGTAAAACGCAGGCGGTACAGCGGTTCTGAAAACGCTGAGATTCAACCGAATCTATCTCGTTTCGAGAATT
>DBTA01000029.1:1616-1968 GCA_002306815.1 Dehalococcoidia bacterium UBA1328 | reverse complement strand
CGAATCTATCTCGTTTCGAGAATTTTGAGACTAGGTTGAGCGGCTTGGTTTCAACATCCAGAATTCATGTCTAGGACCATTCGTGGTTGACCATAGCTACCGCCCTGCCCGTAAGCAACCGGCGGATAAGCAAAGCTTATCCGTCTAATTCGAACACTAAGGTTTGAAAAAACGTTTTCTTGTTACGGTGGAGGCTAATGAACCAAGATTATTTCGCTTGACTTACCTTTCAGTCAGAGCGTTCATGTAGCCATGAAATTGCTTGAATCACTCCGGTTGCGTCGACATCGACCCTCCATCGAAACCGCAGTCGATCAATACCTGTCGGCCTGCAGAGTCGAGGGAAAGACTG
>DBTA01000029.1:0-1283 GCA_002306815.1 Dehalococcoidia bacterium UBA1328 | reverse complement strand
GCGTACGTTACAGGCCTAGCAGATGACTCTGCATCAGATCCTAGATATTGGAAAAGCTCTCTGAGGTCTCCGAGGTAACGCCAAATCACATTTACCAGATCATGGATGCAATTCGATCATAGGGTGTGTCCGCTGGAACTCAGCACCGTCGGTTCAGAGAAACAAGGGCTTTCTTCTCCTGGTGTCCCAGAATGAATTTTGTATCCAGTCATCCATTCGTCGGCATTCCGAACGTCAGGACTGAGTCCAAGGTGATCAGGCCGTTTTCCAAGGCAGACATAAAGAAGCTCTTGGCCTGTTGCGATCTAAATACAGAAATGGATGTGAGGTCAAACGCGATCTTGCTGCTGCATCCTTGACACCGGGATGCGGAGAGCAGAGTTGGAGGGTCTTGACGTTGCAGATGTGGATCTTAAAACCCGGAGAGCCATGATTCGACACGGAAAAGGTCAAAAGCAGAGAGTAGTTCCGTTTTCAGAAAACACTGCTGATGCCATTAGTCAATATTTAGACAAGTACCGTGGAACAGGTCCCGGACGTCTAGTCCTCAGTATCGATCGAGGCCGGGGTCGCAAACGTCTGAACAAGTATCACCTTGGAACAATGTTCCAGAGGTTGGGTGATCGAGCGGGAGTACACGCCAATCCACACCGGTTCCGACATACGTTTGCCACCAAGGCGATCGAGGCGGGTGCACGTGAAATCGATGTACAGTATTTGCTTGGGTATTCGACTGCGGCCATGACCAGGCGCTACGCAGCCACATGTGATGCGTCTAAAGCCGCAAACAGACATTCCTCGTTCAGTCCGGTAACGGCGTTGATCTCGGATTATTGATCAACAACTGAGATGTGACAGCCGACTGCTCACAACCTGAATTAAGGATTAACCTTGTGGCAGGCGATTCGTCTACCGTCAGAGAATGTCTGTGGCGAGGGCACCTCGGTAAAACATCGATCCTCTGTAACCGGGCATCGAGTGTTGAATACGCAACCCTTTGGTGGGTTTAGTGGACTCGGGATATCACCCTCGAGAACCACCCGCTTTCGTTGCCGCTCGACCTTCGGGTCAGGTATCGGGACAGCTGAAAGCAGGGCCTGTGTGTACGGATGCTGGGGATTACGATAAACGTCATCGGCATTCCCTTGTTCCATCACCTTACCGAGATACATTACCGCAACACTGTCGCTAACGTGCCTGACAACCGAAAGATCGTGAGCGATGAACAGGAAAGTGAGGTTCTGCTCCTCTTTTAAGCGATCAAACAAGCTGATGATTTGTGC
>DBTA01000053.1 GCA_002306815.1 Dehalococcoidia bacterium UBA1328 | reverse complement strand
TCGGTACATTCTTGGCGATCCGGTCGCAGAGTGGGTTATGGGAGCAGTAGAACGCCGGACCAATAAGTTCGAACGCGATACCGCAATCGAAGATTCATGTATGGGATTGATCCATTTTGGAGGAAGTCTTCAGTTCTTCATCCAGTCCGACCTCTGGGACCGCAACTGCGACGCTGGAAAATTTTTCATTCGGGGTACCGAAGGAATGCTTCATGTTACCGAAACGGTTCTCAAGCTTTTCAACTCTGAAACAGGTGGATGGAAGAGCGTTGACCTCGGACTTCAGGAAGGAGACCAGGCTATCGGTGGAAACACCAACGCCGCACAGACCAGAGAACTCATCAATTGGATTGAAACCGGCAAAGAAAGCCGGGGCTCAGGGCGAATCGCACGCGACACGGTCGAAATCATGATGGCAATGTACGAGTCAGCACGGCAGAACAAAGTCATCCGACTTCCAATGGCCGAGAAAGAATACCCTCTCGAGTTGATGATCGAGGAAGGTAAATTGCCACTCGAGGACACGGAGCGATACGACATTCGTGGCTTCCTGGACCGATCGCAAATCGATGAGACGCGTTACCAGCAGCTCAGAGATGACGGAATCCCTCACCATCAGGCAATGAGCATCGTTCACTCGGAAATGGGTACCGAGGGCATTCGACCCGCCCCAGACCTACCTTCTCTTCCGAAGTCCGACTCTTAGTCAGACAAGGTGTTGACAGCCAGCTCCGAATCTTTAATGGGATGGCTTTAGCCGATTACGATCCTCGTTATTACAAGAGACTCCTCAATTTTCGTTTGAACGTCGCTGGGTCGCCTGCTTGTAGTGCTGCATTCTGTCATTTGCCATCATCGTTCTCACGTTCCAGACGCAACATCTGGACATACTCGAACTGTGGCACGTCTTCCAGCAACCCAATGAACGCCAGCATTGATCGATAGTCCGATGATTCGGAACCAACATTCACGATACGGCCATCATCGTCAACACCAGTCAGTCGTACTTCGATCGGCGTAAGGCTGAAGATCACCGAAAAGGTATCCGTTCCTGTTAAACATAAGTCGTTAGCCGAGTGCCAGAGGTCATCACGTCTCACAACAACTGGTGACCAGATCGTAAGCGCAGTCCGATTTTCAGTGGATAAATTCCGGTCTTCCGATCATGCCAGCGGCGACCGTTTCGTTCGTTGATTCGTCGATCAATATGAAGCTACCTGTTGACCTGTTTACCGAGTACTGATCGAAAACGAGAGGTTCACTGGTTCTAAGAACCAGCTGTCCAATCTCATTTAATTCAAGATGATCGCATCCAACAGTGTCGGCAACACTGTCGATATCTATCTTGAACTCAAGCGAGTTCACCATGGCACGCGCTGTGTGGGTTGTGTGCTTGATACGGTACATACCGCCCGCCTGAAGATTTGATCGCTCGCTCATCCAACAGATCGTGGCTTCAACCGTGTTATCTACTCTACTCACATCATACTTACTGCAGAAAAGTGCACCTCGAGAAATATCAAGATCGTGAGATATTCGAATCGTTACGGCGTCCCCCTCGGCTGCAGAATTGACTCCACCATCCGGAGTATCAATGGCTTCAATAGTGGTTACTTTGCCTGCGGGCATTACCGCGATCTCTTGACCAACACTTACGTTACCGCTAGCAATTGTTCCAGAATAGCCACGATAGTCGTGAAACTCTTTCGTCAGTGGTCGAATCACGTATTGAACAGGTAGCCGGAGTCGAGAATCCGCCGTGAAAATCGAAGTATCTAGACCCTCAAGATGTTCTAGGACTGTTTCATCCCCGTACCAGTCCATACGACCTGACTTGGCAACAACGTTGTCACCCACTAGCGCTGAAATCGGTATGAAATGGTGAGATTTGATCTGGAGCTCTTCTAGAAGGGAGTGTAAATCACGCTGGATATTGCGAAATACAGTCTCCTGGAAATCCACAAGGTCCATTTTGTTGACGCACACGACGACGTGTTTGATACCAAGTAGTGCAGCAATAACCGCGTGACGACGGGATTGCTCAACCACACCATTACGGGCATCAACGATGATCAACGCGACATCAGCGGTCGATGCCCCCGTCACCATGTTTCGTGTGTACTGAACGTGACCTGGTGTGTCGGCAAGAATGAACTTCCGTTTTGGCGTTGAGAAGTATCTATAGGCAACATCGATAGTGATGCCCTGTTCGCGTTCAGCTCTAAGACCGTCGGTGAGCAGAGCCAAATTGAAATACTCGGAGCTTTGACGTCTACTGTGCTGTTCTGCGGAGTCAATAACGTCGTCATAGATCGCTTTGGAATCGTACAACAGTCGGCCAATCAGAGTGCTTTTGCCGTCATCCACGGATCCTGCAGTGGCAATTCGAAGGAGATTCATTTAGAAGTATCCCTCTCGCTTGCGATCTTCCATTGCCGCTTCGGCAGTGCGATCGTCTGCCCTGCTAGCTCCCCGCTCAGAAATTCTTGCTATCGCAATTTCGGCGATAACTTGCTCCAATGTATCGGCGTCCGATCTGACTCCACCTGTAACTGTCATATCGCCGACAGTTCTAAACCTGACCTTTTCAGTAGTCACAGATTCACCCGATTGTGGCTGCAAGAACTCCGAAACTGCCATTAGCATACCTTCGCGTTCGAACACTTTTCTTTCGTGCGCAAAGTAAATTGAAGGCAGCTCGATGTTTTGCTCAAGGATGTACTGCCATATGTCGAGTTCCGTCCAGTTTGACAGCGGGAATACACGGATGTTTTGACCTGGATTTATAAAACCGTTGTAGATATTCCACAGCTCAGGTCGCTGATTCTTGGGATCCCACTGACCAAACTCATCGCGGAACGAATAGACACGTTCCTTGGCACGAGCACGTTCTTCGTCTCTACGAGCACCACCAAAAACCGCATCAAATTTGTTCTCACGAATCGTTTCAAGTAATACAGGCGTTTGAAGTCGATTTCGAGAACCACCAGGACCTGCAAAAGCCGTAACGCGTCCTGATTCAATCGCTTCCGGCACCGATCCGACAATCAATTCAATCCCGAGATTTGCGGCAGTCCTGTCCCGATATTCAATCGCCTCCGGGAAGTTGTGTCCCGTGTCAATGTGAACGATAGGAAACGGAAGTTTTGCCGGAGCGACCGCTTTTTTGGCCAGGTGGAGCATCACGATCGAATCTTTGCCGCCCGAGAACAGCAAAGCGGGCCGATCAAATTCAGCGATAACCTCTCGGATGATGTGAATAGACTCTGCTTTAAGCGAGCCAAGCTGACTTGATGAGAGGGCCAATTTTGGTGGAATAGAAGATTGCATTTATTATCTAGTGGGTAAGTCTTAAACGGGTTCTTGACTCGTAAGACGACGACCGACACGAACATTAGTCTTGTAATTTAAAGCTGTGGGTTAAAACTTAGTTCGTGTTCAGCAGCGAGCCTGAGTGTTCTTACAACACAGACAGAATGCAGTGTGCGCGCTGCCGCATAAGGTGGGACACAAACATTCTTTCAAGCTAGGCATGGATGAAATTTCGGCTTATGGATTTTTGTGAACTGTTTGATTTTGCACGGTGTTCTATCTGCTAGCAACATAGAATCTGTTGCGGTTATTCACGACTAAAGCTAGTCTTCGATTCGAAATTGCCCCGGACTAAGGATTCTTCTCGAACCACTCGACTGTTCGTTTCAACCCTTCTTCAAGAGAAATCTTCGGCTCCCAACCAAGTTCCCGCTTGGCTTTACTTGAATCAAGCGCAATCTTCTTGATATCTCCGAGTCTAGCCGGTCCATGCACGGCTGCTTCTGAATGCTCTGTACGATTTGCCAACTCTTCAAAGATGCGGTTGGTAGAGGTGCCGAATCCAGTGCCGACGTTGTAAGGCCCTGTGAGATCCGAATCTCCGACTTTAACAACGGCATCGACTACATCTGAGACGTATACATAATCACGCTCATCAGTGCCATCACCAAAAATCTGCATCGACGATTTATTGAGCATAGCTCGGCTGAAAATCGCAACCACACCAGCTTCACCATGAGGATCTTGGCGTGGGCCATAAATGTTCGCCAATCGAACAATTGCATAGCTGATGCCAGCAAGCTTCTCGTACACAGGTAGATATTGTTCAACAACGAGTTTTGACACTCCGTATGGAGAAAGTGGTCGAACCGGTGTGATCTCCGTTGCGGGTAGTATCTCTGGAGCACCGTAAGCGGTTCCGCCGGAAGTCACGTATACCAATTTGGTCTGATTTAGCCCCGCCGAACGGAGCCCTTCAAGCAAGTTCAAAGAACCTTTGATATTCACATCAGCGTCAAACTCTGGCTCTCGCGCTGACACTGAAACACTGATTTGGGCAGCAAGGTGAAAAACTAGGTCGGGCCGTAAGTCAGCAATGACAACTTTGAGTTCATCATCTCGTATATCAGAGACGCACAGATCAAAATTAGACGGTAAATTATCAATATGCCCCGTGGATAAATTATCAAGACCGATAACATTATGACCATCCGATATGAGTCGATCGCACAGATGAGATCCGATGAAACCGGCTGCACCAGTTACTAGAACGTTTTTGGGTGCTATTGGCATATACCTCGTTTCATTTTCTTCACAGTAAACACTGCATGATCGTACTCTAGGTGGCGGTCGATTGAGTCAAAAAGAAGGGCCGTTTTGTCGAGATTGAATCGACTGCATTTGACGAAATAAATGAATTAACTTTTGATTGAATGCATCAGAACTTCGTTTCAAGACTGATCATCTATACCCGAATGATCCAGTTACGTTTAGCTCTTTAGTTTTGAAAATATACCTAGCAAACACAGATAGCCGAAGTTCATGACGAACCTGATCTATGAACTTCATCCGCCTAAAATCTGATATTTAATTCCGGCTTTCTGAAGAGAATTTTGATCAAGTACTCCACGTGTATCGATCACGAATGGTAATTCGTGGCTAAATCCAAGCTCTGTCCAGTCAATATTTCTATAAAGCTCATCACTGTTCATGACCACGACCAAATCAGCGCCGCGCAGAACAGAATCTAATTCAGATGAAACCTTCAAGTCTGGCTCTAATTCGGTAGCTTCCGCCATAGCTAGTGAATCATGCCCTATGACCGTTGCTCCTTGCTCTCTTAGCTCCCTGAAAAGCTTGATAGACAATGAGTGTCTAACATCATTGGTGCCTTCTTTGAAAGCTAGTCCCAGAAGAGCGATGCGCTTTTGATACAAACCGGGGCCCAACGCATATGAGATTTTGTTGAACACATCTCTAAGTTGGAGTTTGTTTCGATGCAAAACTCCGTTGAACAAAACTGGCTCGTAAGAGTGATCATCGGCCACCTGAACCAAGGCCCTCAAATCTTTGTCCAAGCAAGGACCACCGAATCCGATACCCGGCTGCAAGTAGCCGGGGCCGATTCGTGGATCTAATTCAAGTCCAGCAATAATATCTTTGATATTTCCTCCAACTTTTTCGGAAAGACCAGCGATTTCGTTGATAAAAGAAATCCTCGTCGCCAAAAACGCGTTGGCGGCATATTTAGTGAGTTGTGCAGATACTGCGTCTGTTTCAATATAGGGAATCTCTCGATTCGAATCGATAAAATCAATTTCTACGACGGTTCTATGGGCAAGTAATGGTGCGTAGATATCCCGGAGTATATTTCGAGCCTTCTCCGACCCACTACCAACGATCACCCGACTTGGGGCAAAAAAGTCGACCAGACCACTAGCCTCTCGCAGAAATTCTGGATTCGATACCACATCAAAATCGACTCCTTCTTTGAGATTTCTCGAGAGGATGTCGGTGATTACGTCTAGCGTGCCAACTGGAACAGTGCTCTTCACGACGATGACGGTGTATCCACTGATCTGGTCTCGGAGTTGCTCCGCTACCGTGATTACTGCGGAAAGATCGGCGGCACCGCTATCCAAAGATGGCGTACCTACCGCGATAAATACTGCTTCAGAATCCTCAACCGCTTCTGATTGAGAAGCCGTAAATGAGATCCAATCGTCTTGGATTAGTTGAGCCAGAAGTGGCTCAAGACCTTCTTCGTAATTAGCAGATTTGGCGTTGCGAAGCATTTCCAATCTCGACTGGTCAATGTCCATCAAAACCGTCTTATGCCCGAGGGAAGCTAGTCCCACACCGGTTACAAGTCCGACGTATCCCGCTCCGCCTATGACGCCTATCCGAACCATAAACCTGCCTAATGCTTTCAGTTTCTTGTACGAGCTACTACGTCCGTGTTCACAGTCGCCAGTACAGATACGGTGACGAGATCGTATCGTGATCTCTCAACATTCCCGGAATGTCTACTACCAACTCCGTCCGACTTTTATCGCCAAAAAGGTGGTCTTTTAGTTCCTCAGAATATTTCGAGTGCTCTACGCCGATAACTACCAAGTCCCATCTATGATTTAAAACCTCAGTTTCTGTAACTAATTGCGTAACGATCTTGCCAATCACTTCTGAATTTACGTTAGGTTCAAATAGTTGTGTAGTACTGTTGATGCCTGATAGCTTCCCAAAAAGAGTAAGCGTTTTTGAGTTACGTAAGTCAGAAACATCTGGCTTGAATGTAGCTCCGAGGAACAAAATACTTGCTGTTTCGATAGTCAAGCCGTTTTCGGTACAAAGTGCCATGATCTTTTCGAACAATACGGCCGGCATTGCCTCATTCACTGCTCGTCCGGCAAGAACGACCTTTGAAGTATGACCCGCCTGCTCAGCCGCGTGTGTGAGGTAATAAGGATCCACTGGAATGCAATGACCACCGACGAGCCCTGGAGCATAGCGATTGAAATTCCATTTGGTCGCTGCTGCATCGAACACTGCTGAAGAATCGATATCCATCTTTTCGAATATCAGAGCCAGCTCGTTGAACAGCGCTATATTGAGATCGCGCTGGATATTCTCGATTACCTTGGCTGATTCAGCGACACGAATGCTTTCAGCGAGGTGTAATCCCGCCGTTGCTATCTTCGAATAAGCATCGAATATGAACTGCTCAACCTCGGAATTTTGGCCCGAAATAATTTTTACGACGCTATCTAGTGAGTGCTCCTGATCTCCAAAGTTTGTCCTCTCTGGGGAGTAACCAAGATAAAAACTATCACCAGAAACCAAACCGGATTCTCGTTCAATTAATGGACCGCAAAAATCTTCTGTACATCCTGGGTAAGTGGTCGATTCAAAAACAACCACCGGTGGGGTTTCTGAAGCAGTTCTTTTCCTGAATTCCATCCCTATCAACTTGCTGGCCGATGTAAGCAAATTTAAGTCTGGTTCGTAATCGTCAGTTATTGGGGTCGGAACTGTCACGATGACAAGGTCAGCGTTTCGGATACATTTAGGATCAGTTGTGAAAGTCACAGAACTACGCTTGATCTGTTCTGAAGAAACCTCACGATGTAAATCGTGCCCCCCTTTTATTCCTTCAACACGTGCGGAATTAATGTCGAACCCAGTGCACGAAAAATGTTCGCCAAACGCTAGAGTCAAGGGGAGCCCTACGTAACCGAGACCCACTATGACAACTTGGGTTTGTTCAGACACTGAAATTGTCATCAATAACTAACCAAGGGGTCTGAAAACCAACATCTGAATCATCGCCGCGCTAAACCTCTACTTCCTTGACCCAATCATCATTGTTTCTATACCAGTCAACCACTGTCTTGAGGCCTTCATCTAATGATATTTGCGGTTCCCAGTTCAAGATTTCTCGAGACCGGCTAATGTTAGCCCAGGTCGCTGTTACATCAGTGTCAGGAAGTGGGTGTTGTTCAATGCTGGCAGAACGTCCCAATAACACTTCGATTTTGTCGATAATTCTGTTCAATTCGGTTGGTCTATCCGATCCCAGATTAAAAATTTCGAAACGGTGATTATTGTCCAGCGCAGCCAGCACTCCTCGCACGACGTCATCGACATGCGTGAAATCACGCTGTTGAGTACCGTCTCCATTCAGATGTAACGAACTACCTTCAGCGATCCACTTCACGAACCGAAAGATGCTCATGTCGGGTCGCCCCGCAGGACCATATACCGTGAAGAATCTAAATACTGTGACATTTATGCCGAAGAGATCGGAATAGAGCCGACAGAGATCTTCAGCAGCTTTCTTTGATGTAGCGTAGGGCGACGTCATCGAATCGATAATTGCATCCTCTACGAACGGCATTTGGTTAGCGCCGTAAACGCTCGAAGTCGACGCTTGCAAGAAGCGCGAAACACCACTCCTCTTGCATGCTTCAAGCAGGTTGATAACTCCTATCACATTGGTCGAATAGTATGTGTTTGGGTCCTCAATTGACTGGCGCACTCCAGCTTGCGCGGCCAGATTTATCACGACATCTGGACTTGTTTCACTGACTAGCTCTGACACATCTCCGGATTCGGTAATGTCTAGATTGACCCAGTCGATTTCGAGGGAAGAAAGGACGTTGTCAACTCGCCACTGTTTGACCCTCGGATCATAGCTATTAACAAGATTGTCTACACCAATCACTTGATCACCACGCAGCGCCAGTTCTTTCACAACCCGCGAACCAATAAATCCAGCGCAACCAGTCACAAGTATTTTCACGTCGACTCCAATCTGGGAATAAGATGCTACTGACCGCGTCAGGATTGTTAGGAATCACTTAATCGTAGCCCAGCATGCCACAAGATTGGTCAATACACCGGTAGATGTTTTAAACATGTCCTGAATTTTCTGGTCCGATCTGTGCTCGAGCTCTCAGAATTTCGCTTAGATTTCAAGCACGGGCAATGAGAGAATCCTGCGACAGTTGTGGAGGCTAAAGATACATCAGGGGAGTTTTGACATAGAGGGCTCAGGGCTGAGTAAAATGCGACTACCATGGGTTAGATTACGATCCTTCTCGATCCTATCCTGCGGGGTGAAGAATAAATTCAAGTCATGTCTTTAAGTGACGCGTTCCAGAAATCTATCCCGTTAATCCCTGCCAGGAGGCGACTCCTGATCGGTCTGGTTTTACAAGGTGCACTTGCTGCCGTCTCCCTGTATTTTGCCCTTCTTCTCAGACTAGATCTGGACCAATCAAGAATCGAATTGCAGGCTTACTGGACGTGGGTTCCTGCGTTGATCGCATTGAGGATCGTCGCCCTGTTGTGGTTTAACGCCCACACAGGGCTATGGAGATACGTGTCCGTTCCAGATCTTCTCGGAGTTGCAAAAGCGACCACTGCCGCAACCCTGGTATTTACGGTCGCGGCGGCTCTTCTTACCGACTTCGACGGAATTCCGAGAAGCGTTTTCCTGATCGAGTGGGGGACTTACATATTCCTCGCAGGGGGACTTAGAATCGCGGTTAGGGTCACACGTGAACGCCTGAAAGATTCAAAGGGCGAAGAAGTACCCAAGCGAAGAGTAGTAGTAGTAGGGGCTGGAGACGCAGGCGCTTCGTTTTGCTCTCAGGTTCAATCAACACCCGATTTTCGCATAGACATTGTCGGAGTTATAGAC
>DBTA01000056.1 GCA_002306815.1 Dehalococcoidia bacterium UBA1328 | reverse complement strand
TAATTCGCAAATCGTTTTGTACTGCTGGGTGAATTTCATTCGTGTAGCAACACAATCATCGAATCTTCGAAGGGAATGAATATGTCAGTCGGGTTTGTAGGTCTCGGGTATATGGGGCAGGGAATGGCAGATAACCTTCTCGCCAAAGGCTCTGACCTAACTGTGTTCACCAGAACTGCATCGAAGATCGAGGCGATGATTGAACGAGGGGCTAAAGGTGCCAGTTCAGTCGCAGAACTCACCAAGAGCGTTGAAACGGTGCTTGTCTGCCTTCCGGACGTGCAAACCTCTCATGATGTATTACTCGGAGAAGACGGTGTCGTTGCAAACGCCCGCTCAGGTCAGGTAATCGTTGACCATGGAACTGTAGATGTTGCAACGTCTCGCGCCTGCGCAGAGGCCGCAGAGGCAAAAGGAGCGCATTTCCTCGATGCTCCAATTTCAGGTGGTCCCGGCGGGGCGGCCGATGGCACGCTATCAATCATGGTTGGTGGTTCGGAAGAAGCCTTTGAACTCGCCTACGAACACTTCAACAACATGGGGGCGAACATCAAACATATGGGGCCAACTGGCGCAGGAACAGCGATGAAGCTCATCAATCAGCTACTTGTTGGCGTGCACACGGTGGCCGCGGCTGAAGCGTTCGCTCTGGCTAATTCTGCCCAAGTTGATGTTCAGACTGCTGCTGACCTGCTCAGTGTTAGCTGGGGTGGAAGCACCATGGTGGAACGCAACGCCCCAATAACAATCAGACGCGACTTCCCGGATTCAGCAGCTCCGCTGCGACTTATTTACAAAGATCTTGGAATCATCGATCAGCTTGCCGAATCGGAACATCTAGCACTTTCGATGGCTAAAAATGCTTTCGAGATGTACGACATTATGATGAATCAAGGTAAGAACGAACACGACATTTCGGGCGTGCTTGAACTAATCGAAGAACGATCAAAGTAGTCGAAACAAAATCATTTACACGTCTGAGAACTGCTGAGTGCTGTTCGCTCTAGTCCGAAATACGAAAAAGAAATAAAACCGGAAATTCCCTGAAATGACAACTCACAAAATAGCGATTATCAAAGGTGATGGAATCGGCGTTGACGTAGTCAACGAGGGAATGAAAGTTCTCGATGCGCTGGCACCGAAATATGGAATCATCTGGGATTACACTGAGTTTGACTGGAGTTCCGACTATTACTTCGAACACGGCAAGATGATGCCCGATGATTCCCTGGAAACGCTGGAACCATTTAACGCTGTGTTCCTTGGTGCAGTAGGTCACCCTGCTATCCAGGACAACATAACGCTCGACGGACTACTGCTACCTATTCGTCGCAGGTTCGATCAGTACATTTGCCTACGACCGTCAGTTCTCTACCCGGGAGTTGAGTCTCCGCTCACTGGCAAGAAACCTTACGACATTGATCTCGTTGTGATTCGAGAGAACACAGAAGGTGAATATCTCAACATCGGTGGATTCGCATACCACCAGTCTCCTGATGAAGTCGCGGTGCAGACCGCTGTTTACACTCGCAAAGGCTGCGAGCGAGCAATTCGATACGCCTTTGACCTCGCACAAAAGCGGGGCAAGAAGAATCATGTCACCTCTATCACCAAGTCAAACGCTCTTGGCTACATGACTTTGTGGGATCGAACTTTCGCCGAAATCGCCGAAGAGTACTCAGAAATAGAAACTACTTCGCTCCTCATTGATGCCGCGTGTATGGACCTGGTGCGTAAGCCTGAAATGTTCGATGTAATCGTGGCTCCGAACCTTTTTGGCGACATCGTGACCGACATTGGAGCGATCATCACGGGGAGCATGGGACTCGCTTGCAGCGCAAACATAAACCCCGACACATCTGTGCCTTCAATGTTTGAACCAACGCACGGTTCCGCGCCAGATATTGCCGGACAAGGAATAGCCAACCCGATGGCGCAAATACTCACCGGATCCATGATGCTTCGGCACCTTGGGGAAGAAGCTGCTGCTGCAGACGTAGATGCCGCTGTACTTCAACTTATTGAACAAGGCGAAATTCTCACACCTGATCTAGGAGGATCATCGACAACGGAGGCGGTCGGCGACGCGATTGCCGAGATTGTCTCTCGGTAATTCGAATTAAAACTTTCGATCAAGAATAAATAAGGTCAACACATATGGATCCGTTCGAGAAAATCCAACTAGGAAATACGGGAGTTACTGTTCCACGCTTGGGGCTGGGGACTGCTCCATTGAGTGGAATGTCTCTCGGTGACGGACTGTATGGCGGTACGCCTCACGAGATCGCGGTAGGTGTCATAAATCGCGCACAGGAACTGGGGATCTCGTACGTCGACACAGCGCCGTTGTATGGTGCAGGAAGCGCAGAAGCTCGGCTAGGTAAATCTAAATATGCCACTGCTGATCGCGATTCGTTCGTAATTTCCACCAAAATCGGACGCGTACTCGATCCCGTATCGGGTGGAATGTCGGCAGCCGACGATCCTGACGGTATCGGCGATCTCGTTGCTGTTGATTCGTGGACACGAGACGACGTACATAGATCTATCGAAGAAAGTCTTGTTCGTTTAAACATGGACCACGTCGAAATCATTTACCTACACGACCCTGATACGCAACCTTATGGCGAAGAACAAAGTATCAATGAGGCGTTCCCCGCATTGATTGAACTTCGTGAACAAGGTGTGATCAAAGCTATCGGCTGTGGAATGAATATTTGGGAAATGCCGCTCCAATTTATTCGTCGGTTCGATCTCGATATCATCTTGCTAGCAGGCCGTTACACGCTTCTAGATCACGTTGGTCTTGCAGAATTTTTGCCTGAGTGTGTTGAGAGGGATGTAAAGATCGCGATTGGAGGTCCGTACAACTCTGGGATTCTCGCTCGTGAGCTTTCAAAACCGGTCACGTTCAATTACGAACCGGCACCGAACCACCGTGTGAGCCAGACGCGGAAGCTAACTAAAATATGTGTCACTCATGGAGTAGATTTGAAAGCGGCTGCGCTGCAGTTCGTTTTGGCTCACCCTGCGGTAGCAACGGCAATTCCTGGTGCCGAGTCGGTCACAGAACTAGAACAGAACATCGCGATGGTTGAGCAAAATATTCCGTCGGCACTTTGGTCAGATATGCGATCGGCCGGGTTGATACCCGACGAGGCACCAACGCCGGCTTAGGCTTACGTCGTCTGCGGGCCTCAGCCCGTGTGAAATCCCGCTTCGTGTCCCGCAGCCTCGACCAGTGTCTCAACCGGCGTCTTCCCAATCAAAAAATCGAAGTCACATCCGTCCTGCGCCTGTGTAATGTGCTGTGAGTACATTTTTCCGTACCCACGACTAAAGCCTCCAAATGCGGCTGGTTCTGGCAACTCTGCTCGTCTGCGTTCGAGCTCTGAGTCATCGACATTTAGATCTAGTGTTTTTGCCTTCACATCTAGAGTGATGGAATCGCCGGTACGGACGAGTGCCAATGGTCCACCAACATGAGATTCCGGAGAGACGTGGAGTACGATAGTGCCAAAGGCTGTCCCACTCATCCGAGCGTCAGAAATACGAACCATGTCGCGTACACCTTGTGCAAGAAGTTTCTTTGGCAAAGGTAGAAATCCGGCTTCAGGCATTCCGGGTCCACCGATAGGTCCGGCACCTTTCATTACAAGAATGTCATCCTTCTCAACATCAAGATCAGGATCATCAATTCGATTCTTGAGATCGATAGGATCCTCGAAAACTATCGCTCTACCCGTATGCTTCATCAATTCGTTTGACGCTGCAATATGCTTGATGACGGCGCCATCGGGAGCGAGAGACCCCTTCAGCACGGTAAGTCCACCTTCCGGTGCCAGCGGATTGTCCGGTGACAGCACGACGTCATCATTGTGACACTCGGCATCCGCAATGTTTTCACCAAGTGTTTTACCCGTGACCGTCAAGCAGTCTGCATTCAGCAGCTCTGACATTTTCTGCAAGACGGCTTCGACACCACCGGCGTAAAACAGGTCTTCCATCAAGTATTTACCGCCCGGCTTCAAGTTTACGATTACCGGAGTTGACTCTGAGAGCTCGTTAAAGCGTTCTAGATCTAGCTTGATCCCGGCCCGACCAGCAATTGCGGTGAGGTGAATGATCGCGTTGGTAGATCCACCTGCGGCAAGTAACATACGAATTGCGTTGTCGAAAGCTTCCTCTGTCAGAATGTCAGAAGGTCGTATACCTTTTTTGACGAGTTCTACGGCGGTTCGACCAGAATTTTCGGCAAGAATTTTGCGTCGAGAATCGGCTCCAGGCACTGCAGCACCACCGGGAAGCGACATGCCAAGAGTCTCGACAATTGCACCCATAGTCGAAGCAGTTCCCATCACCATGCAGTGACCCGGCGACCGGTAAATAGCCGATTCCATAGAATCGTATTCAGCCTGTGTGATCGTTCCCGCTCGCAACTCCGACCAGTAGCGACGGCAATCTGTGCAAGAACCAAGTTCCTCGCCTTTCCAGTTACCTTTCAACTGTGGACCACCTGTAAGAACTATAGCGGGTAGATCTGCCGAGGCGGCTCCCATCATCATTGCCGGGGTAGTTTTGTCACATCCAGAGAGCAGTACGACGCCGTCGATAGGGAGACCGCGAATCATCTCTTCAACGTCCATCGACATCAGGTTCCTGCAAAACATCGACGTTGGTGAGAGAAAGAACTCTCCGAGAGAAATTGTTGGGAACTCAATTGGGAATCCACCCGCTGCGAAAATTCCACGCTTCACGTGTTCAGCAAGCCCACGCAAGTGGGCGTTGCAGTGAGTCGCCTCAGACCATGAATTGGCGATTCCGATGACAGGACGACCAGAGAACGATTCTTCCGACCAACCTTGGTTCTTTAGACCAGCACGGTGAAGGAACCCTTCGAGGTCCCTAGTCCCGAACCACTCAGCCGACCGCAGGATTTTGCCGTTCTTATGGTCCGTTGCCATGGATTAAGCACCTCAAATGTTTACCGTGATTATGCGTCGAGTCTCGAAGAAATCACAACTGTATTCGTACGAGACGGCGAGTCTAACAAAAGCATGAATGGTATTTTGACTCCAACGAATATCCTGATGAGAAATTCTGTAAATTTACATCCATTTCATCGCGGCTAGTAAAACCCATGGACAAGAACCCAAGCATCAACACCAGATTCCCTGAATTAGAGGTTTCAGGAACGCCAAACGAGATGGGCCGGCAGATCGGCGAGCATTTCCAAGACAAAATCATTGAACTTTCTGAAATCGTCCTTGATCGTTGTAACAAGGGAAACTCAGAGCCGGTCACATGGTTGCAGGCTGAATCTGTAGCTGTTAAGACTTTTCGCAGGGCAATAGAATTATTTCCAGACATAGTCTCGGAGATCAATGGAACCTCTGAGACTTCTGGTGTGCCAGTAGAGCGTCTCATGGTGCTAAACGCTCGCAATATGCTTTCCGCTAGTCCCGAAGGATGTACGTCTTTAATAGTGGATGCCCAAGCATCTTCGACCGGCACCGGCTTTGCTGGTCAGAACTGGGACAACGATCCTGCCATGTCACCATTGTCAGCCGTAATCACTCGGAAAGGCGACGGCAAGCCAGCTTTCATGTCATGGATGCAGCCGGGATTGGTCGCCTACATGGGAATTAACTCGGAGGGGTTGGGCATTTGCATGAATGCGCTGAACGGTCCCTCGGACGTCACGGGCGTTCCATGGTATTTCCTTGTGAGAGCAATATTGGAATCGGAATCGGTAAATGGCGCTATTGCAACTGTTAGCTCCGTACCCCGAGCTTTGACAGCCAACGCGGCGATGATCACTAAGGACGGACCATTGAATCTCGAAATCACACCGGATTCAGTTGAATCAGTCAAAGCTGACACGGACGGGATACTTGTACATACCAACCATTGTGTTCATCCAGCGCTGTCAAAGAATAACGATCAATATTCAGCTCATATCTATGGGCAGTCATTCGAAAGACGCGATCGCGGAGAGAAACTTCTCACTGAGCGACTATCTAAGGGGTCAATTCCTGTGGAATTTGCCAAAATCTTACTTTCCGATCACGACGGATACCCCACCTCGATATGTCGTCATCCTAACAATGATCCATTTACCGGTTGGCAAAGTAGCGTGATTTCGATCATTCTCGAACCAGGACAGAATCAAATCCAAGTATCAAACGGGAACCCATGTGAAAACGCCTATGAGACCTACAAAATGGCTTGAAGACGTTGCGTAAAACGGTTCAAGCACGGGAGATAGTAACCAGTGAGATTCAGTAAACCGGCTCTAATGGGCGCAGTTCTTGGGTTCGTTATGGGAATAGCGTTTCTAGTGATCTCTCTATTGCAGTTCGACGAAGCGAAGACGAACGCTCGAGACGTAGCAATGGTCAGCATTTTGTTTGGCATCCCGTTTTCCGTGTTGATCGGACTCGGGGTCGGCTGGGCCTGGGGCAAGTTGATGGGACAGAACAGTCTATAGCGCTTCAACCTCAGCAGTTTAAATACCCGGTCGAGCAATAGAACAGGGTTAGATCGCTGAGGGTTTAGGTTTAATCGGTTCCATCGGGAGCTTCAAAATAGTATTCACTCAGAAGCCACCGCCTAGGAGTCAGCAGAAAAAACGTAGGCTTGATATTGACGATGGTCGACAAACGCCCAAGCGTCATAGGCTGAGGAGTGGACCGCGGGCACTCAGTCCATCGCTTGAACAATAGACTTCTGACTGTATCATATGAATATATGAGCAGTGATTCACATATTGACGGCCGTCTAACTGAGCTGTGCGAAACTGAATGCGTGTGCCCCGAACTAGTCCTACCATTACTTGGACGGGTCGCACCGCGCGACGAGGCTGATTCGATCGCCGAGATGTTCGCGCTACTGGCCGATCCAACCCGGTTGAGACTTTTGCACGCTCTCAGCCTCTCAGCCGAGCTGTGTGTTTGTGATCTAGCGTTCCTGATCGAAGCGTCGCAATCTGCGGTGAGCCACCAGTTACGCGCGCTCCGCACAGCAGGAGTAGTAACTCGACGCAAAGAGGGACGAACTTCTTTCTACGCTCTTGATGACGACCGCCTAACCGAGCTGTTACGAGAGCAAATGGCCTCTCACATTAGGATCGAAGGAAGTGCGTAGTCTTGAACTTCCGTTGATCGAGGCGACACAAGACCAACACACTGATATGCATGATCACAATCCGATTGATCGTCCTGCGCTGTTACGCCGTGGCCTTCGACTCGAATACATCAGTCTCAACTGGAATCTTGTAGAAGGCGCGGTAGCGATCATCGCCGGAGTATTTGCGGGAAGTGTTGCACTCGTTGGATTTGGTGTAGACAGCTTCATAGAAAGCACGTCGGCAGCTGTGATCATCTGGCGTGTGATGGCCGAGACCAGGAACAGAACCGAACCCGACAAGATTTTCGCAATTGAACGCCAAGCGCAAAAATTTGTCGCGTTGTCTTTAGCGGTGTTTGGATTGTACCTCTTGTTCGAGTCGGGTTCCGCAATTGTTCATAAGGAACAGCCAGAGGTGTCCAACACCGGAATCGTCTTAGCAGTCTTTTCACTTGGTGTGATGTGGTGGCTTGCCCGTTCGATCCGGCGTGTTGGTCAAGATTTGCACAGCCATGCTATTGAGGCCGATTCAATGCAGACTTTTGCCTGCTTTTGGATGTCGCTCTCACTTCTCTTGGGACTTGGATTAAACGCTCTATTTGGATTGTGGTGGGCTGATCCACTAGCTGGAATCGTAATTAGTGGACTGATGTTAAAAGAGGCGAGAGACATCTGGGCAGGTAAAGACTGCTGCGGAATCTAGAAATATTGATAATGAGACTCATTATCAATATTTCAGTCTAGTTGGCTTGAGACATCATCAAACCATTTATTCATATTTTACCGCCATATGAGGTGACGTGAACTAAGTTCGGAATCGTCGTACAATTGACTTTTATTTGAGACCCAGTATCATATAAGATTCGTTATTCTTTCAGGATCAACATCAATGCATTTACGTCGGTGATAGGTCGTTCACACTACTGAAAATCGTCGAAAGGTGCAGATGCACAACAAATTATTCGTACGGAAGACCAGTCAAATGAAAAATAAGTGGGCCATTTACTCAATATTTGCGCTTATCTTTCCAATTCTGCTAATCGCAATCGCTTGCACGTCGGGCGATTCGGAACCGACACCAGAATCGGCATTGGAGCCAACTCAATCACCTGAAAAGCTGAGTGTGATTACGACTATCTACCCGATGACATATTTCTCGCAACGAGTGGGTGGGGAGCGAGTAAATGTTGAATCACTAATCAAGGCAGGGGTTGACGCTCACGACTTTGAGCCAACCTCAGGTGACATCATCAACATCGGAGAGGCTGATGTCCTCGTGTTCAACCATCCTGCGTTCGAATCCTGGGTCCAAGATGCTGTAGTGGCAGCTGGAAACGAATCACTGATCGTCGTAAAAGCCGCTGATATAGCTGACGACGCGGTGCTCGCTCATGCCCACGATCATGGGCATGACGAACATGACGAACATGAC
>DBTA01000048.1 GCA_002306815.1 Dehalococcoidia bacterium UBA1328 | reverse complement strand
GATACTAAACGACGATTCGACACACGGACCGCCTTTGTTGAAGCAATGACCCGAAGATTTCAGATCGAGTCTAGTTCTTTGTGATCGCTTGCAATGCTCGACTAAACTCGGTTCCGTCCGAGCCAACGATCGACAAGGTCGATGATTTTATCAATCTCGTTAGACGACATGCTGAACTGTCCAGCGATTGTTTTCACAAGCCGATCGACTCGCTCAATGTTCGGCGCACCTGCGGCGAGAGCACGTGCGGCGGAAGATGGATTCAACAACGACAGCGCAGCATTAGCGTACTTGTCAAACGGCACGAGATCCGATCGGTCACCGCCCATCTTTTCGCAAAGCTCAACTACCCACTCGTAGACACTCCGAGAAGCCTCGAGATCAGAATGAACCGCTTGCTTGATCGGACGCATTTCTTCAGGTTCCACACAGCGATAGTTACCAGCCATCAACATGCTCCACTTGGCAAGTGGAGTGAATATTGAATCGTGAACCCGTAGCTTTACCGGCAGCGCGATTTCCCGCCCTTCGTGCTCATAACGAATCGCCTGAATATCGGCTTCTAGTTCATTCAATATTACCGTGTGCTCGTGAGATTCGAATCGTGCAGCCTTGAAATTAGTCGGCAGTCCTACCTGCAGTACGTTCACTTTTTGATCAATCGGACGGAATGCCTGCGGATCCGGACTGCACAAGGTCATGAGTGAAGAATCAAAAGCATCCCAGACTGACGGATCGGTGTACGCGCCGCGCAACTCGTCCGCATTCAGTGCAGGAATCCGCTTCAAATAGGTTAGCGACGGCATGTTCATTATCGACATGCAAGGTTTGCCCGAAGCTGCGACTCGAGCCATCAGCTCTTTTACAGCCGGAACACCATACTGCGGCTCTTGCATTGCCAGAGCTATCAGGTCATAGTCGTTGGGATAGACATCGGTCGTACCACCCGCAGAAAGGTCACCCGGCATGTCCTTCGAGTTCAACTCGATCAATCCATCAACACCACGAGCTCCCAATTTCACTATTGCGCCGTCAGAGTTGATCAAATCAACTTCTTCGGGAAGACAGACGAGTTTTACCGTGTGACCCGCCAGCGCGATTTTCGCTCCCAGAAGTGAGCCATACGAGGCACCTAGAATCAGGATCTTGTAGGTCATCGGCAATTAGCTCCTCGACTTTTCGATTAAATCTTGATCACCGGCTGAATCTGCAGCGCGGCGACCGTGTCATCCCCGCAACGCATCAAGTCAACTCGCCGTAAGACCAAGTTCGGTCAATCGATGGCATCGAGTAGCGGTTGGCAGTCTTCGATCTTGACCTCGCATAGCAAGATCAAATTCCCGACGATTGCGTAAGTTGAATAGCTGGTTCGGGTGGCGCTAATACCACCTACCGCAAAGGGCGCTGGCTTACCTCGACCAGTACGTTCCAACACCTGAGGCAAGTGCCGCCTGGTGCGTTTCGTACTGACGAACCTCAACGTCCCGCTGAGCGAAGAAGCCGTACCATGCGCCGATGGAGTCAGGGAGCGTTTCTGGAGAACGTTCTTTAGAGTTCTTCCAACCTGCAGCAACAACGTCGTCTACCGAAAAGACTCCCTCAGGTTGGAGAATCTGCACTGGATCATCGTCAAACGGAGTATTCGCAGAGGTGTATTTTTCCGAAGCAGCGTCAGATGATCCGCACGCAAGAATGAGAACTGCGAGCAGAGAAACAGTTAGTCCAAGCCAGAGTCGCTTAGGTTTCTTCAGCATGCCGCCGAGTATAAGCGAAGCCGACCGGCGTGGAGTTGCAACTCATGAACCTCAAACTATTCTAGTTCAGGCCAGATCGAATCCATGGCCCATGCTTTGAGGTCCCTAAACGTAGCGGTTCCTCCACGACTAAATAGCGACACACCTATGCTGTCATCCCGATCCGGGTAAGCGCGAAGTGTCAGACATTGCCGTTCGTTGACGAATACTTCGACAATGCTCCGGTCAATAAACACTCGCAGTTCAACCGGTTCGTCAACCGCAATGTCCATTGGCGCAATCTCAGGAGGTCTGGGAGTCAGATCGGTTCTCAGGGAAGACGAAGTCCCATCGATCTGAACCAGAGCCGATCCAAATCGGGGATGTCCTTTCGGAAAAAACGAAATCCGGGTCGATTCTTCACCTTCGTTCGACCGCAACACGCTGAGTCCCATTTCATGCGATGACCCGGGAATTATCTTCAACGATATTTCTAGGGCGTTTCCTGAAATCCCATCAATAACTCGCTCTTCACCCGCACTGAGCTCGGTGTCGGGAGCAGAAACACGTTCTCCTCTTAGCGTTTCAAGCTCCGGTACCGGTCGCATAATCAGCGAGTTGTCGTCGCGCAGTGACATATGCGTAGGTAGAGTCATGATGTCGCTCCACCCTTGTGGCTCGCGACTTTCTTTCACATTGAAAATAGCGAGGAAGCGACCGTCGGCGTCTATTGTCGCCGAAGGCGCGTGCAAGCTCCCGATTGCAAGGGGGCCGTTGTTCAATCGACCGTGATAGTCGGGGGCAAAACGATGCGACTCTCGATCGTAGTCACCAACAAAGTACTGACCACCACGCTTGTGGCTGAAAAACAACAGCATGTGCTTGTCGTCGCCTATCGGCCAAAAATTTGGAACTGCGTAGTCTTCACCAGGCTCAGTGTTGTAATTGGTAGCGATTAGTTCACCGACGTATTCCCAGTTCGCTAAATCAGTCGACCGAAACAGGTGATCAACACCCTCGCAATCGACACTCCGCACTCCGTTCTTGTAAACACCTGATATCGCGTAGTAACCGTCGTCTTCTTTCCAAATACATGGATCGAATACACGGTATGGCGCGCCAGATTTTGCAGCTACCGGAACAATTGGGATCACCGGATTGCAAGGATGCTTATCCCAATCGACCAACAAATCGTCGCCCGCCGTGGCTATAGCGTTGCCTGCCTGAGTCCCATGGTAGGTAGCAATTACTCTGTCAGCCTCTACCAACGTCTGGCCGCTAAAGCAGTCGTTCTCCTGATCTGGATACAGTGCGATCGGTAAGTCTTTCCACCTGACTAAATCCTCGCTAACAGCGTGCCCCCAGTGAACTTGGTCTACCCCATCGGCGCGGAATTGGTAAAAGAGGTGATACAGGCCTTTCCAATGGCACAGACCATTCGGATCGTTCATGAAATTTTCTGGTGGCGAAAAGTGAAATTTTGGACGATGCTTGTCAGCTGCAAGACGCTGACGCGAAGACCTCCAACGATTCATCTGTTGAAGATGATCATAAGAATCTATAGCCATCATTCGTTCGGCAAGGGATCTCAAGTCGTTACTCCATAACAGGATTCAAACAAAGCATTACGGCGCCAACTTAGTGCACATGCGATCATGCATCAAGTGCCATTGGTTGGAACAAAAAGCTTTGCCCATTCTCTCTTCAATGCTATTTGTATCCAGGGTCGAATAATCGCTCGCAATCCAGCCTGTAAAACTCTGAATGAATAAACCGGTTCGAGTACACCACTCTGTGTCATGGCATGTAAATTAGGCCACAATTTAAAGTCACAAGTTCACAAGTAACGTTAACAGTATCCTCACACAGGAATAACAATGAGCAGCGAACGCATCGGATTTGTCGGTCTCGGAATGATGGGGCTTCCCATGGCGAAAAACCTCGTCGAAGCTGGATACGGAGTGACGGTGTTCGACCTGAATCCCTCAACTGTCGCTGACGCTCAGAAGTTCGGTTCTGACTCAGCTGAATCGGCGACCGAGGTAGCGAGTGTTTCTGACATCGTGATCACTATGGTCCCTGACTC
>DBTA01000047.1:4624-10390 GCA_002306815.1 Dehalococcoidia bacterium UBA1328 | reverse complement strand
TAGCTCAGCTGGCAGAGCATCTGCCTTCCAAGCAGAATGTCGCGGGTTCGAATCTCGTCCCCCGCTCCAAACGTAAATCAAACTGAAGAAGCCCTCACAGAAATGTGGGGGCTTTTCGCGAAGTTGACCCAATAGCACCAAATAAATGCCCTATTTGAGTTCGTGTGCAAAGGGTCGCCGATACTCGCCACGCACTAAGACGAATAGATAGTGGGGGGTCAGGGTGCTGAGTTAGCAATAGGTTCGCAGAAGCTTAGTTAAGCCTGTTCTGATTTCCATCTAAGCGTTTCCATCTAGATCGTTCTTCTCAGTCTCATAATGTAATAAACACTCTTGCGGTAAATCACGTTCGCTAGAAAACTGTATTGGAGCTTTTAAGATTACATTCTGAAACTTATAATTTTGATCAACGAAATAATGAAATGGGCAAGCGATCTGCAAGCCTTTGCGCACCGCTCTTTGTCAGATGACCTCCATCAACAGTGATCAGTGAATCAGATTCGTGAGATTTCAGGTCGCAATCTGGCGAATCGTCGCAGAGCAAAGCCAGAACATCAATAATCAAGCACGCCCTGACTGAGGGCCTCCCACTTCTACACCAGCCCCCACTCCTACGCCTGAAACTGCCAAGATCCAATTCGTTGAAGGAACGCTGTCACATAATATGGAGAACACACGTCGACTGACTTTGGGATTCATTTCAACCGCATAATTTGGTTACGTTGCCAGCGCAATTGTGTGCTGGCGCCGTGATTTAAGAGACAATCAAACACATGAACTTCAAGCGCCCCCGCGGCACCGCCGACATACTGCCCGAAGATCAGCCTTACTGGGCGCACGTTTACGCCACTGCAAACAAAGTAGCAACACAATTCGGATACCGGAGAATCGATACACCAACTTTCGAATACACGAATCTCTTCCAGCGAGGAGTCGGTGATGAAACTGACATAGTTCAAAAAGAGATGTATTCGTTTGAAGATCACGGTGGCGATAACATCACACTTCGCCCCGAAGGCACGGCGTCGGTGTGCCGCGCTTACATCGAGAATGGTCTTGACAACGAGCCGCAGCCGGTACGCATGTTCTATATGGCTCCGATGTTTCGTTACGAGCGTCCTCAGGCTGGCCGAGTACGACAGCACCACCAGTTCGGCTGTGAGGCAATAGGTGATCCAAACCCGCAAGTAGACGCCGAAGTAATCGAACTTGGGTGGAAATATATCTCCGATCTCGGGATCAAAAACGTCACCTTGCGGTTGAACAGTCTTGGAGACCCTGAAGGTAGATTTGACTACATTTCCGATCTAGATAAGTACTTCACTGAGCACGCCAACGAGTTACCAAAGCTCGATCGAGATCGACTAAAGCGCGCCCCGCTTCGAGTACTTGACTCGAAGGCAATAGAAACGCGGGCCCTCGCCGAAGCTGCACCGAAATCAGTCGACTACATTGGAGGTGAGACCAAGGAGCACTGGGACATTCTCCTCAGTCTCCTGGACAACCTGAAGAGCGTCTATCAGGATTTTGACTACAACATTGACCACCGACTCGTCCGTGGTCTCGACTATTACAACAGAACGGTTTTCGAGTATGAGCCTGTTGATGCTGGCGGTCAGGGGACTCTGCTTGCTGGCGGGCGATACGACCCCTTGATTGGCATCATTGGTGGTCAGGAAACGCCGGCCATCGGTTTCGGATCGGGGATAGAACGAATGATCCTCGAGATCAAGAAGCAGGAAGTCCTCGTAGGTACGCCCGCGGGACCTGATGTCGTGATTGTAGCTCTTGGTGGAGCTGGCGCTGCAGCAGCCAATCTGGCGACTTCCTTGCGAGCAGCCAACGTTGCTACTGTGCTTGCACCGAGCAGATCGATGAAAGCGCAAATGCGATACGCCAACAAACAGAACGCATCCAACGTCGTCATCCTCGGTGATCGCGAAGTCGAAAGTGGCGTTGCGTCTGTGAAGAGCCTTTCGCAAGGTGGAGAACAGACCGAAGTGGCACTCGACGCCAACGCAATTGCTGCGCATGTTCGCTCTGTTGGCGACCGGTAGCTGAGTCGAAATACAAATTCGACTTTCCTAAACTTTTTCTCAAAGTTTCCGCACCGATAGCACTTACTGGTAATCTCACACTATGCAGCAATCAATGGAAGACCGCCTGAAGGAAATCGCCGACCGCCACAGCGAGGTCGAGCGGCTAATGTCGTTGCCCGAAACGGCGTCTGACCCGAACACTATTCGACGCCTCGGTCGCGAGTACAGCCAGCTCCAGCATGTCGTTGAGCTCTGGAACAAAATAACGCGCGCCCAGAACGACCTCGAAGAGGCTGAAGAGATGATCGTTGAAGAGAACGATCCCGAAGTTCTCGAAATGGTGAATATGGAAGCGGGCGAGCTAAAGGAAAAGCTCGAAACTCTGACTAACGATATCAAGCTTGAACTGTTGCCGAAGGATGAGACAGAACACGCTGACGCGGTCGTTGAAATCCGTGCAGGTGCCGGTGGTGATGAAGCAGGACTGTTCGCTGCCGAAGTTTTCCGCATCTATCAGCGCTACGCCGAACGTCGGAAGTGGAAGATGAAGGTACTTAGCGAAAACGCTACGGGTGTGGGCGGCATCAAGGAAGTCACTTTCGAAATCGAAGGTGAGGGTGCCTATCAACGACTTCACCTCGAAAGCGGAGTACACCGGGTCCAGAGGGTTCCTACGACGGAATCTCAGGGACGCATCCACACCTCGACTGCGACTGTTGCCGTGCTACCTAAAGCCGAAGAAGTCGACGTTGTAATTAATGAGAACGATTTAAAGATCGACGTTTTTCACTCTGGTGGCGCAGGCGGACAGAACGTCAACAAGGTTGCCACAGCGATCCGAATCACCCACGAGCCAACAGGATTAGTCGTTCAATGTCAGAACGAGCGATCTCAGCTTCAGAACAAGCTTCAGGCAATGGAAATTTTACGCTCCAGAGTCTGGGACATTGAACTTCGTAAGCGACAGGAAGAGGTATCCGCAAACCGAAAAGCGCAGATCGGTACCGGTGATCGATCAGAGAAGATTCGCACTTACAACTTCCCACAATCACGGATCACCGACCACCGGATAAGCTACACCAGCCACCAAATGCAGAACGTGATGGGTGGCGATTTAGATGAATTTATCGAAGCACTCCTCCAGGAAGAACAGGCCCGAAAGCTAGCTGCCTTGGGCGACTAGTCCTCGGTTTGGAGATAGATACCCCAAGGACATTGCCTCTCCTGAGCTTCACGTCTTCCCGGGCGTGACTCACATCACACCATCCTGAGCCCCGTACGAAAGGTCCGATCAGTGACCAAACTCTCAGGTCATGCGGGATACTGAATCAAGTTCAGCATGACACAACGCTTGCGCCAGATGATTTACCAAGTGTAATCCTGAGGCACTCGAAGGACGACAGGGACGACTTCGACCCAACTATTCAAAATGAATACTGAAACCGTCTCAACACTAATACGCTCAATAACCGAACGACTTGCCTCCGCCGGAGTAGAAGACGCGGGTGTTGATGCTCGGCTCTTGGTACGCGCTGCGTTCGACTGGTCGGCAACTGAACAACTTGGTATGCTTCAAGAACAACCACCGGAAGACAAGCTCGAAATCCTCGAGGACCACGTTACGCGACGGGAAGCACGCGAGCCTCTTCAGTACATAACTGGTTCAACCGAGTTCTACCGGCGACGGTTCAGCGTGAGCGAAACAGTTCTGATCCCCCGCCCCGAATCGGAGCAGCTCGTCACCCAGGCACTCTCGTTTGTTCGCGACCGCGAGATAGATAATCCACGAATCGCTGACATATGTACGGGATCGGGCGCAATTGCAATTTCACTCGCCCTGGAAATGCCTGCGACCGAAATTCATGCCACCGATATATCTTCCGGTGCCCTCGGGGTCGCTAAACAAAACGCTGACGATCTCGGTGCTGAACTCGTCTTGCATGAAGGTGACCTCCTCGATCCTCTGAGTGGTCAGTTCGATGTGATCCTATCGAATCCGCCTTACATACTCTCCAGTGCAATGTCTTCGCTTCAGGCTGAGGTGACTAGAGAGCCTAATTTGGCGCTGGACGGCGGTCATGACGGTCTTAACGTGATAAGACCGCTATTTGAAGGAATCGCTGAGAAGATTAAGCCGACGGCGAGTGCCGCATTTGTTGAAATCGACCCACCGATCGAAGAAGCCGTCATGAAATTGGCGCGCGGAACTTTCCCTCACGCTGGAATATCTTTTCTAACCGACCTGGCAGGACTGACAAGGTGCATCTCGATCGAGCATGCGTAGATTGACTGATTAGTCCTCTCAACGATCGCCATTGTTGTTGATCCTCTGGCTACTGGACAACCGAAGGGGGATTAACGATGCAACAATATTGTTGCATTGTTTGCCACATGGGCATATCAGAGGATGGATTTTTCAAGGCACTCAGCGATCGCAGAAGGCGCTTGATAATCGATGAGTTGCTAGCGCGTGATCAGCAATCGTTATTCGAGCTTTGCACTCGACTGATTTCGCTACAAGACGTTGGAATTAGCAGACATGGAATTTCTCGGCATCTGCAAGTTCTAGAGAACGTTGGTGTCATAGAAGTGAAGTGGAACGGTAACACCAAGATTCATTCACTGCACCCGACTCCCTTGTCGGGATTGTCGCAGGGTTGGCTTTCAAATTTTTAGGTGGAAGATTGAGAATCTATATAACAAGTGTGTTCGTCGACGATCAGATCAAAGCGCTGGATTTTTACACCAACGTCCTGGGCTTCTCGACCAAGCACGATATTCCGCTGGATGACAATCGCTGGACAACCGTGGTCTCCAAGGATTCGCCTGAGGGTCCCGAACTATTGTTGGAGCCTAGCGATCATCCGGCGGTGAAACCCTATAAAGATGCACTTGTCGCCGACGGAATCCCCGCAGCGTCGTTCCATGTGGACGACGTAGCTGTCGAAGTGGACAGGCTTACCGGACTTGGTGTCGAGTTTGCTCGACAACCAACCTCGATGGGCGAAGTGACCATCGCGGTGCTGCACGATACCTGCGGAAATCTGATTCAGTTAATTGAGCTACCTACCGAACAATAATATTCGCTCAACTTACGCCGAAATCTCGCCGAATTGAGTCGATAAAAAAGCCCCGAACTTATCGTTCGGGGCTTTTGTTTTGATCGAAATGATCGGTCCGTAAATCGAGCGACTTACCTCTTTGTGTACTGAGGTGCCTTGCGAGCCCTTTTCAAACCGTACTTCTTGCTTTCCTTCATTCGGGGGTCACGAGTCATAAGCCCTGCATCTCGAAGAGGTTTGCGAAGGTTCTCGTCCATGTTCACGAGAGCTCGTGCCAGACCGTGTGCAAAAGCACCAGCCTGACCACCACCGCCACCGCCGTGAGTCTTAGCAACGACCGTTACCTTGTCGGCAAGGCCGGTAGAACCCAGCGGGCTAATTGCCTGTCGAAGCCATGCACCGACAGTGAACACTTCGTCTATCGGCTTACCGTTTACGGTCGAACCGCCTGGAGTGTTGTAAACCCGAACTCGGGCGATTGAAGTCTTACGACGACCTGTGCCGTAGTAGTACTGCTGGCTTGTCAACTTATTTGTCTCCCGAGTCGCTAGCGGCCTTAGCTGCCGGCTTCTTGGCTGTGGTCTTCTTCTTGGCTGCAGGCTTTTTAGTAGCGGCTTTCTTGGCTGCAGGCTTTTTGGCAACGGCCTTCTTGGCTGCAGGCTTTT
>DBTA01000047.1:1355-4250 GCA_002306815.1 Dehalococcoidia bacterium UBA1328 | reverse complement strand
TTGGCTGCAGGCTTTTTGGCAGCGTCCTTCTTGGCTGCAGGCTTTTTGGCAGGAGCCTTCTTAGCTGTCGACTTCTTAGCCGCAGGTTTATTGGCTGCTGCCTTCGCCTCGGCTTCTGCCTTAGCTGCCGCAGCGGCTTCGCGCTCTTCACGTCGCTCTGATCCTAGAACCTGAGCGCTGTGTGGGTGTTCAGCGCCAGCGTAGATCTTCAGACGGTTCAGCATCTGTCGACCAAGCTTGTTTTTAGGAAGCATGCCTCGAACAGCCAACTCGATGACTCGAGTCGGGTGCTTTTCCGACATGCGTTCGTAAGAAATCTCTTTGAGGTTACCCGGGTACTGGCTGTGTCGCTTGTAGATCTTCTGCTCAGCCTTCATGCCGGTGACCTTGATCTTCTCGGCGTTAATAACAACGACAAAATCGCCAGTCAGCATGTGTGGTACGTAGGTGGACTTGTGCTTGCCCATCAGATACGTCGCCACCTGAGTTGCTAGTCGACCGAGCACCTGTCCCTCGGCGTCAACGACTTGCCAGTCGTTCACGATCTCGGAGGCTTTCGGGTTGTATTGCTTTAGCTTAGTAACCATGATTAGTCGTTCAGTCCGTTATTTCCAACGATCTAGTTTACGCTCAGATCAGGCGAATCAGTAGTGGATATTGTAGGTAATCCGCACTCTCCTGATCCGTCGTAGTTAATCGATTCAAGGCAAAGACCAGTTGCTGGCATGACATGCGACGCAGCACCACGCTCAGCAGAAGCCAAGAGTTGTCCAACCAACTCGTGAGATGAGTTGCCTCGTCCGACGTCATAAAGAACACCTGCGATTCGGCGAATCTGCTGGTGCAGGTAAGCGGTTGCGGTGATTTTGAACTCGATGTTGTCGCCGGTGCGGATAGCGGTCGCTGATTCTACGACACGTCGTGTCGGTGCATCAGCGGGTGTGCTTGGTCCGGCAAACGCTGCGAAATCGTGTGAACCAACCAGCGACTGGCAGGCAGTGTTCATGACATCCGCATCGAGTTGCTTCCGCACATGCGTCACGTATTTACGGTTGAGTGCGGGTGCAGATTGCGCGTCGTTGAACGTGTACACGTATGTCCGTGCAGACGCGTCACCACGAGGATCGAACCCATCGGGTCCGTCCTTGACGAGCTGTGCACACCGAATGCGCACGTCTTCTGTCATGTAGTGGTTCAAAGCAATCCTGATCTTGTCAGCAGGCATGTCCGTTTCGTGGTCGAAGCGACCTACCTGCCCTCTTGCGTGCACTCCGGAGTCAGTTCGACTTGCAAAGTGCACTCTTATATTCATTTGAAAGATGTTGTGCAGAGCGTCTTCAATTTCACCCTGAACCGTTCTAGCATTGGACTGTAGTTGGGAGCCGTGGAAGTCAGTCCCGTCGTACTCCACAACCAGTCCGAAACGCATCTTTGTTGTTGGTCTAATTAATCGACCAGTTCGATGAGTGCCATTTCCGCGGCATCGCCAGGGCGAACACCAAGGCGAGTGATACGGGTGTAGCCGCCTGAACGCTCCTTGTACCGAGGAGCGATGTCATCGAACACAGTCTTCAAAACCGACTTGTCGGTGATGAAAGCTGCTGCCTGGCGTCGATCATGCAAGGTGCCCTTCTTGCCGAGCGTGACCATTTTTTCTGCCATAGGACCAATTTCCTTAGCCTTGGCGACAGTGGTCTTGATCTGGCCATGGCGGAGCAGGTCAGTGACCATTACCCGGAACATAGCCTTACGTGAACCTGAAGCACGGCCGAACTGTCGACCCTTTAGCTTATGCCTCACTGGAGTCTGCTCCTGCGTCGTCACCAGCTGCAACTTCGGCTTTAGGCTCTTCGCCCTCACCCTCTTCTTCACTGGAGCTGTCATCTTCAGGCAGGAGGTTTCGCTCAGCAAGCTTGTCGTAAAGCTCGTCGAGAGACTTCTGACCGAAGTTCCGAATTTTCAGTAGTTCGCTCTTTGGCATTGAAAGCACTTCACCAACTCGGTTGATCCCTGCTCTCTTGAGACAGTTGAGCGTTCGTGCAGATAGAGCAAGAGTTTCAACAAGTGTGTTGTAAACATCTGGAGAAATTCCAAGACCTGCTGCGGGACTTGCCTGTTCTTCGGGCTCTTTATCGAGTCGAGTAAATAGAAAGAAGCGATCCATCAACTGTTTACCAGCTGCCTGCATCGCTTCAAGCGGCAAAATCGTGCGGTCGGTCCACACTTCAACAATCAGCTTTTCAAGGTCTGATCGCTGACCAACTCGAGTTGGCTCGACCGAGAAGTTAGCCTTTCTGACTGGTGTGTAAACGGCGTCTACAGGGAGAACACCAATTGGCAGGCCTTCGTCCTGGCTCGCAGGAGAGAAGCCAACACCCTGTTCAACGTTGAACTCCACAGAAAGCCGCGCGTTCGGTTTGTCCAGAGTTGCAAGGTGGTGCTCAGGGTTAACGATTTCGAAGTCGGCTGTTGCCATGATGTCACCTGCGCGAACTTCACCCTCTCCATCGACTTCCAAGCGGAGTCGACCCGGGCGGTCGGCAAGTGATCGCAGGCGAATGCCCTTCACATTTAGAAGAAACTCAACGACTTCTTCTCGCATGTGAGGGATGGTGGAGTACTCGTGGAGCGTTCCATCAATCTTCACCCAGGTAACGGCAGTACCGGGGAGAGAGTTGAGCAACGATCGGCGAAGCGGGTTACCAAGGGTTACACCCCATCCGCGTTCAAGCGGCTCAGCAACGAATCGGCCGTAAACTTCTTCGTTCTCCTGAATTGTGATAGAGAGATCTGGGATCTCTGGTGCAGCTGGCGGCATTTCCTCCTGAGGAGTGATGCCGTACATTCGTTCTAGCATCGGCGCGTTTTACTTCCTTGAGTAGTACTCAACTATTT
>DBTA01000047.1:666-1037 GCA_002306815.1 Dehalococcoidia bacterium UBA1328 | reverse complement strand
TACTCAACTATTTGACGAGTGTCGATTGCAAGTTCGACATCACTTGTCTTCGGGAGACTCACGACCTCGCCAACGGCCTTGTCGGAATCGACGTTGAGCCAGCTCGGTACTACCGAGTTCGCGCCCATGCCGTTCGACACGATTTCGAACAAACCAGTCTTCTTCGACTGCTCGTGCCAGCTAATGCGGTCGCCCGCTTTAACCTGGTACGAAGGTATGTTCACCTTCTTGCCATTCACCTGGATGTGACCGTGATTTACGATCTGTCGGGACTGCGGTCGCGAATCGGCGAAGCCAAGTCGGTAGACGACGTTGTCTAGCCGACTCTCAAGTAATTGCAACAGGCGATCACCTGTTACACCTTCGAGACG
>DBTA01000047.1:0-360 GCA_002306815.1 Dehalococcoidia bacterium UBA1328 | reverse complement strand
ATCACCTGTTACACCTTCGAGACGGCTTGCCTTCTTGTAGTAGTTGCGGAACTGTCGTTCCAAAACGCCGTAGATTACGCGCGCCTTCTGCTTCTCGCGCAACTGGGTTCCGTATTCTGAAATACGGCGACGTCGCTGTTGTGTCGACTTATCTCCGGGCTGGCTCTTGCGTCGTTCCCAGGCACACTTGCCTGCAGGCTTCGAGCAGAGCTTAATCCCATAGCGTCGACAGTTCTTACATTTAGGTCCGGTATACCTTGCCATTGGTTTCCTGAATTACTCTTCGGCTTTGTATTGATCTTGTTGTCAGTGGAACGAACTGCTGTAGGCAAGGAGTTCGTTCGTGACGAATTTAGACTC
>DBTA01000002.1 GCA_002306815.1 Dehalococcoidia bacterium UBA1328 | reverse complement strand
GGCAGTTCAACCGTCTACAACATTGCCAAACGAGGGCAGAAAGTACTTGGACTCGAAAAGTTCGACATTCCGCACAGCGAAGGTTCGTCGCACGGTGTAAATCGAATCATCAGGCTCGCTTACTATGAAGATTCTTCGTACGTACCTCTGCTTCGTCGAGCCTACGAAATGTGGTCTGACATCGAAACGATTGCAGGTGAACAACTGCTTTTCAAAATCGGATCGATCGATACAGCACCCTCGGGTCACGAACTTTTCGAAGGATCTCTTCAATCGTGTCTTGATCACGACTTGCCCCACGAAGTGCTAAACCACGAAAAGATAAATGAGCGATTCCCCGGTTACCAAATGCCCCCTGGACAAATGGGGCTTTACCAGCGCGATGGAGGCTTCATTCTTTCGGAACGCGCGATTGTTGCTTACGTGAATGCAGGGGTCGCCGAAGGAGCAGAGATTCACGCCAGAGAATCGGTCGTCACATGGGAAAAAGAAGGTGATGGAGTCAGACTATTTTCTGATCGTGCCGAGTACACAGCCGATCGACTGGTAATCACCGCTGGCGCGTGGGTGGCAGGAATGGTGCCTTCACTGGAGGAACTGGCGATACCTGAACGACAGGTTCTGGCGTGGCTCCAACCTGATGATCCGAGTTTATTCACTCCTGAGAGGTTTCCGGTGTTCAACGCCTACTTTGAAGAAGGCCGTTACTACGGATTCCCTGTCTATGACATTCCGGGATTCAAGATTGGTCGGTACCACCACCTTGAAGAGGTCACCGACCCCGACAACGTCGAACGCGGTGTTACCGCCGAAGACGAAGAAATTTTGAGAGTTGCCGCCGAGCGCTACTTCCCGAAAGCCAACGGGACGCTGATGACGCTGAAAACGTGCTTGTTCACGAACACTCCCGATGAGCATTTCATCATTGATCTATTGCCAGATCATCCACAGGTTGCAGTAGCGGCGGGATTCTCAGGTCACGGATTCAAGTTCGCAAGCGTTGTTGGCGAAATACTAGGAGATCTCGTCCTGGATGGCAGAACACGGCACAACATCGATCTACTCAGGATCGATCGATTCTAGGAAAAGGGCATACGCCGATATCGTTCCCGGAAACTACTCCCATTGAACTTCAATAAGCTCTTCACCTTTTTGTTGGGCAGAGGTTCAGACTGTCGGCTGTTCGAACAAATTCGAATGATCAGTACTGAAGGGTTTTGTCCACGATGTTTATGAGGGGCTGACCACCCATGTAACGACGCAAATTCTCGGCAAAAATATCGACCGTCCGCTGATCGAGTTGTTCTTTCTCGGAGTTGCCGGCAATGTGTGGCGTAATGATTACGTTCGGCAGATCCCACAGCTCATTATCGGCGGGGAGAGGTTCTACGACAGTCGTATCAAGTCCCGCTCCTGCAATACGACCAGATTTAAGCGCTGTGACGAGAGCAGAGTGTTCCACAAGTCGACCTCTGGAAGTGACGACAAGGCGTGCACCAGGTTTCATGAGATCGATCTGCTCTGCGCCGATCATATTTTCATTTGCCGTGGTGTAAGGAGCGGTAACCACCACGTAGTCCGAAACTCTGAGCAAGCCGTTTAGTTTCGACACTCCCCACACATCTTCCACAATCGGGTCGCCGTCGACGGGTTGTTCATCTACCGCGAGGACGGTCATGCCGAGCGCTTTTGCCCGCCAGCCAATCTCTCGTCCTGACTTGCCGAAACCTATGATTCCGCAAGTCTTGTTACCGAGATATTCGACGACCTCAAGAGCACCATCCTGATCCCATTTATGCGCCGATTTATCTGCCCAGAACCGTGGTAGTTGCCGTGCAAGAGCGAGCATCAGCGTAACGCCGTGTTCTCCAATCATCGGGGCACCGGCACCACGGGCGTTAGTCACGACGATCCCGGTGTTCGCAACCTGAGGTACCGCGTTGAAAAGTCCTTCCATGCCTGCGTCGAGAGTTTGGATCCATTTCAGATTTTTCGCCGCATCGAACTGTGCCGAAGTGAGGTATCCAAACACAGCGTCAGCGTTCGGTATTTCACGAAGAAGTTCTTCATCGGATCCGGCTTCGACGAACTCGATGTCGGGATGTTCTTCTCGAATCGGTGGGTAGTAAGGATCGCCGAAATCGGCAAGCAGAAGTACTTTCATTTGGAATCTATTCGCGTCTGATTATTTGATCGATTTGAGAACGTTTATAGCGGTTTCGACAAGCGCCTCACCGGCTTCCGGCGCGTATGGACTCGTAGTCGTACCGTAGAAGCGCCGATATTTCTTCATGTCGACTATTTCTGTAACTGGAACGTGCTGGATGTCCTCATGCGGTTTACGGGTAGATATGTAGCCGATGTAGTCGTCACAGTAGCTCGCTACCCACGGGCGACGATCCGGGAACGCATCTTTGATCTGGGTTCCGATTTCGTTGAACAACTCACCCGCGTGTGCAGAAATAAGGGTTGTGCCGATCCTAAAACCTCTCACCGTTAGAGTTCGGCTTGGCAGCGATTGATTACGTGCCAGGTTGACCTCGTTGTTGCCCCATCCATACAACTCAGGATGACGCTCCGCAGCGTTCGCCGTTGTTGTTCCCGGTAGCCACGTCTCACCGGTGTATTCACCGAGTGAATCCGTGAGTCGTGCACGATTTACGATTGCCTCTTCGAGGGTCCAATTCACCTGATGTCTTGGTAGTGAAACCGGCTCGGCCGCAATTTTGAGAGGAATGTCCGGGGAAGTTTCGACATTGCTTAACAATTGTTTTGCTTCTCGCGCTAGGGTGGTTCCAAGAAGTGCAGTGTCTTCATGGGTATGGAGATGCTCGGAAGACGTATTTCCGAACCACCAATCAAACGGGTGGATATCGCCCGCGGCTCCCTGGACATAGATCGCCACGCTGCCGGCCTCTTCATCTTCGAGCCACGCCGACATCTCACCTGCGAAATCCCCAGTCCACTCAAGATACTGACCACCATCGGCGACCCCGTGGCAGGCAAAGTTAACCAATCGCGCGACCGGTTTGCCGTGATCGTCGTCGACCTTGATCACACTCAACTCGGTATCCACAGGCCTTTCTGGATACTGCCGATTCACGGTCCAGTCATCGAACGAACCGGATCCGCTACCAACGTTGACCTCCACCAGCCCACTTTGAGCGTCCAGTACACATCCGGCGACCTGATCAGCGAGCCAGGATGTCCAGGACATCCACTCAGAAGGAAGTGAAACGATCGTGTCCGGAGATGTGTGGTTGTGCGTGAAGTTGAGAAGAATCGCGTCGGTTGGAATACCTGTCGTGGTGAATATACGTGCCTTGATCGCTTCGACGGTCTCAGTTGTCAGCCCAGCTATTTCAAGAGAAATGACAACGATTGAAGTCGCGGCGTTCTCGAACACGACGCATCGTGCGTGGATATCCCTATATACGCCTTTGGCTACACCCTGCCTGAGACCCCAATTGCCCATCGGATAGCCGACCGGAGGCGTGATAACCGTCCTTGCTGCCCCTGCTTTAGTGCGTTGTTGTTCCGAAGTGCTCTTAGCGTCCACGCAAGCTATTCCCAGTTCTTGAACGTGCCCGGACCAGTCGGTCGGCACATCTGTATTTGAACGCCATCGGGATCGTAGCTGTTCGAAATAGTGCGTCCCGACTGCTGATTCTCGAACGGTTCGAACAGGAATTCGATTCCACCGAGAAATTCAATCTCCTTTTGCGCGTCAACGGGGTCTTCAACTAGGAAAGAGAGATGGTCGATTCCGACTTTTTGACCTTCTTGCTGCTTGTGAAGTTCGATGCGAACGGGATGCTCTTTGGCGCCATTCCACAGAAACACGGTCTCGCCGTTATCGACTGTGCCTTCAGGGTGCATACCGAATTTACGATAGAACTCGATCGATTTATCCAGATCGCTAACTATGATGTCGATGTGGTCGACTCCCAGAAATTTCATTGGAACCTCCTCTGATCAATGATTCAAACTGCCGAGAGTCTATTGCTGCTTAATCGCGTATGCCACAGGTGCTATGCTGCCGGCGTACTGATTCTTGAAGTCAGAATCACAACAGTGGATTCAGGATTAGCAAAAAATGCATGTTCTCGAAGTCAATAATCCAATAGCTATCCAGCCCTGTATTCACAACTATGGAAGACGAACTACACGTCGTTCGATGACATCGCCGGAAACGCTGACGATTACACCTGGGCACCTGCAAGCGCAACTTAGTCCTATGGATCGTTAACCAACGGCATGAGCAAGCGTGAAGGCATCTCAGAATCGTGGAAAACCGTCTGGTTTGCGACCCGAAGTTCGGTGTCGCTCCAGAAATCTTTTCCTGTGTTGTGATTGCGGTCGAAATTCGGGAAGTCTGAGCTCGACACATCAAGACGCAAACGTTGACCGGGTTGAATCTCGATCCCGACAGGATTGAGTTGAATCGTGTAATTTACCGGTACGCCAGGGTCGAGAGCCAGTTCCTCGTCGAAACCAGCGCGATAACGCGCTCTAACGATACCGTAGGTCAAATTTATAGCGAGTCCATTTCGATCGACTAGTACGAGTTTCGCCGTCCAATCAGTATCGGGGGCGTCGGATGCCGCCCAGAGCTCCAATTCAACCGAACCAACGAATCGCATGCAGGACTCGAACGGAGCGGTCTGGTAGACCAGCACATCTTGTCTACTATCGAGAGGTTTCTGATCCCTTGGCATCGCCTGTGCATCAATGTCCATCACGCTCATGACTGGATCGCGCGGGTCATATGAGTATTGGTCCGGTCGCTCCGAATCAGGAGTATTTATCGACATATATCCATCGCCGTGAGGTGTGTTCGCTGATCCATCGCTGTGAAGGTAGAACGGGACCGTCTCGGCTCGCTTCAACGGCCATTCGTGCTCATAAGTCCACTCGTTCGCACCAAGGATGAACAATTTCACACCAGGCTCAGTACCTATTCCGTCATCGATACCTTTGAACTGATAGTCGTACCACCGAAGGATCAGTTCCTCCCATGTTTCTTCGGCCTGTGGACCGTAATCGATTGGTCCGAGATCGCGATTAAGAGTCGTCATCATGTGTGACCAAGGTCCGACCACGAGTCGGTGCTGACCACGAAGATTTTCAGGACCGTTGGTTTCCAATCCGCTGAATTGCTTTACGGTACCTATCACACGATCCCACCAGCCTGTAAACATCCCTACCGGCACGTTCACTTTCTGATGAACTGCATCGAAATTCCACATTTCGACGTGTTGATGTTTGTAATACGCCTGAAGCTGTGGCGTTAGCGTTGAAAATGTCTCATCAGGAATGTCGGCTAATGGCAAATACCAGATCCACTTGCCACGCTCGATTGCTCGCCACTGGTCAACGGCTTCCACGGGGTAATGGGGACCGTGTTTCGCTCCGGAGCGACGACGCATGTCGGCCGCCATCATGTAACTCCACTCCAACCGGCGACCGGTCTCGAAAATCCCAAAGTTCATATCCAGCGATTTCGTTCCCATGCCGCTAGCGTGAATTGCTTTGAGCGAAGGGGGTTGTAGTTCGGCCATTCTCCACGAAGTCCACCCATCGTAAGAATGGCCCCATGTGCCCACGTGACCATCCGTCGATTTCAGGTTTGCAGCCCACTCAACCGTGTCGTAGCCGTCTTCCGAATCGCCAGTGAGCGAGTTGTCCATAAACTGCCACCTGAATTCGCCTTCTGAGTCGTATCGTCCTCGCATGTCCTGACAAATAACGGTGTAACCGCGTTCTGCAAGTCCTCTGGCAGTCTTGATGTATCTGGGATGCTGTTTCCAGTAGGGCGTACGCAATAACAGTGCAGGGTATCGCCCGTTATCGTTCGGACGATAAATATCCGCTCTAAGAACCGTTCCATCCCGCATTTCAACAGCAGCATTTTCTTCAGTGTTAAGCTGTGACAACGTTTATTCCTAATGTTCTGGAGTGTGAATAGAACGCGCTTAGTGTGTGATCACCAAGCAAGGGTTATTCGTCGGAAGAACCACGAAATCGTTCAACCAATGAAAGCGACTGAGTTGCCAGCAGACCACCGTCTACCGGCAAAGTTGCCCCCGTAATCCATCTTGAATCGTCACTCGCCAGGAACGCAGCAGCACTCGCCACGTCCCAGGCAGTTCCTTCTTGATTTAGCGGAGCGCCCATTCTTCGCAAGTCTCTTGTCTCTTGCGAAATGTGAGGAGCGATGAGAGGTGTGAAGATCATTCCGGGAGCAATGCAGTTGACCCGGATGTTGTCCTTGCCATGTTGGACTGCCATTGATGTGGTTAGTGTCACCGCAGCGCCCTTAGACGTCGAATATGCGACGAATGGGAGCCAGTCCTGTCCGCGTTGCCCTTCGTTGGATGAAATGTTGATGATGGAACCGCCACCGGAACGAATCATCTCGGGAATGCTGTACTTGCTCATGAGCATCATCGATTTCACGTTTACAGCAAACACCTTGTCCCAGTCTTCCTCTGTGACCTCGACTACGTTTCCAGGTTTGAGGATTGCAACGTTATTGACTAGAACGTGAAGTCCGCCGAATTGCTCGACAGCCGTGTTCGCCGCCTTTTCGCAGTCTTCCGCAACTGAAACATCTCCAACTACAACGGCGGCATTCCCACCCTCGGCGTTGATAGTGTCAAGTGTTCGATTCGCTCGTTCCGCGTCGATGTCGAACAAAACAACGTCTGCACCTTGTCGTGCGAAGAGGATCGACATGGCGTCGCCTGTGCCAGACCCGGAATCAACCGAACCGGCTCCGGTAACAATCGCCACTTTGCCTTCGAGACTGTTCACCCTTTGTTCCTTTCGCCATCGAGTCGGTATTCCGACGTCAGAGTAGAAAGCGCTATCGTAGCGCAACCGCAGCATCACCCCGCGGTTTTTGAGCGCGAAGAGTTAAAAGAAAAAGCCCTTCTCGCCGGGAGAGGAGGGCTTTCAAATTGTTCGGCCAGCCGCTCAATAAACCTGAGGGGGGGGGAAAGCCTAAATGTGCTGTACGGCTGGCCTGAAGAAGGCCTGTGTCTGGGAGTAATCGCCGGGAATCGATTCGCTTGTTAGACCGGCTGTCAGTGCTGATAACCACAACGACACCGCGCCCATAACACCGTAACATCGCGGTTCATACGGGCTGCAATCCGTGAATCTCCCTAAAGTTCAACCCTCACTCGAGGTCAGTTGGTGTACCAGTTGGTAGGGTGTAGCTGCTCTCACGTTGAGAACGATTCGTTCTTGAGACGCACAACGAAATATCCGGGGATCAAACCTTTCGCACACTTTCGGACAGAAATCGGAATTCAACGGAGTGGGTTAAACGAAAAACACCGCCTGAGTAATCTCACTCAGACGGTGTTACTTGCTTCCGAAATCGCTAACGGAGGCTTGCTCCGATAGCGACTATTTCAAATCCGAAGTTCTCTGTTGACTACCTGCCGAAGTACGACTTGCGGGACTCGTAGTTCGACTTTACGTCGATCAACACAGTCTTTCCTTCGTCGTTCAGCTTGCGAGACTGGAGGATTGCCGGCCCCATCTCTTCAGGTTGAGAGACGGAGATTCCGACTCCGCCCATTCCTTCAGTGATCTGTGCGTAATCTCCTTCCATGTAGGAAACGTCGTACTGCTCTCGAGCGGTAGGGAACCCACCTGGGTAGGTCGCCATTCCACCGTTGTTAAGGAGAACTGTAGTGATCGGTAGGTTCATCCGAGCTGCCGCTGCGGTGTCGGTTCCCGACATTCCCCATGCGCCGTCTCCCATGTAGTTCAGGCAGAACTTGCTTGGGTCGGCGAGCTTTGCGCCAATCATCAATGGAATACCGAATCCTAGGTGCGTCGTCTTGCCCCATCCAATGTAGGAATGAGGGGTAGTTGCCGTGTAGAACGGAACCATGCAGTCACGAGGACCGCCGGCATCGTGTGTAACGATCGTGTTTTCGTGATCAACGTTCTTGTTGATCTCGTTAATTACTCGATAAGGGTTCAACGGAGCTTCGTCAGAGTTAAGGAGCGGTGCCCACTCCTCCATCCACTTGGCCTTTGCCTCGGCAATGTGGGTGGCAACACCGGTATCTCGACCGTCTTCACCGATTTGTGCCTTCACCTCATCGATCATTGCGGCGAGGGTTAATTTGGCGTCACCAACAAGACCAATGTGTGACGGAGTCTCTTTGTTGATCTCTTCCGGATTGATTGTGTTGTGGATGACGGTTTTCTTGCCAGCCGGAACTTTTCGGGTGTAGTTGTTGTGGGAGAGGCTCGTACCCAGACCCAGAACTACATCGCTTTCGTTAATCCACTCGAAAGCGGGACCGGTGGTCGCTCCACTTCCAGCACCAAGCGAAAGTGGAAGCCGCTCGTCATACGCTGACTTACCTTCCATAGTCGTGAAGACTGGAATATCGGTAAGTTCGGCGAACTCGGCGAGTTCTGCGGTAGCTCCAGCCATGAGAACACCAGCGCCTGCCCATATCATCGGTCGATCAGCGGCGAGCAGAGCTTTTATCGCGTCCTGGACATCAGTTCGTGACGGAGCTGATTTGCTCACGATAGGTGAGTGGTAATCGAGGGCGTCCTGTGGAACTTCCATGGCACATATGTCGAGAGTCATCTCGACCACTACTGGACCGCCATTCCCGTTTCGAAGAGCTTGAAACGCTCGACGCATCACGTTTTTGATCTGAGCAGGCGAGTCGATCGTCTCTGCAGATTTCACAACGCTGCCCCAGGCTGAGCTTGCGTGGAAATTTGGTCGCACGTGTCGCGAAGCAGAAGGGTAACCACCGGGAAGCACCAGAATCGGGACATTGTCACCGAATGCCTGGGCGAGCCCACCCATCGAGTTTTCAGCTCCGGCTGCGTGTTGCATTGCCACGACACCGAATTTCTGGCCATCGTTCATGCGACTGTATCCGTCAGCAGCCATGATCGCACCGCGCTCGTGTCGGAACATAACTGGTCGAATACCGACTTTTGAGGCTTCCTCAATAAGGGCGTTGCTAGGGAAGCAAGTCATTTCGGTCACGCCCTCTTGCTTCAGGATCTGGGCGATGAACTCTGTTCCATTCATTCAAGCTTCTCCGTTATCCCTCGGTGTATGTACGTTGGATTCCGGTTCGACCGTGAATCAGTGGAGTCCGAGGCGTGGAGATTCTAGACCTATAGAGGGACGACCACAAAACCGTTCGCAGGTAATTTGTTGGCATATCGGGTGGTGAATGTAGGCGAATCCTTACCCGAAAATGTCAAGTTGAACTGGCTTGCAACTATAACCTCATCGGTAATAAGTCGCAGTACGCAATTGCTGATAAGGATTTCACTTGCTCGGACCTTCGTGGTTACGAGATGGCTACCGAGTAAGGTACATATCCTCCGACATTCCATCCGGGCAATGATTGAGACATCAAGGTTCCACACGACGTTAGATTGCAGAAAGGTCTCACATGCTCAATTACAATCTAATTTGAGTAGACAGAGCGCGAGTTGAATATTTCACGGTCTTAGAGGCTGTGAAACTAGCCCAGAACGAAATTGAACGCGATCGGGCTCGCACATCACAACGGCGCGCTACTCAGGAGCTCCAGAACGCTCAGCGTATTGAACGTAACCGTAAGCAATCGATGGAGCGTGCAAAGAAGCGCCGCCGTATCGACTGGAACGTCGCTGTTTACTAATCGAACTCCGTCGCGCGCAGTACATTAAGAAGGTCAGCGTCTTGGCTGGCCTTTTTTATTTCGCAAAATATCTGCCCGTTTGTTTTTCGGAGTACCATTCTCTACGAAGCGATTTGCTCGTCAACAATTCTGAATTCTCCAAGGGAGCCCGACTATGGGTGCCACTGAAGGCCCACTGTCTAAAGAGCTGTTAGCTCAGCTTAGGAAGATCGATACTCCTACCATCGCCAACGCACTTGAACTCATGGACATCATGCCTCGAACCGAAGGCTTCATGCGTCCTGAAATCAAGTCTCAATCTCCTGTCACAGAGACATATGTTGGATATGCCGTGACCGGCGTTATTTCTGCCCGGCAGAAATCTCCCCGTGCTCTTGAGAAAACTGACTATTACAAGGCGATCCTCGACATCCCTGCTCCTCGCATGATCGTGTTCCACGATCTCGATTACCCCGCTACGGTTGGCTCTTACTGGGGCGAAATCCAAGGCAACATTGCTCTTGGTCTAGACTGCATCGGTGTTGTCACAGACGGTGGAGTGCGCGACCTCAAGGAAGCTGAAGAAATGGGCTTCCCGTTCTGGGCAAAAGAAGTACTCGTATCTCACGGCTACGTCCACGGTGTCGCCTACAACGTGCCGGTTGACGTAGGTGGCGTGTACGTTCAACCAGGTGATCTGATTGCGGCAGACCTGCATGGCGCGATCCAAATCCCGTTGGATGCCGCTCCTCGACTGCCTGATGCAGCGGATGCACTTGCCCACCAGGAAGACGCTGTAATCAGCGTCGCCCAATCTGACAACGTAACTGTTGAAACTCTCGCCGAGGCATGGAAAGAATCAGCACGTCGAGGTGCCCAGTCAAGCTACTAGTAGAACATTGATTCGCCAATTGAAATGGAGATCGGGCTTGCCCGGTCTCCATTTCAATTGGAGGCGTTCGATCTTTGTAACGAATCATGCGATCACTCTCAATTCCACGATAGATAAATTCTTCCGCCAATATTCGACACGATTTGAGACACTTATGTACCTGTATCGCACATACACTCTTCGCCCGAACCTATAAATGATCGTCGTTGAAAACCTAAAGAAAACTTTTGGAGGCAGAGACCTGCTGTCGGAGGTTTCGTTCACCGTTTCATCGAACGAGAAAATTGGCGTAGTCGGTGCGAACGGAGCTGGAAAAACCACCCTGCTCAAGATGATCGCCGGTGACGAACCATCCAGCGGCGGACAGGTAATCATTTCCGAAGGCGAGCTGTCGTACTTACATCAGGAATCTGATGTCCAGCTCGATCGCACCTTAAACGAAGAGATGTGGACTGCTCTTCCCGAAGTGAACGGTATCCGGCTTCGCGTCGATCAAATCGAAGATATGCTGATTCTCGAGGAATGTGACGCAGAGGACCTAGTCTCCGAACTCGATGCGATTCATGATCGTTTCAAGCTACTCGGTGGAAACGGCGTTGACGCTTCGATCGCTCGCGTAACGACGGGTCTTGGCTTTTCTACAGACGATCTACGAAAGCCGTGTGGCGACTTTTCTGGCGGCTGGCGGATGAGAATTTCACTCGCGAAGATTCTTCTACGACGAGAAGCTCATTTACTGCTTGATGAACCTACTAACCACCTCGACGTTGCTTCCAAAAACTGGTTGGCTCAGGAACTCGCCGAATACCCCGGTTCAATTCTTATGGTTACACACGATCAACCGTTCCTAGAGCGAGTCGCGACTCGAATTCTCGATGTCGAATACGGCAAGGTTGTTTCTTATCCAGGTGCTTTTTCGGATTTCCAGAGAAGCAAGGAGACGAGGCAGGCACAACTCGATGCCATGGCTAACCGCCAGGAGCGCGAAATTGCGCGACAGGAGCAGTTCATCGATCGGTTTCGGTCGAAGGCGACCAAAGCAAAACAGGTTCAAAGCCGAATCAAAGCGCTCGATCGCATGGATCGAGTCGAGCGAATCGTCGATTCGAAAACAACGACCTTCCAGATCAAATCGACCGGAAGAGTAGAGCGAGTCGTCCTCGAAGCCGATGGAATATTTCATGATTGGGACGATCTGCCCGCGTTGCTCGATGTCTCGCTTGAGGTTGAGCGGGGTCATAAAGTCGCTCTTATCGGACACAACGGTGGCGGTAAAAGCACCCTGCTCAGGATCCTTGCCGGAGAAGTTGAGCCGACGGAAGGACAAATATCGTGGTCGGAGCGATCACGCCGTGGATATTACGCACAGCATCAGGACGAAACTCTCGACTTGAATTCGACAGTTCTAGAGGCGGTACGTGAGTCCGCACAAGATCAGCCGGACGGAGCGCTTCGAGGAATTCTGGGACGTTTCCTGTTTTCTTCTGACGATGTCTATAAAGTCATCCGCATGCTGTCTGGCGGTGAGAAGAGCAGGGTAGCGCTGGCAAAGTTTCTGGTAGAGCCCAACAACGTTCTACTGCTCGACGAGCCGACCAACCACCTTGATGCAGGTACTCGCGACGAACTGCTCAGCGCCCTTGGCGAATACGACGGCACGATCATTTGTGCCAGCCACGATCCGGCGATCGTCGACGAAATTGCGACTCACGTGTATACCGTCGATCAAGGTGAAATCTCTCTGACCGACGTAAACGTGCCAAGTCCTATTTAGGCTGATTACTGAATCGATTCAATCGGATTTACCGTTACGCGGTGGAGCGGAACGTCGCCTGTGTTGATGAACTGATGGCGCACTCCTCCGGGTACGAGCACCGCATCACCGGTCGTGATTGGGTACTCATTGCCTCCGCAAACAAGCACTCCAGATCCTTCAGTGATGTAAGCCTGATGTTCCCATGGATGCGTGTGATCGGGACTTGATTCGCCAGGGGCGTGCTTCACCATTAGCATGACGTAGTTCAAAACGCCATCGCCCGGTCCCAATAGAGGGTTCGAGCTTCCTTCTTCGTTACGTATTACGGGTTCCAAATGTTGATCCTTTTATGTTCGCGAGGGGCGTTCGCTAATTGACCGTTAAACCTTGCGCCAGAACGGCTCGCGCTTTCGCATGTTGTCCAGCACTGACTCGTTCCATGCCAGCATTTCGTTGCCGCCTGGCTGAGGAATTTGACCGCTCCAACCAATTTTTTCGTGAACTCGGCTGTCCTTGTAGTAAACACTGAGCCTTGTAGGTTATGGGTCTCCCGTTCAACGATCTGGCAGTGAATCCGTTTCGGATGGCAGTTTACGCGGTCATCACCGCTTGTAAAACGCCCCGCTCACCCACAAAAGATATTGGACCGGTTGTATGATCTTGCAGCCTTTGAAACAGCAACAGGAGAAACCCCGGAGAATCTATTGAGCGGCAATATCAAAGTTACTGACGTCAAAATCGTCAATTTACGGACCGTAAAACACGTTGGTGATATCGAGCCAGCTTGGAGTCCGGGACGAATGTCTCCCTTCAATATCGGAGGCGGATCTTTCACAGAGGTTCAGACCGACGCAGGGATCACTGGTATTGGTCCCGGAATGCATCCGATGCTGGTCGACGGTGTAAAGGAATACCTTGTTGGTCGCAGTGCTTTCGCCGTTGAGGATCACGCGGCCGCACTGAACTACTATTCCCAGAACATCCACTACCAGGGAATCGCCGGTGTGGACATGGCGCTGTGGGACATCATTGGGAAGGCAGCGAATCTTCCGCTCTACAAGTTGTGGGGCGGTGAGAAAGAAAAAATTATCCCCTACGCCAGCATGGTTGTTCTATCGACCCCTGAAGAGCGTGCTGAGCAAGCAGTTTCACTTCAGGAACAGGGGTGGAAGGCGATGAAACTGCGTCTTCACTACGAAACTCTCCCCGAAGACATTGAGCTTGTTGAAGCGGTTCGAAGTGCGGTTGGCCCCGATTTCACGATCATGGTTGACGCCAACCAGGCGCAAAGCAGCGGTACGTGGCAGCCCGGCGTAATGTGGAACTACAAACGGGCGTACGAAACGGCAATTGAACTACAGGAACTTGATGTCTTCTGGCTGGAAGAGCCGCTCGCTCGATACAACTATGATGGGTTGGCAAGACTCAACGCCGAAGTTGAAATCAGAATCGCTGGTGGCGAGAACAATCCAGGTCTCCACGAGTTTGTCCAAATGTGCGAGATGGACACCTATAAGCTGCTTCAGCCCGAAAGCATGGTGATGAACGGCATGACCAACCTGCGAAAAATCGGAAATCTCGCCGAGCTCTACAACAAGGAACTGGTTCCGCATCACGGCGGTGGCAACATTGGTGTCATCGCTCATCAACACTTGGTTGCATCATGGCGACACGCTCCGTTCATGGAACTTCTTCACGATCCACCGATTGGTCACTACAAGCACAAATTCTCGATCATGGCGAATGCCCCGGAAGTCGACTCAGACGGTTACATGCCGCTTCCGACCGGACCCGGCATTGGAGTCGAAATCGATCCTGATCTAATCATCAACAACTAACTAAACGGATCATCAAACAAGGAATTATTCAATGAGCAGCGATCAGTTTGCTTTTATCGGAACTTACACTCGCCTTGGAAGCGAAGGGATTTACACGCTTCGTTTGAACGGCGAGACGGGTGAACTCACGCGAGTAGCGGTTTCGAAAGGACTTGAAAATCCCTCGTTCGTGACTCTCGATCAAAGTGGAGATCACCTTTACGCCGTTTCAGAAACCAGTGCGTCCAATGGCTTAGGTGGAATTACAGCGTTCAACGTGAACAAATCAACCGGGGAGCTAACCCAGATAAACCAGCAATCAACTGGTGGACCTGGTCCGTGTCACCTGATGGTCGACGCAACCGATTCAATGGTCATCGTCACGAACTACGCCGGCGGCAGCGTTTCAGCGCACCCCATCGCCGAGGACGGCTCTGTCGGTGAGTTCACCGAGTTCATCCAACACGAAGGATCGTCGGTAAACGAGCGGCGCCAGGAGAAGGCTCACGCCCACTCGGTGAACATTGATAAGACGAACTCATACGCTTTCATTTGCGACCTCGGAAAAGACCAGGTTCTTACGTACAAGATCTATCCTGAGAACGCCGGTATCGAGCTTTCATCGACTGTCGATGAGAAGCCGGGACAGGGTCCTCGACACTTTACGTTCCATCCCACGAACCAACAGGTATACGTTCTCAATGAACTCGGTTGCACGATAACCCTGCACGATCTTGGCGATGACGGAACTCTCACACCTGTCGAATCGGTTCCTACATTGCCTGAAGACTGGGAAGGCGAGAACACCACCGCAGACATCCACACCTCACCGGATGGGGCGTTTGTGTACGCCTCTAACCGCGGTCACGATTCGATCGTGATTTACGCGATCGATCAGTCGACCGGCAAGATGACGTTCGTCGGACACGCGCCAACCCAGGGCAACACTCCACGAAACTTCGCTATCACCCCTGATGGCAAGTTCTTACTTGCTGAGAACCAGGATTCCGACACGATTGTTTCGTTCAAAAGGGAAGAAGACGGCACGCTAACTCCAACGGGCTCGGTCATTAACGTCCCTGCCCCTGTTTGCTTGCAGTTCCTGGCGATCGACTAACCATCGCTGTTATCCGTAAACCAGCTTGAAATCCCGAGAAGGACGATTCGATTGAAAATCACAGATGTGCAAGTTTTCCGCATGGCAACTCCAGTTCACAAGACCGCGGGTACAAACTGGCTTTTCGTTCGAATCGATACTGACTTCGGGATCTCAGGCTGGGGTGAGGGATCACTCCAGTACAAAGACGCCGCGCTCGAAGCGGAAATTCTCGACTTCGGAAAGTTTCTGAACGGCAAAGATCCACGTCGTATCGACTGGATCTGGACATCGCTATACCGCCGAGTGACGTGGGCAGGTGGTCCGGTCTCGATGTCGGCGATAGCAGCGATTGACCTTGCTTTGTGGGACATCAAAGCAAAATCTTTAGATATCCCCGTTTGGGAACTGGCAGGTGGAAAACACCGAGACAACGTTCGCGTTTATGCCAACGGGTGGTTCGAAGACTGTGTCGAGCCGAATCCTGATATCGATCAGGAAGCAGCACCGTTTCGCCAATCGGCAGAGCAGTATGCAAGTGCCGCTCTTGAGCTCAAAAACGCTGGCTGGACCGCGCTTAAGTTCTATCCGTTCGGCGGTCCTCAGGTGATTACTCCAGAACGGATCCGCCACGGTATCGACGTCGTTCGCGCAGTCCGCGATGCGATCGGTCCTAACATGGAGATCGGGATCGACATTCGTGCACGAATCGATCCATGGAGCGCAAGCAGGGTTGCTAAAGAACTTGAACCCTTCAATATCGCTTGGATGGAAGAGCCAATCCTTTACGACAACGTTGAGGCGATGGCAGAGTTCGCACGCTCAGTGAATGTTCCGGTTTCGACAGGGGAACAGCTCTACAACCGTTGGGAGTTCCGACCGCTGCTAGCAACGAACACGGTGCGCATGATTCAACCAGATATTTGTCACTGCGGCGGATTTACTGAAATCCGGAAAATCGCTGACCTTGCTGAAACCCACTATGTGCCGGTCGCACCGCACAACTCGAACGGTCCGCTGTCTACATTGGCGAGCCTGCATCTCGATATGAGCATACCCAACTCGTTCATGCAGGAGATTTTCGTTTCATTCTTCGAACGCTATCAGGACGTGCTGACAAATCCGATCGACATCACTAATGGAGTTGCCACAGTGCCTGACGGACCGGGCTGGGGCGCCGATATCGATCTCGACGCACTCGCAAAGTATCCACCAACAGACTTCACACAGGTCGAAGACGAGCCGTATCTGGCGTTTTAGTGCTGATACGCGGAACGAGTAGAGTTGGATGCGATCACTCGTTGTCTGCGCTTGTCTGTCATTCTGAACTAGATTCAGAATATCGCTCCACATCAACTAATATTCATCTGTTGGGGAAGTACGACTAGTCTGTAGGTTGGTCGTGCTGGGAGATTGAACGATATCCTGAATCTAGTTCAGAATGACACTGTGGGGCTTTCAGTGTTGACGCCGCGACATCTCAGGTCGACGAATAGTGAACTCGTGGCCTAGGACACGAGCTACTGAACTATCGCCCGGCGTTCGGATTCGACTTCTTCAAACCAGGTTTCGAGTTCGGCAAGCATTCGACTCGCTATTTCCGGGTTCTTGGACGCAATATTGTTTTCTTCACCCGGATCCACTGAAAGATCAAATAACTCCGGCACAGGGGGCTCAGGCACGATCTTTTTTGGTTCTGGCCAGTCGAAGATTTCAATCACGTTCTCCGGGTGGTATTTGTACTCAATATCCATCGCTGTATAGTCATCGTTCAGCTTTTTGTCGGCTTCAGACGCATAAGCGATATCGAGGGCAGGGCGAACCAGCTTCCACTTGCCGTCTCTCATCGCTGCGTTGGTCTCACCAATTGGCGAATCTACGTTCCACTGCCAGAATCGACGCGGTTGCGATTGCGGGGAACCGCCTCTTAGGACAGAACCAATGTCAGTGCCATCGAGCGGTTTTTCACCTACGCGTCCCGCACCTGCAAATGAAAGCAACGTCGGCAACCAATCGATGAAACAAATCTGATCGTCGACCTCAACATCATGCGGAAGTCCGTTCGCCCACCGGGCGATCATTGGCACACGGATACCGCCTTCGTACACAGTGCCCTTAGCTCCGGCGAATCCGTTATTGAATCGCATTTCTTTAAGTAGTACGCCTTCTGGTATCTGATCCGGGCGGTGTCGGAACGCAGGACCGTTGTCGCTTGTGAACATGAGCAGCGTATCGTCTTCGATGCCTGCGTTTCGCAGTGCTTCTCGTACCTTGCCAATTCCGAGGTCCATCACTTCGATCATTGCGTAGATCAATGCAGTACCACGATTGAAACCCGCCTCGATGTATCTCTGTGTCACATCCTCCGGTGCTTGAAGCGGAGAATGTGGCGCGTTCCACGTAACCATCAAGAAGAACGGCTCTGATTTGTGGCGATCAATAAAGCTCGCAGCTTCGTCCGCAAGCACATCTGTCAAATAACGCCCATCTGATTTTTCCAGTACGCCGTTTCGATCGAGGTTCCACTTGTAGTAGTCCGCCCAACCACCGCGGAACCCGGCGAACTCGTCGAAACCGCGAGCGTTCGGATGAAACCTCGGATCCAGCGCGCCGTTGTGCCACTTACCGACCATCCCGGTGGCATATCCAGCGGCTTTGAATGAGTCAGCGATGGTCGATTCACCAAGTGCAATACGATCGTTGCCGAGCACTTCTTGAGGTGTCACGGCGCCACTCCGAATCGGGTAGCGTCCCGTCAGTAAAGCTGCTCTCGAAGGTGAACAAACCGCGGATCCAGCATAGTGCTGTGTGAGGCGAATCCCTTCGGAGGCGAGCTCGTCCAGCGCTGGCGTATGAACTCGACCCTCTGAGTACAGACCAAAATCGCCGTAGCCCATGTCATCGGCGACCATTAGAACAATATTTGGACCACTCAAGTTTGGTTCACTCCGCTTCGTGTTGTGTGCATGTGTCGATATATAAGGCGAAATGTATCAATTACCACCCGACGAAGCGTCTTGTGTACCTCGGGTACAGACGACAAGCGGGTATTGTTTAGACCAACAACTTGTAACAGCCAATTCTCGAAAGACTCCAACTCATGGCGATGGAACGAAAACGACTCGGTAAAACCGATCTCGACGTCGGTCGACTTGGCATCGGATTATCCGAAGTCGGTTTCAACCTGGAAATGGCTGACGTTGGCCAGGCTCGCGAGGTGATCAATGAAGCTCTCGACAATGGCGTGAATTTTCTCGACACCGCTGCTTGCTACGGCATCAGCGAAGATCTGATCGGTCTTGTGGCATCGGATCGACGAGATGAGTTCGTGCTCTCTACCAAGGCAGGGCACTACTTGCCACGTGGTGAGGGTGAGGACTGGACCTACGATCTGATCATTGAATCCATCGACCGGTCGCTGAAACTCATGAAGACCGATCACGTCGACCTGGTGCAGCTGCACTCGTGCACCGTTGATGTACTTGAGCGAGGCGATGTGATCCGAGGTCTACAGGATGCCCGTGCAGCCGGTAAAACAAGGTTCATCGGCTACAGCGGCGATAACGAAAACGCCAAATGGGCAGTGACCAGCGGTCTCTTCGACACGTTGCAAACCAGCTTCAACCTGGTTGATCAGGGCGCACGTAAAAACTTGTTCGCCGATGTCGAAGAGCGCGATATGGGACTGATAATCAAACGACCGATCGGGAACGCCGTGTGGGGTGCGCCTGCTGATCCGCGGCCATACGCGCACATCCCGGAATACACCATGGAGTACACGCGGCGAGCTGGCGTGATGGCTGAGAATGGGCCTCTCGCTGACGAACCTGAAGATCGAATCCGCCTGGCACTAGGTTTTACGTTTGCTCATCCCGAAGTTGATGTGACTATCGTGGGAACCCAACGACCTCACCACATGCGTTCGAACCTCGACATGGTTTCGTCTCCGTTGGATGTTTCAGCTGCGACCGTTGCCGACCTTCACGCACGCTGGGACAAACTCGCCGACGGATGGGAGCAACAGGGCTAGCCTGAAGCGGGTTTTACTGCCTACAATTAATGTTGTTCGAGATGAGCAACTCGCCCGGTGGGGGAGTGGCGAAATGGCAGACGCGCATGCCTTAGGAGCATGTGTCTTAATCGACGTGTGGGTTCGACTCCCACCTTCCCCACCATTCCAAATTTGTCGCACGGATTACGTTTTAGTTTTCGAAAAAGCCTGCGTCTTCGTCCCGCAAATATCTTTTTGCTTCTTCCGGGATGAACGAGACGCCTAGTCCTGGTGCATCCGGCACGGTTATGTGACTGTCTGTCACAGCGAACTGCTTGCCACCCTCCATAATGTCGAGTCACCTACACCGGATGCGGTGTCGGAAGTTCGAATGCGATGAAGTTGTCCGGCAAAACAGCAGCCATTTGAGTTTGTACTGCAATACCGATCAAGCCGCGCAAAGTTCCGTGGGGTGCGAACTGTATGCCGTGCAGATCAGCGTATTCAGCGATGAACTTCATCTCAGCAAGACCACCAACATCGGCGACATCAGGACCGAGTACGTTGACACCGTTCCGTTCAATTAATTCGACAAAATTTTGGCGAAGATAAATCTGTTCGCCAGTATGAATCGGTGTTGATGTGTAAGGCGTGATTTGCGTGTACTGATCAGCAAGCACGTACGGATGGTAATTGCCAATCACCATATCTTCGAGCCAGAGGATATTCGACCCTTCAAGTTCTTTAGCTAGCTTCAACGCGTCTGGGACAGTCATACCCGGACCGCAATCGAGCGCTAGACCTACCCCATCGCCGAGAACATCCTGCATCGCCCTGATACAAGCGAGCAGATAGTTGAATCCCTTGCCAGTGATCGTTCCACGGTTGGGGTAGCGACGATTAGGTACAGGGGTTCAGTAATAGAAACCTTCTCTGTTGTGCATTCCCCCATGGAACGAAACAGGTTGCTTGATAATTGAGAAGTTGTAAGAGTGATCCTTCATCTTCTGCATATCGGCAGCGAAATGCTCGGGTTCTTCGCCAGCACGTTTGTATCGGACGTTGCCGTTGTAAACCTGAACCCTATCTCGCACTTTCCCGCCCAGAAGTTTGTATACGGGTAAGTTGGCAGACTTACCTGCAATGTCCCAGAGAGCCATCTCGATCATGCTGACCGCAGTACCCCACGGTTTGAAAGAACCCAGTCGTCTGATTCCGAGCATTACGCGTTCGACGTCAGTTGGGTCTTTACCAACGATCATGTCACGATAGAACTCAACCAGTGGCTTGAGATACGGCTTGAAAGTCTCGCCGGCTCCCACACCGTCGATACCTTCATCTGTTGTGACACGTACAACAGGAGCATCGCTAATAATGGCGACTTTTAGATCTCTGATATTCAATCGATAAACCCTCGTGTATGGCGATGATTGTTCGTGGTGGAAATTACTTTAGTACGACAGCTGTAAACCGGTTGTCCAGCCATATCTTTTCGGGGACAAATATGCGAGCAGTCGATCATCAGGGACTTGCGAGACTCCCAATCTGATTGCATAGTTGCAGCCTGTCGATCCCATCTGTTTAGTTTGAAGTGAAATCATGCCAAAAATCCTCGTTACGCGTCGTACATTTTCTGAAGCCGCCGAAGCTTTGCGTGCCAGCGGGGCAGAAGTGGTTATCTGGGACGGAGAAGATGCTCCTTCTCATCAGGATCTGATCGATGCAGTTGCGGATGTAGATGGCTTGTACGCTCACATCACGAACCAGGTGAATGACGAGGTGATGGACGCAGCACCGAACTTGAAGGTTATTTCAGAGTTCGGAGTCGGCTACGACAACATCGATGTAAACGCTGCCAACGAACGCGGAATAGCCGTGTGCAACACACCGGGGATCCTCTCGGAAAGCACGGCGGATGAAGCGTTTGCTCTGCTCGCTTCGATGGCGCGAAGGACTTACGGCCTACCAGCGATGGTCAAACGTGGTGAATGGGGCGATTTCGACCCGCTCGGTCTACTGGCGAGCGATATTCACCACAAGACACTAGGAATTGTCGGCATGGGCAACATCGGGTCCGAGATGGCAAAACGCGCAGCTGGATTCAACATGAACGTTCTCTACTACAACCGAAATCGTAGGGATGAGGAGTTCGGCGCAACTTATGTAGATTCACTCGAAGAAATTCTTGAGCGGTCGGATTTTGTTTCTCTTCACAACCCGCTGACTCCTGAAACCACAAACATGATGAGCATCGACCAGTTCAAGCTCATGAAAAAGTCAGCGATTCTGATCAACACGACGCGGGGACCGGTCGTCGATCAGGATGCTCTCTACGAAGCGTTGGTTGCAGGAGAAATCGCCGGCGCAGCGCTCGATGTGACCGTACCGGAGCCGATTCCTGCCGATCACCCTCTCTTGACCCTCGACAACTGTTTGATCATGCCTCACGTCGCCAGCGCAACGTACGACACTCGAATGAAGATGGCGATGATGTGCGTAGAGAACGTTCTTGCAGGGATTGCGGGTGATTGGCCGCCGTACTGCGTGAACGAAACCTACATTTCATGCACCGCACGTTTGAAAGCCTGAGTCCCCACTCCAGGACAGAAAGTTAGAAGCTGGGGGTTTCAAAACGTCCCTACCTTGCTGGAGGGACCTTCGGACGGGTGGCGTTCGGCGGGCTAAGACGCGTAAGACGTGCACTGGCACTGCTGTCTGTAATACCGTGGCTAAACGAGAGACCCACAACTAATCCCCTCTCCCTACGAGGGAGAGGGGATTGGATGCTGCCTAATCGAAGAAGTCTTGATCTTCTTCTTTGAGGTATTGCTTTGCCTCGTCGACTCGGAAGCTGATACCAAGCCCAGGATTGTCGTTCACAGGGATGTGGCTGTCAGTCACCTTGTATGCATCCATACCATCAAGGATGTCCCACCACCACTCGGGTTTACCGCTTGGCAGTTCGAACGCAATGAAGTTCTGCGGCAGCGCAGCACCGACATGAACATGAGCAGCTAGACCGATCAGTCCATCAACTGTTCCATGCGGAGCCATTTGGATGTTGTGCAGATCGGCAAACTCGGCGATCCACTTCAACTCGGAAATTCCACCGACGTCCATCGGGTCCGGTCCAACGACGTCTACCGCGTGCTGTTCGATCAAGTCCTTGAATCCGTGTCGAAGGTATATCTGCTCACCCGTGTGGATAGGTGTGGACGTGTAAGGAGTTACCTGCAAGAAGTACTCAGGGTGGACGTACGGCGTGTAGTCACCGGTGATCGTGTCTTCCATCCACATGAGATGGTAAGGCTCAAGAGCCTGCGCGAGCCGAAGCGTGTCCGAAGCAGTAAGCCCGGGTCCACAATCGAGCGCGAGACCCACTTCATCGCCCAACACTTCTTTCATGGCAATCACTGCCTCGACAGTGATGTTGAATCCCTTGTCGGTCAGGACTCCACGGTTGCCGTATTTATCGGCTTCGACGTACTCGCCGTACTGGAAGTCGGGCATGTGCTTGAGCATTGGAGAGCCGTGGAAGGCAATTCCTTGCTTGATGATGGAGAAGTTTTGCGGAAGCTCTTTCATCCATCGCATGTTTTCGGCGAAAGCTTCCGGTGTATAACCTTCAAACCCTTTTCGATAGTTGCCGTTGTAGACCCGAACCTTGTCTCGAATCTTGCCACCGAGTAGCTTGTACACCGGTGCGTTTAGAGCCTTACCAGCAATATCCCAAAGGGCGATTTCGATGGCGCTGACACCCGAACCCCAGGGCTTGAATCCACCGACACGTCGGATGTGAAGCAGTACGCGTTCAACATCTGTAGGATCTAGTCCCACAATCATGTTCTTGTAGTACTCGATTTGTGGCTTGAAGAAAGGTTGATTTCTTGGCGACTCTGCGCCACCAATTCCGTCGATTCCTTCGTCTGTAACCACTCGTACTACTGGGTGGTCGCCAATCGTTGCGACTTTTACGTCTGTAATTTTCATGCTAGCTCCAGGCCGTTTTTCGACCGCCATTCAATCATTCCGGCGAAATTCTACGCCTGCGACGCGTAGAAGACATCCCGACAACGGGCACAGTAGCGACTGTTCGACTAATCGTCGAAGAAATCAGCGTCCTCTTCTCGGAGGTACTTTTTAGCTTCTTTGGGGATGAACGAAACACCTAATCCAGGTGAGTCAGCAACCTGAATATGACTTTCCTCAACCGGGAACGTCTCGCCTTCCATGATGTCGAACCACCATTCAGGATCCGCTTTTGGCAGTTCGAACGCAATGAAGTTGTCCGGAAGCACGGCCGCAAGATGTACCTGGGCAGCAAGCCCAATTAGCCCATCGAAAATGCCATGAGGAGCAAACTGGATCCCATGAAGATCAGCGTATTCAGCGATGAACTTCATCTCGGCAATTCCGCCGACGTCAGCAACATCTGGTCCAAGAACGTTTACCGCGTTTCTCTCGATCAACTCAACGAAATTCTGCCGAAGGTATATTTGCTCGCCGGTGTGGATCGGAGTTGATGTGTACGGAGTCACCTGTGTGTAGAGGTCGGCGAGAACCCATGGGGTGTAGTCGCCTGTAATCATGTCTTCGAGCCACATGATGTTCGAGCCTTCGAGTTCTTTGCCAAGCTTCAAAGCGTCCTGAACCGTCATTCCGGGACCACAATCAAGAGCCAGTCCGACATCGTCTCCCAGTACATCAAGCATCGCCTCGATGCGGGCCATCATGTACTTGAAGCCCTTGGCGGTGATTACTCCGCGGTTGGGGTAGCGCATCGTGCTAACAGGTTTTCCGTAGTAAAAATCTTCGACGTTCTGCATGCCGCCATGGAACGAAACGGCCTGTTTGATGATCCGGAAGTTGTAAGGATGATCCTTCAT
>DBTA01000046.1:3533-7746 GCA_002306815.1 Dehalococcoidia bacterium UBA1328 | reverse complement strand
AGTGGACAACTAGGTGTGGCTGGGTTGCGATGTGGGTGGATGGCGTGGTGTGCGGTGGGGTGTCGGGTACTTCTACGGCAGTTGGTGTGGATTGACGGCGGTGAGGGCGCAGAAATAACGCGCAGGTTTTTCAGTTTTTAGGTATCTCTGCTAACGACAGTCGTTACGGGCGTTGTTCAAGCAATCCCCCATCGACTGGGTTTGAACGAAGAGGATATTCAGGTCGCGTTCGGCCTGTTGATTGACAAATCCGTTGGCGGCTATAGCGTCAGCGTAAGTTCGGATTCCGCATGTACTTAGTCGTTTACTGCTATAAAACTCGTCGAACACCTCGGTTATCCTGGCATAAAGCAAATTCTGCGTTTCACAGACCCACTTCAAAGCCTGAAGGATTCCTACCGTGTTCGTTCGAATTACCATCGTTTGAGGCAAGGAACAACACAGCCAACACGACGATGTTCAGGAATGGGATCAGCAGGAGCAGAATCGCCCAACCTGATTTCCCCTTGTCGTGAAATCGTCTGACTATCGCGGAGATGTGCACGGCCGTGCCAACCAGCATGACCGCGAGTCCAAGGATTCCCCACAAAAAGGCGAGCGAAAGATCCACCACGTAAATCAAATCAATCAAATCACCGAACAAAACCAATGAAAAAGCGATGATCTCTCGTAAAAGGAAACCCTGTCGGTTCACCCTTCCTTGAAATCCGATGAACCAGCCGACTAAGTTGACTTTTTCTTCTACTGATAGATCGGTTTCGGGTAACTGATTTCCACAAGAACGGCAATAATCTGCATCTGGACTTACACTCGCTCCGCAGTTGCCACAGAACTTGATCGCTTGCATTACCCATCCTCAATGATCATGACCGGAATCTTTTCATGGCCAGATAGTACTCGGCAGCGTGCACCATACACCATCACTACACGCGCTCAATTTAAGATGTGCTTAGCGAAATCGTGAAGTCCAGTATCGTTGATGATAATGAACACACTAAAACGTGCAGCGTTCGCTAAACACTACGTCGCCACTGGAAACGGTGCTGAGGCTGCTCGTTTAGCTGGATACTCGGAGCGCACAGCGAAGTTACAGCAATAGCACCAGCGTTCAGAGAAACATCTATTGAATGATCCTGTAGCGTTAAGTTGCACCCCCCGCCGATAGCCAACGACACCTGTAGGTTTCATTGAATGTGCGTGTCAGGCTTCTGAGAGCCAGTATTAAGATATCGGCATGCCTAAGTCACGTTCGTTAATACTCATACCGCTGCTGCTGGCAAGGTTGGTCGTTGCCTGTGGCTCGGACCGTCCATCGAACGATTCCGAATCAAATAGAAGCTCAGCGGAATCCCCGAAAATTGTTCTGCCATCGGGAACATTCACAACCGATACCTTCGTAAACGCCGGTTGGAAGAAATCAAAGCAGTACGACACCGAAACAGTGCCCGACTCGACAGAGATCTGGTACGGATTCTTCCAGCAAAAAGACATCGAGATTCGCTTCTATCCGTCACATGAGCTTGCCGTTTCGAAGGGCATACCGTCTGCTGAATCTTCGATCGAGAGCGCAGTGAAACGTTCTAAGGGAGGGGAACTGTTGGACTTCAGTGGAGGATCATTCTCCGGTTATTCCGATTTCCTAGTCGCCGGGAATGCTGTGCTGCTATGTGAGCTAGACCGAACGCACTCTGATGCGCTTATCGAAAACTTACAGTAACGATTGCGAGCAGGACTATTGCCCGCCGATACACGTGCCACTCTTATCGAAATTTATATGCATCGGGTTAGAGTGCTGATATCGAAAGATCGTACCCAAAGGATCACATATCACTACAAACAGTGAGCTCTACAGAGCCGGGAACGTTCCCGGATTCTTTGATGTATTCAGCGTTATCTTGCATAAATTTGCTGACTGTCTCCATCGACGGAGTATGCATAACAATATGAATCACACCTGAGTCATCAAGGTCATGACCGCGATACAAAACGTTTAATCCAACCGCTTTACGCGCAGACTCATGAGCATCAAATGCTGCAACCCAATGATCGTATGACTTTTCTAACTTACCTCTCATTATCACAGTGGGCATACTGACCTCCTTGGCACTTTTCCTAGTTCACGCTTATCTAATCACAGATATATCAAGTATCAAACTTAATTCATATATCAATTGCCGCGCTGTGACACTTTATTGTGATACGGGAAATTACGGACGGTAAGTAGAAGCTTTAGGCGCAAACTATGGCTGAACACATGGGGTGTATTCAAGCAAATCTAGAGCGTTTCACAGGACAATATTTCCAGCTCGCAGATCTTAGTTGCCCCAAAGTTAGTCCATTAGAACCGAATAAACAGGAACGTATGGACGCTGCTAGGTGGCTAGCAGACTGTGGCTTCGTAAACCCGCCAATGAATGCAACTACACAGGATCCTGGCATCTGCCACTACACCATGGCAGAACTTTAGATATGATGCCCACACGTTATTAAACAAGTCAGTAATCAGCTCAAAATCCGTAGAGATTTTGCAACTAGGAGACTCAAAATGCTAGGCGAAAAAATAGGATCAATGCAGCAAACCACTAGGGACAAACTCTTGCCAGGCAACGGTGCTTTGCCGAGGTTTGAAACGACAGCTCAGGGATCTGGGACACTTGCAGGTACTGAGGTCAACGGTATGGCAACTTACACTGCGGATATGAGAGCAGATGGAACCGTTTACGGAGAATGCCCTAACCAGGGAGTGGTTATGGCTGCAGATGGGATAGCAACTTTCACAGCGACAGGTATCGGGACTTTCACAGAAGATGGCGGAGCGATTTTTAAGGGGGTAGTTTACTTCCAAGCTTCCGCTCCATCGCTATTAAGTTTGAACGGAAAGGCAATTGTTTATGACTGGGTAGTAGACCCTGAGGGCAACGCTTCATGGGACCTGTGGGAATGGAAATAAATTCATCCTGTTAGTGCGGTCAGCCTGAAACCTCCTGATCACATTAGAGCTTTTATAAGACAAAGTAAGCGGGACAGAAGAATTTACCCAACTGATCCACTGTTTTCACAAACTTAAATCACGAGTAAAACAACGAAAAAACCTATAGAAAAGCCCTCGCAGAAATGCGAGGGCTTTTCAGTGACAAGTTATTTCGATCCTTGATCAACAGTTAAATCATCTATTGGTCACAGTCACAACGTTGAGAAACGTTAAGGCGGAGTCGAGGCGGCTGGTAATACTTTTCTTTCTTGTAGATATGCCAAGTTTGGGCGCCTGCCATCGACGCTGACAAAACCTACCGCCGATATATCTTTATCGATTATGACGATTCTCAAATGTTCTGAGTGACGTCTATACCGTAAGGTAATGATCAGCTATTAACCAGCCCGAGCTGAAAGGGATGAACTCATGTATGGGACGATATTTAACTTGAATGTTAAACCTGGTCATGAAAAAGATTTATTAGAAATAATGGATGGCAACACTCCGAAAGGAGGAGTTGCATGGTTTTTAATGAAACCCGACGATGACACTGCGGATTTGATTGGTGTCGCTGTGTTTGAAAGCAAGGAAGCTCATATAGCTAACGCAAACAGCCCCGAACAAAATGAATCCTTCGCTAAATTAATGGAGCATCTTGAATCAGAACCAACTTGGACGGATGGAGAATACATTCAGGGTGTGATGCTTTAAATAGTTGCCCCCCCTGATTAGGGGTGGCTACTCGAACGGGCGATCACAACGGTTTCTAACAATTTTCAGTGTGTATCCAATTATGAAAAAGGAGAATCTGATACGGCCTGAGACATCATCTTTGTGATTAGCAAATAGAGGGTAGCGAGTTCGAATCTCGTCGTCCGGACCACTCGTAACCTAAGCAGCAAAAAGCCCCCGCATTTCTGCGAGGGCTTTTTACTGTTTGACAACTAAATTGACAGAAAACTAAGAGTACCTATCTCGCCTTCTTCATTGCCTCCAGAGACTGAAGAATTCCGCGGGTGTGACCCACGCAGTACGCCATGTACTCGCGACCTTGCGGAGAATCGGTAGAAATACGATTCAGGTGGTCGTAGTCGAGCACACCTTCATAGCCAACATCGTCCAGTGCTTTGGCGACCTCGAACATGTTCAGATCACCCTCGTCAGGCATAACTTCCTGGTACTCACCGTTCAACGGTATAGTTCCCTTTACGTTGCGAAAATGAACATGACAGATCTTGT
>DBTA01000046.1:0-3135 GCA_002306815.1 Dehalococcoidia bacterium UBA1328 | reverse complement strand
ACACAGAATGTCATTCGGTTTTTCTCAGAAGGCACCTCTGAGAACAACCGATCAAAAGCATCAAAGTTGTATAACACCTGCGGGACACCGTTGATTTTCGGCACCGGCGGGTCGTTGCCGTGCATACCGATATCCATGCCGAACTGTTCAGCGATCGGCATTACATTACGATAAATATTGAGAGTGCCCTCCCAGACCTGATCATGCGTCGGTGCATCGTCTCTTAGTGGCATAGCTGCAAGTTCACGAACCCGCATGTGGTGATGCTCATACCCACCGCGCCCCGTGACCCAGCTGTGAAGCTGATCGTGGAAGGGATGCAATGTGGATGCCTGAAAACACTGAATGCCGAAAAGTGGCACGCCGGCTTCACCACAGAGTTCAGCATTGATCTGGAGGTTCTCTATCTCTATATCGCCACCTTCTCGACCCAGAAACGCGTTGATGTAATCAGGCCCCGAAGTGTTCGCGCGTTCGACCTTCAAGTCTGCTTTATCGAGCTTTTCGAGTACATCGTCAAGACCTTCTTTTGATGCCCGACCACCGGCATCATCGAATCCCGTAACCATATCGAGAAAGATGTCTACATAGTCGATACCGATTTGCTTCAGGAACCGTAAATCATCTGGTCGGTCAATCCAGTCTTTACTTATCCGTGTTCCGATTCGGATAGTCATTCAAAAAACTCCGTGACTAAGTTGAATTTCATATCTTCCCTGTCGCTCAGTCCGCCAGGGCGTGGTCTAACTCAAACTATTCAACCCTAAGCGAATGCGCTCCCAAGTCTTCCCCGTAAAGCGATTCAGCGTCGTGCTGAGGCTCGTACCCAATCTCCCGTCGGGTCGTTTCAATATCGAAAATGTTATACGTATTGTCAGAAATTACGTAGTAGTGAGCGCTGGGACGAAGTTTCCCGGCTTGTGCAGTCTTGTAGCAAGCATCGACAAACCGGGCCGAGTCCTCCTGATGACACCACACGGTGAAGTACGAAATCTCGTCCTTCTTTCCATTCGTGGGATTTATACCTCCCCAGCGAGCAGCGACGGCGTTCTGTCCATGCGCGCCCAGACGATGGCACCAAGCCTCGACATAAGCTTTTTCCACGCCATAGTCGCCCGTTGGGCACGGCTCAGTCATCACCGAAAGCGGTTCTGGCCATGGATCGACCTCATCGAACCTTCGATGCGCGATTGGTGAGTTTTCTTCCCTCGTGTAACCGTAATACGCACCACCGGTAGCGTGAACGGAACTCGATCCAATCACGACAGAATCGGGACAGACATCCATAATCGCTTTGAACACCTTGTCGGTCATGGCATTCATCTCGTTCAGGGGATCGATTCTTGCGAGGTACACTACAAGGTCTCGCCCCTCCAGAGCTTTGCGCAACAACTCATCATCGTGTGAAGCATCGAGTTCGAGAAACTCCCGTTGGGCATCTTCCTCGATCGCTTTGTCTGGCGCGCCAGGAAGGTCCGCGGACACTATACGGTAATCAGGGTCGAGTCTCGGCAAGTAGCTACGTAAACCCGCGCCAATCGTGCCCTTTCCACCAATGAGTAACGTGTTGATCAAATGCTGACTCCGTCGATTCTCTGCGAATAATCTCGATCTATAAATCCCTCATGAACGTGATGTCTTGCGCAAAAGCCTGCTCTTCGCCACCAACTAAATCAAGCTGTCCTCTGCCCTTCACCTCTTGCTTCGATCCGTCTCGTTCCGGTTCTGTATATCTGTCGAACCATTCCTGTAGCTGCTTATTCATGTTCCGGATGATCGACCTGAAAGCGATATCGTCAATGGCGTTCACGGTCTCGTTAGGATCGTTCGCAAGATCGTAGAACTCGTTCGGACCGTCCGGGTATCGGTGAACGTACTTCAACGACTGTGTTCTGATCATTCGAGTCGGGCCGTACTCGTCGAACACAACTACCGGTCGATCTCCCAATTGCGGATCCCCATCAAGAATGCCGGCAAAACTCGTCCCCGGAAGAGAATCACGGATGTCACCGATAAGATACCCAAGTCGAACGTAATCGAGGATCGTCGGAAAAATATCGTAGTGACTCAGCAGATTGCGCTCAACCTGCTGCTCAGGAACATGACCGGGACGGGAAATAATGGTTGGAACCTTTACGGCTGTATCGAACATGTTAGCGGGATAGGTTCCGTTGCCCTTACCCCATATACCGTGGTGCCCCATGCTCATTCCGTTGTCGGCTGTAAACACGACCAGGGTGTTTTCTCGCAGCTCGTTGGCTTCGAGCCAGTCCAGCAGCCGACCGATATTTTCATCCATTGCAGTAATGGCTGCGAAGTATCCGCTAAGCAGTTTTCTTCGCTCTTCTGTAGTGGAACCCACGCTACCCGACGAACCTTCTTTTAAGAGATGGTTCGGATGAATAGGATCCCAACGAACAGTCTCAAATGGGCAGTTCTCGAAGTAGTCGTCGTACAACTCATTCGGATGCTGTTCCCTGCCCCACGGCGCGTGAGGGGCGGTGTAATGAACGTTCATTGAGAACGGCCGATCCGACGCTTTTTGATCGTCGAGATACGAAATTGCGTTGTTTGTGATCACATCGCTGAAATAACCGTCCGACGTGTACAACTCACCGTCGGTAAACATTGGGGCATCGTAGTAGTCACCCGAGCCCGTGGTGTGCACATTCCAGTAAGAAAATCCTGCCTGTGGAGTGGCCGAATCGCCAATATGCCACTTACCACTCAGCGCAACTTCATAACCGTTATCAGCGAGAATTTCGGTATAAGTTTTGCGTCCTTCGAGATATTGAATGGTTTTTCCGTCGTCTGGAAGAATCGTCGAATTTCCCGCTCTCAGGAAATCCTGAACACCGTGCTGTGAAGGCACTTGTCCGGTGAGGATCGAAGCTCGTGCCGGCGAGCAGACAGGTGAAGCACAGAAAAAGTTTTCGAAACGAATACCTGACTCTGCCAGTCGATCCAAATTCGGCGTTTTGAGTTCGCTGGTGCCCGCACAGTTAATCGCCCAGGCTCCTTGGTCATCGCTCAGTATGAAGATGATATTAGGTCGGATCGGATCTGTACTTGCCAAGTGAACTCCATAGTTACAAAAGGGGGTAGCAGATGGATACTAAACGACGATTCGACACA
>DBTA01000013.1 GCA_002306815.1 Dehalococcoidia bacterium UBA1328 | reverse complement strand
CCAAATGGGCGACACAATGTTCGGCGACCTCGCGTCTGTCCGTGACGGACTAAAGGACGTTGACTATTTGGCCGACGACGGCATCGCTAGCGTCGTTTTCCTCGCAGAAAAGCTCGGCAAACCAGTTCTTGTTGAGGGTCCGGCGGGCACTGGAAAGACCGAATTAGCCAAATCGGTCGCAGCAATGACTGATGCCCGACTAATCAGACTCCAGTGCTATGAGGGCCTGGACGAAGCGAAGGCACTCTACGAATGGAACTACAAGAAGCAATTGCTTCGAATTCAAGCTGATCGAGGTTCAGAGGCCAGCAGCGAGGACTGGACCGAACTCCAGGACGACATCTTCAACGACGAGTTCCTTCTCACTCGCCCGCTGTTAGAGGCCATCAGCGCGGAAGAGAAAATAGTGCTCCTTATCGATGAGGTTGACCGAGTAGAAGTAGAGACTGAAGCATTACTGCTCGAAATTCTTTCCGACTACCAAGTCTCCATTCCTGAATTAGGAACCATCGAAGCGAAACAGATCCCAATAGTGTTCCTCACTTCGAATAACACTAGAGAACTGTCTGAAGCGCTCAAGCGTCGTTGCCTTTTTCTACACATTGACTACCCACAACTCGAACGAGAAAAAGAAATTGTTCTCACCAAAGTGGATGGCATAAGCGACAACCTCGCTGAACAGGTAGCCCGCATTGTGCGTTCGATCCGACAAATCGAGTTAAAGAAGAGCCCTTCCGTTTCAGAAACCCTGGACTGGGCGCGAACGCTGGTTCTTTTGGGAGTTGAAAGCATCGACGTCGAACAGGCAAAAGAATCACTCCATATTCTTCTCAAATATCAGTCGGATATCGAGAAGGCCGCCAAGGAACTAACCGTCGAAGGGTGAGCCGATGCTTGATTTGATGAGCGGTTTTGTTGTTGAACTACGAAACGCCGGTCTGCCGGTCTCGCTTACGGAAAATCTTGATGCCATGGAGGCTGTCAAGCACATACCTATAGAAGATCGCGACGCCTTCAAATATGCGCTCGCGGCGACGCTGGTAAAGAATGAGCAGCACTGGAAAGCCTTTGAAACCGTCTTTGAGGTCTACTTCTCATTGCGCGGACCTGAATACAACGTCGTCGACGAAGATGGCGAGATAGACGAAGACTCCCTCGAAGAGTGGATGTCTCAGCAGATGCGAGGCATGGGCGGTCAAGGTTCGGCTGAAGACATGAGTCCCGAAGAAATTGCTGAGATGCTGTTCCGTGCACTTATGAACGCAGACGAAGCGATGATGGCGGCTATGGCCAGAGCCGCTGTGACGCAGTTTGCAGGCATGGAACCCGGCCGGCCGGTCGGGGGCACTTACTACCTGTACAGAACACTCCGCAACCTTGATCTAGATGGAATGATGGATCGGTTGATGGAGGAAGCTCAGGAGCGCTCAGATAATGACATGACTCCGTTGCAGGAACGCCTTGAGCGCGAAGAGTTCGAAAACCGAATCGAAGATCTGAAACGGGAGATCGAAGCGGAAATCAGACGCAGATTGGTAGCTGATCGAGGTGTGGAAGCAATGGCTAAAACACTTCGAAAACCGTTACCTGAAGATGTTGACTTCATGCACGCGTCGCGTGAAGAAATGGCGAACATTCGCAAAGCCATACAGCCCCTGACTCGAAAGTTGGCGGCGCGACTTGCCCGTAAACGTAAACATAAGCGGAAGGGCCCACTCGATTTTCGGGCGACGGTGCGGCAGTCGCTGAGCTATGGAGGAGTACCGGCTGAACCTCGATTCCGAAACCCTCGACCAAATAAACCAGAACTCATCGTTGTGGCTGACATATCGGGGTCGGTCGCGGCCTTTGCCCGTTTCACATTGCATCTGGTGTACGCGTTACAAAACCAATTCAGCAAAGTGCGTTCGTTTGTGTTCATTGATGGGCTCGACGAAGTAACCCACATGTTTCAAAATGAAGAGGACATCACGAACGCTGTGCATCGTGTGAACACTGAAGCTGACGTTGTGTGGGTTGATGGTCACTCGGATTACGGACATGCGTTTGGCGTCTTTTGGGAGAACTTTGGTTCAGAGATCAATTCCAAGTCAACTGTGATGTTTCTCGGTGACGCCCGAAATAACTACCACGCCACTAACGCATGGGTGATCAAGGAAACGGCCAAAAAAGCGCGATCGGTTTTCTGGCTTAATCCCGAACCCAAATCGTATTGGGATACTGGAGATTCAGTCATCACCGAATACGCAACTCATACTGATGGTGTTTTCGAATGTCGGAATCTACGTCAACTTGAAGGGTTCGTCGACCATTTGGCGTAGGAAACTGCTTGAGAGAAGTGGCTATCGAAAATCTGATAAAAGCTCAGCTACATGAAACGCGAGGTCTAGCGATTGTCGTCCATTGAGACGAGGATCACACATAGTTTCGTAACGGTCATTTAGCTGCTCAGCAGCGAGCGCATCGCCGCCACCAACACATTCGGTGACTGCGTCGCCAGTCAACTCGCAGTGAACACCACCCGGCCAAGTTCCTTCGGCCTTGTGTACCTGGAAATATTGGCGAACTTCGTCCATGATGATGTCAAAATCTCTGGTCTTTACCCCGGTGTCAGTTTCGTAGGTATTGCCATGCATCGGGTCGCACTCCCAAACAACAGGATGACCAGCGTCGGTGACTTTCCTCAAAATCGCAGGCAACGTATCGCCGACTCGTTCCGATCCCATTCTGCTGATGAGAGTGAGGCGACCCGGCAGTTGGTCGGGATTAAGGGCCTCACATAGAGCCAATACATCCTCAGGTGAAGAGGTAGGTCCTATCTTGCAGCCGATCGGGTTGTGGACTCCCCGTAGAAATTCGACATGAGCCCCGTCGAGTTCGCGGGTTCGCTCTCCGATCCACAACATGTGCGCTGAACAGTCGTACCAATCACCTGTGATGCTGTCTTGTCTTGTTAGGGCCTGTTCGTAGCCCAGAAGTAGAGCTTCGTGGCTCGTATAAAGTTCGACCTGACGCATCGCCGCGTCGTCGGTGTCGAATCCACACGCAGTCATGAAATGTAAAGCGCGTTCGATGCCTTCTGCGACACGCTCGTAGCGTTCGCCGACAGGGCTTGAGGCCACGAATTGCTGGTTCCAATTGTGCACTTGACGCAAATCTGCATAGCCGCCGCGAGTGAATGCTCTGAGAAGGTTAAGAGTCGCCGCGGAAGTGTTGTAGGCCTGTAGCAATCTGTTCGGGTCCGGGGTACGGGAATCAGAGTCAAAGGTGATGTCGTTAACGATGTGCCCACGGAAACTAGGCAGTGTGGCGCCATCTCGAGTCTCTGTGCCTGAAGACCTGGGCTTAGCAAACTGACCTGCGATGCGACCTACCTTTACGACCGGAAGGCCCGCAGAGTATTGAAGTACCACGGCCATTTGGAGGATTACCTTCAGCTTGTCGCGGATTGCGTCCGCGCTGCTCAAATCAAACGATTCAGCGCAGTCTCCGGCCTGAAGTACTATCGCTTGCCCGTTCGCCACTCGCGCCAGCTGGTCAGTTAATCGACGTGCTTCTCCGGCAAAGACGAGAGGTGGACGAGTGCCGAGCTCATGCAGCGCTTCGTCCAGCGCGCCTAGTTCC
>DBTA01000041.1 GCA_002306815.1 Dehalococcoidia bacterium UBA1328 | reverse complement strand
TTCGAAAGAAAACCACGCATCGTCCAGCCACTTCACTCCATTGATTCTTCCATAGAACAGCTTTTTTTACACCCAATCAATGCGAAGATGTGCAAAATAACACCTTCTTCAAACGTTTGGTTTCGAGCAAACTCAAGCCACAGTTAGAAAACCCTCTAACTAAGCAAAGGATTCGTATGCATTACCAGGATGAACGAACAACCGGATGCCGTATCTCAGATTCGTGGACGTACCGTGGTTTGAAGATGGTTGTACTTGAGAATGAGCTTCTCAGAGTTTCGATCGTCGCTGACAAAGGTGCTGACGTTTTCGAATTGGTACACAAGAAAACTGACACGGAGTTTATGTGGCGAACCCCGTGGTCGATCCGAAACCAAGAACTATCGACTCCTCCAACCGGAGATGGCGACAACATATGGCACGACGCTTACATTGGTGGTTGGCAAACTATTGCGCCTACCGGAGGATCACCAACCACCTACGCAAATGCAGATATAGGACAACACACGGAAGCGACTTTGATGCCATGGGACGCAGTGATCGTCGAAGACACCTCGCAACGCGTTAGCGCAAAATTCTCTGTGCGGACGGTCAGGACTCCGTTCTGGATCGAAAAGGTCGTGACTCTCACATCCGGCAGTCCTGTCGTCACTATCACCGACACACTCACTAACCAGGCTGAGGAAGATGCCGAGGCGCAGTGGGGCCAACATGTGGCGCTGGGTGAACCGTTTCTGACCGCAAACTGTCGACTCGACATGGCTCAAGCTGAACACTTCGTGCCCGCGGGAGGCGGAAATAGACTGCAGGATGACCACGAGGGATCATGGCCGACCGCGTTGGGTGAAGATGGCGAAAACGTTGACATGTCGAAATTCCCGCCGAAGTCAGATCGAGTGCAGGATTACTCGGTGTTCAAAAACCAACAGGAAGGCTGGTACGCCGTTACAAACCCCGAGCGTGGTGTGGGCTTTGGCCTCGCGTACCCGGTCGAGACGTTCAAATACCTGTGGTACTGGCAAGTATTTGGTGGTGGGTATGGTTATCCCTGGTATGGACGGACTTACAACGTGGGATTAGAGCCGTTTACGAGTCTTCCAAATGGTCTGCCTGAGCCTGAAAGTGAACAACGGACGTCGATGGTTTTCAAGCCAGGTGAGTCCCGGTCGGCAACCGTTCGGGCGGTTGTGTTTGAAAGCACTTCGGGGGTATCGAGAATATCTCCTGATGGCGAAGTCACTGTTCTCTAGTAGTTTCATGCGACAAACAAACGGGGTGAGATCGATTTATGATCTCACCCCGTTTTCAATCATTGGCATAAACGACGCTGATCTATGCTTCAGCCAGCACGCCTTCGTCGGTTTGGTGTGCTCGGATCCAATCCCAGTCAAGCGGAACGCCAATTCCAGGACCATCCGGGGCATAAACGTTACCTTCACTATCGATCCCGTCGAGGTCATCGTTGTAACCGAGGTAAACAGGCGCTTTGGTGGTCTTGACCTTCGGGTGCACTAGACCGAGTTCAAAGAAGTTGGTATTTCTAATAGAAGACATGATGTGTCGGTGAACTGGTCCAGGGCCGTGCAGCTCCATGTCCAGACCAAAACCTTCGGAGGCGTGAGCAATCTTCATTGCACCAGTCACTCCGCCATCCTCGTGTGCGCCCGCTCGAACGTAGTCGGTTCCATCGGCAACGATGAAGTCGACGTGCTGCTCTAACAAACGAATGTGTTCGGTCTGGAGCAAAGGAGTCTTGACCATCTGTCGCAGTTTTCGATGAGCGAACTGCGACACACCTCCGTCCTGATACGGATCCTCCCACCAGAAAAATCCCGCCTCATCACAAGCGAGACCCAGCTTGAGAGCATCTCCAAAATTTTTGATCTCACAAGCCGGATCAATCAACAGATCCATCCGGCCTTCAAATTGTTGACCGATATTTAGTACGTTATCGACTTCTCTTTGAATATTGCTGCCCGCCATCCCCCAGCCATGGATCTTGAACGAACGATATCCCATCTCGTAACACTGCTCGGCAAAGTCAGCGAAGTCCTGAGGAGTTTGGAGACCACCATTCTCGTCTCCGTGCAACGTCGATGCATAAGCCGGGAGTGGTTTTTTCTCACCACCGAGAAGTCGATAGAGGGGTTCGTCGTACAACTTTCCAGCGATGTCCCAAAGACAAATATCGATCACACCAACACCGAGCATTGCTCCGTGACGTAGTCCACGCTTGGTGTCGTTGTAAATTTTCTCGCGGGATAGAGCATCTTTACCAATAAGGTATTGAGCGACGGTTTCAACATCGCCAAGTGCTCGACCGATTTCTGGGTATTCTCCAACAATTCCCTGGTCAGTGTGAATCTGAAGAACCGTTCCCTTTTGCTTCATTTTCGATCCGGCCTCGTAGACCATGTTGAAGGTGTTGTAGTCCTTGCCAACGTTCTCGAGTTCATGCTCAAAGGTGGTGACGCTAACTTTGGTAATTTTGGGGCTGGCTTTCATCTTCATCTCCCGTTCATCTCCCGGCTAGCGGAGTATCAATTGCTCGAGATAAATCGCCTAAACGACCTACTCTGAGAATTATCTTGATTATTTTGAGCGGGATTTTAGCACTGACGAATGATTCATTACGCCATCAGAATAACGAGTGCGACCTAGTAACGCGCGTGTAGAATCTCGTCCAATTCGTTCCCATCGTAGAACTGCACGGCGATCCCAATGCAAGCAATCGTTTATCACAACAACAAAGACCTCAGACTTGAAGATATTCCCGAGCCGACGCCAGGGTCTGGTGAAGTAAAACTTCGAATCACAGGTACCTCGATTTGTGCGACCGACATTGAAGAGTGGCAATACGGACCGCTCTGGGTTCAACATGGATCTCCAAACGCAATGACGGGCCGACAAACCCCACTCGTTCTTGGGCACGAAACCGCAGGAACCGTTGCAGAGTTAGGCGAAGGTGTTGACAGCGTCGCTGTGGGAGATCGGGTCGCAATAAACACAGTTCTGACCTGTGGCACATGTTTCTGGTGCCTGCGTGGTCAACAAGCGGTCTGCCCAAACATGGCTGTTGCCGGTTTTATGGCTGATGGTGGATTGGCAGAGTTCATGGTGTGGCCCGCCGAAAAACTGGTGCCAATGCCCGACAACATTTCTGATGAAGAAGGTCCACTCCTGGAACCAGCCACTGTGGCAGTTCACGGGGTACGTCGATCGGGCGTCCGTCCTGGAGACAATGTCGCGGTTGTCGGTTGCGGAACGGTAGGCTTACTTGCGGTTCAGGCTTTCAAATCAGCCGGTGCACGCGTAATTGCAGCTGACCTGCGGGAACAGAGCCTTGAACTCGCGAAAGTTGTCGGAGCGGACGAAGTGGTTAGCTCCACCGATCTATCTGCCGCCGGGGAAAAACTCCTCGAACTCACAAACGGGATTGGTCCCGACATTGTCGTCGAATCAGCCGGTGCTAAAGAAACTCCAAGAATGGCAATCGAGTGGACGCGTCGTGGCGGCACTACACTACTAATCGGTATTTATTCAACGACCCCGGAAATCGATTTCAACAACGTTGTCGGACCTGAGCTCACGATCATTGGATCAGTCGCCACTTCTCCGGGAGACCTGGAAGCCGCGGTCAAGCTAGTTTCTGCAGGCAAGATCAATGTGAAGCCACTTATTTCTCAGATCGTTCCGCTCAGCAGGGCAATGGAAGACGGATTCGAACGCATGCTTGACCCCAACAAAGACATCTACCGAATCGTCATTCAGCCAGGATCGTAAAGAGACGTCAAAATGCATTACCAGGACGAACGCACAACAGGATGTCGAGTTTCCGACTCATGGTCATACCGTGGGCTCAAGACTGTCATTCTCGAAAACGGAGTTGTACGAGTTACGGTTCTTGCCGACAAGGGAGCCGACATATACAGCTTCGTCCACAAGCCAACTGACACCGACTTCATGTGGCGAACACCATGGGGTGTACGTGATCCCCAAAAGACTGTTCCGCCGACCGGAAGCCCTCAATCAGCCTGGTTGGATTTTTATGAAGGCGGATGGCAAACAGTAGTACCTCATGGAGGATACCCTGACCAGGTTTACGGTGCCGACTTCGGAATTCACGGCGATGTAAACCTGATTCCTTGGGACGCACAAATCGTCGAAGATACAACGGAACGAGTTTCAGTCACATTTTCAGCAAAGAGTCTTCGCACTCCAATGTCGGTATCCAAAACACTATCGTTGAACGGGGTTTCTCCAACTCTCACAGTTGAAGAAACCGTAACGAATGAAGGTGAAGAAGATCTCGATATCGTCTGGCTGGAACACATCACAATCGGCCCTCCCGTACTATCAGGCCAATCACGATTGTTTGTACCCGAATCTAAGCTTCTCAGCCACCCGGAAAGCATTGACGCAAATTCAAATTTAGAACCGAATTTCAGTGGGCCTTGGCCTAACATGAACGCTAAAGATGGTTCCAAACTCGACTTCACACACATCCCGCCAAAAGAGGATCGATCGCTCGACATGGCGTACATGACGGAGATGAAGGAAGGATGGTACGCACTGCTGAATGAGGAGACCGGAATCGGTTGGGCAGTGAGTTATCCGATAGAGACGTTCAAGTACCTCTGGTACTGGAGAAATTTCGGAGGGGGATACGGTTATCCCTGGTACGGACGTTGCTACAACGCTGGGCTTGAGCCGTGCACCAGCTTTGGTAACGGAGGATTGAAATCAGCACAGGAAGACGGAACAGCTTTGAACATTGCTGCCGGTGATTCCGTATCAGTGAAAATCACGGCTGGACCGTTTACCGGTTCGGGAACCGTGACCCGGGTTGATCCGAACGGTAACGTGAGTTTCTAATAAACAGATCACCCAATTATCTCGAAAACGACAAAAAGCTACTAAAGACACAGGAAATCTAATGCGAAAACGAATGTTTGGAGACTCCGGACTTGAGACCTCGGTCATCGGCTACGGCGGTTGGCCGATGGGTCGTGGTATGTACGGAGCGTTTGATGATAATGAAGCGATCGCCGCCGCACGAGCCTCTTTCGACAACGGCGTGACCTTGTTCGACACAGCCGCCGTTTACGGCTGGGGTTACGGCGAAAAACTGATGGGCAAGGCGATCAAAGATTTCCGAGATGAAATCGTTCTCGTCACCAAGGGCGCCCGTGAGTGGGTACGGGACAACCCTGATCGTCGTTCGGCAACTGTCTCAGACTCAGACCCGAAGCGTCTTACCGCCTCTATAGATGAGAGCCTTCAACGTTTGCAGACAGACTATATCGATCTCTTCCTGATCCACTGGCCCGATCACACCAGAGCGTTCTCTGAGCCGATGGAAGCTCTTGAGAAGGCAAAGAAAGCGGGCAAGATCCGACACACTGGTGTTTCGAACTTCAACGTCGCAATGATGTCGGAGAGCCGAGAAACGAGCCCGATTATCACAAACCAGATCGGCTACCACATTTTCGACCGACGCCCTGAGGCAGAAGTGATGCCTTACGTACGTGAGAACGGAATGGGCATCATGGCTTACGGCTCTCTCGCTCACGGTCTCCTTACGGGAACCTGGGGAGCGGACAAAACCTTCGCTGAAGATGACTGGCGCGGCGGTGGAGCAAACTTTGGTATCAACTCGTGGGGTGCTGAGAATCTCGCAGCGAACGTTGCTGTGGTGGAAAAACTGAAAGTGATCGCCGCCGATAACGGCAAGACAATCCCTCAACTGTCAATCGCATGGGTTCTCGCCAATGACTCGATTAGCGTAGCTCTTGCTGGTTCAGTTACACCTGCGGAAGCAACCGAGAACATCGGTGGAGACTGGGAGATGTCGGCCGAACTCAAGAAAGAAATCGATGACCTGGTTCTTTCAGAAGGTTCAGGAGTCGGGCTCTCAGGCATGGAGATTGCTACGTAACAGTCTCTAGTCGTCTTCGACTTAGCAAGGTTCCAGTACTACACCCCATATCAACAAAAAAACACATGATCATCGACACCCATTGCCACGCCGGTAACAACTGGTTTCTTCCAATCGAATCGCTTGAATTCGAGATGAAGAGGGCGGGCGTCGATGGTGCTGTTTTGATTCAACACGGTGGGACGTACAACAACGACTACCTATTCAAGGAAGCGGGGAAGCGTGGCGATCGCTTTAAGGTGGTCGTTTTGGTAGACCCTGAAGACTCTGATCCGCTGGGCACTCTGGAAAAACTGGCAGAACAAGGTGCCGCCGGTGTTCGAATCTCTCCTGATGGCGAGTTCTCTGCTCTCTCGGACGTTACGGACATTTGGCACAAAACAGGTGAACTGGGGTTAGTGGTTAGTTCGCTTGGAGACGACAAACGTTTCTCAGCGGGCAGTTTCAAGAAAATCGTGGATGCATGTCCTGAGACGCCGATCGTTATCGAACACCTCGCAGGTGTTGGGATCACCGATCCCCCGTACGCCGAATACGAATCGGCTCTGGAACTTGCGGAACGCCCTAACACAACGATCAAAATCCCGGGATTGGGCGAAATTACGCCCCGACCACCTCGACTTATGCCCGAGTTCAAATTCGATAACGTCCCGCCGCTGTTCGAAATGGCATATGACGCATTCGGAGCGAACCGAATGATGTGGGGCAGCGATTACCCGCCAAGTGCCGGTAGGGAAGGCTATGGCAACACTCTTGAAGGCGTGCGAAACCACCCGGCTTTCTCAAACGGAGACGATATCGACTGGGTGCTAGGCAAAACGGCAGCTAAGGTCTGGGGTTTCTAGAAGTTTCTCAGTCCTTGATGGCCGACTGAATGAGATTACTCAGCCCACCAGGACGCCCCGACTAGTCCAGGACCGGTGTGGGCGCCCATAAACGGGTGAAACTGGGTCACGAACACTTCAGAGGTATTCAAGTTCTCGGTGACCCATTCGCGAAGATGCTCAGCATTTTGGGAAGCGCCGGCGTGAATGATGTTCACATGTGCGTTCTTCCCCGCTAAATCACTTTCCATCTCTGCCCTGATACGACCGAGCCCACGTTGAGTTGATCTTGGTCGTGCGATCGCTCCAATCTTTTCGATTGAAAACTCCATGACGGGTTTGATGCTAAGAAGATCGGTTGCCCAAACTGCGATTCTCGGTACGCGTCCGCTGCGATGGATGTACTTCAACGTATCGAGCATAGCGACCAGTCGAACTTTCGCTACGACCTCACTTGCAGAAAGCTCTACGTCTTCTATATCAACCCCTCTGGAAGCCTGGCGCGCCGCTTCGAGAACGATCAAAGCTTGTGAACTGGCAGCAAGCTGCGAATCCAGTACGCGGGCTGATTTTTCGGGATTCTCTTCGTTGAATATCTCCGCGGCGACCAGCGCGGAATCGTAAGCTGCGCTCAATCGTGCAGAAACCGTTATGCAAAGGACATCGTCGGCGTTCTCCGCAGCGAGCCGCATCTTCTCTAGATACTTTTCGGGGACTGGGGCAGTTGTAGTGGGCACGCTTTCCGAAGTATGTAGGCGCGCGTAAAAGCCTTCGAGCGCAGGGCTTCCATCATCGAGAAACGTGGATCCATCAATGGTGATCTCCATCCTCGCCACGTTGAGTCCGTGTTCGGAAATTAGTTCTGGTGACAAAGCAGCCGCAGAATCGGTGACTATCGCTACTTTTCTCTTTTTTTGGCTCATGTCGTTCAGCTCTTAACTCGTTCAAAGGAGAGCGATCAGGCAAGGCGTACAGTTATCTAAACTAGGGAACGTTGACGATAGCTCTCTACACGTTTCACGATCCCTATGATCGGGCAGTTTAGTCAAACTCGATTAGAATTGGTTGTTCGCACTCTGAAATTCCCTGCACTGTGGATCATAATTAGTTAGCAAGATGACCTCTAAATTCGAGCCGGTACGGCGGCTCCCAAACATGCAGGACGTTGGTCCGGATTCTCTCACCAAACGCGACGCTGCAAGTAACGCTCTTCGTCGAGTACTAGATTTGCGCGGCTACGAACGAGCCGAGACGCCGATTCTGGAACAAACCGAACTTTATATTCGAAAGTCTGGCGGAGGCCTGTCCTCGCGTCTTTACGACTTTTCTGAACCAGGTGGTCTAAACGTCAGCCTTAGGCCGGAATTTACGGCTGCGATTCTTCGTCAGGCAGCAGAACGATCGGGTGACGGACAGCCAGTCCGAGTGATGTACGACGGTCCGGTGTTTCGTTACGCAAATCCTGATGAGGAAGAGGGAGAGAAAACCCGTCAGTTCACCCAATTTGGGGCAGAACTGATCGGAGCACCTGCGCCTTCTGCCGACGGCGAGGTGATCGCCATGGCATTGGAAGGACTGGATGCGCTGGGGATTTCTGATTCACGGATCGTCATCGGGCACGTCGGTGTGGTGGTTGGCGCACTTGGTGAATTCAACCTGTCAGAACGTGCCAAGCTGTTCCTCATCAACAACATTGCGCTGTTGAAAGCAGGTCAGCTGGATTCGGTATCTGATACAGCGACAGAGCTCGGGTTCATTTCTGACTCCGTTGTAGATATTGAAAAAGCCGCAGCTGATCGCGAGCGGATCACTTCGACAATCGAACAGGTCATGGCGGAAGGCGTGGGTGTAACGCTTGGACAGAACACGGGTGTAAGAAGTCTAGAAAATATCGTTTCTAGGCTTGCCCGAAAGATGTCTCAGGCTGATAACCCGGAGGATTTCAAACGAGCCCTCGGAATGCTCGCCAGGCTATCCCAGGTTTCCGGTGAAGTTGATGAAGCATTCGACTACGCTCAAAGAATTCTAAGAGAGACGGGTGTTACACCGAACCTGATCACCCCATTGCTCGAAGTAATCGATTCTGTCGAGATCGAGGGCATCTCCCGAGAACGAATCACTATCGATTTCGGGATGGCAAGAGGTATCGCGTACTACACTGGAATGCTGTTCGACTTGTACTCGTGTGACGATAGTTACGAGACGCTCGGCGGCGGTGGACGCTACGACGGCCTTACCCGCGCTCTCGGGTACGACAAAGATGTTCCTTCGCTCGGGTTCGCCTACAACCTCGATAGCGTGGCAGAGCGGGCGAGATTCGCAACAGCGACAACTGAATCTCCTGAAACGATCTCTCCGAGCACGGAAGGATCGATCCGGGATGCAGTCGCCAAGGCACGTTTACTCCGCGGTCAGGGCAAACGAGCAGCCATCAACTTCAATGAAGTGGGAGACACCAAGTAATGACTAATCTGCGTCTCGCACTCCCATCAACTGGTGCACTTTACGAAGGAACAGCAAATCTTCTTTCTGACTGCGGTCTTGGTGTGCGACGCGCCAACTCGCGCCGTTACACAGCAGACATTCCTTCTCTTCCCGGCGTTGACGTGCTGTATCAGAGGCAATCGGATATCACTATAGAAATCGACGGCGGCAGTGCCGACCTTGGTGTGGTCGGACTTGATCGGTATTACGAATCCCGATTAGAGCAGGGCGATACTGTCCTGATCCACGACGGACTTGGGTTCGGCGGCTCAAAACTTGTGATCGCTGTCCCGGATTCTTGGCTGGACGTAACGACCATGGCGGATCTCGCTGACGTAGCTCTCGAGTTCAGAGCCAAGGGTCGTGATCTACGTATTGCAAGCAAGTACGCCCGGCTCGTAAAGCGTTTCCTGAATCAGAACGGCGTGAACTATGTTTCGATGGTTCACGTGTCGGGTGGTCTCGAAGCTGCACCTGTCATGGGTTACGCCGACATCATTGCCGACATTACCGCGACCGGAACAACGCTTCGTGAAAATGGATTACGTGTTCTTATAGACGGTACTGTCATCGAATCACAGTCGGTGATCGTCGGAAACGGCAGGGCGTTGGCAAACTACCCTGAAAAGCTCGATTTGACGCGCCAAATCCTTGAAAAGATCGAAGCCAGCGAGCGGGCGAGCAAATATCAACGCGTAACTGGTGATATTCAAGGCGAATCTGAAGAGGAAATTGCTCGCCAGGTGATGAAACGTCCCGAGCTCGGTGGACTTAATGGTCCAACAATCTCTGCGGTTCACACCGGCAAACGAAGCAACTGGTACACCGTTCAGGTTCTGGTGAAGAAATCTGATCTACCCGACGTTGTGAGCCACTTCCGTGGACTGGGTGGTATCGGCATTGCGGCAAACGATGTCCAGTACATCTACAGGGAAAGCTGTGAGTCGTATGACCGACTGGTCGAGAACCTGCAACCTTTCATAGAGTCGGACGGCTAGCGTTGAAGAAAGTTATTGGCGCCGCGGCGGGTATTGACTACTTCAAGCGCGAGCGAAACCTATCAATTGACACCGTGCTTTCCGATGGTCGAGGTTTGTTCGATGAAGAACTGACCCCGGACGCCTTCGCTGCACGCGTAATTGAAATTGTTCGATCTGAAGGTGATGCCGGGATCCACAGGATCAACACCGCCTTAGACGGATCTACACCCGAGCTATTCGAAGTACCGCAATCAGTAATTGACGATGCTCTCGATAATCTCGATCCAGCGTCGGTAAAAGCCTTTGAGCTCGCCGCGGATCGTGTTCGCAACTTTCAGAAGCGAGGACTCCCGAAGAGTTGGACTGACGGCACTGGAAAATTTGGTGAACGAGTAACACCTCTGAAGTCGATTGCCGCTTACGTTCCTGGTGGTACAGCACCGCTGGCATCGACGGTCATCATGACAGTTGTACCGGCTCAGGTTGCTGGGGTCGAAGAACTAGTTGTTGTAACCCCATCGCCGGGCGACTCTATGCCTCATCCTGCCGTTCTAGCGGCTGCAAAGATTGCCGGCGCATCTCGAGTGTTCAAGCTCGGTGGTGCACAAGCCATAGCCGCGCTCGCGTACGGAACTGAAACTGTTCCGGCGGTTGATCTTATTTGTGGTCCTGGAAGTGCCTGGGTGACTGCTGCGAAAAAACTCGTATACGGTAACGTGGGAATCGACGGCTTATACGGACCGACCGAAACTCTGGTTATTGCTGACGAATCGGCTGATCCGCGTTTCACCGCATCCGATCTGATCGCACAGGCTGAGCACGATGTAATCGCAATGCCGATACTTGTCGCTGTCTCGGAAGAAATAGTCGATAAAATTGAAGAAGAAATCGATAGACAACTCGCCGAGCTACCAAGAGGTAATACAGCGAGTGCGGCATTCAACAACCGAGGTGTCGCGGTAGTCGTGGACAACACCGCCGAAGCTGTCGATGTAGCCAACGCGGCAGCCCCCGAACACCTGTGCATCCTCACCGAAGATGCCGAAGACCTGGTCGACTCGGTCACGAATGCCGGTGGACTGTTTGTCGGTGAATGGTCCGCCGAGGTGATGGCTGACTATGTAGCAGGACCGTCACACGTTATGCCGACGGCAGGTACCGCTCGATTCTCTTCCGCGTTGTCCGTACGAGATTTCGTTCGCGTTACGCCGGTTCTAACGTTCGATGATGACACGTTCCTCACTCTCTCGAAAGACGCTGAACTTCTTGCCAAGCTTGAAGGGCTCCATGGTCACGCGGCGGCGTCTGAATATCGACGACGGCGCATAATCGGCGAATAAAAAGGCTGGCGAATAAGCTAGCACTACGACAAACTATCTCACATGTCACAACTCGAAAAGCTCATGCGGCCGCACATGGCCAAGATTGCTACGTATCACGGTGTCGATCCATCGGCTGAACTTGCACGAAAAGCGGGGATCGAACCCGAAGACGTTATCCGCCTGAACGCCAACGAGAATCCTTACGGCCCACTGGATGCAATCGCAGAGTCGCTTACAAACCTCGAGCTGCATCTTTACCCCGACACGCAGCAGCGCAAATTGCGAGCGGCTCTGAGCGAATACACCGGGCAACCATTCGAACGAATCATTGCCGGAGCCGGTGGTGATGAGATTATCGACCTGCTAATGCGGTTGTTCGTCGATCCAGATCAGAAAGTGATCGACTGCGAACCGACGTTTGGGATGTATGCGTTTTCGGCTCGCCAGGCAGACGCCAAGATTGTTTCGGTAGATCGCACAGAAACCTTCGACATCGATATTCCGGCAATGAGCAAGGAAATCGACGATACAGCGCGTATCGTGTTTCTGGCGTCTCCAAATAACCCAACGGGAAACCTCCTCACCGAATCTAACGCACGAGCGTTGCTCGATACCGGTATTGTCGTGTGTGTCGACGAGACCTATTACGAGTTCTCTGGTAGCACGTTGTGCCCGTTGCTGGAAGAGTACGAGAATCTCGTTATTCTCCGTTCGTTCAGCAAGTGGGCAGGTATTGCTGGTCTGCGTGTCGGATATGCCATAGCTTCGGAGAATCTGATTCAACACCTTCTCGACATCAAGCAGCCGTACAACATCAACATTGCGGGAGAAGCCGCCGTTCTAGCTGCGCTTGAGCACAAAGATGAACTCTTAGGGCGCGCAAAAAGTCTCGTGAGTGAACGACAGAGACTTGAACAGGAGTTGGATGAACTCGAAGGCGTTTCGTACTACCCATCCATGGGCAACTTCTTACTGGTGAAGTTCGATCGAAGAACAGCGGAAGAAGCGTACGTCGGACTAGCCCAGCACGGCATCTTCGTCCGACGTTTCTCGCAACCAGTGTTGCACAATGCTTTGCGGATCAGTGCAGGTACACCTGAACAGACAGTCCGGGTAATCGACGCTCTCAGAAGCGTTGTTTAGTAACACCCTCGACGGTTAGCATCATATGAAGCGCCGATAGACTCGGTGGAACTTCCTGAAGTCAAAAGGTAAAGGCATGTCCGAATCAGAAGCTCGCGTCGCGACCATCGTCCGCGAGACCGGTGAATCAAAAATAGCCGTAACCGTCAATCTCGATGGTACCGGTCAGGTTGAAGTCGATACCCCTGTTGGCTTCTTGAAGCACATGCTGCACCAGATCGCCCGACACGGTCTCATCGACCTCAAGGTCGAGGCCGACGGCGATCTTGAAACCGGATCACATCACACCGTTGAAGATACGGCGATTGTTCTTGGCCGAGCCATCGACCAGGCACTTGGGGATCGCAAAGGTATCGTCCGAATGGCGGACCGCACTTGCCCCTTGGACGAAGCGCTCACACACGCCGTTCTCGATCTTTCGGGTCGTGGCTACGCGGTCGTGAATATGGGAAGCGACAACAACGTCGGCGAGTTCCCTTCGGATCTCGCACGCCACTTCTTCGAGGCAATGGCGATAGAAGGTCGCTTCTGCTTGCACATACGAGTCCTGTCGGGACAGAACGAGCACCACGTGATCGAATCGGCGTTCAAGGCATTCGCACGCGCTCTTCGGGATGCGTCACGTATTGACGAGCGAAACCCTGAGGGCATTCCGAGCACCAAGGGCACTCTGACGAAGTAGGTCAGAGCTCAGCGGAAGTTCTCGCCTCGGTGAAAACCTCTAAATAGTTTCGAGCTCGAACGAATACGTCTCGATAACCGGATTCGCCAACAGCTTCTCGCACATCAACTTCACGTCAGCCTCAGCGGCCGACTGATCATCGCCGTTGATCTTCACTTCGAAGTACTTTCCTGCTCGTAGTGAATCAACCGAGTCGAACCCCAGGCGATCGAGTGCTCGCGCGATCGTTATGCCCTGAGGGTCGTTGACCGTCGGTTTTAGCGAAACTTGAACCTTTGCGAGAAACATTAGTGGCTTTCTGGCGTTTGTGCTGTCTATCGGTTTTCTAGTACTGACCGAGATCGGATTTTTAGAAGGAGTTACCTGGAACGCTCTCAGGTGCTCGGTTCTGGTATTCCTCAATGAATCGTCGGATCTGCTCTGCATCCACTTCTTCGAGGTACAGGTGGTGTCGCCATGCGGTGATAGCGATTTTGCCGGGCATGCCAGGGTAGGGCGACATAATGTACATCGATGGATTTCGCGGGATTAGGTCGTCCAAGGCCTTCACGATTTCCGGGCAACCGTCTTCACAGTCGTAGTGGAAGCCGATACCGCCGTGTTCTAGATTGTGGATCAAAACCTCATCCGGGAGAACTTCCGTGTAGCGTCCCCATCTAGCCGGAGCCGGCACACCTGCCCCAGTGTTCGGACCAAACCAATGAGGGCCGGAGGTAGCAGGGACGACGGAGTATGGTCCGCCGAGATCTACGTTGTTCTCAATGTGGTCGCGACCATCGTCCGGGTCCAGTGCGATGTGTCCACCAGTATTAATACCCTGAATGTTGTTCGAAGGAACGTTCTGTGGAACGATCAGAGCAGCGATGAAAACTATCGCAAACAGAAGACCTGCGAATCCAATCAACGTTCGTTTGCGCCGAGACCTTGCACGGCTACGAATTCGTCGCTCTTCTCGAATCTGACCCTTAGTCATGCCTCGTCGGCTTACAGGGCGGGTGGTTGCTTTACGCTTTGATTCTGCCATTCGATTCCGTGAGTCACACGTAGTTTCGTGTGCCAGTAATTATTTCCAGCTATCTACAGTACCAGTGACTCGCCCGACAGTCGCCGGTAAGCCTGAAGGTATCTGTCATTTGTTTTCTTATCTCTCTCGTACAGCATCAACGGTCTGACTGTTTTCTAGGTTTCGACCGTTCCCGTCAAATCATGTTGCAGGGAATCACTTTTCGAGCATCGGCGGGAAATTTCCCTATCCTCAATCGCTCCGATCTCGGTAGCAGAATGACCCTGGAGACCTGATCAGCGTTGTGAAGGTTTCAGGTTCCTCGTCAGACGATCGCTGCCTCCGAGATTCCTACTCGATCATAGATCCTGTCTACATGTCCGAGGTAGAAGCCATAGTCGAAAAGATCGTCCAGAGCGTCAGCAGAGACCTTTTCTGCCACCACGGGATCAGTCTTGATCAGCTCTCTGAAATCAAGTTCTTCGTCCCAGGACCTCATCGAGTTGCGCTGTACCGCGTCGTAGGCTGCATCACGATCTACACCGTGTTCAACGAGTAGCAACATGACACGCGGAGAGAACACGAGTCCTCTCGTTACTTCAAGATTCACCATCATTCGATCTTCGTGGACGACCATATCGGCAATGATCCCGGTCATCAGACTCATGATGTAATCGAGTCCAAGCGAGGCGTCCGGCAGAATCATTCTTTCGGCTGATGAGTGCGAGATATCACGCTCGTGCCAGAGGGCGACATTCTCAAGAGCAGTGATCGAGTGACCTCTAATTAGTCGGGCTAGTCCGCAAATACGCTCTGACAGCTCCGGGTTACGCTTGTGTGGCATCGAGGAAGAACCTTTGGTGACATATCCGGGCTTGCCAAACGGTTCTTCTACTTCTCGAACTTCAGTGCGCTGAAGTCCCCGTATCTCGGTTCCCATTTTGTCGAGCGTTGCAGCTATGAGCGACAAGACCTGCACGTACTCGGCGTGTCGATCTCGCTGAATTATCTGGTTGGAAACTTCGGCAGGTGAAAGATCAAGCTGTCGACAAACCGATTCTTCTATCTGAGGTGGAACAGACGCGAACGTTCCAACAGGACCCGAAAGCATTCCCACAGCAACCCGTTTTCGAGCTGCCAGTAGTCGATCTCTGTTCCTTTTCATTTCGGAAAACCACAGTGCCAGCTTCATACCGAAACTCATCGGCTCAGCGTGGATTCCGTGAGAACGACCGATACATGGCGTGTTTTTGTGTTCGATAGCTCGCACTCGAATTGCATTCAACAATTCGACTAGACCACGATCAAGCAAATCGCAGGATTGTGCGAGTTGCATGCTGAGAGCTGTGTCTTTCACATCGTTTGAAGTAAGACCGTGATGCACCCAACGGCTCTCGTCACCAAGGCTTTCACCTAGGGAGCGAGTGAACGAAACGATGTCGTGTTTTGTTTCATCGAACCATCTGTCATAAGCGGCGCGATCAAACTTAACACCACGAATCTTTTCCATGTCCGACTCGGGAACAACACCCTCGTCGCACCACGCCTGCGAGGCGGCAATTTCAACCTTAAGCCAGAGGTCGAACGCGTTTTCTTCCGACCAAATGGCACTCATCTCGGATCGAGAATATCGGGGAATCACTTTCCTATTGAGCTCCGTTTGCCGACGTCTTTTCTAGGACGTAGCTAAGTAAAGGTTTGAAATCATCGCGGAATTCCGTTGCAGGTATCCCGTTTTCGTTGCAGTAATCGAACAGTCGACCCAGTGCGAATATTTTGTCAGCAGCGTTACTTGAAGCACATCTGTCTGCGTCAGTGCCATCGCCAACGAATATCACTTCGCTTTCTTGATCCGAGGTTTTTAGTTCGTTGATCACGTTGCATTTGCAGGTGACCCAATCACCTCGGCACGACGAATTGCCAAAAGGGTAATCGTATCGAAAAGGAGGCATCTCCGTTGGCGGAGAAACTACCTCACCGCTGTGTACGTTTATTCTGCTAAGCCCCGCCTTGTCTAAGATCGGTTGGATATAGAAGTTAAGCCCGGCTGAAGCGACTGCCACCTGGCCGCCTGTGCTCCAGATTGCCTCACATACGTCAGAGGCGTACTCCCTCACATTCCCTTCGGTAGCCGCTCTGGCTGACATCTGAGCTGGCGTCTCGTCCACCTGATCGAATACTTCTTCCTGGTACTCCCTCAGACTGGTCACACCACTGACGAATCTTTCCCGTGCGATCTCCAGATCGGTTTCGCGCACGTGACCGCGGAACATCAGACCGCCAACAAACGTGGTGGCAAGTGAACTGTCAAAATCGAACACGACGCTTACTTTGCTCAAATTCAGTCCTGAACCGCCCGCTCTGCGATGTCGCTGCGGTACTTTATTCCTTCGTAATCAATCTTTGAGATTCCGTAGTACGCAGCTTTACGGGCTTCTCGAATAGTCGTCCCTGTGCTGGAGACACCAAGGACTCGACCACCTGAAGTAATTAGTTCATCTTCAGAATTCATAGTCGTACCGGCGTGGAAGACAACACCGCTACTCGAAGCTTCATTGATTCCGGAGATTTCGAATCCTGTTGAGTAAGAGCCTGGATAGCCGTCTGAAACAGCAACAACGAATACGTGGGGTTGATCAGACCAAATCACGTCAATATCACTAAGTCGGTTCTCTGCAACAGCGAGACATAAATCGAGGAACTCAGTCTCCAGCATCGGCATTAATATCTGGGTTTCTGGATCACCCGGACGACAGTTGAATTCAACCACTTTGGGTCCTGACTCTGTGATCATCAACCCTGCGTAAAGAACCCCCGAGAACGAACTATCTTCGGCGACAAGTGCTCTCGCCACAGGTTGAAGGATCGTCTCGCGCACTTCTCGCGCTATATCCGCAGTCCAGAATTCAGGAGGCCCATACGCCCCCATACCACCAGTGTTGAGTCCGGTATCGTCATCACCAATCCGCTTGTAGTCGCACGTCGCAATTTCAGCCGAAACGTGCTCACCATCTACAAACGCAAACACGCTGGCTTCTGGTCCTTGCATACGCTCGGCGAGGAGAATACTTGATGATGATTCTCCAAATGTTCTGTCATCAAGCATTCCGGTTATAGCGGCGTCCAGTTCTTCGTATGTGTCTGGCAGCATGACGCCTTTGCCGGCAGCGAGACCATCGGCCTTGACCACCAGCGATCCTTCTGACCAAGAATGCCCAAACTCCATTGCAGCACCGGAATCACTGAAAGCTTCGGATTCAGCAGTTGGGATGTCGTACTTCGTCATGAGGTCATTAGACCAAATTTTCGACCCTTCGATTCGAGCAGCATTGGCTGATGGACCGAAAGTCGTAATGGCGGCAGCACGCAGTTTGTCGCATAGACCATCAACTATTGGTTGGTCAGGCGCAACGACCACCAGATCAACCTCGTGATCAAGTGCGAAGTTAACCAGATCTTCATGGTCATCAACGCCGATTGGCACATTTGTGCCTACTTCAGCGGTTCCAGCGTTGCCTGGTGCTATCAGAAGTTCGGTTAATTTCGAACTCTGCGCAAGCCTCCACGCCATAGCGTGCTCACGCCCTCCAGAGCCGACCAGAAGTACTTTCAAGGAGATTTCTCCGCGGTTATCTCAAAGATGGGAACAGGTATCGAATCAGTTGCGTACCTCGGCGAACTACTCCCACTCGATGGTCCCTGGTGGTTTGCTGGTGATGTCCAGAACTACTCTGTTCACCTCATCGACCTCGTTCACAATACGATTCGATATGCGAGCGAGGGTGTCGTAGGGCAGACGTGCCCAGTCAGCAGTCATTGCATCTGCACTCGTGACTGCGCGAATGGAGACGACGTACTGGTAAGTCCTTTGATCGCCCATAACGCCAACGGTTTGCGTGTTGGTGAGAACAGCAAACGACTGCCAAAGCTTGTCATAAAGATGATCGTTCTTGATTTCGTCAATGACGATCCAGTCAACTTCTCGAAGAATCTCAAGCTTCTCATACGTGACTTCGCCCATTATTCGTATCGCTAGACCGGGACCCGGGAACGGCTGTCGGTTCACGCTCTGTTGTGAAAGTCCGAGCTCTGTTCCGGCAAGTCGAACTTCATCCTTGAACATGTAACGAAGCGGCTCGACCAACTTAAGATCCATCCGCTCGGGAAGTCCACCCACGTTGTGGTGAGTCTTGATCTTGTGAGATGCCTTCGAATCGGCACTGACACTTTCAATCACGTCAGGGTAGAGTGTGCCCTGGGCGAGGTAGTCGACCTCACCAATTTCGTTGGCCACTTCCTCGAATATGCTGATGAACTCTCTACCGATATTCTTGCGCTTTACTTCGGGATCAGTGACGCCTTCAAGTGCGCTTAGGAATCGCTCGGTTCCATCGACAAAAATCAGGTTCACACCGAGTTGGCTCGCAAATACGTTTTGTACGCGTTCTGCCTCACCTTTGCGCATCAAACCGTTATCGACGAATATGCAGGTGAGACGGTCGCCAATTGCACGGTGTATCAACGCAGCGGCGACTGTTGAGTCGACACCACCTGACAGTGCACAAATCACCTTTCCATCGCCGACCCGCTCTTTGATTCGCTCGACTGCGTCAGAGACGAAGTTCGCAGGTGTCCAGTCTCCCGGCGCGTTGCACACGCCGAAGACGAAATTCTTTAGGATTTCCGAACCCTGGGGAGTGTGAACGACTTCGGGGTGGAACTGAATACCAAAATATGAACCGTCTTCATTGCCCATGACGGCCAGAGGAGAGTTTTCTGTGTACGCCATCGAGCGGAATCCGGGCGGCAACTCCTCGATCCGGTCGCCGTGACTCATCCACACTGGAGCTTCGTTATCGAGTCCTTCGAACAAAACGTTGTCAGACCCATCTTTATGAACTACAGCGTGACCGTATTCACGCTCGGTTCCTCTGGCTACAACACCACCAAGTTGGTGAGCTAGCAGCTGCATTCCGTAACAAATACCTAGAATCGGGACTCCGGAGTCGTAAACCCACGTCGGTGCCATTGGAGCGCCTTCTTCGTAGACGCTGTTGGGACCACCGGAAAAAATCACACCAATGACATCCTGACTTTCCAGAATCTCGCTGCCCGCGTCATGGGCGACAATCTCACAGTAGGTATTGGCTTCTCGGATTCGACGAGCGATCAGACGTGAATACTGCGATCCGAAATCGATGATGACGATCGTTTTCATTCGATCGTCAATTGGCGGTTTACTCCCCGAGATTCGATCCGCCTGAGCTATTTCCAAGTAAGTACCAACTTCGATGTCATCGGAAGTCGATACTCGGTTGGACGATTCATAACTTGGATTTTCAATCATAGCCCGGATCCCCGTTTGCGGCGACGTAAGTACTGCAACATAAGTTGCTGCTACAAAACAGGCTAATCAAATAGCTTTTTTGCTACCGAAAAGCGCCTTTCGACACACTCGGAATTTTCGTCCGCTTAGCCTAAGAGCTAAATCTACCTCTCTCCCTCGGTCACGTCACGGTTAATTAGAGGGAATTTTGATCGGTGAATCGACCAATTCTAGATATCATTGACAAATGCTTATTTCACCACACGCGCCGGGAATCGCCGACGCGGCAAATTCAATTCAGAACGGCGACTTGATCGCGTTCCCGACCGACACGTTCTTTGCCATGGGTGCTGACGGACTAAACGCCGATGCCGTCGACTCTGTTTTCAAGGTGAAAGGTCGAAACTCGGGCACACCCGTCCCGCTGTTAGTAAACGACGCATCAATGGTGGAGCAGTTGGCGACCGACCTACCCGGACCTCTGGCAAAGTTGGCTGAAGAATTCTGGCCAGGTGCGCTCACGATTGTTCTTCCAGCTTCACCGACGGTTCCTAAGGTGGTCACAGCTCGAACCGGGACGGTTGGCGTGCGGGTTCCCGACAATGAAGTAGCTGTAAAACTGATCGAAGAGGCGGGCACTCCAATTACCGGCACCAGCTGCAACTTGACAGGAAGAGACCCGATCAAAGATGCGGGCTCGGTTGAGCAATTTTTCAACGATCGAATCTACGGGGTAATCGACGCTCCATGTGGAGATAGCACTGCGCCGAGCACGGTTGTTTCTTACGATCCCGCCAGCGGCGGAGCGGTCAATGTCCTTCGACTCGGTGCAATATCGTCTAAGTCTCTTCGCAAAATCGTCGGCGACATAGTTAACGGGTAACCCATCTCGGGTAACCTTGTTCAGCCTACTTTTTTGATCGCTAAACCAATTCAACTCATCATCTAGATTTCGGAGTATTTGTTTGTCGTTCACGGGAACCCTCCCCGGTCTCACATCTGAAATTACCGACCAGTTCGAAACTGCCTTGAAGCAGTTCGTCGACTCACGTGATCTTCCGCTCTACAAAATGATGTCGTATCACCTTGGTTGGGTGGATCAGAACGGAGAACCCGAAGCATCTGCACCGCAGGATCGTACACATGGTCAACTTGTGCTCAACGTAGCTTCTGCCTTTGGGGGAAGTCTCGAAGATGCAATGCCATACGCCGTTGCCGTCGAGCTGCTTCACAACTTCCTTCTTGTTCACGAGGATGTGCAGAACGCAAATACGGAACGAGATCAACGTCCGACTATTTGGTGGTCATGGGGACCAGCACAGGCAATAAATGCTGGTGACGGAATACACGCGATGGCACGTGTTTCTGTATTTGAACAGTTGAAAAGGGGAGATGCATCTCCTGATCCGGCAAGTATTTCTGAAGCGCTTGAAGCTCTCGACAACGCAACGCTAGAAATTTGCGAGGGTGACTATCTCGACATTACCTACCAGGAACGGGCTGCTGTCAGCGTCAACGAAATTGTCGCCGTTGCTAGAAATCACGGATCACTATTCGGGGTGGCGGCGAAGCTGGGTGGAATAGCGGCCGGAGCATCGGCGAAGCAGATTGAAGCGTTGAATAGCTTTGGTAGTGCATTGGGCACCGCCAAAAATCTAAACATCGACTTAAAGGCCTTGTGGCCTAGCGATGGCACCGAACGAACCGAAGTGCAACGCGGTCGTTTGCAATCCAAGAAGAAGTCAATCGCGATAGCTCACGCCATAGAAAACGGATCTCCGACCACTCGCCGCCGACTCGGAGAGATTTTCATGAAGCGAGTTCTCGATCCGACCGATGTTGACGAGGTCACAGGAATCCTCGCTGAGACCGAGAGTCGGAGATTTTCGGAAGCAAAGATTGCAGAGCTGATGAACGAAGCGGAGACCGCACTCAACCAGGTTGGACTGTCCAATTCTGACAATGAAAGCTTATTATCGGCTGCGAAAATCATCGTCGAGTCTGAATAACAATCTCGAGCTTCTCTGATGACCATCCGTTCCGTAAAAGACGCAAATGTATCCGGCAAAACAGTCTTTGTTCGCGTCGATTTCAACGTCCCGATGCGCGATGGAAAAATATCGGATGATTCTCGTATTCGAGCAGCACTCCCTACGTTGAATCTTTTGCGTGAAAACGGTGCGAAACTCGTTGTGGCGTCGCATTTTGGACGCCCCAAAGGCAGCGTGGTCGAAGATATGCGCCTCACCCCGGTAAGGCAGCGACTTTCGGAACTAATGGGAGTTCCGGTAGTCGATACGGGGGGACCATCTGGCAACGTCCCAAACGAAGTGATTTCCGGTCTTGACGACTCCGGTGTCGCTCTACTCGAAAACCTGCGTTTCGATCCGGGTGAGGAATCGAACGATCCTGAGTTCTCACGACAACTGGCATCGCTTGCCGACTTATATGTGAACGATGCCTTTGGCGCGGCCCATCGAGCTCATGCCTCTACCGCGGGAATCGCGGAGTTCCTACCTTCGTACTCCGGGCTTCTGATGCAGAATGAACTGAAAATGCTGGGAGATTCTCTTGAGAATTCCAGCGGGGCAACAGTGGCAGTGGTGGGTGGCGCTAAAGTAGCCGACAAGATCCAGATGTTACGCCATCTAACTACCAGAGTCGACACGATTCTAGTTGGCGGCGGCATGGTTGCGGCATTCCTCGCAGCGCAAGGACGCTCGGGTGGCGCAGCCGATGTCTCTTCAGAAGATTCGCAAGCGGCAATGAGCCTTTTCGAATCACCAGGAGCTCAAGTTATTCTCCCAGCGGATGTCGTGACCGCTCCTGAATTTGATGAGAATTCAGAGGCGACAACTTGCGATTCAGAATCCGTCCCAGAGGATGGCCTGATTCTCGATATTGGACCCCTAGCCGCCAAGGAATACGCGCGCATTCTCGGTATTGCCGACACGATTATATGGAATGGTCCAATGGGTGTATTTGAATGGGAATCGTTTGCAAATGGTTCGGAAGCGGTAGCAAAGGCGGTCGCTGCGAACAAGAAGGCGACCAGCGTCATTGGCGGGGGCTCTACTGCTGAAGTGGTCGGCTCGCTTGGACTTGTCGACCAGATCACTCATGTGTCTACAGGCGGTGGGGCGTGTCTCGAGTTCCTTGAAGGTAAGACTCTCCCCGGTGTGGACGCACTAGACCGTTAGCAACCGATCATTATCTCGCCAAAAAACTATTAGAAAATCGAGCGCTTTTACAGAATGACCACACGCACTCCGGTAATTGCCGGCAACTGGAAGATGAACACAAACCTGGAGTCAGCAATTGCGTTGGCCAAGGGGATTTTTGAGCACAGCGATTCGGTCTCTCGTGTCGATAAAATCGTGTGCCCTCCATTCATTTCTGTCCCGGAAGTCTCTCGGCTGCTGCAAGGGACCAGCGTCAAGGTCGGAGCACAGAATGTCAGTTCCCAGGAAGACGGAGCCTACACCGGTGAGATTTCCACTTCGATGCTGGTAGGTGTGGTCGACTACATAATCGTCGGTCACTCCGAACGACGATCACTGTTTGGTGAATCTTCCGAACAGATCGCGGAAAAGGCAAAAGCGGCGGCTAACGCTGGGTTCGCACCAATTATTTGCACTGGTGAAGATCTCGATGTGCGACAAGCTGGCGATGCAGCGCAGTTTGTCACCCAGCAGCTGACAGAAAGCCTCGCAGGTTTTGACGCATGGGAATCGGTAATCATCGCGTACGAACCAGTTTGGGCAATTGGCACTGGCGAAGCGGCTACTTCGGATCAAGCTCAGGAAATGACACAGGTATGCCGCGAAGTAGTGCGAAACCTGGCAGGCGATCACGCTGATTCAGTACGGGTGCTGTACGGCGGTAGTGTCAATTCGGGCAACATCGACGAACTTATCAACCAGCCCGACATTGACGGCGCGCTGGTCGGTGGTGCCAGCTTGAAAGCAGACGAGTTCTCTAAATTGATCGCTGCTGCAGCAAACGGCTGACCAAACGCTTTTAGGCGGATCAAGATGAGTTCGAATCCCAAACACCGACTCATTGCTGTGGTTGGCTCCACCGCCACCGGAAAATCGCGGGTAGCCGTAGAACTCGCTGACTCGCTCGACGGTGAAATCATCAACGTTGATTCGCGTCTTTTTTATCGCGGAATGGATGTTGCGACAGCAAAGCCCAACTCGGCAGAGCGACGCGGGATTACGCATCATCTGATCGACATTTTTGATCCGGACGAGCCATTTAGCCTTTCCGAGTTCCTCGACCGGGCACGTGCAACGATTACCGAAATTTTTTCTCGTGGCAAACTGCCGATTCTCGTTGGCGGTTCGGGTCAATACGTTTGGGCACTGCTCGAGGGATGGAAGGTTCCAGAAATCGAACCTGACCAGGAACTTCGCACCGAGCTTGAAAACACTCTTGCCGACGAAGGCGTATCGGCGCTGGTGTCGATACTCACTCAGTTGTCGCCGGAACTAGCTGAAAAGACCGACCTCGAGAACCCGAGACGAGTTATTCGGGCGATCGAGCGCATCAAATCGGGAGCATCGTCGGCGTTTGATACGCGCAGTAAACCAGATGAGTCTCCGTACGATGCGCGCGTAATCGGCCTATCGGTAGAAAGATCTGTGCTTCACCAGCGTGTATTGGATCGACTTGAACTAATGAAGTCGAACGGATGGTTCGACGAGGTAGTAAATCTTCGGGAAGCCGGATACTCCGACGATGGCAGGGCTTTGAGCGGCATCGGTTACAGACAAATGATTGGCCACCTCGACGGCAAATACGATTTCGACGAGGCGGTACGAAAAACAGCAGTGGCGACCAACAGATTGATACGTCAGCAGGGCAACTGGTTCCGCCGAGATGACCCGCGGATTAGCTGGTTCGATATGACAAACGACGAGAACGAAGCAATTCGGTCGATAATTGATAGTGCATCCCGATGGTTGGAAAACCTATAAAATGGCAATATTCCATCTAGAAATTATCTATTTCACACGCTAAATATATTGCTCATTTTCAGATTGGCAGTTTGCCACTTTGAATCATAAAATCGTTAGTCGATTCAGCCGCTCATCAGGAGCTTTACAGGAGAAGAAATGTCCGTCGAGTTCGTAAAATTGCATGGGGCAGGGAACGACTACATCGCCATTGATGGACGCGGAATTGACCGCGACTGGGGGGCACTCTCGAAAGAAATGAGTCGCCTTGCGTTTGGCGTGGGTTCAGATGGAATCGTGCTCGTCCAGGACTCTGACGTCGCACAGATTCGAATGCGGGTCTACAACCCCGATGGCTCTGAAGCTGAAATGAGCGGCAACGGTATTCGACTCTTCGCCAAGTTCGTTATCGACCGCAAAATCGCTGTTCCAACCGAGGATGGACTCACAGTTCAAACCGGTGGGGGAGTGCGAACGGTATGGCCAACCATGGAAGCCGACAAGATGGTCGCCGCAAAAGTAGCGATGGGCGTCCCGACCTTCGTCCCGTCTGAAATCCCGGTCGACACCACCCAAACTGGCGACCTCGAAATAGTCAAGAGTTACCCGATCGACGCCAACGGACGTCAACTCGAAGTTACGTGCCTCGCTGTCGGGAACCCACACGCTGTAGTCGTCATGGACGATTCGGTCGAAGATTTCCCACTCGTTGAAGTAGGTCCGCATGTCGAGAATCACCCCTTGTTCCCAAATCGAATCAATTTCGAGATCGTAAACGTCATTGATCGTTCAAAAATCCGAGCACGAATCTTCGAGCGAGGAGCAGGCGAAACTATGTCCTCGGGGACAGGTTCTACAGCCTCCGCTTCCGCGGCGAGGGCACATGGGCTTGTTGACGATGAAGTCGATGTCGTTGTGGACGGCGGAGTACTGCGTATCTCCTGGGACGAAACCGGTGAAGCGTTCCTCGAAGGTCCTGCAGTTGAGGTATTCACTGGCGTCTGGCCGGATTAGCACATCGTCAACGCAGAAGACCGCGACGGATCAGGATTCCCCCACATCGTGGGTCGCAACTGGTTTACGATTGAACTCATCGCGCTACTCAACTAAGAATCAAGTCAACCAAAAAGGGAAAATTACGAATGAAGTTCGCTGAACGCGTCGAAAACCTCCCCCCATATCTATTCGTCGGTATTTCGAGAGCGATCGCCAAGAAAAAAGACCAGGGGATCGACGTTATTTCGTTCGGTATCGGTGACCCAGACATGCCGACGCCTGAGCCTGTACTTGAAGCTCTTTACGCCGGAGCAAAAAAGCCTGCCAACCACAAATACCCCGAGAGCGAAGGGCTTCCTGAATTCAGGGCACGCGCCGCCAAGTTCTACAGCGATCGATTCGGCGTGTCGTTGAATCCTGAGACCGAAATCATCAACCTGATCGGTGCCAAAGAAGGAATCGCGCACGCAGCTCTGTGCTTCATTGATCCCGGCGATATCTCGATAAGCCCGGATCCTGCGTACCCGGTGTACGAGATTGGCACGATGTTCGCAGGTGGAACGACCCACTTTGTCACTCTCAAAGAGAAAAACGGCTATCTGATCGATTTCTCCGACATCCCAAACGATGTTGCCAAGAAGGCAAAGACACTCTGGATTAACTATCCGAACAACCCAACCGGAGCGATCGCACCACTAAGCTTCTTCGATGAAGCAGTCAAATACTGCAAAGAGTTCGATATTGCTCTCCTTCACGATGCCGCGTACACGGAAGTGACATACGACGGTTACGTAGCTCCAAGTGTCCTGCAGGCTGAGGGCGCTATGGACATTGCGATGGAGTTCCACTCATTATCGAAGACAGCCAACATGACCGGTTGGCGAGTCGGATTTGCTGCTGGAAACCCCGACATGGTCAACGCTCTTATGCGCGTGAAATCCAACATCGACTCCGGGCTTTCACAAGCGAACCAGGAAATGGGTATGGCTGCGCTCGATCTTCCATCAGAGTGGCTCGATAACAATAACGAGGTATATAAAAAGCGCCGGGACAAAGTAGTCTCAGTTCTGAACGAGATCGGCGTACCGGCTGAGGCTCCAAAAGGAGCACTTTACATCTGGACTCCGATCCCAGAGGGATACACCTCAGCTGAGTTCGCCCAGAAGCTTCTCGACGAAGCGGACGTCGTGGTCACACCAGGAAACGGTTACGGCCCTGGTGGAGAGGGGTACATCAGACTGTCGCTGACGATCCCGGATGATCAGATAGACGAAGGTCTTCGACGGCTCACCAAGTTGCGAGTCGACGCATAATCCTCCAGCAGGAGCGCAAATCGCGCGTATGGCAAAAAAACGAACATACTCAACTGGACCGTTTCGAGAACGGGCAATACTGGTGGGTGTGAACGTTCGGAGTCAGGGCGATTACTGGTCACTGGACGACTCACTCGCTGAGCTATCCGAGCTAGCGCGCGCCGCCGGGGCAAACCCTGTTGAGCGGTTTACTCAGTCGATGAACCGGCCTTCTCCTACGTATTTGGGCAAGGGTAAGATCGAACAGCTCGCACACTCGGTTAAGCATAAGAAGATCGACACCGTGATCTTCGATGACGAACTTTCGCCCAACCAACAGCGAACTCTTGAAGATAAGCTGGGTGTAAAAGTAATTGATCGAACTGCGTTGATTCTGGACGTGTTTGCGCAGCGGGCACGTTCCCGAGAAGGTCGACTTCAGATCGATCTTGCTCAAACCGAATATTTACTTCCTCGTCTCGCCGGGCAGTGGTCTCACTTGGAGCGTTTGGGGGGTGGAGTTGGAACCAGGGGGCCTGGTGAAACTCAGATTGAAACTGACCGTCGACTCGTTCGCCACAAGCTCTCCCGGGTTAAGAAAGAAATCTCGCGAGTTCAATCTCAGCGCAACCAGCAGAGGATGCAACGTACCGGAGGTGAGGCGAAGATCGTTTCGCTGGTTGGTTACACAAACGCGGGCAAGTCGGCGCTATTCAATCGGATCACGCGATCAGGAGTGATCGAACGTAACCAGTTGTTCTCGACTCTCGACACGACTACGAGAAATATGTGGCTTCCGTCGGGCACACAGGCGACGATTAGCGACACTGTAGGATTCGTCCACAAACTACCGCCTATTCTCGTTGCCGCATTCCGCGCTACCCTTGAAGAAGCTCTGGAAGCGGACCTGTTGTTACAAGTTGTTGATATCTCGAGTCCTTACGCTATCGAACAGGCACAGGTCGTCTCTGATCAACTATTGGATATGGGGTTAGGGGACACGCCTCGAATGCTCGTTCTCAACAAGCTCGATCTTGTTGTAAGTACTGCGTACGAACCACTCAGTCTATGCATGCTTGATGAAATCGATATTTCCGAGTTCTCACGTGTCGTGACGACATCAGCGACTCAGGGTTGGGGAATGACTGAACTTCGAGACGCAATAGGAGCTGAATTCTCGGAACCATATGAAGAAAACACGCCAGGCCTCAGCCTCCACCAGGTTTAATCGCGCCTTTCACTAATGCAGGGAAGGGCATATTAAGAACATATACGACGTCGCACTATCAATGTTATGTAAATGAAAACAGTAGTGCCGGTACTCAAATTTGCGCTGCACTAACGCTCTCCTTGCATCGAAATACGTGTTGAACCTTACATCGGTCTTCAATTCGCTGGCGTATCCTCAATCTCTCAGGATTTGAAAGTTCGTAGTGAACCATGAATCCGACCGACCACCCAAAAAGAAAATTTTCCATCTCAAATGAATCTCACGTTCACCCGACTAAGCTCATTAGGAGTCGTCCTGATCCTCGCCATCATTTCGATGACGATGTTCGTTATCGTTGCGTGCAGCTCAGACGACGAATCTCAGGCATATCGCAACCAAGGACCGGTCATCCTCTCAGACGGCTCGATAGCCACTCCGACGCCTCAACCTATAGCTGACAAGCCTGCAGCCGTCCCAGACGGCCTCCAGATCGTTTGGGAGGCTTACTCGATCCTGTTTCGCGAGTACGTTGTGCGTGACAACATCGACCCAGCTGCACTCGCCGAGGCAGCCGTGATCGGGATGCTCGATTCCCTTGATGACCGTTACACGGCATACATTCCGCCTGCGACATTCCAGATCGATCAGGCTGGATTTCAAGGAAAGTTTTACGGGATAGGCGCTCAGGTTGAAGCTGCACCAGACCTAAACGGTGTAATCATCACGAAACCATTACCAGACTCCCCGGCTGAAAAAGCTGGAATCAAAGCCGGAGATCGAATTCTCGCTGTCGATGGCGAAGACGCATTAGCATGGAGCGTTATCGAAGCGGTAAACAAGATTCGAGGCGAAGAAGGCACTGAGGTCGTTCTTACCGTTGAGCATGTAGGTAGCCTAGACCCAGTTGACATAACAATAGTTCGTGGCGAGATCCCCGAGATCAGCGTCGCGACCAACATGATTTCTGACACCAACTACGGTCGAGTCAAAATCGACACGTTCACTGCCGAAACCATCAACGAAATGCGCAAAGGCCTCGGTGAACTCGTGGAGGATGGTGCAGAGGGAATCGTTCTCGATCTACGAGGCAACCCGGGTGGACTGCTTTCATCCACGGTAGATGTAGCCTCTGAATTCCTCACCGATGGTCTTGTCACCTACGAGGTTGATTCTCGTGGTGATCGTAAAGACTGGAAGGTGAACAAAGGTGGCAATTACCCGGATATTCCTATGGTGACACTTGTGGACAACTTCTCTGCCAGCGGCTCGGAAGTACTCACAGGTGCGCTGCAAGATCACGGTCGTTCTGTTGTTATCGGCACGAGCACGTTTGGCAAAGGAAGTGTGAATTTACTTCGCGGGCTTTCAAACGGTGGTGGTGTTTACCTGACCATCGGTCGGTGGTTCACCCCGAACGGTCGAGTGATCGAAGAAGTCGGCATTGAGCCCGATGTAATCGTGGAGTTTGATCGTGAAACCGGGTCTGGATTGAACTCACAAACCGCTGCCGGTGGCGACCCACAAATCGACGCAGCTGTAAAACAACTCGATTTCCAGCTGTCAAAACTCACCCCAGCACCATAACCGCGCGGCCGTCCGCGGCAGCACTGTGTACACGCTGAATGAGCCGCCGAGACCTCCCGCTTCCAAATCCCGTCGCGCGCGATTCCGTACAAAACCCATCCTTCCTCGATTCAAGGGAGGGAACTGAAGGGTGGTCAAATACGCTTAGGAAAAAATACCTATATCACGCAGCGATACTCAAGTCGAAAAATACAACAAAAACACCCTCATCCAAAATCTCAACCACCTACATCTCCCCAATGTTCCCTGATGAAAACCTGTCCAGAGCTTAATCGAACGGATCGGGGTCAAACGTCTCTGCCTTAAAAATTCCCTACCCCAAAATAGATCTTAAAAATAAATTCACGACGGCAACAGCCGTGACTCTACACCACACCACACCAACCAGCCATCGGAACGCGTGCGCGCCGCTACAGCCTTACCCAATTCCCGTGATTCCCGCTAGATACATCATTGCTACCTTCCCAATAAACTAGAACCATGGTGAAAACTGATTCAGAACGCGCAATCGCAACCAACCGACGCGCCCGCTACGACTACGCCATTGGCGAAACAATCGAAGCGGGAATGGCGTTGCTTGGCTCGGAAATCAAGTCAGCGCGAGAAGGACGAATGACCATCGCAGAAGGCTACGTCTACATCAAAGACGGTGAAGCGTGGCTCGAAAACGCCCATATACCGCACTACCCTCCGGCCGGCATCCATGGTCAGCACGACCCCAACCGCCCTCGAAAGCTTCTACTAAAGAAAAAACAGCTTGCGCATCTCGAAGATCAGGCACACCGTAACGGTCAGACCATCGTTCCGCTCAAGGTTTACATCAAGAACCGGGTCGCCAAGCTTCTAATCGGAGTTGGAAAAGGTAAACGCCAGGTCGATCGTCGAAACACAATCAAAGAACGCGACGCCAAACGAGAAATCGACCTTGCCATGCGCCAGCGTATGCACTAGAACGCGCTTCAATAGTAAAAATCACCATTCCCCGAGCGTTCAGCTAAGCGATAAACTTATAAATGTACTTGGGGACGCGTGGTTTCGACAGGAAGATCACCGCTCGATTGCGGGTCGTGGCGCCGTGCACCACGTAAAAAGCGGCAAAAACATAAACGGCGAACGAGAATTCGCTCTCGCTGCCTAAAGCGCAGTGACTTTCGCCCCTCTGCCAGCCCGGCGTGGTGGGAACCGAGAGATGAAATGCCGGGCTACGTTGTTCGGGTAGCTAGTGACGAACAACAAAGGCTCCACTAGCTGGGTCGCCGCATTTGCTACGCCGACGGGGCGAGTGTGGCGACGAGATACCCACCGACGGCTACACTCGTAGAAGTCAAACCGGGAACCTTTCTGGACGGGGAGTTCGACTCTCCCCCGTCTCCACCAAGAACATTACAACAGCCTCCCGTTCAGAATATCTGGACGGGAGGCTAATTTTGTATTGAGGCTAATTTTGTATTCTTGATGCGATCCAAATTGGTTTGCAAAACGCTCCCACAGCAAAAAGTACCTCGATCTCTTTCTCACCGCGAATAAGCCGCCTTCCGGGCAACCCTATCCTGAGTCCGGATATGGACGAGCGGATGGGTAACAACCACAACGGGCCATTAGCCATTCGAGTGCCTGACTGGATCAACAATCCACTTGGAAAGTACTACCTATACTTCGCTCACCACGATGGTCGTTATATTCGACTTGCCTATGCCGCTGAGCCGGCTGGACCCTGGCGAATTTACACCCAGGGGACAATCAGTCTCGAACAATCGCACTTCGAAGGGCATATAGGGTCACCAGATGTCCATGTCGATGAAGAAACAAACCTGATCCCTATGTACTTCCACGGATCCAACACTCGAAGCGAAGCCGGTGGAGCGCAGTTCAGTCGAGTCGCTTTGTCGTCTGACGGAATAAGCTTCAACGCCAAAGCTGAGCCGCTGGGTCATCCTTACTGGCGCGTGTTCTGTTGGGGCGGGTTTCACTACGCTATCGGTATGCCCGGTGTTTTTTATCGATCCAGAGATGGTGTTTCCGGATTCGAAAAAGGCCCGTTGCTTTTCTCTCCAAACATGCGCCACTCAGCTGTTGAGGTACGGGATGATGGGTTAATGGTTTATTTCACCGATGTTGGAGATTCTCCCGAGCGAATAAAACTTTAGACGATCGAGCTAACCCAGAGCTGGGACGAGTGGGAAGCTTCTAAACCAGTGAATATCCTCAAACCTGAACTTCAATGGGAAGGTGCTGAAGAACCACTAAAGCCATCAGAACGCGGTTTGGTCCACGAAGCGGTAAACCAGCTCAGGGACCCAGCGTTGCTCCGCGACTATGACAAGACGTATCTCTTGTATTCGGTGGCGGGTGAAACCGGAATTGCCATTGCTGAAGGCAAGTATTAATCCTGATCCTTGGCTAGTTGTCACCTGACGACATCTCAACACGAACGGTTACGTCGTGGAGTTAAGAGTTCGGCTCGGTTTGCAAGACGTTGACTGGGGATTTCTAGTTGACTTCACATGCGTGTCATATAACAGCCAAAAGAATGACGGAAGCTGCTCATTTATTAACACTAGAAATCATTCGCACAAGTGGAGTCTCCGGCGAAACATCGCATCGTAGAACCGGTTTTCCCACATGACCACCGGGTTATCTGTAATATCCCGCCTTGCCTCGATGGCAGTTTTTCGTTTCCCTCCATTGAACACAGGCCGGAGCCAGCACATCACAACGTCGGCAAATAATCCTCAGCCCAACGGGGTTTACCGCGGTTGGTATGCCATTGCCGTTTCAGCGCTCTCAATCGGAGCTGTGCTGGGAACGGTTCAGTTCACGTTCGGGTTCTTTATCGAGCCTCTTGAGGAAGAGTTTGGGTGGTCACGAACCCAGGTGAACATTGCACTGAGTTTCGGTGTACTGACAAGCGCCATGTCGCCCGTAGTCGGAAACATGATGGATCGATTCGGCGCTCGCTGGACGATGGCGTTGTCGATTCTCCTAGTTGCACTGGGGTTCGTCCTCAGGTCCATGATGACTGAGTTGTGGCAGTTCTACCTGTTCAGCGCCGTGATGTTTGCTGGCGTGCCTG
>DBTA01000063.1 GCA_002306815.1 Dehalococcoidia bacterium UBA1328 | reverse complement strand
GGCTATTTAGGATAAGCGATTATTCGTTCTTGGGGCTGATGTTTGGGGAGTTTGTTGTCGGGTATTTTTGGGTCCGGGTTTATTTACGGGTTTTGTTGGATTGATTGTGTGGCCTTCGATTGAGTTAAGGATGATAGTGTGATGGGGCGTGGCGGGTTGTTGCGGACCCACATCCTAGACCCTTATGAAAAAGTTATAGTGCACTGTTGGCCTCATTCAATAAAGAGAGCGTGAAGTAGCAATAGGAAGTCGTTGTGGTTTGGTGGCGTAGGAATGGGTTTTAGGGCACTTTTGTGCGTTGGGGCAGGATGTAGGATGGAGCGCTAGAGAGCCATGAATTTGATGACATCTAATTCTTCAAGTAACTCAGCTCCGCTGTTGCAAGTGCGAAATTTGCGCACTTCGTTCAACACGTCCGAGGGCAAATTCGCCGCAGTAAACGGTATGTCGTTCGATGTAAATTATGGCGAGACTCTTGGAATTGTAGGTGAGAGCGGCTGCGGTAAGAGTGTGAGCGCGCTTTCGATCATGCGGCTTGTGCCGAATCCGCCGGGTTTGATCGAGAGTGGCGAGATTCTGTTCGAAGGCGTCGATCTGTTAAAACTTTCCGATAAAGAAATGCAGTCGATACGTGGTGCCGGAATCGGAATGATTTTCCAGGAGCCGATGTCGTCGCTTAACCCAGTTTTGACGATTGGTCGGCAAATTATCGAGCCACTTGGTGTCCATTTAGGATTAGCTGGAGCAGCTGCCGAACAGCGCGCCGTGGAATTGCTGGATATGGTCGGTATCCCGGATGCGCGGAGACGACTGAATGACCACCCACATCAGCTGAGTGGCGGTCAGCTTCAACGAGTAATGATTGCTATCGCATTGAGTTGTGAGCCCAAGTTGTTGATTGCTGACGAAGCGACCACAGCCTTGGACGTGACGATTCAGGCGCAAATTCTGGAGCTGATGAAGAGTCTGACTTCACAAACCGGAACGGCACTAATGATCATCACGCACAATCTTGGGATCATCGCGAGATATGCCGATCGACTTAATGTGATGTATGCCGGAAAGATTCGCGAGTCGGGTGCTGCCGAGCATGTATACATGCGTCCAAGCCACCCTTACACGGTTGGACTTTTGAATTCTGTTCCGCGATTAGATCGGCCTGCTTCCGAGAGACTCGATCCAATCGAGGGCGAAATCCCGGATCCGATGAATCTGCCGCAAGGCTGCGCTTTTCAACCCAGATGTAGGTGGAGAGTCGATGAGTGCGAGGATTACGAACCGGCCTTGGAACAAATTGAAAGACGGCAAATGGTTGCCTGCTTTGCGGCACAACAAGTGACAGAATCAGTGGGAGTTGCGTGGGAATGACATCGACTCCTGCTACATCCGTTGAGGATGCATCTAGGATAGCCGGAGACGAATGTAAAATGCCGCTTCTGAGCGTGCGAGATTTGACCGTTCACTTTCCTATCAAGCGTGGGTTCCTGGTTCAACGTGAAGTGGCGCGGGTTAAGGCTGTAGATGGAGTTTCGTTCGACATCTCCCCCGGCGAAACTCTTGGCCTTGTTGGCGAAAGTGGAAGTGGCAAGACTACTACTGCGAAGGCTGTGATTCAGCTCCACAGACCGGATGGAGGTAGTGTTCAGTTCGAAGGTCAGGAACTGGTAGGTTTGTCGAATAGTGCAATGCGCGCCGTTCGACGAAAAATGGGCATGGTTTTCCAGGATCCTTATGGGTCACTGAATCCAAGAATGCGCGCTGGCGACATTGTCGGTGAGCCGCTAAAAGTGCACGGTCTCGCTACTGACAAAGCCGATTACCGGAAGCAGGTAGCAGACTTGCTGATCAGAGTGGGCTTGAGCCCCGCAATGGCAGAGCGATTTCCAAACGAGTTCAGTGGTGGTCAGCGACAACGACTGGGCGTAGCGCGTGCAATTGCGGCTAAACCGAGGTTGCTGATTATGGACGAATCGGTTTCGGCGTTGGACGTATCGATTCAGGCACAAATTCTGAACCTGTTACAGGACCTCCAGGAGCAGTACAACCTCGCTTATCTGTTTATTGCGCACGATCTCTCCGTGGTGCGGCACATTAGCCATCGTGTTGCCGTTATGTACCTCGGCAAGGTGGTTGAGGTTGCGGACGCGAAAGATCTTTATGAACGACCACTGCATCCCTACACGCAAGCGCTTCTTTCCGCGATTCCTACCCCAAATCCTATTCACGAGAGATCACGAGAGAGAATAATTTTGCGAGGTGACTTACCGAGTCCAATGTATCCACCTACGGGATGTTCGTTCTGTACAAGGTGCCCAATTGCAACGCTGCAGTGTTCGGAAGGTACACCCGAACTTCGGACCCTCGCACCGAACCAGCAAGCTGCTTGCTTCCTCGCCGAGGGATAGAGCGTTGGTGCGGCGCTGGTGGTTGTCGGCTAATCCCGCTAATTCATACAGATACCATCATCATTTTTCACTGATTAGTGTTAGTTTGTTGCGCGTGAGGCATCGAGCCGTCGCAATACCTGTCGGTAATAGTTAGGGAGTTCAGGTTCTGTGAAGATTGTTGATATCAAGACTTTTTTGATGATGGCCGGTACGGCTTCGAACACTGGTACTTCCAGTTGGAGCACGAGGAACTGGTGTTTTGTGAAGGTGTATACCGACGAAGGAATTGTAGGTATTGGAGAGGGCTCTGGATGGCCGCGGGTTGTCCAAACTGCGATCGAGGATTTGCGCTCAATTGTTGTCGGCGAAGATCCGATGAACATTGAACGAATCTGGCAGAAAATGCTGGTTTCTACGATGGGCAATGGCATGACCGGAACGCCAGGGTCGGGCGCGATGAATGCAATCGATATGGCCTTATGGGACATCAAAGGCAAGGCTCTAAACACACCGGTTTGGAACCTACTGGGTGGTAAGGTCAGAGATCGGATACGAGCGTATGGTCACGCTAAAACGCCAGAACGAGCACTTGAACTTAAGGAACAAGGGCTCACAGCGATAAAAACCGGCGGGGTGCATCGAACAGCCGACCAGGTTGAGGCGATTCGAAAAGCTGTTGGTGATGAGGTCGACCTAATGGTCGATGCGCATGGCCCTCCCTGGTACAACGCCAAGGACGCAATCATTGTTGGTAAGTCGCTTGAACAGTTCAATTTGCTGTTCTACGAAGACCCCGTACCACCGGATAATGTCGAAGCTTTGAAGAGAGTACAGGACAATGTCGATATTCCGATTGCGGCAGGTGAGCGGCACTCACATATTTGGGGCGTTCGACGTTTGATCGAAGAAGAAATAGTCGACGTTGTTCAGCCAGATACGGGTCGTATAGGCGGAATTAGTCAAATGATGAAGATCGCCGCAATGGCGGAGGCGCACTATATTTCGGTAGCCCCGCATTCCGGATCGCTTGGTCCGATTGCCGAATACGCCGCAATTCACGTTCTGGCTGCTATTCCAAATGCCCTAATTCTTGAGCGCGTGCATGACGACGTACCGGTTAGGTATGAGGTAACGCTGCCTCACATTGATACCATAGACGGTCACATTGAAGTGCCCAACAAGCCAGGTTTAGGTGTCGATATTGACGAGGATGTTGCGCTTGCGAATCCTTCGAAGGGGAACACCTCGACGCCAGGTAGCGAAGGTGATGGCAACTATGAGGATGGAACTTACAACGAGCATTTGTATGTTCAAACTCGTTACCGTCGACAGGCGAACTTGCGTGCGACGATTTCAAATTAGTAAACGACAGACAGAAGGACATTTCTGATGTATCTAGGAACACAGGGCCAGCCTGCTACAGATGATGAGTTGAAGGTGCTCAGTCAACTTGGCGTGAACCACATTTCTTCGGATCCACCGGGGCATTGGACAACTTGGGATCGACAGGCGTTCGCTGCTCATCAGGAGAAGCTTGACGGATATGGCATAAAGCTCGACATGTCTCTAATGCCGCTGGGTTCTCGTTCTGCGTTCGACAACGACGTGACGAACGTATTTCTTGGACCGAGCAAAGAACGGGACGAGGAGATCGACCTACTTTGTCACCTGATAGAAGAGGCAGGGTCAGCGGGCGTTAGAGCGTTGCGTTACAACATCACGATTCTCGGGCACATGCGAACGGAGCCGCGGTACGGTCGCGGTGGTGCACAGCTTTCTTCTTTCGAGTATTCGAAGTTGGATCAGTCACTAGGAGAATTCGAGGGTGGAGCGGCGGACGCGGATGAAATGTGGGAGCGTATTGACTACTTCCTAAGCAAAGTTGTTCCTGTTGCTGAAGAGAACAAGGTTCAAATTGCATGTCATCCGCAAGACCCGGGCATTGGCGATCGTTTGTACCGAGGTGTCGCACGTGTTATGGGAACCGTTAATGGTTTAAAAAAATTCGTTTCGATGCACGAGAGTCCTTATCACGGACTTAACTTCTGCCAGGGGACCGTTTCGGAAATGCTCGAAAGTCCGGGTGAAGAGATTTTCGATGTCATTCGATATTTCGGCGAACAAAAGAAGATTTTCAACGTTCACTTCCGCAACATTAAAGGTGGCTTACTGGACTTCGTTGAAGTGTTTCCAGACGAAGGCGATATTGACATGCTCAGGGCGATTCAGGTTTACGATGAGATCGATTACGAATATATGTTGATGCCAGACCACGTGCCGGGGTTGGCGGGTGACAATGCACGTAGGGTTGGGTTTGCTTACTGTTACGGATACATCAACGCAGCACTGCAGACGGTTGGTAGATGAGTCAAGATCATCAGGTTTTTAGTTACCGGTCCGATAACGTAAACAGCTCGATTGGCGCGCTTGTAATTCGGCTGCTTGTGGGTGTACCTATTGCACTGGTATCGGGTTTTGCCGGCAACGTGGTTAACGGAATCGTGGTTCCCTCACCAGCAGGAGGGGACGATGTCGCGTTTCTGGTAAGAATGGCTGTTCTTGGTTTTGCCGCGTCGACCGGTGGAATGATTGCCTGGTTCAACTCTTTTGAATCCAAGCTCGGGGCGTTTTTGATCTGGTTTTTATCCGGTATTGGCGGAATGATAGGGGCTGTTTCGGCGTACTTCATTGGTGACGGTTATATAGATCACCCAGACGTCTACATTCTTGGTCAGCAGTTAACCCAAGTAGTGTTATTCGGCGGTGCGCTCGTCTCGAACATTGCTGCCGGTATTATCTCGTTGGCGTCCACGCGGCTACAGCGTTGACTGACGCCCCGTCTTGTGGGAAGAACTTTGGATAAGGATTCATGCCGGTTGTTGAGTCCGGTCGAAGAATTTCGAAAAATCGTAAATTCACGTTCAGATATACCAATTTCGTAATACCAAAATCACCAAAACATGGGGCCATAAGACATATGTTTTGATTGACAGCACTTTAGATTTTACTTATGGTCTCCGAGTTCGGAAGCGGGCGTTTGCAGAAATACACGAATTGTGTGCGATTTTCGTCTCCGATTTTTTTTTGCGTTATTTTGGAGAGTTGAACATGAATCAAGTAAGATTGTTCCGAGCGGTTGGGCTTTTGGCTTTGGCCGCTATGGCAGCTGCACTAATAGCAGCCTGTAGTAGTTCCTCTGATCCTGAGGTGATAATCCAAACGGTTGTCGTCGAAAAAGAGGTCAAAGGCGACACAGTTGTAGAAACCGTCATCGTCAAGGAAAAAGGCGATGTGATCATACAAGAGGTCAAAGGCGACACAATTGTAGAAACCGTCATCGTCAAGGAAAAAGGCGATGTGATCGTGCAGAAAGACACGGTTGTTCAGACAGTTGTTGTTGCTGCAACAGAAGAACCTGAAGAAGAAACATTCTTCGGTCTTCCAATCCCGGCAGTTCCTGATGATGTAGGTACGGCACCTTCTCCAGAGTCTGACGCTGGTACGGTTGTAGTACGTGGTGGTCTTGAGCTACGTGGTTCAGGTGTACCGGGCGACAGTTCCGGTGGAATGTTCACCGCACAGTCAGTTACAGAAAAACTGTTTATGACTGACGAGGGTGGAAATGCTGTTGGAATGGTTGCTGAGTCCTGGGACCTTGCGCCAGACCTTTCTAAGCTCACTGTGAAGCTCAAGGAAGGTGTGCAGTTCCATGGCGGATTCGGTGAATTAACCGCTGCTGACGTGGCATGGGCTGTAAACATGGGTAACCCCGGTTTCAACGCTGAGTCAGCTACTGACGGTGGTTCTAACTGGATTTCATTCCTCGGTGACAACGAAGTAGTCGCAGTCGACACGTATACGGTCGAGTTCCCGATTGCTAAGTTTGATCCACGATGGGCGACCTTCATTCTTGGTCAGTCCGGTCTAGGTTTGAGCATTACAAGTAAGGCTGCATACGATCAGGAAGGTGAAGACTGGGTCCGTGATAACGTCATCGGAACCGGACCATTCGAGATTGCAACTTACTCACGTGACGACGTATTGGAACTTTCGGCAGTGTCTAACCACCACCGACAGACTCCATCTATCGATTCGTACGTTCTCAGGGCTATACCAGACGACGCTGTTGCCGAAGCGGCTTTGAAGACCGGTTCGGTTGACGTTTCTGACGTTGCACTCCGAAACATGACAGGCCTTCAAAAGGCTGGATTCGAAGTAATTGGTGCTGGTGCTGGTAGCTTCCACTCGATTTCCTTCTCAGGAAACTACTGGGAGCGAACTCACTACGTCACTGGTGAAGACCTCGGTACGAACTACACGGTTCGACACTCTTTGCCATGGGTTGGTGACCCGGAGCGAGAAAGCTTTGGTAACCCGCCAGAAGGTATGACCAACATGGAGCGAGCTCGACTTGTTCGAACAGCTCTTTCTTTGGCTATCGACCGAGAGTTGATCTCGGAAGTACTGTTCGCGGGCGCCGCATGGCCGAACTACGTTTATGGTGCGGACATCAACAACCCGAACTGGCAGGAAAAGTGGGCAACGCCTTACGACGTTGCAAAAGCTAAGTCACTGCTCGATGAAGCTGGATACCCAGAAGTTGATGGTGTTCGCTTCGAAATGCCGTTCTTCATTCGAATTGGTCGAGGTGACGAGGAAATCGGTACTGCCGTTGCTGGTATGTGGCGAGAACTCGGCATCGATGTCCAGGACTGGAAAGCCCAGTACCAGACATACAGGCCAAACCTGATCGGTCGAACCGCGACTGCTCCGTGGATTCACTCCGCTGGTGCAGAGAGCCCTCAGGCTCCGTGGGACTGGCCAGTCATGGGTAACTCTGAGTGCTCACGAGGACGTGGCGGTTTCAACATCGCTGTCGAAATCCGAGAGCTCTGTGAGTTCTACGATGCCATGAGTGAAGAGGGTGACGTTGCCAAGCGTAACGAGCTCCGAAACGCAAACGTTGAGTTCCTTGCACACTGGATGCCGGTTATCGGTACGGTTGCACGACCTAACGTTGCACTCATGAACCCGAACAAGATTGCTTCGTGGGACATGCCGCTTTCCGTTCGAGAAGCTGCATTGCACCACCCAGAATTCATCGTTCTGAAGTAACTAAAAGTTCGAGAACATAACGGTGGAGTGCCGGAGTACTAGAGCTTCCGGCACTCCACCTTTGTCTGTAAATATTTATTTGAGGTAGCTGGATCCTTAATCGATGAAAAATTTCCTGGCTCGACGCCTGATCTTCTCTGTTATTTCATTGTTTGCGGCGTCAATGGTTGTGTTTGGTCTCGCACATGCCAAGGAAGACCCGATCAATCTATTCATCCAGCCCGGGTATTTCGTATCACCGGAGACTCTTGCGGCCCTCAAGGCGAAGTGGGGTCTCGATAAGCCCCTTGTTGTTCAGTATTTGACGTGGGCCGGCAACATGCTCAGGGGCGATCTGGGCGACAGTGTTCAGCAGAGCCGACCAGTCACCAAGATTGTTGGTGAAAAGTGGGGTGCAACGTTCCAACTGGCTATAGTCGCGTGGATTTTTGGAACGGCGACGGGAATACCAATAGGTATTTTATCGGCGTTAAAACGAGGATCAGTTGTCGACTACTTTGTTAGAGGATTCGCCCTGTTTGGTCAATCTCTACCAGCGTTCTGGATCGGCCTGGTTGGCATTTGGATTTTCGCCGTTTATCTCGGCTGGCTACCGGTGTTTGGTAGAGGAGAGGGTGAGCCGTTCTTCGAGCAGATTAAGCATTATATTCTGCCCACTCTAGTGCTCGGCTGGGGACCAATGGCCGGGTATATGCGCATTACGCGCTCGGCAATGCTGGAAGTGCTTGATTCCGAGTATGTAACCCTTGCACGGGCCAAGGGAGTTTCAAACAGGTTTGTTATTTGGAAACATGCGCTTCGAAATGCTCTTATCCAACCGTTGACTATTGCGACGTTACTGCTTGCCGGTTACCTCGATGGGGCCGTGTTGGTGGAAGTAATTTTCGCCTGGCCAGGAGTTGGGCGAGTGGCGGTTGAAGCAGTGAACCAGAACGACTTTATGGTGATTACGGGAACGGTTTTCATATTTACGTTCCTGTTCTTGATTATGAGCCTTATTGCGGACCTCTTATACACAATTGTTGACCCGAGGATTAGATACTCATGACCGGACGAGTTCAAATTCTGGATAACTCTGATGTGCAGTCGGGAATATCTCTTCTTGGTATTCCAGGTGCGGCGTGGAATTTCATTCGTCGTTGGCCTGTAATTCCTGTAGCGGTATTAACCATGCTGGTGTTTATGGCGATATTTGCTCCATTCATTGCGACTCACGACCCTAATGATCAAAACTTGCGCAGCAACTTAGCGCGCCCGTTCTGGTACAGCGAGTATTACGAGTCAGATCCTGTTGGCAGTGGAATCGAGAATCGGCACGTGCTTGGTGCCGACAAATTCGGCCGAGATGTGTTCAGCCGGGTTGTGTATGGTACGCGAGTCTCACTTTCCGTAGCGGCTGTATCTATGATTAGCGGCACGATACTCGGTGCGTGGGCCGGGATCATGACAGGTTATTACGGCGGATTGTTGGACGAGCTGATGACGAGGTTCGTCGATATTTGGAATGCGTTGCCTTTCCTGTTAATTGCACTGGTTGTCGCAGTTACTGTCGGGCAGGGTGTGATCATCATGATGATTTTGCTGATCATGCTGACGTGGGTTGGGTTCGTGAGAAATATTCGCGCGGAAGTTTTTACTTTGAAAACGCGTGATTACGTGAACGCAGCTCGAGTCGCGGGGGCTTCGGATTTGCGGATCATGTACAGGCATATTTTGCCCGGAGTAGCGAACCTGTTGATGGTTCTTGCTTCATTGCGAGTTGGTGGTCTGATCCTGACGGCGGCGTCTTTGAGCTTCCTAGGAGTAGGTATTCCTACCAGGGTGCCCTCATGGGGAGCGATGATTAGCGATGGTCGTGACACGCTAGATGAGGCGTGGTGGATTTCATTCTTTCCGGGTCTGGGTATTTTCCTCACGGTGATGTCGATGAACTTCCTCGGTGACTGGATTCGTGACCGCACTGATCCACGATTACGACAGCTACAGGATTAGTTGTACGAGATATTTTTTCAGGGCTTTTTGTATTGCGAGGACTTTCCTAAATGCCTTCTTACGACCTGTTAATAAAAGGCGGCCATGTAGTTGATGCTGCGAACGGCATTGATGAGCAAATGGACGTGGGGATTGCTGGACGAGTTGTCGCCGGTGTTGAAAAAGACATTCCGGAGTCAAACGGTCGGCGCGTGGTCGATGCTTCAGGCATGTACGTGACCCCCGGTCTTATTGACATGCACGCTCATTGCACAGGTTTTTCGGGAGCGATGTTCCCGGAAGAGATGTGCTTCCCGTATGGCGTGACGACGATGGTGGACTGCGGTGGCTCGGGTTGGCGTACGTTCGATCAATTCAATAAGGATGTTGTAAGCAAATCTATGGTGCGGGTATTAGCACTACTGAACATCGTCGGACAGGGCATGGAAGGCGATGTAGAGCAAGACATCAACGATATGGACGCCGAGCTTACAGCTGAGAAGATTCGCCAGCGTTCCGACATCATTGTCGGCGTGAAGGTTGCACACTTTTCGGGTAAGGGCTGGGAGTCGATTGATCGTGGCGTTGAGGCGGCTCGACTTTCAGATACTTTCGTGTTGGTTGACCAGAATTCCAAGCCCACTCGAACATTCGAGGATATGTTGCAGCGGCTTGGTCCGGGTGATGGAACGACTCACTGTTTCGGTTACGGCAAGCCGATGATCGGTAACGATGGCAAGGTTAAGCAGCACTACATTGATGCACGTGAGCGGGGCATCAAGTTCGATGTCGGGCACGGGAACAACAGTTTCTCGTTCTCGATGGCTCAGCCTGCGCTGGATCAGGGATTTCCTCCTGACACGATTTCCACTGATATGCACAGGATCAGCTTGCATACTTCGCGGGCGACTATGACAGAAGTCATGAGTAAATTCTTGGCTATGGGGATGCCTATTGCAGAGGTAATTGCTCGATCGACCTGGGAGCCTGCAAAGTGGATTAATCATCGTGAGCTTGGGACGTTAACTCCGGGTGCTCCGGCAGATGTCACGGTTCTGGAGTATGTGGATCGTTCAGCAGGTCTTTCGGACTCAGGTCCGACCGGTTACCGAATCATGCAGGCTGAGGGTAGGTTGATTAACCAGCTGACCATCAAGGACGGTGTGGTGCGGTTCGACTACGACGGGTTGTCGAAGGATGACTGGTCAGAGACGCCCACAACTGATTTGAACCTGCCGTAGCTAAATTGCGGAACTGCCCTCTGCTTCGTTCGTTGTCAGTCAGGACTTGTTTTCATCAAGATGGCGGTTGATTAGCTGCGCATACCGAATTTTTGGCCTATCTCGTAGTCAGGGCCTTAAACGGTAGGGCGATTGAGCTAGCGTGATAAGCGCATGCCTGTTACGTAGCCGGTGCCTGGGTAGACGTCGGGGATGAGAGCAGTGTCGTCAGTTTCGATTTGCCAGTTGCGAATTTTGAGGGCTAGTTCGAGAACTTTTTCCGAATACGCAGGATCGTTGTACAGGTTGGTGTGCTCATAGGGATCGTCGTTGAGGTTGTACAGTTCGCTCTGGTCACCAACGGATAAATTGAGTTTCCATCCATCGCCGGTCACGATGCAGCGATGTGGAATCTCTCGCATTCGCTCAAGTTCGCTTAGAGGGAATCGTTGGTCGACACTGCGACCATTCCAGTCGAGGAAAATGTCATTGTCTTCGAGAGATTTTCCTTCTCGTAGTCGACCAGCTTTTGAATCCCCCTGCAGGTGACCAGGTATCTCGATTCCCATCAGGTCTAGGAGCGTGGGGATTGTGTCGATGTGTGAATATCGACCCGGGACTGGTTGGTTTTCCAGCCACGGTACTCGAACGAGACAAGGGACTTTTACAGACTGTTCGTACATCACGATTTTCTGGAATATGTTGTGGTCGCCCATTTGGTCACCATGCTCAGAGGTGAAAACAACGACCGTATTTTCGGTAATTCCGGCTTCGTCAATTGCGTCGAGGATCTTGCCAATGGCACGGTCCATTAGCGTTACAAGACCATAATAGCTCGCCTGTATTCGCCGGTATTCCTGTTCTGTGTTCGAAGCGGGGCCTTCAGCGGCGGATTCTTCGGGTGGCATGTCTCGTCCAAGAACCTCGGAACCTGTTTGATGTGGGCCTTGGGATGATGCAACAGATTGCTGCGCTTCCGCCATGAGTCGGTGCATACCCGCAGCGTCTTCAGGAGGGTTGACCATAAATACCGGCGACTGCGGGATTTCGGCAGGGTCGTAAAGATCATCAGTTGGGCCCATGTATGGCGGATGGGGTTCGAGGAAGTTAATGCAAATAGCGAACGGACCATGCTTTTCACGATCGATGAATGCCGCTACCTGATCTCCGAGGTAAGTTGCCTTTGTGTGCTCAGCCGACAGCTTTGCGGTAAACGGGCGCGAGAAGACCCTGTTTCCGCGTGATTCTTTATCAGGTTCATAGCCCAGATTGACGAGCCATTTGTGGTAGTCGCTCAACACCTCGTCGTGCTCGGGTTTGGTGTTCCAAATGCGGTACTGGTCTTCTATAGAGTGCCATTCGTCCCAACCTTTTCGTTTGATCACTTCGTCGCCCAGATGCCACTTGCCGTAGTAGGCGGTGTGATAGTCGTCTGGGAAGAACTCTGCGAAGGTTTGTACGTTTTCGGAAAGTGGGATGTTGTTCTTTACGCAGCCATTCGTGTGTGGCCAGAGACCTGTCATTTGAGTGGAACGCGAGGGCGTGCAGATTGGGGCGCTGACGTATGCGTTTTCGAAGACAAAGCTGGAGTCAGCGAGTCGGTTCAGGTTGGGTGTGTCGATCCAGTTGTTTCCGTAGGCCGCCATAGTGTCGGCGCGCTGCTGGTCGGTAAAAATGTATACGAGGTTGGGCTTGTCGTGTTTGGTCATTTTTTGCTGACGCTTGCGTTTTTGATCCTGAAATGAATTCAGGATGAGCCTATAATCTCCCTATCTGGCACGGAACGCAACAAAGAATGTAGGGCACACGTGGATTACAGACATCTCGGGCAGACAGGACTGGAAGTATCGGAGATTGGTTTAGGCGCTAATAGCTTCGGCGAGCCTGGACGTCGTGATCGTCCCGAATCGGAGGCCATTGTTCACGCAGCAATCGATCACGGCATCAACTTCATCGACACTTCGAACGTGTATGCGCAGGGTCTTTCCGAAGAGTACATAGGGCACGCTCTCAAAGGACGACGCGAGGATATGCTGATCGGCACGAAGTTCGGCTCGATGCGACGACAGGGTCCGAACAACTTCGGTGGTTCACGTATTTTCGTGATGCGGTCGGTGGAAGACAGCTTGAAGCGACTTCAGACGGACTATATCGATGTGTACATGATCCATCGTCCGGATACTCGGATGCCGATCGAAGAGACCCTTAGAGCGCTTGATGACCTGGTTCGGGATGGGAAGGTTCGCTACACCGCCGGGTGTAATTTCGAAGCCTGGAGACTGGTGAATGCAGAGTGGACTAATCGCAAGAACGGGTTTGTTTCATTGACGTCATCGCAGTTCGCATATTCGATGATGACGCGGGCCGCTGAAGCAGAAATGATACCGGCCTGCCGAGACCTAGGATTGAGCGTGGTTCCATATTTGCCATTGGCTGCTGGAATGTTGTCTGGAAAGGTGAATACATCCGGTGCGGCACCAAAGGGTACGAGGCTTGCTCTGCAAGAGGCGATGGGCGAAAGATGGATTACTCCACGCAACCTCGACCTTGTAGATCGTTTAAGTCTTTGGGCGGAGGAAAGAGGTAAGACTGTATTGGAGTTAGCTTTCGCCTGGTTGCTAGCCGAG
>DBTA01000023.1 GCA_002306815.1 Dehalococcoidia bacterium UBA1328 | reverse complement strand
CGACTGCTTGATCTGGCCGATGGCCTTGATGAATGATCGACCCAATCGCAGGTTGCTAATTGGGAAGTTGAGTTCGGCCCGACGGGTGTTACCGCCGTAGTAGGCGTTTGCCGGAACCTCCAACTCGCCCATTGAATCTCGTTCAAGCCGCATATCCTGCGATGCCATCGTTCCCTCCTGAAGTACCTAATTTGTTTTTGAACCGTTAAATCATATTCCCGAGTTACTGTTTCGGGAGGGGCTTTGTCAGGGCTAGCAATGCGCCGAAGACGGTAATGCCGGCTGATACCCAGAAAACCATCTCAATTCCAAACGCATCAGCTACGGGCCCAGAGACCGCTGGCCCCATAAGCATTCCGATTGCGTAGAGAGCCTGGTACGAACCCATCGCCGTTGCCCGGATGGCGGACGGTGCTGATGCCAGAGCGAGGCTGATGAGCACGGTGTTCATCAGGCCTCGACCGAATCCGTTCAGCGTTTGCAAGGCACCGAGAGTTACCAAATCCGTGGTCATCGTCATGACGATCAGCGAGAGCAGAGTCGCCATCGCAGCTATCAGTATTGTTACTGTCGTGGTTGAGCGACCAGTGAGCCACGCCGCTGCCCAGGTGCCTATTACCGCTGCGAGTAGTCCTGCAGTGGTGATGTATCCCACTTCGGATTTCGATGCGCCAAGATTTTCCGAATGAACAGGCAGAAATCCGAAGTTCACTGCAAAAGTTACAAACTGCAATGTGATTGCGATTACTGAAACCCGAAGCAGTGTTCGATTGGACAGTACGCGCAGCAGTGTCGAGTACGAATACTTAACTCCGCTCGGCATCTTCGGTTCTGGAGCGGTGACCAGCAACGCCGCACCTCCAAATGCAATTGCTGCAGCGATGTAGAAAGTACTTAGCGTTCCTATGTAATCGGCCATGAGCCCGCCGATGAACGTACTCGATACAAGGGAGATGGTGTTGACGGACATGATCACAGCCATCGCCTTGCTCGTGCTGCCGGACGGGTAGTAAGAGGCAAAGAGAACGCTAATTGCTACCCAACCGGCGGCGGCTACTCCTGTGAGACTCCGAGCTGCGAAGAGCGACCACGGGTCGGGCGATATAGCTAGCCAAATCCCGCCTATCCCACTCAGGACCAACGCCATAATTGCGAACGGACGTCGGCCAATTATGTCGGAACCCACACCAATTGGAATCCGCAGCAAGAGTTGTCCAATTGCGTAAGAGGCGACCACGTAGCCGATCATTTCTAGGGATGCCCCGAGTTCACGAGCGTGTAGAGGCAATACCGGGACGTATAGGTACAACGAGCTCCAGAAAAAATACGTTGCTACTGCAACAGTGACGATGTAGCGGGTATTGGATTTCGCCGACATTCCGGCTTTTGACTGCGATGAAGTTTCGCATGAAGCGGATTCAGCCAATGTATGTATCTCTTGCGGGGGTGCTCGGTCTTTTTGAAATTCTCACGGAGTTTTGTCATTCAGATCATTGGGCTGAAATGGCGTATTCAACCAACGATGAAACATCGTCAGGCAATTCTGAATTCTTGTTGATGGTTAGTTTTGAACTCGATTACTAGACGGTTACAGATCCGTCTTTACCAAAAATTCCGCTAATTGCTTCAAGCATGCCCAAGTGGCGATTGGCGTGAGCGATGTACCCGACCATTGCGTCGCCAACGTTCGTTTCGTTGTCGTGCCAGTCAGTAAACGGTGCATTGAACGACACACCGTCAAGTCTGGCAATCCGCTTTTCGAGAAGATCGAAAGCCTCAGCGGCATATCCCCTGACATTCTCCAGACTCGGCAACGGCAGATACTTTCCGGTCTCATTTCCAAGTCCAGACCCCGCGCCCCACATGCCTAGATCTATCCCATCGAAACCCCATTCTTCAGCGACACCCGCAAACTCCCATAGCTCTGGGGATTCTTCATCGACGATTGGAGAGATAAGTGCTTGAACATAATCAGCCCATCGACCCATGTGCCAGAGATGCCATTTGCAGGAAGGGGCAGTGTCAGTTGGCCATTTCGACGCTTCTTCTTCGGTTAAGCCATCGATCGCCTGTAGGAGTTGGGCATCGAGGCGGTTCAAGCGAGATGAAACGATTTCGGACGGAGTTGGAATTGGCATGGGCTTTTACTGTTTGTTCCAGATTCGATCACTTACTGAGCGTGCTGGCGTTCCCATTCCGGGTCAGGGTGGGAAGCGATGAAGTCGTGATCAAGTTCATATCCGAGTCCGGGCTTGTCTGGAAGATGCAAATTTCCATCTCGAATGTCCAGAGGCTCGGTGATAACGGAATTATAGTTTTTCAGCGAATGATCTGACATCTCCAACCGGTAAATGTTTGGCACGTTCATGAGAACGTGAGCACCCGTTACTACGTTGAACGCTCCGGAAGCATCGTGAGGACTGATCGGCACGTAGTAGGTCTCAGCAAGGATGGCGATCCGTTTCATTTCCGAGATGCCGCCGGTCCAGCAAATGTCGGGCATGATGTAGTTCACCAGCCCTTCCTGGAGGTACGGTGCGAAGTCCCATCGAGTGTATTTTCGCTCGCCGATGCACAGGTTGATATCGGTGTTTCGACGCAGTTGACGATGAGCATCGAGACTTTCCGGCTGAAGAGGTTCTTCGAACCACGTCAGATTGTGTTTCATCATGCGATTACACAGTTCAGACGCGGTAGAAACGTCGAAATTGCCGTGAGCATCGATCATTAGCTCAATGTTGGGACCAACTGCATCGCGAAGAGCGCCCATTAGGTCGTCTGCGTATTCAGCTCCAGCAGGTGAAATCTTGCCATCGATATAGCGTCGGTGGTGCTTACCCATTTCCGGACTGAACGGATCTAGTTTCAACGCCTGGTAACCGAGCGCAACTTGCCGGTTAGCGTCGGCAACACAAGAATCAATATCGTTTATGGAGCCGACATGTGAGTAGACAGGGACCGAGTCGCGCATCTTTCCGCCGAGCAGATCCCATACCGGTCGACCCAGAGCCTTGCCCTTTATGTCCCACAACGCCATATCAATACCGCTCGCGACCGTAGTGCCAAAGCCTCGAGAACCTAAGGTGCCGAATCGGCGGTAAATCTTGTGCCAGATCGAGTCAATATTCGCCGGGTCTTGTCCGACCATTCCTTCTGAAAAGTCTTGCCCTTCGAGGTCGTTTTTGAGCATTTCGTATGCACGACCAACGACCAGCGCGCCTCCACCACCGGAGTTGGTTGACTCGCCAACTCCGGTGATTCCTTCGTCAGTATCTATTTCAACGAAAAGCCACGAGCGGTTGCTTCCCTCGGGTCGGGTCAGGTAAACACGTAGATCTGTGATTTTCATTGTGGATGCTTCTCGTTTCCTGTTTGCCCGCGGGTATGTTCCCGGGTGGCAAAATCGTTCAGTCTGGGGCTTAGCCATTTAATTGCGACCGGATAGTACACCCGGAGCGGTGGTAGACTCCGCCCGATCTTTTGAAATCGCCACGAATGCTGATGTTATGCGGACAATTTTCTGCTCGCAATTCAGGAAATACACAACATGAGATTTTGTTACGCCCACCGCCGATTCGCTCTATACCCACAGTCAGTCGATAGCTGGAACCTATCTCACGATAATTACACCGATGAATTCCTGGTGAAAACCAAGAGTCTTGGATTCGACGCGATCGAGGTAGGTCTTGAAGTAATGACCCAGCTTGGATCAGAAGCGAAGGTTAAAGAGTTCAAGGCTAAATTCAATGGACATGGTTTGGACATCGGATGTGTTCGCGCGGGTGGGACATTGCTCGACGCTATAAACGGTCCCCGTAACCGTGAACGTCTGAACGAAGCTATTAAGTACGCTGCGTGGAGTGGTGCAGAAGTGGTGAACGGCGCTATGAGTGCACCGACGCGTCACCCCGAGGCGTACCCCGGAGCTGCGAGTGGCTACCCGGTTTCACAGGACGCTTCACGCGATAGCATGCTGCGAGTTTACGAAGACCTTGCACCTGTGTTCCAGGCTGCGTGCGATAAAGCATCAGACGCTGGAACAAACATTACTGTGGAAGTCCACCAGAACTCACCAGTCGATAATTCATGGTCTGCACTTTTGCTTCATGGTCTCGTCGAGCGTGAGAATTTCGGAATAAATCCTGACATTGGAAACATTCTCTGGACTTACGACGTGCCCGAGGAAGATTTCGATAAGGCTATCGACGCTCTGGCTCCGGTTTCCAAGTACTGGCACTGCAAGAACCTGCACACTGTCTATCACGCAGAAAACAACCGATCGGTGTTCATTCGTGTCCCGCTGCCGGACGGCGAAATCGATTACCGCTACGGCATTTCAGCCATGCACAAAGCCGGATATTCCGGTTATATGACAATCGAAGGCGCCTGGGCAGGTGACCAGTGGGCGCAGGATGAAAAGTCGATCAGCTACGCAAAGGCAATCTGGGACGAACTCGAATCTTAGATACTCGAAACCGAAACAAGTAGAAGATCACAAGCCTCGGCGATTCGTCGGGGCTTTTTTGTCGCCCGAAGTTCCCGCGTTCCGGAGAGTTGGTTGCAGACACTCACGACACGTATGTGTGTCGAACCGATGATGAACTTAACAAGAAGATTCAACATCGGTACGGCAGCTGAATTGAATAATCAACACACAAGAATGAGTATCTGAACTTAGATTAGGTCGAATACTCAACCAGCAATATCGAGGTCAGTCGTACCGCTGGGTTTGTTCGCCGCACTAATTGGCGCAATAGCATTCTTGGGTTAGTCAGCGGGAGTCGTTGAAGCGGGTTCCGCTTCCCTGTCGCTAGCCTCGATGGCCGGTCGTGCAACCGCCAGAGCAACTATTCCGACCAGAAAGATTGCGAAGACGATTAGGAACGAATCGTCGAATGATCCTGTGGCGTCATGGACTCGACCAGCGATGAACGGTGCACCCGCGCTGGAAGCGATCATCCCCACCTGCATTAATCCGATTATGCCGCCAAACTCCATCATTCCGAAAACTTCTTGAACTACCAGAACGATTAGCGCTCCAAGGCCGCCAAATCCCGTTCCGAATATCAAGATCCCGACCCATAGCAGTGGGGTCGAATCGGACAGGGCAATGAAAAGCACCCCGACGGCTTGAAGCACGACAGAGATGATCGTCGCAATTCGCGCCGTGATCTTCTCGCTAGCGTGCCCGAACGCCAGTTTCGATGCAATACCCATTCCCGCAATCACGCTAACTGCTGTGGTCGCCATAGCAGGTACGAATCCGCTTTCTTCGAAGTGTTGTCGAAGCTGAGTCAAAACTCCCTGATAAGTGAAAGTCGCTGCGACCAATCCCAGGAGGATCAACCAGAAATTACGATTGCTAAGCGCCTGTTGAACGGTGAGACCGGCTTTCGCGGCTGCACGCGCTACGTGTGCTTGATCAGCACGACCGGTTCGGTTCATCTCGGCTTCGACCTGCTCTTCGTCTTCGAGAATCACGACCAGCGCGACGAAACCGAGTATCGCCATGATGATTCCGTAGACGATGTATGCCATCTCCCAACTCACAGCCGCAATTACTGCCGCAGCCAGTGGAGGCATTGTTATTCCTCCGAAGTTGTTACCCGCGACAACGGCACCCATGACCCGTCCTCGGGTGCGAGGGAACCAAAGACCGACCATTTTTCCTGCAGGCAGCACGGTCGAACCTGGGAATCCGGCGTAGACGATAGCGCTGAACAGGTACCAGTGCCAGAGTTCGGTAATGAAAGGTCTGAGCAGGAATCCTATAGCGATCAACAGTAGCGAGCCGAACATAACCGGTCTTAGCCCGATTCGGTCGCTCAGGTTACCGACGAACGGCGCCAGAATGCCGGAGATAAACGAGAACACTAGCGACAGGTTGAGTTCAGTCTGACTCCAACCGAACTGCTGTCTTAGAGGGCCAGAGAATTCGCCGAAAGCGTACTGCGCCATGCCAACGGAAAGACCCGTCGAGAGAAAAACCACCACCGCTATCGGGTAGCCGCGATAAATCCCGGATAGGAATGGCGTTTGCACTATCTAATCACCCGATAGCCAAATGATTGACATCGAATTTTTTCGACGTTTTGCAGTATCACGATGCGCAACTTGCCCTTGAGGCTGGAAGAAACGTTCTCGAAATGCGTCACTCTGGCTGTATACTCCGCCCGCGTTTCGGATCTATACGGGGCGCTAGATCGATATTGCGCGAGTCAAGGTAGCACCAGAATGTGTTCAGCGGGCTCGGGGACGGGCGACTCTTTTCGCCCTTGGAGAATAATTTGAGACAAAGCAACATTAGGGCTGCAATCAACAACGGTACAATCGCTCACAACCTAACCCTGACTTTTCCTGAACCAACTATTGCCGAGTGGGCAGGATACGCAGGTTTCGATGGTCTACACCTCGACATGGAACACGGTGTGTTCGACTGGGAATCGGCGGAAATGATGTGTCGTGTCGCCGATATGCACGGCATGACCTGTACGGCGCGTATTCCAAACACAGAAACCGACACGATATTGCGAGCCTTCGACCGTGGACTTATGGGAATTCTCTGTCCACACGTCGACAACGCCGAGCAAGCGCAGCGAATTGCCATGGCTTCTCGATTCGGTCCTGAGGGCGAACGTTCGTTTGGTACCTCACGTGGTCGTGACTACGGAATGCACGATATGACTCCTGCCGAGTACATGGCGGCATTCAACAGAGAGGTAACTGTGGCGATTCAGATTGAGACTAAAAACGCTGTAGACACGATCGAAGACATTCTGAATGTTAATGGCATTGATCTGATTACTTTTGGCCCACAAGACCTCGCACAGTCGTTGGGTCATCCAGGTCATCCAGATCACCCTGAAGTAGTTGAAGCGATGGAATCTGTTGTTGCGGCTGTTCATGCCCGAGGAAGGCAAATGACTTCTGACGTCGAGCGAGGTGTCAACCTCGTTCAGTGGCTACCAGAAAAACTGAAAGACTGGCTCGAAGAATCACGCGGCAAATAGCTCGCTCTTCGACATATTCCCATTAATTCCTAAATTGAAATCACAATGACAACTTGCACTTCACAGACTAAATATGAACCGGTTGCCGGATGGGCGAAGTTGCCCATGGGTGTGACCTTTAAAGGTGATGCCACGTCGGTTGCCGTTGATTCAAAAGACAACGTGTACGTCTTCAACCGTGGATCAGAACCGATTGCCGTATTTGACAAAGAAGGCAACTTCCTTCGTGGCATGGGACACGGCATGTTCGTACGTCCGCATGGGATAGAAATCGACGCTGAAGATAATTTGTACTTGGTCGACGACGATGGTCACTTTGTGCAGAAGTTGAGCAAATATGGAGAAGTGATCTTCACACTTGGAATCAAGGGCGAGCCATGTGAATGGCAGAGTGGGGGCATGTTCAATCGACCAACAGATATTGCGATTCACCCCGAAAGTGGCGATCTTTTCGTTTCTGACGGATACGGCAACTCACGCGTTCACAAGTTTGATTCTGAAGGCAAGCACATCACATCCTGGGGAGAGCCGGGAACCGATCAGGGTCAGTTCAGTCTCCCGCACAACATCAGTCTGATGGGCACAGATCGTGTAATTGTTGCCGACCGCGAGAACTTCAGACTGCAAATATTCACGACTGATGGCGAGTTCGTTGAACAAATTCACATTCATCACCCAATGTCGGTGACCGAGGGCAAAGGCGATGACAAAGCGCTGTATGTAGGGGAGATGATCCCGCCTCCGGTTCAGCAAGGCGTTCCGAACCTGGGCGCAATGATTGCTGTTCTTTCACCAGAAGGTGAGTTTTTGCAGCACCTAGGTGGTCCGCTCCCGGGAGAGGGAGTTGATCAGTTCACAGCGCCGCATGGCGTCTCGACCGATTCAGAAGGATCGGTATACGTTGCAGAAGTCGCTTGGACCAACTATTTCTCTCGATCTGAAAATTCAGGACTTGACGAGCCACCTCTTGGCGAAGTGGTCAGTCTTCGCAAATGGCGACGGGTGTGAAAGGTCCCGAACATCTAGCCCTCAACCAACTTTCACTTCATATTTACTGATAGGGACAAATCATGGTTAGCGCAGCCACATCTTCAACCGTTTACCAACCAGTGCCATACTGGGCAAAACTTCCCCACCCGATGTTCTTCAAAGAAGCTACATCAGTGGCAATCGATTCCCAGGACAACGTTTACGTATTCAATCGCGGAGATCACCCGGTCATCGTTTTCGACAAGGATGGCAATTTTCTCGAAACCTGGGGTGCAGGTGAGTTTGTCCGACCTCACGGTATAACTATCGACGCCGACGATAATCTCTATCTTGCTGACGACGATGCCCACATGGTCGAAAAGCGCACGAAAGAGGGCAAGCTTCTATTCCGTTTAGGTGACAAGGGAAAGGCGGCTCCTTGGCAAGAAGGCGGACCGTTCAATCGTCCAACACACGTAGCGATCAAAGAAGATTCCGGTGATTTGTTCATTTCTGACGGCTATGGCAACTCCCGAGTCCACAAGTACGACTCCGACGGAAATCACATTAATTCCTGGGGTGAACCCGGTTCTTTGACTGGACAGTTCTCGCTTCCGCACAACATAGCCATGAACGGCAACGATAAGGTCACTGTTGCTGATCGTGAAAATTTTCGATTACAGACATTCACGACCGATGGCGAGTTCGTGAAGCAGATTCATTCACATCGACCGATCGCGATTACTAATGGCAAAGGCGATGACACGAACCTGTACGTTGCTGAGGCCGGTCCGCCACCTGTTCAGGAACGCGTGCGCCGACTGGGACGTCGAGTCGTCGTGATGGATCGAGAAGGGAATGAAGTCACTCGATTCGGAAACGAGCTTGGTGGCGAAGGGCACGATCAGTTCATAGCTCCACACGCCGTTGCGGTCGACTCTGAAGGTTCTGTTTACATCGCCGAAGTTTCTTACACCGCATTCGGGTCGCAGCAAGATCCGGTGCGCGAGGTTACTAGCTTGCGCAAGTGGAAACGTGTGAGTGGATAGTTTTCACCAGAGGTCGACACGAAGAGCAAATGGGAAAGCTTTCGCCCCAGGAAATAAACCAGTTGCTTTCGCAGCCAATCATTGCTCGCATCCGCACGGTGCAGCCTGACGGATCACCTCATGTTGCAGCACTGTGGCAACAGTGGGACGGTCAGGTGATGTGGGTGATCCCTCGCAGTCTTGCAAGCTGGTACGAAAATCTTAGTCAGGAACCGAGGGTTTGCGTACTCTGAGCAGATGATGTGGATCTTGAACACACTCGTGTAACTGTGGAAGGGATCGCCGAGGTCGCAGAAGGTCCCACCCCGTTAACAGGCAAAACCAAAGAGGCCGCTGACGAAATGGCGATTCGGTACATGGGACCCGACGGCCCTGCGTACGCCTCGAAAACGGCCGACCGATTAAGATACTTCGTGAAAATAACCCCTTCGAAGATTACTTCGTGGCGCGGTGACTGGCATCCTCGCTATATCGTCACAGAGTCTGATAAAACCCCGAGCGAAAGCGGCTAATCGAGGGCGGTTCGTGAGTGCTTGCCGGCCCATATCCGAATATGAGTTCCGTGTTCCTGGTAGTGCAAAACGGTGCATGAATCGATCATTTCGCGGAACGTGTCGAACGGCTCATAGTATGCACTTGGGGCTTTCGCTAGTTGATCGCGTAATTCACGGTGGACGTTGTCCATCTCTTGCAGGGTTTCTCGTGGGAGATTGCCCTTCTTACGCTCGTTCTCCGATTCGTTGAACACATCGACGTTCCCAACAGGTTCGATTCGGCCTTTGTCCAGAGCCGTTGCCAGCTGCCATTCCCACGAGGTGACGTGCCCAACGATATCAGTGACCGATTGTCCTTCAAGCACTCCGGAAACCGACATGTCCTCGCTAACGAGTTGATCCAGTGAGTCTCGGAATTGACGCCAGTTATCGTCTATGGCGGCGAGAACTGCACTTTTTCGATCTTTCATTCAGACATGTCTCCGTGTCTGGCCGACAACGTGACGAATCGACCACGCAGCCGAACCGTTTTGCGGATTGACAGCATACTTGAGGTCGACTAGCGTGGCGACCTGCGCTACTTTGCGCTGTACGACCCCGAATTTACTTTGGTGGCTCAGTTATGACAATCGTTGGCGAAGGCAAATTTCAATACGAGGTAGACCGCGACTGGCTACGTCACAAACCAGCGTTTTGGGAGTTGGGGCAGTGTGCAGATGTAGGAGTGGACTCTCAGGACCGCGTCTGGCTCTTTAGCCGTTCAAATAATCCAGTTTCGTGCTGGACGACCGATGGGGAGTTCATTGGTTCGTGGGGCGATCGTGGTCCACTTGCGGGCGAGTTTAGAGTCCCCCACGGCGTTTACATCGATAGCGAAGATAATATTTGGCTTACCGACCATCAGACACATCAGGTGACTAAGCACAACGAGAACGGTGACGTTCTACTCGCTTTGGGTACTCATGGTTACGCAAACATCACTGTAACGACTGTTGGAGGTAACGGAGATCCTTTCAACAACCCAACAGGACTCGCAATGGCGACCGACGGTCGACTGTTCGTCTCTGACGGATATGGGAACCGCCGGGTACATCGATTTAGCGCTGACGGCGAGCTAGAGCACTCATGGGGTGAGGCAGGTCGTGAGTCGGGGCAGTTCTCGATTCTGCACAAGGTCGGCGTGGATAAGAACGACAACGTGTACATTTGCGACCGCGAGAACAATCGGATCCAAATATTCGATGTAGACGGTAACTACCTTCGTGAGTGGAGCGATGTTGTTGGTCCGGGCGATATTTTCTTCAGGGATGATGTGGCATATGTAGTGGAGCAGGGTGGTGGTAACGGTATCTCGATATGGACGCTCGACGGCGATTTGATCACTCGTTGGCGCGGCAACGTTGACGCTTGTCAAGCTGCCCACGGTGGTGCACTAGATTCCGATGGCAATGTCTACATTGCAGAGATTGGTGAGCCCGGAACAGGGCAACGAGTAACAAAGTTCACTCTCGTGTAATCGGCTAACCCAAGTTTGTTTTCGGTTGCCGTGACGGCTAATTTCCGGGGCAGTCGTGTTCAATTCCCGAGAGAATCAGGTGAGTTGTGTTGACGTGGAATCCGTGTTTGTCGTGCACTTCGGAAATGAAATTTTGAACTAGATCGTCGTTAAGTGGCAACGTTCTATCGCAGTTCGTGCACTGCAAGTGATGATGATTCGCCTGGCTTATCCACTCGAATACCGTGTCGCCGGGACTAAGTCGTGATTCTGCGACGAGTCCGACGCCACCAAGATCACTTAGAACTCGGTAAACGGTCGATTGGTCGAACTTGAGACCGACTTTAGCTAGCGAATCTATGACTTCGGCGACTGTGATGTGTCCGTGGGTGGATCGAAGCACATCGATAACGGCGCGGCGAGCCGGGGTCGCACGGAGTCCGGAACCCTTGAGAACTTCGGTTGGTGATTCAATAGATTCAGACAGGTTCGCCACCGTCGGCTTGTTTTGACTATCGATCCAGTGTTGATCCCAGTATTTCATGAATTTGGGTATTAGAAATCATGTTCCTAGATAGCGATAGCCTTTTTCAGTTTTCACATGTCCTCCAGTGTTTTCGTTCAGGCTGAATCGAGTCGAACTTTGGACGTTTTCCAACAAGCCAAGTATTGGGATTAATGGTCCGAGGTTTATCGGGGCGGTTGGGACGATTGAACACGAAGTACATGGGCACTCATGGTCGATATAACTTCGATCTGGCTATCTCGGAGGTCATCGGGAGGTCAAAGGCGATCCATTGTCGATTGACGTAAGCAGAGGACTCTCGGCACGAAGAGCGGCTGCGAGGAGTTACACGCAAGAGATTTCACAGGAGTCGTTTCCTAATCGGTAAAAACAGCTAACTCGAAGTGGACTTGCTCTAGCCGACAGCGATTAATCAACAAAAAAAGCCCCGAAGCGATTCGCTTCGAGGCTTTTTGATTTTCAGTAAGAAACTGCTCTAAGCGAGAAGTTCACGAAGCTCTGCTACGTGGGCATCACCTCGAAGTCGACCAAGAGCCTTTCGCTCGATCTGTCGAATTCGCTCACGTGTGAGGTTTAACTCGCCACCGATCTCTTCGAGAGTTCGAGGACGTCCATCGAATAGCCCAAAGCGAAGCTCAAGAACTCGACGTTCGCGGTCCTGAAGATGACTTAGAACCCGGTCGACCTGCTCTCGCATGGACGACTGTGCAGCAACGTCTGCAGGGGCAGGCGCTGTGCTGTCCTGAATCAGGTCACCAAGTTCGTTTTCTGCATCTTCACCAATTGGTGTCTCAAGTGAAACGGGCTCCTGCGACATTTGCAGGATTTCTGACACTCTCTCGATAGATAGCTCGACACGTTCTGCCAACTCTTCAACAGTTGGCTCTCGGTTCAGCTGCTGACCAAGCTCACGACGTGCACGCATTATCTTGTTCAACGTCTCAACCACATGAACCGGGATGCGAATAGTTCGTGCTTGGTCGGCGATAGCTCGGGTAATTCCCTGGCGAATCCACCACGTTGCGTAAGTAGAGAACTTGAATCCCTTACGGAAGTCGAACTTCTCAATCGCACGCATCAGACCAATGTTTCCTTCCTGGATCAGGTCCAGCATGGATAGTCCTCGGTTTAGGTGCTTTTTAGCAACACTGACAACTAGTCTAAGATTTGCTTCACCAAGATGACGTCGTGCCTTCTCACCCTCTTCTCGAACGCGCATGATGTGGGCGTTGAGAACCGGGGTGAGTGGTCGAAGTGCGTCGAGGAACTCTGGCTTTACAACCTCGTCTGGCAAATCGTTCAAAATAGGGTTGAGACCGAGAATGTCGACCATGTCCCCCGAGAGCAATCGAGAAAGAACGGACAGTTCCACTACGAGCGCGTGCGCCTCATCGGGCTCTACACCCAGCGCATCCGAAAGGTAGTTGATCAACTCGTCTTCACGCTTACCGTCTACGAGTGCGCGTAGATCCGGGTTATTCAGCGCTTGGCCGAGCGAAACCGGTGTGTCTAGACCCAAGTACTTGGCAACAGCTGATGCAGCGTCGCCGACAGGGCCAAGTTTCGACAGGATTTCCGTAATGATTGTGAACGGGTCAGGCGTGCCAATTTCGATATCGCCCTGGATTTCCTTCTCGATGACTTCGAGTCGCTGGGCGAGCTCTACAGCACGTGCGAGAACCACTTCGTCTGCAGCGGTGAGTAGGGCAACTCTACCGATCTCGCGCAGGTACATTCGCACAGTGTCTTCCGTAAGTTCGGATTCCTGTACTTCCTGTTGAAGAGCGTTCGTGATACTCGTCGAGGAGTCAGAAGCTCGCGCAGCTTCCCACATGTCCAGCTCTGAACGGGTAACGGCAGTAGCACCGCTCTCCGTGATCTGGTTTGCCTCGTCCTCCGTGCCTTCCATTCTGGTGAAAGCCGGCGTGTACTCGGCTTCGCCCTCAAGGGCGGCGGATACGTCATTGACGCTAGATGTTCGTCGCTTCTGGACCAACCGTTGTTCCTTTCGGGCATTGTTTGCCCGTACCTGGACTTATCGATAACCGGGAGAGATCACCGACCTCAGGTCTTTATTACTAATGGCTCTACTAGTGCGTGACCATTTTTTATTTGCGGCGCAGCAAGGTTTGAGAATGATGGCGCACCCTCAAGTTTACGATGTCGCAAAATTCGAATAGGTGCCCCACAAAAGGTTCGAGTATAGCCTCTGCCACAGTTGATTTACATGTACCAGTTCAACCGGCCTTACAGTCTACGCCTTTAGGCACCCAGACTAAAAGGGGGTAAGGCGATATTAATTACGAAATCCGTCGTGAATTTGGATTCTTTGAGTCGGGAAATAGATTCTTAAGCGGGATTTATGAGTGTCATTTCGAGACGCCAACTTCGCGTTAATCCCAGTTGATTACGAACTTACCAGGGGCACCTGAAGAAAACTCTTTGTACGCCTGGGGAGCTTGTTCAATAGTCGATCGAGAAGTGATGACTGAAGTCAGAGGGACATCTCTCTCGGCGGTGAAACGAGCAGCCTCGGAGAGCCCAAACGTCGAGAACGTCCAAGATCCGAGCATCGTGAGGTGCCGGTGAATTATGTGTGGAGTCGGCTGATAAGTGACTTCTCCGCCCTCACCAACAAGACAAGTTCGACCGAAAATACGAGTAGATTCAGCCGCTGCCACACGCGTAACCGCCAGACCTGCCGCTTCCAATGTTGCGTCCGCTCCATGACCGCCGGTGAGTTCCTTGATTTGTTCAGGAGCGTCACCTGCCGACGCATTTACTGTTATCCAAGCTCCAGAATCGGATGCCATGTCGAGTCGTTCGGGTGATACATCGACAGCGATGATCCGAGCACCCATCTCTTTTCCAAACATTGTTGCGGCTAGACCGACAGGACCTTGTCCGAACACCGCGAGCGTGTCTCGTCCAGATACTTCGAGCTTCTTTAGTGCTTGAAACGCCGTGCTGGCACCGCAGGCGAGGTATGCGCCGACTTCGAAGGTGACTTCGTCGGGAAGGGTGACGCAGGTGGACTGGTGGGCAACCATGTAATCGCCGTGTCCACCGTGCATTGATCCGCCGTAGTACAGCTTCTTTTCAGTCACTGCGCACAACTGCTGCCAACCTGTGAGGCAGTAGTCGCACTCGCGGCAACCTTCGTAGTGGTGTTGGATGATACGGTCGCCGACGCTAAGGCCAGTCACATTTGGCCCGAGCGCGACGATCTCGCCACAGGGTTCGTGTCCCGGGCGCATGAGTTGTCCGTTGTGCTCGTTCGGAGAATCATCACGGTAGCGAGCCAAGTCTGATCCACACAATCCAGAAGACCTCAGCTTGATCAGAACCTGCTCGGGACCAGGATCGATATCCGGGTAATCAACGACTTCAGCGACGCTATTTCCGTGAAATGCGACTCCGCGCATGTATGACTCCTGATTCGTACTGTTTCGATCGTACCTCACTTGAAGTGGAGGCAGGATTTGAAAGCTGGCGCGATGTATATCAGAGAAAAGGCTGAATTTTCTTTGCAGTTCAGTCAATCGGGCAGTAAGCTTCACCCGCTCGACTTATATGACTATGACACGAATACGGCAAGGCCGCGATTGGGATCCTGTAAAAATGGTTGGTACGTTTAGTTACGAGACGCTTTTTTCTGAAGATTCAACTGATACTCCTCTGAACCCGGTTGCCCACGCAAAGTACGACTTTGCTGTCGCATATCCTGCTCCTGAGACCCTCCCGATGGACGGTCTAATTCAGGCGTTGCAGACTGCAGTCGACTCTAACAGTGAAAAAGTTCTTGCGGAAATGGCGTACTACCCTCAGCAACTCGGTGCGCTTGAGCTTCGTGAATACACGATCGAGAAGCTTAAGGCCGATCGAGGTTTCACTGTGACTCCTGAGGAAATTGCTCTAACAAACGGGTCAGGAGAAGCGCTGGGACTGGTTATTCAGGCGCTTACCAACCCCGGGGACGTCGTTCTCGCAGAAGAGTTTGTGTACATGGGTACTACGAACCAGCTTCGAAGGTTCGGAGCTGACATCCGTGGTGTTGCGATCGACGATGGTGGAATCATTACTGAAGCGCTCGACAAACAAATAACCGAACTTACCGCGGCGGGCGAAAAGCCAAAGTATCTCTACACGATCCCTGAACACCAGAACCCGACCGGATCAACTCTCTCGGGCGAGCGTCGAAAAGCAATCCTCGAAATCGCCCACAAACACGGAATGCCGATCCTGGAAGACGATTGCTACGTCGATCTTCGCTACAAAGGCGAAGTTCAACCAGCCTTCCGGGCGCTTGATGACTCTGGGATCGTTGTTTACGTAGCTTCGTATTCAAAGCTGTTGGCACCGGGTCTTCGACTTGGGTATTTCACCTGCTCACCAGATCTGATGCGCCGAGCGTTAAGTTTCAAGATCGGGTCCGGACCCAACCAGTTTGCCGCCGTGGCGATTGAAGGATTCCTCAAGAACAACCTCGACTCTCACCGAGACAATTTCAACCCCATGCTCGAAGCAAAGTGCAACTCGATGGTTGCGGCGTTGGAAGAGCAATTCGGTGATTCAGGTGCAACATGGTCTTTTCCTGAAGGCGGCTGCTATGTGTGGCTTACCATGCCAGAGGGTGCAGACATTGCCAGCATTCGTGATGAAGTGTTCGAGCAAGGCGTGGGTTATGTTGCCGGACCGAATTTCGAAGCGGAAGCTTCTGGTCGAATTGGTCAAAACTGCGCTCGACTTTGTTTCGCCTTCGAATCTGTTGAAAAGAATGCAGAAGGAATCGCATTACTTGCGCAGCTGTTCAAGCAGCACGGCGTTATGTAGTCGGCATTCCACCGAAAAATGAATTGCAAAGAAGCTGGTTCTAATGAACCAGCTTCTTTTTTACTTGAGTCGAGCTGAACTCCGTACCAATTAATGAAGGATAAAAAGATTTCGTTGCTGATTAACGTCTTCGGAAGTAAATTCATTTAAGAACCTATATTTGAAAAACGGAAATTACAAGGATCGCCCTAAATGGCCTCTGCCGAACTGAAGTCTATTGCTCTGAAAATGGTTGCCCGAAAGAAGGGAATTCTTGCTGCCGATGAGAGCACCAGCACGATGACAAAGCGACTCGACAGTATCAATGTTGAGTCGACCGAAGAGACTCGACGGCAGTGGCGACAGTTGCTTTTCCAAACCCCGGATATCGGCGACTACATTTCTGGTGTGATCATGTACGACGAGACCATCCGTCAGACGGATGATTCTGGTCAGAGTTTTGTTGATCTTCTCGTGAGCCACGATGTTATTTCCGGAATCAAGGTCGACAACTCGACCCACGATCTGGCAGGTGCGCCCGGAGAGTTCATTACTGAAGGACTCGATGGTCTACGAGGTCGACTTGCTGAGTACTACGAGCTCGGTTCCCGGTTCGCAAAGTGGCGCGCTCTTCTAATTATTGGTGATGGGAAGCCGTCGGACTACGCGATCCACACCAACGCTCACGCGCTGGGTCGCTACTCCGCACTCTGCCAGGACCAGGGCATTGTTCCAATTGTTGAGCCAGAAGTGCTTATGGACGGATCGCACTCTATCGACGATTGTCTTTCGGCAACGACCCGTGCACTCAACGCCGTGTTTGCCGAGTTGGATAAACAGAACGTTGATCTGAACGGAATCGTGCTCAAGCCAAACATGGTTATTTCCGGTTCGGATGCTCAAAATCGAGCGCCTGCCGCCGAAGTTGCCCGTAAGACGGTCGACTGCTTCTTGGAGACCGTGCCTTCGGATGTGCCTGGAATAGCTTTCCTTTCTGGAGGACAAGGCGACGAAGAATCAGTCGTGAACCTCGACGAGATCAACAAGATTGCCAATTCGGAAGACCTTCCGTGGGAGATCACATACTCCTACGGGCGCGGACTTCAGGCTGCTCCACTCACCGCCTGGTTGGGAAAGCCAGAAAACGTCTCTGCAGGTCAAGCGGCATTCCAGAAGCGCGGTCTTGATTCCAGCGCCGCTCGCGAAGGCGTTTATGCCTGACCTATAGAGCCATCCACTCCTCAAAATAATTGTTATGTATAGCCTCCTCTCCCACAGGGAGAGAATTGAGGTGAGGGCGCGAGGTGACTGATCATACGAAAGAGCCCTCATCGCGACCTTCTGCCGTGGGGAGAAGGAGGCGAACGCCTTGATCAGACGGTAAAGTTGCACTGCCAAACGCGGGTCCACCGCATCGGCTATATAACAACCCGGAGTGTGAACTGACCAATGGCGGCTGACGCAATTTCTGACCTGATCGAATCCCGAAAAGCCGAAATCGTGGAAACTCGTCGTTATTTCCACGGCATCCCTGAACTTGGATTTGAAGAGAACGAAACTGCTGCGGCCATCGGCCAACGCCTGAACAACGCCGGACTTGAAATAGAGACAGGTATTGGCAAAACCGGGGTTGTAGGAGTGCTGGAAGGTGCGAAGCCCGGTCCTCGGCTGATGATTCGTGCCGACATTGACGGGTTACCGGTCGACGAACTCACCGGTCTAGATTTCGCCTCGACCAACGGCAGAATGCACGCTTGTGGTCACGACGGTCACATAACTATGGCGGTGATTGCTGCCGAAATTCTCGCTGGTCTCAAAGATCAGCTAGCAGGGACATTGATATTCGTGTTCCAACCGGCTGAAGAGATCGTGATGGGCGCGCTGGCAATGATCGACGATGGGCTATTTGAGAAATACCCGGCAGACCGCGTAATCGGAACCCACCTGTGGAATCAGATACCCACAGGAACGATTGGAGTGAACCGGGCTACAGTTTTTGCCAGCGCCGATCAGTTCCGGCTGACAGTTCATGGTAAAGGTGGACACGGCGCGATGCCGCACACAACCGTCGACCCAGTTGCAGCAATTGCAGAGATCATTTCCACCGCACAGACGGTTGTGAGCAGGGAAGTTCCACCGAACGAAATGGGTGTTCTCACGTTCGGACAGATCCACGGCGGCTCTGCTCCAAACGTGATTGCGGACAGCGTAATGGTTGAAGGAACTGTTCGCGCATACACCCCTGACACTCGCCAGCAGATCATGAAATCACTTGATCGAATATCTAGCAACGTCGCGTCGGCAATGCGTGCGTCAACGTCGTTCGAACGAATTCACGGTGCACCCCCAGTGATCAACAACCCTGAAGTTGCTGCATGGGTGACCAAACAGGCGAGTCTGGTAGTTGGTGAAGGCAACGCTCGTGAGTGGGAGCCGGTGAGTGTTGGTGACGACATGGCGGAGTTCAACGATCGTATACCGGGCGTTTACTTCCTACTCGGAGCAGCTCACGACGACGAGACTGTGACGGCGAGGGGAGTCGAAGGGCACCACAACGCACGTTTCGACTGGAACGAAGAATGTTTGCCTCTTGGAGTCGAAGTGTTCGTCCGTTCAGCTTTAGATTTTCTCTCATAGTTCCGACTAAAATCTACCTGCCGACCGTCGGTTGATAGGTGATGGAACAAATAGCGCGGCTAGTTCGTTACTACTAAGAGATGAAACAAGCGTTGCTGAAAATACTGGCGTTGCTAGGGGTGATTGTGATCGTCACCGGCTGGTGGCCAATATTCACTCAGGCCGAGACCTCGTTAAAAGTTGTGTTCCTCGCTGCCGCATTCATCGGTGTGCTTGTTGCCGTTTTTTCGCTATTTAGCAGGAGGCGATGGTTACTCTGGGCGGCTCTTGGGGTGTGCCCCGGTGCATTGGTCGGCGGACTAATGTTCGCCGGTGTGGCGATGCTGACGGGTAAAAACAGGACGACGGGGTGGGAAGGCGTGATAGTCGCCCTCGTGATCGTTCTTGGTGTGTTTATCGGCGCCGTCGCTGGTGGAATCGTTGGAGGCATTCTCGGCGCGCGAAAGACACGCCGGGAGAACGCCTCGCAATGATCATTCACTAAACGACCGGCGCTGTTCCACCATCAACGTTGATCGCTGTACCTGTGACGTAACTTGCTCGGGCAGATGCTAGGAAGCAAATCACGTCACCGGCTTCACGGGCTTCACCAATGCGACCGAGCGGAACTCGCACTCCGAGCGAATCCCAGTGATCATCGAGCGAGTAGTTTGGGTCTTCGGCATTCATCGCTTTCCAACGAGTTCGGTGCTGTCCAGACTTCAGAACACCTACACAGACCGTGTTGACTCGAATGTTGTGCTCGGCAAGCTCGCCTGCCCAAGACTTGGTGAGGGAAATTCCCGCTGATCGTGAAAGTGAAGTTGGCTGGGCTCCGGGGGAAGCTGCCTTACCGCCCGGTGTGGTCGTGTTCAGAATTACCCCGGTTCCAGACTTTTTCAAGTAGGGAAGCACAGCACGTGCGCAGTAGATAGCGCCGTAAACCTTGATACCGAAGTCGACCTTCAACGCGTCGTCAGTCATGTTCTCAAGGGTGTTGGAAGAAGAAGTGCCGGCGTTGTTGATCAGGATGTCGACACCGCCGTAATCGTTTACGACCTTGTCGACCATCGCTTGAACATCGGATTCAACAGAAACATCGGCGGCAACACCAATTACCGCCCCACCCGATTCTGACTTGATTTGAGCCACCGCAGAGTCGAGTTTAGCCTGAGTCCTACCAACAATTGCAACTTTCGCACCCTCTGTTGCCAGTGCGGTCGCTGCGGCTTTTCCGATGCCATCGCTTCCGCCTGTGACTATCGCGATTTTTCCGTGTAGTCCGAGATCCATTTTGTTTATTCCGTTCTCAGGTATTGATTGTCCTCGGAATTATAGATTTCGAGGAGTGACTATCATCATGTCATTGTTAGTATTCGAGCTGAGACGGCGAATTATAAAGACGAAAAACTGATTTTCATTTCGCAATGCGTTTTTACTCGTGCGAGTTGTACCCTTTAACCCTTATGTGAATTTTCCAATGGCGGATTCGGTCACAGAGTCCAACATTTTCTATGCGTCTTCTATGCGTCGATTGATGATCGACAGCTAACGAACAAAGATCAGGCTGGTAAGAGAAGTGAACAACGGGCAGCGATACGAGCCGCTAGCGGTGCCAAGAAGAGTAATTTTGGGTCCGGGTCCGAGCTCGGCAAACCCGCGTGTGTTGCGAGCGATGTCGCTTCCGATTATTGGGTACCTCGATCCTGCGTTCTTCGAACTCCTCGACGACCTGGGCGGGATGCTTGGAGAAATCTTCAAAACCAACCAGCGAGCTTTTGCGGTCGCCGGGGCTGGTTCCGCCGGCATGGAAGCCGGTCTTGTCAGCCTTGCCGTGCCTGGCGACACAGTGATCATTTGTTCATACGGCTACTTCTGTGAGCGGCAAATCATCATGGCAGAACGTCTCGGCTTCAACGTTGTTCCTCTTCGCACGGAGTGGGGCAAATCGATGGAGCCGCAAGTACTCGCAGACGCTCTCAAACAGCATCCTGATACTCAACTGGTTGTTGGTATTCATGCCGAAACATCAGCTGGAACCATTCAGCCAATTGAAGAATTTTCGCGGCTTGCCCACGAATCTGGCGCGCTGTTCATGACCGATGTTGTGACGTCACTTGCTGGATGTGAACTTGAGTTTGACGCTTGGGATCTCGACTACGCATACTCAGGATCACAAAAGTGTCTCGCAGCTCCTCCAGGTATTTCGCCAGTGGCACTATCCGAGCGAGCGCTCGAATACATACGTAATCGACCCACACCACCCAGTTCGTGGTACCTCGATCTATCGCTTATAGCTGATTACTGGGGACCGGACCACATAGCCCACCACACAGCGCCTGTGAGCATGATTTACGGACTCCGAGAAGCTGTCGGAATGGCGCTCAACGAGACGCTTGAAACGCGCTGGGAGCGTCACGAGGCGAATGCTGCTGCTTTGCGAGCAGGTCTCGATGCACTGAATCTCGAATTACCGGTCTCAGAATCAGATCGATTGGATCAACTCACTGTTGTTAAGCTTCCAAAAGGCGTTGATGACATCAAGCTTCGAACACAATTACTTGACGAGTATTCAATCGAAGTGGGGCGAGGTCTTGGTCAGTTCGCCGGCAAAGTTATTCGAATCGGTCTTATGGGAGAGTCGTGTGTTCCTGCCAACGTATTCGCTTTGCTAAACGCGCTGGAAAAGACACTTCCTGAGCACGGATTCGAAGTCGCCAATGGCGCAGCTATGGCCGCAGCCAGCGCCCAGCTCGCCAAGAAGCCTTCGCCTATTTACTCAGCGTAAGCTTCGTCGAGCAGATCAACCACGTATCTAACCTTTGTGGTTCGATCTGTCGAATTCTCATTCGCTAATTGAGCGAGAGCGAAATCTAACTGCATTGCACAACCTGGGTTCCCCGTAGCGACCACTTCGGCTCCCGTCGCCACGACGTTTAGGGCTTTTCGCTTTCCGAGCTGTGCCGACATTTCTCTCTGGGTTATCGAGTAAGTCCCTGCGGATCCGCAGCACATTCCCGGTTCTCCGAGGTCGATCAGTGTTAAGCCTGGAATCGCTCTGAGGATCTGTCTGGGCGCTTCGGTGATTCGCTGTACGTTCGCCAGGTGGCATGGATCTTGATAAGTGACTGTTACATCGAGGGACTTGGTAGGCGCTTCGAAGCCGTATTCGACCAGTAATTCATGAATATCTTTTGTCAGTTCGGCAACATGCTTCCCTTTGTCGAGGTACTCAGGTTCGTGTTCAAGTAATTCGTCGTAACTCTTCATTGCGGCGCCGCAACCGGCGGATGACGAAACGATGGCATCGGGATTGACAGACAGGAATGAATCGATGTTCTTCTTCGCCATCTCGATTGCAGTGTCCGGCTCACCGGAATGCGTGTTTAATGATCCACAGCAGCCCTGTCCGGCAGTTACATGCACTTCGATGCCATTCCGGGTTAGCACACGCACTGTGGCTTCAAGCGTCTCGGCGTGGGTGAGTGCCATCACGCACCCAGCGAGCATTGCAACTTTCGCCTTACGAGCACCCTTAGCGGGATGAACCTGGCCTTTCGCGACAAAGTAATTCTTAGAGAGTTCCGGCAGGTATTCGTCGGCAAGTTCAGCGTCTCCGGGTAGCAGCTTTAGGAGTCCGGAACCCCGAGCGATCGTCCGCACGCCAGATTTTTTGTAGAACTTGAGTGCGTTGCCGACCATACGGAGCTTTACCGGGGAGGGCAGTAGCGTGTTGTAGCCGATAGAACGGGCTGTCCGTTCAGTGAATGATCGCGTGGTGTGTTGTTCGATCTGGGCACGAGTGGCTTCCATCAGCTTGCCGTACTCGACTCCAGAAGGGCATGCCAGTTCACATGCTCGACACTGCAGGCACAAATCCCAGTGACCAACGACGGATGGACTCATCTCGAGTCGACCTTCGTTGACGGCCTTCATGAGCGCTATGCGACCACGTGGAGATTCTGATTCGAGCCCTGTTTCTAAGTAGGTCGGGCACGCCTGCAAGCAGAATCCACAATGTACGCACTTGTAAAGGTCCGAGTCATTCGGAGCGTGCGGACCGGAAAAGCCGGAAAAAGTTCCAGCCGGTCCAACCGATTCATGTTGTGGGTTCTGCGACATCGAAAGGACTAAATCTTTCCAGCAAATCGTCCGGGATTGAGAGTGTTGGTCGGGTCGTATTCAGCCTTGATTCGTCTCATCAGATCGATCGAGCTTCCAACATCACTGAAGACATCCATATCTTGTTTTACGTTCAAAGGACACTTTTCGATCACGTAGGAACCAGGTTTCTCTGAAAGCTTTTCTCGAATGATTCGAGCAACACGCAAAACTGTTTCATCATCAGGTGGAGTCGCAGTGATTGTCGAAGATCCAAATCCAAGATCGACGATGGACGAAACCGAGCCAGCATCAATGATAGCTGGGTGAGACTCGATGTCGAGAGCAGCATTTAACGCTACGGAAGTGCGAGAGATAAACCGTACGGCGAGACCTGCCGTATATACAACGCCATCGAGTTCGTTCCAGGCGTGTGCAGTTGCATCATCGCTCAATACTGCGTATCCAATGGCTCCCTGAGCCCCTATAGCACCGACCACTTCATTCACCTGGCGTTCTACGGCTCGGATCCCACCGCCAACTCGAGCCATAAGCGCATATGTGCGCTCCGCGGGAGCTGATTCTCCACTTGCAGATATCACCTTGTTCGCCGCTGGGCCGGATACGAGTGTGATTGCTTCGGGCATAAACAACCCGTTCACGAAACGCATCCCAACTTCGCGCGCCGTGTCGTGTTCATCGAACCAGGCAATGATAGTTTGCTGTTCCGCAGGGAGCGGGAGCAGTTTGAACGCCACTTGGGAAATTACACCGAGAGTTCCGAACGCACCAGTGTTCAACCGGTGCATTTCGTAACCCTGTACGTTTTTTACTACTCGCCCCCCGCTTTTGGTTACTGTTCCATCGGCGAGAACAGTTTGCATACCAATGACCCAGTCTCGAATGCCACCGGTAGAAGACTGTCGATGTCCTGGGGCATTAGAAGCAACTGAACCACCAACAGTCGCATTCGCTGGGTTGCCTACCTCGAACGCGAGTCGTTGACCTTCTGCTGCGAGCACGTTGTTCAATCGACCGATTGTCACGCCTGCGTTTGCTATGACTGTCATGTCACCCGGTTCATGCTCGATCTCACCTGTGAAACTAGAGAGATCAATAGCGACGTCATAGCCAGATGGCACGTTGCCCACGCCAATCCGGGTTCCTCCACCCCATGGCACAGCAGACAGACTAGCACCATGGATTTTTGCGAGCGAGTTTGAGAGTCCCTCGAGCGTTTCAGGGTTTTCTACTGAGGTTGGAGTGAAACCGTCCAGGGAGTGACTCACAGCGCTTCTAAACCTACGGCCTTCGTCGCGGCTACGGGCTGCGCTGGCGTGTTGTGCATTTGCGGTTTCCACGGAGCGTTATCCCATAGGTAATCACCAATTGCGGTCGCTTCAGCAATAGCTTCAGCCGGAACTTCTTCTTCCCATGCCGCAAGGTTCTGTTGCAGCTGTTCTAGGGTTCTGGCTCCAACAATGCAGACAGAGACCGCAGGGTTGGATCGAACCCACTTGAGAGCGAGTGATATTGGCGAAACACCGTACTTCTCGGTTACGCCGATGAACTTCTCCATAGCATCGAACGATTGCTCGTTCCAGTATGTTGTCTTGTAGAAGTTCGCAGCTCGGAAGTCGTCTGAATAGCGTCCGCCTTGTGGCATTTCAGCTGTGAAGTTGCGGTGCTTTCCGAGAAGGAATCCTCCCGCTTGCGGCGAGTAGACCATTACGCCCACTCCTTGATCCAAACAAACCGGGAACAACTCTCGTTCAGCCTCCCGATACAGTAGGTTGTAGCGGGGCTGAACCGAACTGAACTTCGTTAACCCGTTTTTGTCTTGCGCCCAGAGAGCTTCGACCAGTTCTGGCCCAGAGAAGTTAGAAACGCCTATGTATCGTGCTTTACCTGTTCGAACGATGTCGTTGTAGGCTTCGACAGTTTCTTCGATCGGAGTGGTGGGATCCGGTGAGTGAATCTGATACAGATCGACGTAATCGGTTCCTAGTCGCTTCAGCGAATCGTCAATCGCCTGCATTACGTACTTTTTGTTCACTCCAACGTCGTTAGGGTTTGGTCCAACCTGGCTTTTCCCTTTGGTTGCCAGGACAACTTCTGAACGGCGAGTCTTGATGAAGCGCCCAACGTTTTCTTCGGAAAGTCCATCGCAGTAAGAGTTCGCGGTGTCGATGAAGTTCACTCCACCGTCAAACGCCGCTGACATTATTCGGAGTGAGTCTTCGGCACTGGTTTGCCCACCAAAGTTGTCAGCGCCAATGCAATATTCGGAAACCTTCAGGCCGGTGCCGCCGAGCCGTACGTATTCCATCTACTTGGCCCCCTGTGCTGCTGCTGAAGTCGGTAACGTTCCGAATGCTTGACCTGATTTGGGCGGGTACGCCATTGGTGCCTGGGATTCTAACTCATCGGCAACTGCGCGGACTTCTGCCATAACTTCAGGCGGTGCCGATTCCGACCAGGCTTTCAGCACGCCTTCGATTTGTTCGAGCTTACGAGCGCCGAATATTGGCGACGTTACTCCGGGGAAATCAGAGACCCACTGAAGAGCAAGACGAATAGCTGGGTGTCCATGCTTCTCGGCTATTGCCGTGAACTTTTCGACTGCCTCAAAAGTTGCCTTGTTGAAGTAACGAGACTTTAGCCCTCCGCCTTTCGAATTGTCACGCATGTCAAACTTGGATCCGGCAACGGGCTTTCCTGTCGAACCGTGCTGTCCGGTGAGCATGCCACTTGCGAGAGGGGAATACGGGATGACCGCCACTTCGTGCTTCTCGGCAAACGGGATCATCTCTCGACCAAGTCCCGGTTGGAGAATATTGAATACGCTCTGGATTGCTTCATAACGGTAAAGATTGCGAACGTCTGAGGCCCATAGACCTTTCGCTAACACCCATGTTGGGAAGTTCGAGGCTCCTGCGTATACAACCTTGCCCTGATGAATGAGATCGTCGACCGCACGAAGAGTCTCTTCGACTGGCGTTTCTTCATCCCATGAGTGGCAGTAGAGCACATCTATGCGGTCGGTTCGCAACCGGCGTAGCGATTCTTCCACCGCCCGAACTATGTGATATCTGGAAGCTCCGAGATCGTTGACACCTGGTCCAACCTGAGAGCGGTACTTCGTGGCGAGAACCACGCTATCGCGCCGACCTGAGTCGTCAAGATAGTTTCCAATCATCGATTCCGATCTACCTTCGTTATAGGAGTCAGATGTATCGACGAAGTTGATTCCGCCATCGAGAGCGGTTCCAAGGATTTGATGGGCGGTTGGCTCATCGCAGCCCCACTGGTTGCCGTAGTTGTCGGTGCCCAAGCAGATATTTGAGACCTTTACACCGGTCCGTCCGAGTTTTACATATTCGAGAGGAATGTCAGGAACTCCGAGTATTTTTAATTGATGTTTTGATTAGCCGTGGCTTAGTTCAATCCAGCCTGATTCCGCAACTGACTGGTACGCGGCATCGACGATTTCAGCCGCCTTCAAACCGTCGTAGAAACTGGTCTCAACGATCGATTGATCACCGGCAAGTATTGCGTCCACGAACTTTCCGTACGGTTGTGGATATTCGGGTCCAGGTTCCAGTTGCGTGAGTGGTCCGTTTGGCCCGGTGACGCCTTGAATGCCGTATCTACCGTCAGTGGTGATTCGTCCCTTTTCGCCAGAAATCTCGACCCGTGCCGAAGTTTTGCCATCCGGATCTGTTCCGCGTGAAGCGAACGACGTGTGAACCACCGCCATCCCGCCGTTCTCCCATTCACACAGAATCCCTGATACGTCTGGGACGTCGACATCAATGCCCTCAGGGTTGTCGGCTGTTGGTCGATGTGGGTTTGTAGTGTTGAACGAAGCTACGACTCTTTTTACTTCACCATTGATGAATCGAAGCATGTCGAACACGTGGATGAGTTCGTATACGGAACCGCCGCCGTGCGCCGACTGGAATCGCCACGATAGGGTTTCGGGTCGTGCGTCGTACTGATGCGACATTCCCCACCACAAGTTGGCGTGGTAGATTCGCCCGACGAAATCCTGATCGAGATATCGCTTCATTCGCCCAACTGTAGTATTACCACGCTGGTTGAAGTTCGTTGAATGGATGACTCCAGCGTGCTCGGCAGCTTCTAGCATCTCTCGGCAGTCCGCTGCGGTAAGCGCAAGAGGTTTGTCACATAGAACGTGCTTGCCGGTTGATATCGCGTCGAGACTCAGTAGCTTGTGCGAGTCGGTTGGAGTGATGATATCGACGGCATCGAGATCGTCCATTTCAAGCATTTCGCGGTGATCGGTGAAGCCGTGCCGGATATTCCATGCCTTTTGGAACTCAGCAAGTGCGTCGGGGTTGCGACGCATCGCCGCCACAACTTCAACGTTGTCGAGATTCGAGAAGTGCTCCATGTGAGTGTTGGCGAACCCGCCTACACCAATAATTCCAATACGCACTTTGCCTGAACTTGATGGCACAGGATCTCCTATCTACTCGTTTCTACTCGTTGAATTCGAACTTGGAACGAGCGCTTCGTGGTCGCACCAAAATGTTGGTGGAAACGCGGCTGTTCGAGAGGCGGATAGTTTAGCGAATTTGCAGGCGTCTAAGCGGCAAATTGCGCAGCAATTATTGCCAGTCATGAGTTCCAGTGGGGCGGAAAGACTCAGGCGTTATTCCGTACGCCTCACCATGAACTGCACCACCAGGGAATACCTTGCCTGGATTGAATCGTTCACCGAGAGAAGGGACGGCGATTGGTGCATCAGCAGGGGATTCACCAATAAATGCCGTGCGTAATCTCGCCATCGCTTTCAGATCTTCCTCGTTGAACACGAGCGGCATGTACGCCTGTTTTTCGATTCCAATTCCGTGTTCGCCCGACAACGCGCCACCTGCCGCAACGCAGGCTTCAAGAATCTTGGCACCTGCGAGTATCGCCTGTTTCACTTCCTCGGGATTTCGGTCGTTGAACAGGATTGCAGGGTGGATGTTGCCATCACCAGCATGGAAAACGTTCGCAACCGTAATATCTAGTTCAGCCGCAATTTGGTCGACTTGCTGGAGAACTTCTCTTAGTTTTGTTCGAGGAACGACGCCATCTACGAGGTAGTAGGTCGGGGCGATAGTTCCATATGCACCGATAGCGCCTTTTCTTGTCTCCCAGAGTTTGGCGCGAGTTTCTTCGTCCTCAGCTTCCCGGATTTCCATTGCGCCGTTCTTATTGCATATGGCGAGAACGGTTTCGGTCTGCTCTTCGACCGCTTCCTTCAGTCCGTCCACCTCGACGATAAGGACGGCTTCGGCTTCGTCGGGATAACCCGGGTGATAGAACGGCTCGACGGCGTCGATGGTCTTGCGATCCATCATTTCCAGTGCTGACGGAACCATACCCGCTGCGATGATTTCTGAAACAGTGTTTGATGCCCCGTCCATCGTGGTGAAGGCGGCGAGCATGGTGTGGGTTGTTTCGGGCTTTGGCAACAGGCGAACGGCGATTTTTGTGACAATGCCGAGGGTGCCCTCCGAGCCGACGAACGCTCCCCGGAGATCGTAGCCGGTCGACTCTCTCTCGGTTCCACCGAACCAGGTGAGTGAACCGTCTGCGAGAACCACTTCAAGCCCGAGTACGTGGTTCGTGGTGACGCCAAGTGCGAGACAGTGCGGTCCACCTGCGTTCTCACCAATGTTTCCGCCAATGGTGCAGGTCTTCTGACTCGCAGGATCGGGTGCGTAAAAAAGTCCGAGATGGCTGACCTGTTGTGAAAGGTGAAGGTTGATCATTCCAGGTTCGACGATTGCGACACGGTTTTCAGCATCAACTTCCACCAGATCGGTGAGTCGCGTGAGAGCGATAACTACCGAGTCTCGAAGTGGCACAGCTCCACCCGAGAGGCTGGTCCCAGCACCGCGTGCAACGATGTACGCGCCGTGTTTGTTGGCGATCTTTACGACTTCAGCAACTTCCTCAGCCGTTGCTGGTAAAACGACCGCTTGGGGTGTCGCTTTATCTATCGAGCCGTCGTATTCGTAGACCAGAAGGTCTCCTGAGCGCCAAATCACATACTGGTCGCCGACGATCTGTGAAAGGTCCGATATTAGGGCTGGACTAACCGAAGTTTCGGGTGACATGAAGTAATTGTTGCACTTAGTGGGCGCGGAACCAACCGCTAAAAAATGGTTCCAAGACCCGTAACGTTTCGGACTATTTCTCGATCTTCCTGATCTCTGACAATTCGTGCGGTCATTTCATCAGGATCGCCCCATTGATCGAGAAGGATTTTTAGCAACCGCTCCTGAGTCTCCGAGTGCTGCAGGGAGTTAGCAAGATTTGTAAATTCGCCTGGGTCGGATTCGAGATCGTACAGCTCCACCTCTGGCGGTTCGCCATGACCGTAGCAAAGCTTCCACTTGCCCGAACGAACCATTCCCATTGCGCGGTCGGTTCCGTGAGCGAAGTGCTCGGAAATTGCGTAGCCATTGAGTCCCGATGTATCACCGCTCAAGGTGTCAACAAGTGATTGACCATCTAGATCCCACTTGTCGAGTTCAACGCCCGCAAGATCAAGAATCGTCGCGACGGCATCGACATTTGAAACTGCCTCCGTAACTTTCTGCCCACCTTCGAATTTGCCAGTCCATGCAATCTGCAACGGCACGTTCGCCGACTGCTCGTAAAAGCACATTTTTCGCCACAGACCGTGTTCCCCAAGCATGTCACCGTGGTCTGAGGTGTGAATGATCACCGTATTCTCAGCGAGTCCCTGTTCTTCGAGGACATCCATCAAGTGACCGATCTTGTCGTCAAGGTAGGTACACAAACCAAAGTAAGCAGCCCTGGCGCGGGCAATTTCGTCTTCGGTCCAATTCCCATCGAGTCCGAACATCTTTCTCAGACGTTGAGCTGAGGGAGGGAGGTTTTCAAGATGACCTTCCGGGAGTTTCGGCATATCGAGGTTATCGGGGTAGTACTTCGAGAAGTACGGCTCTGGCACGATGAATGGGAAGTGAGGTGCTATAAAGCCGACGCAAAGCGCAAATGGTTTTTCTTGCCGAGCAGGATCGGTCAGAAAATCGACCGCCGCTTTTTCCATCGCATCATCGGCTTCGATCATCGGGCTTACACCTGGATCAGCTTCCCGAACTCCGTACCAATCTTCGGTCGCTTGAGGGATGCCATCTGACCAGCGGTAGTGGTCGAGTGGTTCCTCAATGTGCGGATCCCTCGACAACTGCTGTTCAAAGCCATGGAGTGAATCGGGACCTACAAGGTGCATCTTGCCGCTTAGAGCGGCGTCGTAACCCTCATTCCGGAGTAGATACGGCCACGTCAGTTTGTCGACCGCCATTGGTTTTGTGTTGTCCCACACCTCGTTGGTCGAAACATACTGACCAGTCATGAACGAAGCCCGTGACGGGATGCACAAAGGTGAGTTGCAGTAGTTCGCGTCGAATGTCACACCTTGATCGGCGAGGCGATCCATGTTGGGAGTCTCGATTATTGGGTGTCCGTATGTCGACGAGAACTGTGCACCGTGCTCGTCGGACATGATTACGAGGAAGTTGGGTTTCTTGTTCGAAGTTATTGTTCTGCTCTTTTTGGCTGGTTCTGGAACGATTCTGAGTTCGGTTACGGCATCAAGGGGTAACGATTGCTCTTGTTACCTCGCTGCCTTTCTGTGTTCCTAGCCACTCAGCGGTCTCGAACGCTTTGTCGATCTGGTCCAACGGGAATTCGTGTGAGATCACACTGGTGAGCGGGTACTTGTCTTTCGTTCGCTCAAGGAAGTCGATGGAGTTCGGGATGATCCATGGATCGTAGTGCTGGATTCCGTAGAACCGCACCTGGTTAGAAACCATTGTTGAAACGTCGATCGATGCGAACGAATTTGGAGAAATGTGCCCGACTTCGAGGTAGATTCCCCGCATACGGACCATCTTTAGTCCCTCCTCGACAACCGCAGGGAATCCAACAACCTCGATCACCTTGTCGGCACCAATACCGTTGGTCAGCTCCATAACTCGATCAATCCGTGAGTCTGGGGTGTCATATTCGTTCATATCGATCGTATGGGTTGCGCCGCACTGCATTGCGAGATCGAGACGGGGCTTTTGACCATCAATCACGATCACTTTCGAAGCACCCAACTCCCGAGCCACAGCCGTTGCGTTTACACCGAGTCCGCCGGCACCTTGAACCACAACATTGTCGCCAAGTCGAACTCCGCCAAGATGCATCGCTTCATAAACCTGCGCCAGAGCACAGTTGATCGGGGCGGCCGCGGCATTGCTGATCGAGTCCGGAAGCTTGAAAACGTAGTTTGGACTGCGGAGGTAGTAGTACTGTGCGAATCCGCCGTTGCACACTGGCCATTCTTCGAGGGGCTTGCGACCTAATCGGAATTTACACGCACCGAACTCACCTCGAAGGCAGTTGTAGCACCGAGCGCAAGGGAAGAAGTAGGAGAAAGCTACTCGGTCCCCTTCCTTGAGTGGTCGACGAAGCGAATCTGTGGTGATTTTGTTGCCCATTTTTGCAACTTCACCCATCATTTCGTGCCCAAACACGAACGGTTCACGAGGCGGGGCATCCTCCGGTATTCCATCACCACGCCAGATATGTAGATCTGATCCACAAACGCTTGTCGCTCGAACTCGAACCTGGATAGCGTCTGCCTCCAGTTCGGGTAACGGTAATTCCCGCATCTCCCAGCTCTGGTCGGAATCATGCCAGACTGCAGAAGTTCCCATTTCGGTCATCGTCATATCCTCATATCCTCGCTGTTTTCCAGACGGTTCAAGCGTGTTTGCCCCTCGCAAAACTTATGACGAATAACTTATTCCCACAAAAGCGAAGTAACAACACATCAACAGACCAATAATCCGACCACCCAACTATGAATTTCTGGGTCTAGAATTCTGGCGGTGATTCTTGTCGTGAGAGAAATCAACTCAAGCCGACTATAAAATCCAATAGCGAGTCAAGCAGGGATGAATGAGTACAGCTAACTGGCGATCTAAAGCGGGAACAACATTTCAAACGGAAAAACGTCCGGTCTCTGGCTCGAAAGGCGTTGTTGTAACAAACCATCCCCTAGGTTCGGCTGCCGGTTCTGAAATGTTGCTCGCCGGGGGTAATGCCTTCGACGCTGCGATCGCATCGCTATTTGCTCTAACTGTGGTCGAGCCGATGATGGTCGGAATATTCGGTGCGGGTCACATGAATGTACGCCTGGCGAACGGTGAAAACCATGTGATCGACGGATACTCGACCGCCCCTGCGGCGTGCACCGAGACGATGTACACCCCGATTGCCGATTCAGGACCTGAATACCTGAAGTCGGCCGATGATCTTAGCTCAATTGGATATCTTGCAATCGGTGTTCCAGGAACGCTTAAAGCGTGGACAGAAGCACTTGAGGCATGGGGAACGATGTCACTCGCGGAAGTCATGGCACCAGCGATTCGTTTCGCGAAAAGGGGCTTCAAGGCGAGCGAGTACTTGCACGAGACGATCGTCCAAATGCGGGATATCATCCAGCGCTTTCCTGCAACTGCCGCAACTTACATGCCAGGTGGGGCACCGCTACAGCCCGGTGACCATGTAGATCGGTCGGACTATTCTCGGACACTCAGCGCTATTGCCGAAAACGGACCTGATTATCTGTACCACGGTCCTCTTGGTGAAATCGTTTGCGACTATTTGAGTAGGAATGGCGGGATTATCACCAAGCATGATCTGGCTAATTACCGGACGGTTCACCGCAAACCTGTTCGTGGCGATTATCGTGGCTACGAACTGTTCGGTCCTCCTCCGCCTTCAGCCGCAGGCGTGCATATCACCGAGATGCTGAACATACTCGAAGAATTCGATGTGGCAGAAATGGGATTCGGAACCCCGGATTCCATCCACTTGCTTCTTGAGGCAATGAAAAAAGCGTTTGCGGACCGAAATCGATACACGGGAGATCCTGAGTTCGTTGAAGTTCCAGTTGATCGACTGATTGCTAAACATAACGTCGAAGAGTTCATTGACAACCTGGATATGGAAAAAGCGTCCCCCGAACTCTATCCCGGATCGAACGAACCTGATCACACGACGCACCTGACAGTTGCCGATGCTGACGGCAATGTTGTCGCCGCCACGCAGACGATCAACGAACTATTTGGCTCGAAGGTCACGGTTCCAGGCACCGGCATGCTGTTGAACAACACGCAGCAAATGTTCGACCCTCACCCAGGGAAGGCGCTCTCGGTTCAACCGGGCAAGCGTGTCACGAGCAGTATGGCGCCAACGATCGTTCTGAGAGACGGATTTCCAGAATTCGCCGTCGGTTTGCCTGGCGGAGTGAGGATATTCACTTCCGTGTTCCAGGCGATCGTGAACCTGATCGACCATCGGATGACAGCTCAAGAGGCTGTTGAAGCGCCTAGAGTGTGGACTCAGGGGCAAGATGTGGAGATCGAGGTTGGCGTCGCAGAATCTGTTAGAGCCGAAGTTTCTGCCAAAGGTCATAGAGTCACACCCGTCAATGCAATCGGGGGAGGGATGAACATCGTTCGTTTCGAACCGGGTGGGCTTCTTTCTGGAGCGGCGTGTTGGCGAGCCGATGGTCACGCGGTTGGAATCGGAGGTGGCTTCGCTCGCACGGGTGTCCGTTTCCGCCCGACAGTTGGCATTGACGATGACACCTCATCTGAATCTTACGATCTGGCGGAAACAAGTGAAACCAATGGAGAACCCAAGTAATCGTGTCTAATCACCAACTTCGTTGTCTCGATTGCTCTGAAACCCAGGAACCGTCTGTCGCCGATTTGTACTGCTCGCATTGTGGGGGGCTTTTCGCCGTTCAATACGATGATCCACCCAGTGGAGAGCAACCCCGGTTGCCGTTTACTGATTTTGAGACCGCAAACTCGCTGGGTGAAGGTGATACACCACTGGTGTTCCTCGAACAAACCTGTGAAGAACTCGGTCTCGGATCTTTGTGGGCGAAACTCGAGTTCATGGCTCCCACGGGATCGTTCAAGGACCGGGGCTCAGCGATTCTTACCACTATGGGGCGTGATCTCGGTGTTTACGAGTTTGTAGAGGACTCTTCAGGAAACGCAGGCGCTTCGCTATCAGCCTATGCTGCCACCGTAGGACTGAAAGCCCACGTTTTCGCTCCCGCCAGTGCTGCGAGTGGAAAGTCAGATCAAATACAGATTTTCGGAGCGACCTTGCACAAGATCGAAGGCGCCAGACAAGTGGCTACCGACGCTGCAGAGCAATACGTTGCTGATCATGGTTCTGTCTACATGTCGCATAACCTGAGTCCGTACTTCTCAGAAGGGATGAAGGCAGCTAGCTACGAAATCGTCGAGCTTCTTGATGACGGGATAGACGACGTTGTCTTGCCAGTCGGGAACGGATCGTTGCTTATCGGAATGGTTCGCGGTTACCAGGAACTGAAAGAAGCGGGAGTGATCGAGCGAATCCCGAGATTCCACGGCGTGCAAGCACACGGCGTAAGACCCGTTGTGGCGGCACTGAACGACGAAGATTGGTCTCAGGACGACGTTCAACCGACAAACGCTTCAGGAATTGCCGTTTCGAAACCACCCCGACTAGCTGAAATGGTGGAAGCGATTCAATCCACGAGCGGAACTGGAATCACTGTTACAGAGGAATCGCTAACCGAATGGCAATCCAGACTCGCATCTTCAGAAGGGATTTTCGCTGAAATGACCTCGGCGGGGGCGTTCGCAGGACTGACTCAGTTGATCGAATCGGGAGTTATTGAGTCAGGATCAAACGTTTGCGTGCCGATTACCGGAAGTGGGCTTAAGGAACCCCTGAGCCGCTGATGCTTAGCTGTTAGCTTGCTTGAACGCTTCTTCCAGACCGTGAATAGCGCCTTCTATTACCCAGTCGTCGACACAGTAGGAAGCTCGGAAGAATCCGGGAGTCCCAAAGCCAATTCCGGGAACCACCAGTACGAGCTCTTTTTGTAGTTGCGCTACGAACTCCTCGTCATCAGGAATCGGAGTTTTCGGGAAGACGTAAAACGCGCCATCAGGTTCGACGCAGTCGTAACCGATCTTTTTCAGTGACCCGAAAAGCAGGTCACGTTTGGCGCGGTAAATGCCAATATCGACTGTTGCTCGTTGAATGCTTGAGACCACTCTTTGCATCAGAGCAGGGGCGTTAACGAATCCTAGCGTTCGAAGCGAAAAGTTCAGTGCATCTAGGAGATCGACCTTGCCGGTATCGGCGGGATTTACGGCGATGTAGCCGATCCGTTCACCCGCAAGTCCGAGATCTTTGGAGTGAGAAGTTGCAACGATAGATCGTGGGTGGTGTTTGAATATGAACGGGTACGGGGCCTCTGTGTAGATCAGCTTGCGGTAAGGCTCGTCGGAGATCAGGTAAATCTCACTGCCGTATTTTTCTTCCGCCCTCTGTATCACCTCTGACACCGCAGCTATTGATGACTCCGGGTAGATCACGCCAGTCGGGTTGTTCGGTGAGTTGATGATGACCGCCCGTGTATGCTGGCCAATAGCAGCTTCCAGTGAAGCTATGTCGGGAAGCCAGTTTTCGTCGCAGCCCGCGTGCTTGGCGACACCGGTCTGGTGTTCGACGTAGAAAACATACTCAGCAAAAAACGGAGCGATCAGTACAACCTCGTCATCCTGGTCTAGAATCGACCGGAGGATGGTGTTGAGTGCTCCGGCGGCACCTACTGTCATGAGAATCTCCGCGTCTGTAAACGGAGTTCCCGATTCTTCGGCTAAAACCTCCGCCACTTGCGCCCTGACTTCAGGGAATCCGCCGTTCGGCATGTAGCGGTGAGTGCCAGGTGTGTTCTCGTTTGCCAGTCGAATGAGCTGATCTTTGAACTCAGCAGGTGGTTCAAGAAGCGGGTTACCCAATGAGAGATCGAATACGTTTTCGGGTCCGTGGATCTTTCGTAGTTCGATTCCCTCTTCGAACATGCGTCTAATCCACGAACTGTTATTCATCTGTTCTCGAACTTTTCGAGAGATCGCCATACTGGCTTCCTTCTTGTTTATTCGCTTACAAACTTGAACTGATTAACTGCTATTTACTTACGGATTCTTCCGGCGTTGAGGAGTCTTCGTCTGGGTCAGACTTAGTGTCTGAAGTATCGGTCTCGTCGGCTTTCTTCTCACCCAGTTTAAGGAAATCTTTGAGGAATTGAGGTCCTCCAGAATACGGGTTGTCTACAACGTAAGTACCGGCGATCTTGTCGTGCCAGCCCTGTCGTTTTGGGTCGAGGATGAGCCAGAGAATTCCGATACCAAATGCCAAATACGAGACTAGCTTGCCGATCATCTCTCTGGGTATAGCCGCCGGACCGGGCGTTCGACCGTCAGAATCGACAACGACGATGCCGGCGACCCATTTGCCGGGAGTGCGACCCCAAATGATGGTTGGAACTATGAAGTACCCGAGGAAGAAGAAAATATCCTGCGGTGCCGCGCCTTCATTGAACAGTTTGCCTCCGGCAATCGGGGCGACACTGTAGATCACCATCATGATAAGACCAAGGTCAATCGTGAAAGCATAGAGGCGGCGCATTGGACCGGCGAAAACCATCGGGTAAATCGTTGGTCCGTCGGGTTTGACCGGTTTTTTCTTTTCGTTCACCTTACGGTCGGCTTTCGACTGCGACTCTGAGGTGTGGCGCGATGTCGAACTGCGCTGACGTGGGTTGCGGCGTTTTTTGGATCCAGAAGCCATATAGAGCCAATATTACGGCTCGAAGATCGCCACGGCACTAAAAACTCGAATTAGAATCGGCGCCAGATTCAGTATTTTCGACCCGGGTTGGAATCAATTCAGAGATTTCGTTCAATTGAATTCGGGTGATAGGAGATTTCAAATGGTGGGTAGGCTCGAAGGCAAGATCGCTCACATTACAGGTGGTGGCTCAGGGTTGGGTGATGCCATGGCACATTTGTTTGCAAGCGAAGGGGCGAGGGTGGCTGTCTCCGACATCAAAGACGATGTCGCGCAAAGAGTCGCTGATTCGGTCGTTTCTAGCGGTGGAGATGCTATTGCTCTTTCGGGAGACGTATCCAATCGCGAAGACTGCGAACGTCTCGTAGTTGAAACGGTCGAGAAGCTGGGCGGACTCAACGTGCTGGTGAACAGCGCGGGAGTGACACCACGTTACGCCCCGAAAGAGTGGGATTTTGAGAAGACATGGGACTTCGTAGTGAGCATCAACTTGAAGGGAACGATGTTGATGTCGAAGTTCGCCGTTGATCAGATGCGTAAGCAAGGCTCTGGTTCAATCGTCAACTTGGCTTCGATAATTGGACTTGTGGGCTATGCACAGGGCATTAGCGACGGGTTCAACCCATATCCGCACACTAAGGGCGGTGTCGTTCAAATGACACGCGACATGGGAGTTGCGCTGGCAAAAGAGGGCATTCGCGTGAACTCACTTTGCCCTGGCTTTACGTACACTCCGCTGGTTCAAACTTTGGTCGATGATTCGGACATGCATGAGCGTCTTAAGTCATTGCACCCGATGGGACGACTCGGAAACCCTCATGAAATCGCCAACGCCGCGATTTTCCTTGCTTCCGATGAAGCATCGTTTATTACCGGCGTTAATTTGCCTGTCGATGGCGGCTACACGGCACAGTAGCCCGAGCGGATCGTTCTAAAAAATCGACTCAGGATCGACTACCGAAAGCATCCTGCGACCTTCAACCGCACGTTCCAGGTTTGCCAGTGCAAATATCACGGCACGTTCGTTACCTTCTCCAGTACCACCGGCCCAATGAGGTGTGACTATTGCGGTTGGCATGCTCAGGAGCGGGTTATTCGGGTCGGGTGGTTCTTGCTCTAGCACATCGAGACCCGCCCCGGCAATTTCGCCGTTCTCTAATGCTGCAATTAGATCCGCCTCGTTGTGAACTGGTCCTCGACAGGTGTTGATGAAAATAGCCGATTTCTTCATGAGTCTGAACTCACGAGCGCCCATCATCCCGCGTGTAGAGCCGTTGAGCGGCACGTGAACGGTGACGATGTCACTCACTCTGAGTAGGTGATCGAGACCAACCGCCTGCGCTCCTAGTTCACGATCACGACCCGGCATTAGTTCGACAACATCGTGATAGAGCACTTCGCAGTCGAACCCGGAAAGTCGCCGCGCTACCTGGCGCCCGATGTTGCCAAATCCGATGATTCCGATTGTTTTACCGTTGATTTCGGTTCTAACCGGGAGCTGGTCAATTCCTGAACGCCATTCGCCATCAATTGTGTTCGACCATGCTTCCATCATGCGGCGGTAAACGCTCAGCATCAGCGTCACAGTGTGCTCAGAAACAGATATTGCGTTGGAGCCACCGTTGTTTGCAGTGGCGATGCCGAGTTTGCTCAGACCCAGGACATCTACTGAGTCGAATCCTGCTGTGAGTAGTTGAACCAACTTGAGATTGGGCAAGTGCTCGGCGACCTCAAGGGGAACCGAAGCCAGCCACGGAACGGCCGCATCGGCGTCTTTCAGGGCTTCGATCAGTTCGCCATGTGAGATTGTAGGATCGACCACTATCACCTTTACGCCTCCACCGGCGTGCTGCTTCAAGAGGTCGAAGCGACGCTGGTGTTCCGCGGTTGTGAGCTTGGCGAGGAAAGCGATGGTGGACATTTTGTGATTGTTTTCCGTGATTTAGTGAGAACTTGTAACTGAACCGGGGCCCAGTTTACCGATGAATTATTACGTGCGGGTGTTTGTTAGTGGATGAAGAAAAATAAATGCCGCTAAACAGGTCGAGCGACTCGAACACCGGATTTGTATACATCCTTGATGTCCCAAAGGGCGTTCAGGTCATCTATCGGATTCCCACCTACGACGAGAAGGTCACCGGGACGGTTCGTTGCAAGCATGCCCGCACTTTCCCCCATTGCGATCGATTCGGCTGCGTGACTCAGGCCTGACACCAGCGCTTCGGTATTCGATAAACCGGCTTTGGTCAGGGCGATCATCTCTTTTACAAACTCGCCGGGTGGATATGCACCCCATGGCGAGTCGCTTCCGGCAATCATTCGAACACCCATCTTCACAAGCTTACCCACCGACTCGTTGCGGGTTTCGAGCGAGCGTTTCGTGGCATCAATGCTCGCCTGTTCATCCTCCGTAAGCCAGCCGCGTTCGTAACCGATTCGCTCGGTGTGGTCGATACCTGCCTGCACAACATGTAGAGTTGGGTTTACCCACGCGTTTGCCGCTGCAAGTTGCTCCGCAAGGGACTCATTGAACTCGTACATCCCGGTTTCGTCTTCGAAGACACAGTGGATGATCATGTCGACTCCGGCGTCGAGTGCGTTCTGGATGCCTTGCATAGAAGCGCAGTGAGCGGCCGTGAGTCTGCCGAAACGATGAGCTTCATCGACAATTACGGTCATTTCTTCGAGTGTGTAAGAGGGGAGAAGCCGGTTAGACGACCATGTGGAACCACCAGTTGCCATGATCTTGATGAAGTCGGCACCCTCTTTTACGAGTTTGCGGACTTCCGCCCGGACGCCATCGATTCCATCTGCTTCTGAACCGCAGTACCAGAAGTGACCACCGGTAATCGTGATTGGTCTCCCGGAAATGACCATTTCTGGACCTTCTGTCAGTCCTTTGTTGATCCCATCCTTGAGCGAGAAGCCGACTTTGTTCTTCGCCCCGTTCTCTCGAGCGGTCGTTACTCCGGCATGGAGGAAGGTGCGAGCGTTTTGGAGCGCTCGCATAAGCAAGATGTCGTCTTGCTCGGCACCGGTTACATCGCCGGGAGTGCCATCGCCCGGCGCCATCATGTGGGTATGGCCGTCGACAAGACCCGGCAGTATCGTTGCCTCGCCGTAATCTTTTACCGTGACACTCGAGCCATCGGGCGCTCGCAGTTCGGATTCGGAGCCAATTGCCGCGACATGACCGCCGTGGAGTAAAACCGCTTTACCCGATTCTGGTGCAGATCCAGTGCCATCGAAAATTCGAGCGGCTTGCACCAGTGTGTAATCGGAAGTGTGATCGGATTGCAAATAGGTTTCTCCTGTGAGCCGCAGAACGTTCAACGCGAACCATCTCTCGCGTTGTGACACGTTTTCTCACATCACACGAGATGACGCAATCGCTCTCGCCATGGAGAACCGTCTAGATAACTCCAAGTTCTTGAAGTTCCTCTTCCAAGGATTCTCGATCGACGAAATGGTGCCCGTGGATGCCGGTTTTTCTTGCACCGTCGATGTTCTGGGGCAGATCGTCGATGAAGAGGATGTTTTCGGCAGCGACCCCAGATTCCCTCAATAGCGCTTGATAGAACGCTGGATCAGGCTTCATTGCTCCAATACCAAATGAAGTGATCACCGGGTTCAACTTGTAGCTGAAGGGTAATGTCCGCTCGGCCCAGTACCAGTGTGGTTCGCTCGTATTCGAAACGAGAGCGATGCGGTGTTGTTCCGCGACACGACTGACAAGTGGAAACATGTCCTCTGACGGAGTTAAAACGCTGTCATAAAGCTCCGTGAAGTCTTCCAACGGAATGTCGAGTCCTAGTTTGGCAAGGGCGATAACAGCGTGCTCAGAGAACGTGATCTGGTTACGTTCGAACTGGTTTTTCGCGTCTTGTCCGAACACGATTTCTTCAACCGATTGCCACGGTCTGTCCGATAGTTCTGCGAGAGTTTTTGAAGCAGAAACCTCATCGACCGTGCAAAGGACATTTCCGAGATCGAAAGCCACTAGTTCTATTGGTTTGGGCATTGATGATGTATGCGGGATCTGAGGAGACTTATGAAATTGCAAAGACGGCTCTTCGAATTGAAGGACAGTAGGTTAGATGATCCTAAGATCACCGTTACTGTCGCGCTGGTAGGAAAACTCTGAAAGTCGACCCGCTCCCGGGTTGACTGGCAACCGAGATTTCTCCGCCGTGCGCCTCGACGAGGCGTTTCACAATGGTGAGTCCCAAACCGGCTCCACCAGTTGCGCGTGTTCGACTCTGATCCGTGCGATAGAACTGGTCGAAAATACGTGGAAGATCGCTCTCCGAAATACCGGATCCGGAGTCATAAACCTGGATATCTATACCCTGCGTATCACCAACCATTCTCACACTAATGTGTCCGTTGTTTGGAGTGTGGGTTAGGGCATTTTCAACTAGGTTTGAAACGATTTGCCGGAGACGTGTTTCATCGAAATCGACCTCGGTTTCCGCACCGCTGAAAGAAAAATCTAGGTTGATCTCCCGCTCTCTTGCCCGCTGTGAAAAGGGAGCGACCGCATCTTCTACTACTGACACGGGCGAACCGTGAGTTTTGTTGAGCGACAACGCTCCAGCGTCGGCGATGGCGAGGATCCTGAGGTCTTCGATCAGATTTGAGAGGTGAATCGTCTGCGTGTAGAGCGTATCTATCGTTTCTTCGTCAGCGTCGACCACGCCATCTTTTATTGCTTCGATGTACCCCTGAATGTTCGTTAGAGGTGTTCGGAGTTCATGTGCGACATCGGCGGTGAGTTGCCTACGGTGTTCAATAGCTTGTTCAAGATCACTTGCCATCGTGTTGAACGTGTTGGCGAGTCTGCCTATCTCGTCGTTTCCGCTGGCGGGCACTCTTTGGGTTAGATCACCCGCGCCGAGATTGCTGGCAGCGGTCGTGAGAATTCGTACTGGTGTGAGTGCCTGGCGCGTGAGAATCATCACTATGAGCAATCCGGCGAACCCGGCCGCGATTCCGGCGACGAGTAGCGAGCGCTGGAACGAAGATTGCAAGTTGGTAAGTGGAGGATCGACGTACTCAAGGACTTCCTGCAAGAGTGTTTCGGTTGATGGCGACGGTGCTGGTGTCGGACGAGGTGGAGCTGTTCCCGATTCGCCGCTCAGCAAGTTGGCAAGAGGGGAGTTGTAGAAGTCTTGCATCGATAGCGGTCGTTCGTGACGCGCCGGTCGCTCGTCGACGAGCATGTAACCTATTAGTTCACCGTTCAAGAAAACAGGTCGCTTATCGAACCGAGCGGGTTTCTGGAATCTGTCGGCAAGCGACTCGAACAGTCCCTGGGCATTACGGGCAATCTGGTGAGAGTCGGCTACAACTAGACCCGATTCGTTCTCAAGAACAACTCGCCATCCGAATAGGTTGCCGACCTGTTGGACGGCGTATTGAACTTCATCCCAGTTTTGGTTGGCTTCAAAAGTGTCTCGTACCAACTGCTCGGCTCGTTCAGCGCGGGCAAGTTCTATTTCCTTGGCGAACTTTTCAGTTTCAACGCGAGTTGCGTAAGCCGAGTAAGCGCTCACGGCTGCAATAGATAACGCGAGTACGAGTGCGAAGCCGAGAGTCAGTCTTCCCTGGAGACCAAAAAACCAGCTAAGCATGGAATCGGTATCCAATTCCATACATCGTCTTCAAGTGCTGTTTGTTCGGATTCGCCACTTCAAGCTTTTTACGAAGATTCGAAACGTGTGTATCGACCGTTCGGTCGTAGCCAGTGAAGTCGTACCCAAAAACGTTCTCGATTATTTGCTCACGTGAAACCGTGCGACCTTCCGCCTCGATGAAGTACGACAGGAGTCGAAACTCAGTTGGCGTGAGATCGATTTCGTCCCCTAGAACTGTTGCGGTACGACGGTCAAGATCGATCACGACTTCACCGGCATCCACTTTGCTACCAGACTTGTCTCGTTTCTTCACCGCCCTGGAAGTTCGACGTAACACCGCATTGACCCTTGCCACTAGTTCTCGTGGGCTAAATGGTTTCGAGACGTAGTCGTCCGCACCAAGATCAAGCCCCATGAGTCGATCGTGTTCCTCGACCCGTGCAGTGACCATGATGATAGGAACTTCGGACTCTTGCCGAACGTTGCTGCAAACCTCTATACCGTCCATGCTGGGCAAGTTGAGGTCTAGAAGAACAACGTCAGGCGAGTCCTCTAGTGCCATTCTCAAGCCGGTTGGACCGTCCTCCGCAGCCAGCACTCGGTAGCCCGCCTGAGCGAGGTACAGACGAATCAGTTGCGACACTGATTTATCGTCTTCGACAACCAGGGCTGTCGATTGAGAGTTGTTTTGAGCGTTGGAAGAAACCATGATTTGGTTCGGTGGCGACGAATAATCGACCCTATGCCGATGTGCTCGAGTTGGCGGTGTCTTCAGGAGTTGGGTCGTGGTTCTCGAACGGGTAGTCGAATAACTCGTGATTTCGAAGCTTTTTAAGAAGCTCGCGAATTCCGTCCATGTTATCGAGTTTCTCAATGCCACCGAAGTGCTCGAACAGTTCTTCGAGTTTTTCACCACGGTGCGGGAAATGGAAACTTCCTTCTTCCAGGTCTTCTGGTCCAAATTTGAACGTTCTATCAGGACCGTTGTACTGGAATCTGAACTCGTGACGACCTTCAAGCAGATCTTCAGGATTTCCGAACGGGAATTTTTTTAGCAGCTCGATTTCGCCAGATCCCTTATCAAAGAAACTGAAACCAGACATCCCCCGAGTCTTCATGTCCATGCCGAGCAACCACTCTGGTGTGGCGTCGATCCAACCGTGCAGTGCATCAGCTTCTGTCGAGGTGATTTTTTCTTCCGAGAGCATCTCATCTATCAGGCTGTGAAGAAGATCGAGCTTGCTGGTTTCTTCAACTTGCTGTTTTCCAGATTCGAAAGCGCTGGCAAGTTCTTCGACGTCGATACCAAGGATCTCAGCCATACGAGTGGTCAGTCCGTCGTGATGTTCACGTTTGAATGAATGGAACTTAGCGGGGGGGGGATTGGTGGGGGTGGCTTTGAGAAGGGAAGAAGTCAGTTTGTCGAACAGGAAATCACCAGCGGAGTCAGGGCGGTTTGCGATCCAAGTGGAGAACTCATCAGCTTCTTCCTGGTTGATCACGCCCGTGAACGAGAGTTTCTCGACCGCTCCGAGAATTGCCTCATCTTGAGCTTCCCGTTTTGCCTGATCATGGGCGTTATGTAGATCATTCGCTTCGATGCCGAGTATTTCGGCAGCACGTTCGAAAACGTCCGCCTTTTTCGAGTCGCTTCCACCACCGAACGCAAGCACGGCACCCCCGGCGAGGGCGAGAACCATTGCGACTGCGATAAAGCTTGCAGGTATCCAGCGTCTAAACATTAATTTTTGTTCCTTTTGATCCGTGCAGATCTTGTTCTGATTCGCAGTTTAGAGAACTTCTCCTAATTTAGTTGTACACCACTGATGTCAAGACTTTGTGGAGAAAGGTGAGGTTTTGCGAAATGGACCAAAAGGTTTGTTTTAGGTGGCTAAGCACAGCCAAGGCGGTTGAGGAAATCCCGTATCAATGATTGCGTGATCACGTGTTGTGGGTGAGTTGAAGGTTGGGCGAGCTTGGAATTAGCGCAAGTTTCTCGATTAGCTGAATGCGCCCGAAAGGAAAATGTCGGCATTGCAGGCGTCGAATTTGGCACTGATATTGTCGAAGAGCAGCAGACACCCCAACCGAAGGCTCACAGAGCCGCTCAAGCTAGCATGATGCGTCGACGCCGGCGACGAGTACGAGTCCGACGTCGCCGAGCTTCGTAATTACATCAAACTAAAAAATGCCCTCGGAACCGAGGGCATTTTCTTTCGGCGAATATGGTCGCCGAGTTGACATATGGCACCCCCGGAGGGACTCGAACCCGCAACCTACAGGGTAGAAACCTGTTGCTCTATCCAGTTGAGCTACGGAGGCACTGGTTCCATTCTAAATGGAATGACGGCTCTTGAGCCTGTTCTTTTTGGGGTGTTCTAACCGAGTGCACCTGAGTCTCGAATGTTCGATATCTCATCCGAATCGCAGCCGAGTAGTTCGATAAGAATCTCCTCGGTGTGCTGCCCTAGAGAAGGTCCCGGTGTTGTCGCTTCATTCGATCCATCAGTCATAACTGGTGATCCAACCTGTTTAATCGACCCATAAGCGCCATGTTCCACGTCGAAAACCAAACCTCGAGACTTTATTTGCTCGTCCTCGAATGCTTGCTCGATCGAGTTGACCGGACCCGCCGGCACGATTCCTCTGAACAGTACCATCCACTCTGACGTGGTTCGGGTTAGTACCCGTGCGGAAATAATAGGGATCAAGGTTTCCCTGTTGTCGAACCGAGCGGCGAACGAGGAGAATCGTTCATCGGATATTAGTTCAGGCAGCCCTATTAGTTCGGCGAACTTTTCCCAGAAGTGTTCTTTGGCACAGAAAACTGCGATCCAGCCGTCTTTCGTCTGGAAGTTTTGTGCAGGAACCAGTGTTTGATGTGACGAACTAGCCGTTCGATCAGCGCCCCAGTCGCTGTTTAGTGTCCAGGACCCGAAATAAGTCAGCATTGAAACGGCGGTGTCGAGCAGGGAAACATCGACATCCCGACCAGTCCCGGAGGTTTTTGCTTCAAGTAGAGCTGACACCAATCCCAGCGCCGCTGCATATCCGCCTGCAAAGTCGATAATCGATACTCCGGCCTTTGCCGGAGGTCCGTCTGGTTCGCCTGTGATCGACATATATCCCGCCATCGCCTGCATTATGGGGTCATAACCGGGTTCTGCTGCGCGAGGGCCTGTGCGACCGAATCCGGAAAGTGAGCAAGTAACAATTGACGGGTTGATGTGTTTGAGATCCTCATACGTGAGGCCCAGCTTTGAAGGGAGGTCGCCCCGAAGATTGTTGAACACGGCGTCGCATTTTTCGACCAGCCTGTGAAACAGCTGAACTCCAGCAGGATTACGCAGGTTGATAGTTATAGACTTTTTTCCGCGGTTGAACGACTGGAAGTAAAGTGAATCGCCGTTCCCGGTAGTTGGAGGGACATAGCGGGCAACGTCACCGCCGACGGTCGGATCTTCGATCTTGATTACCTCGGCACCAAGGTCGACGAGGTTTTGAGTTGCAAACGGTCCTGCCCCAAACTGCGAAATGGCGAGAATGCGGATTCCATTTATAGGACCGCGGCGCTCGGAGCCGACAGGTGAGTTCTGCGCTTCAGGCACCTTAGGATCCCGGATCGTTCGGCATTTTGCCTTCGCCGAGAGTGGCGTGGTTTTTCTTGGGAATTAGAACGTGTCTACGAACGGTCATCACCCGTTCATCTCTCTGATTTGTAACTTCGGTTTCGAGATACAGTACCCCGCGATCGCCTTTCGAGGTTTCGCGTGTTTCAAGAATTCTCGACTTCGTGTAGATCGTGTCGCCGTGAAATGTTGGTCCATCGTGGGTCACAGATTCGTAGTCGAGATTGGCGATACCGCGGAGCGAAATGTCGTTGACGGTCTGCCCAATTGCGATGGCGAGCACAAGGAGTCCGTTGACCAGATTCTGACCGTGCTGAGTGTTCTCTGCGTAGTTCGCGTCGATATGAACCGGGTGTTGGTTCTGGGTGAGAAGAGAAAACCACGTGTTGTCGGTTTGTGAAATCGTTCTGCCGGGCCAGTGTTTGATCTCCTGTCCAACCGTGAAATCTTCGAAATAGCGTCCAATGCTCATAGAAATTTATCTCTCCTTTTTATTTCGGGTTAAGTCGTATAGCTGACGATCTACTTTGCCAGCCCCGCGTCGTTCAGGACGTTTCTCGCTCGAAGAATAACCGGCATGTCGATCATTTCTCCATCAAGTGAAACAGATCCACGTCCTTCTTCTTCTGCCTCTGCAGCTAACGCAAGTACGGCTCGTGCGCGGTCGATCTCGGCTTCTGTCGGCATGAACACGGACTCGATGATTTCAACCTGTGCAGGATGAATCGCCAGTTTGCCCTTGTATCCGATCGACTTAGCCAACAACGCGTCTGCCCGAAGTCCGTCAGAGTCTCGGAACTTCGTGAACGGGGTGTCGAAAACGTGGACACCGGCGGCGCGTGCGGCTACTGCGACAGCAGAGCGTGGGTAGGCGAGTCCCGGTTCTGTCGCTGTCGATGCGTTGGAGTTTGCGTCATCGACGGTGCGACTGATCCCCAGGTCTGCAGAAAAATCTTCTGCACCGAACGCCGCCCAGCGTATTCGATCGCTTGATTTACAAATTTGGTAGGCGTTAATCACCGCTTCTGCGGTTTCAAGCCAGAGCAGAACCTGAGTGTGTCCAATCTGTACTCCAGCTTTTTTCTCGGCTGATTCGAGCATTTTATCGATTTCAGCAACTTCTTCGACTGTTCCAATTTTTCCTATGGAAATGCCAATAATGTCAACCGATACAACGGCGTTGATATCAACTTCAGCGAGACCCGTTCCAATTGAATTGACCCGAGGTATTGGTCGCTTTCCGGCAATTGCCAGCACCGGAATATGTTCGACAACGATTTCTCGAGCCGCTTCTTTATCACCGGCTGGCACAGAGTCTTCGAGATCGGGAATTAGCCATGGAGTATCGAAACTCACCGCTTTTTGCAGCATTCTCGGCTGATTGCCTGGTACGAATAGCAGTGTTCGGGGATTTGGAAGATTTTCGGTCAATTTCTATTTTTCTTCGTGATCGTTTCGGCTGTTGTAGTAGAAGCGAGTGTGAATCATATGCGCTGATCGGTTTCTGCGGTTGTCGTTTTTTGATTGAGTGCTTGTATAGGATGAACACCACGAACAGTGTACGTTTATTCCGCCACCACCGATTTTTATATGCCAATCACCTATATAGCGTCATGCGACAATGATCCGGTGTGTGATGCCGTCGAATCTCTCTTGTCGCAGAATGGAGATGTAGTCCGTGTAACCCCGAAAGCCGTTGGTGATCTCAGACCGAAAGTAACAGATTGCTTGGTAGTCGGGCTGGGCGGAGCGGAAGACGCGTATCAGTTGGATTTACTGGATTTCGGGCTGGTCCAGTTTGCGGGATGTCGACCTCCGGGTCCTATTTTGGAAATTGCCGCGAGTGGCAGGATCAAAATTGCCGGGATTTCGCCGGTGATATCTCAGCGGGTGGCAAACAGAGTTACCGGGTTTACTGGACCTTTACCGGCGATCCCTATCGGAGATTGGGGAGTGGTCGGGCTAGGCACCGTCGGAACCGATGTCGCCAGGAGAGCGGTCGCAAACCGATCGAAAGTGTCTATTGCCGAGATTCGGACACCTCGTTCCGGGATTCTCTCCGAACTGGGAGTTCGAAGAAATAGCCTCGATTTACTGGTCGCAGGCTCAGACGTCGTCACCTTGCACGTTCACGCGGGGCCAACTGCCAGTCCGCTTATTTCAGAGCGGGAGTTGAAGTTGATGAAATCTGACGCCGTGCTGATAAACACGTCGGATACTTCAGTAGTTGATGAACTTGCAGTGGAGCAGGCGTTGAGATCAGGTGATCTTTCTGGATACGCAACTGACTGTCCAGGGCCGACTTTCGAGACTCCTGAGGAGTCGCTTGTTTCTGCCGGCAAACTGGTTGTGACCACAAACCCGCTTACCAACCAGATTGGTGCGCCGCAGCAGATTGCCAGGTTCATCGAAACGAACTTGAAGGCATTTCAGAGTGGCGGACAAGTTCAGGGTTTGTATGAGCCGGTAGATTTCCCGGTCGCGGGTGATCCGAGCTTTTGGTCATCTCGAATGAGCCCGAGACAGGACTGAAGTTAGTCGGCGGTTGCCCGTGACTCTTCGATCTTGTCAATACGAACTGCACACGCCTTGAACTCAGGTGTTTCGGTTATGAAGTCGTAAGCGTCTGAGGTCAAACGGTTCGTCTGGGTGAGTTCCGGGAACGCAAAGCTCATAAAGATGGTTCCATGAGGCGATCGATCCGTGATCTTCACGGGCACTTCAACCGAACCTCGACGCGAACTTACCGTGATGACTTCACCGTCACTCAGATCGAGTTGTTCGGCGTCGTATGGATGGATCTCTGCGAGTTCAGAAGGGACAAGTAGATCGAATCCGCTGGCACGACCAGTCTGAGTACCGGTGTGATAGGTTGAGCGGCGTCTACCAGTCGTGAGTACAAGCGGGTATTCGACATCCGTTTGTTCGGCGGGAGGAATGTGATCTACCGGTGCGAAGTAACCCGGCATTCCAGAGTCCATCTCGTCCTTGTGGAGATACGGTGTTCCTGGATGGTCTTCGGTCGGACACGGCCACTGAATGCCACCTTCTTTATCGAGACGTTCGTAAGAGATGCCCGTAAACAGCGGTGCTAGGCTGCGCATTTCATCCCAAACGTCGCTGGCTGTTTCAAGGTTTTGATCGACCCCGAACCGGTTCATCAAATCGAGGAGTATGTCTACGTCAGTTCGTGCCTCACCGACTGGCTTGATGGCGGCACGGACTCTTTGAACACGCCGTTCTGAGTTCGCAAATGTGCCGTCGGATTCAGCAAATGTTCCAGCGGGTAAAACGACATCAGCGAGCTTCGCCGTGTCGGTCATGAAGATATCCTGCACTACGATGAAGTCGGTCGCTTCGAGCGCTGCCTGCGCATGGTTGGTATTTGGATCGGATACGACGGTGTTTTCGCCCATGATGTAGGCGGCTCGAATTTTGCCTCGTAGCATCTGGTCCATAGCGGTAATCTTCGTGATTCCACGTCGTTTGGGTAGTTCGGAATTCCACGCTTTTTCGAACTTTTCCCGCACTCCGGGTCGTTCGATCTTCTGGTAGCCGGGGAGGTCAGTCGGAAGCGCTCCAGAGTCAGAAGCACCCTGAACGTTGTTCTGACCCCGAAGCGGGTTTACACCGGCATTCTGCTTACCAAAGTTGCCTCCCAGCATTCCTAGGTTGGCGACAGATTGAACATTGTGCGAACCGCACGAGTGTTCAGTGATTCCAAGCGTGTAGCAAATCGCTGCTTTACCTGACGCTGCCGCATACTCTCTCGCAGTGTCGATTATGTCTTGAACGGGTACACCGCAAACTTCAGACGCGTACTCTGGCGTGTAGGACTCAACGTGCTTGGCAAGTTCACTAAAGCCTTCGGTTCCGTTTTCCACGTACTCATGGTCGAATAGGTCTTCCCTGATCATCACGTGAGCGAGAGCGTTGAACAGCGGGATGTCGGTGCCGATGTTGATCCGGAGATGACGAGTCGCCCATTTGGTCAGTTCAGTCTTTCGTGGATCGATCACGATTAACTTCGCCCCGTTGCGCACGGCGCGCTTCATACGCAGTGATATGACGGGGTGCGCCTCTGTGGTATTGGATCCAGCTACTAGCAGAAGATCGGTGCCCGCCAACTCCTCAATAGAGTTCGTCATGGCACCCTTGCCAACCATGACCGCCATACCGGCGACCGTTGGGGCGTGTCAGGTACGTGAACAGTTATCGATATTGTTCGTACCGATACCTATCCGAGCGAACTTTTGCATGAGGTAGTTCGCTTCAGTGACCGTTCGTGCGGATGACCAGCAAACGAGGGAGTCGGATCCTGACTCATCTCGAATTGTTGTGAATTTCGCTTTGATCAGATCGAGCGCTTGGTCCCAGGACGCCCGTCGGAACGCTCCGTCCTCCTTGATCAAGGGATACTTTAGGCGCTCGTCACTCTTCACAAACTCCCATGACGCAAACTGACCCTTTACACAAAGTGAGCCACGACTGGGTGCGTCGAAATCGGGTTCGGTGCCTTTTAGTTCACCGTCTTCAGTTAGCAGGTGAATTCCACAGCCGACACCGCAGTACGGACAGATCGATTTAGTGCGTTCGACATTATCTGCTTTTGTCGTTCCGACGATTTTCTTATCTGTCAGAGCACCAGTAGGACAGGTGTTGATACACTGCCCGCAGAAAGTGCACGGCGAGTCGAGAAGATTGTTCTGGAAGTACGAGGCGATCGAGTTGTCCTGGCCTCGGCCTTTTACCGTTATAGCGGCTGCCTGTTCCCAGTCGTTACAAACGTTGGTACATCGGAAACACGAAATACAGTAGTCGTAATCACGCTGAATAAATGGGTTAGGATCCGGAGCTTTTTCACGAGGAACGAGAGAAGGAAACGCGTCCCATTTAGCGTCATATTCTTCGGCAGCAGAATGAAGCTCACACTTCTTGAACGATAGACACTTAGGGCAGTTTGCCGGTGAAGACGTTTCAGAAAGAAGAAGTTCGAGAAGCGTCTTTCTGTACTGATTGATCGAATCCGAGTGCGTTTCGACCTTCATACCTTCGGATGAGAAAGCAGTGCATGCGGCAACTTGCTGCGGTTGCCCATCTACCTCGACGTTGACAAGGCACATCCTGCACGTGCCCTGAGGGCCACTGCGCTCGTCGAAGCAAAGAGTGGGGACATCGAATCCTGCGGCTCGAATAGCATCGAGAACGCGAGAGCCGGTTCCACAACCAACTTCAATACCGTTTATCTCAACGTTCAGTTTGTTTTTGACTTCGGTGGTCATGCCTGAAGTTCTGATCCGAGCGTGTATTGGACGTCAATTACCGTATGCGGACGTTTCAAATATACCGGAGACGAGTGTTTCGAACTCGGATTCTCGATGCGGGAAAGGTCTAATCGTTGGTGCTAACAGATTCCGCTGATTCAGCGCGGATCTCCCTGATTCGCTTCCACACGAACCACGCCACTATCGCGGTGGCGGTCCCGATTATCGGAATGTCGAAGGGTTTTGAAACGTCTCGTATGGCGTCGTAGTTCTCACCCAAAAGGAAACCACCCCACGCCAGGCCGAGTGTCCAGGGGAAAGCGCCGATGAACGTGAATATCGAGAATCGAACCACGTTCATTCGGGCAATACCTGCCGGAATAGAAATGAATCCTCTTACCCCGGGAATCATTCGGGCAATGAAAACTGTCAGTTCACCTCTCGTTTGGAACCAACTGTCGGCACGTTCGAGGTCTTTGTGAGTGATAAGCACGTATTTGCCGTACTTTTCGACGAAAGGACGCCCGCCCGCACGGGAAATGTAGTACTCAATGAGTGATCCGATAAGACTCCCGACTGCTCCCCAGAAGCCAGCAAGGAACACGTACGGGACGCCGTGTCCTTCGTCGAGCACGAGTCGCCAACCTGCGAGCGGCATTATCACTTCGCTCGGGAGAGGGATCGCTGTGCTCTCGATCGACATGAGAACAACAACACCGAACCAGCCCATGAACTCGTAGACCTCGGTAGAGAAGTTGAGAACGAATGTCTCAAGCGCGTGTATCAGGTCTGTTAGCAGATCGATTCTTGAATCTCCGGAAATTGTGAGTTGTAGGGCAGTGAACCGTTCGAGTGGTGGATGAACGCAGCAAGCTGCTTCACGTGCTCGTGCTAGCCGGGTAGGGCGTTTCTTATGCGCCTTTTAATCGAAATGTTAGCAATGCCCATAACAGTACCGGCGATTGAACCGAGTCAAGAATATGCAATGTTTTCTTTCAATTCGAATTAATCGAGATTGAACTTCGGGAACGACGGAGAGAGCCTCGAGCTTGTTTGTGCCATGTTGGTTCCGCAGGTGGCGTCCTCAAGGCGGCTCTCAATGTGGCGGACAGAAGGGGACCGGATCGCTAAAGATGTCCCTGCGACACGAGTCCGTGTACAAGCCTTCGACCGGCGTACCTTCTTCGTGCAAAAAAATCTCCGATCTGCGCCAAATAGTTGCATTGAATTGTCGTGGTTGCTATTAAACACCGCACCAATTAGTCGAAATAATACTCATCGTCTCGCAAGATTACTCCAAAACTCCCCCAGTATAAATTCAGTATAAGATATACTCATAAATATGAACAAACCTAAAAATAGTTTTGTACAAGTACTAAAAATGTTCAGAAAAAGTACTGAACAAATCCTTGACTTGTTCAAGTGTTTTTTAGTACCGTTTCGGGGTGGGTGGCTAGCCGTTAGTTGGCCGGCTGAAATAACTGATTACCGGGCTAAAAACACGAGTAATAGTGCTGTTTAACCCAATACATTCCGTTGGTAGGTCAACGGACGAACAGGAAAAATGAATGCAAGGCTCTAAGACAAAGAAAATGCTCGCCGCGGAACGCAAACTCCGTCGGCCACTCGAGAGGGCACTGCCAGAGATGATTAATGAAGTTGGTCTGACAGGAGCTGCTAAACGTCTTGGTGTTAGTAAGGCAACATTGAGCTACTGGCTACTCAAACTTGGAATTGAAATCCGCCGTGTCGCCCTCGCACCGGGCGAAGAGATAGAAATCCGAAGAATTTCCGGATAGTTGAAGTCAGCTGCTAAAAAGATTGTTCTCAACGAGCAACGAATCACCGACGAATTAGATCCTCTTGTTCATTGACCGCTCAAACCGCTGTTGTTAACGTGAAATCAGTAATAATCTTGTCGATCGAGAACCGAATTATTGGTATCGGGTCGTCACATTAAGGAAATTTGAAGTGCCGGGCAAACGTGTATATCCACTGATTCTTGCTCTGATTGCTGCAATGTTCGTAATAGCAGCTTGTGAGGAAGAAGTCATTCCAACTCAGGAACCAGTTGAGTTCCATCCAACAGCAGCAGCTCCTGTCGAACGCTTAGGCTATTCATCCGAGCCCGTCGCCGAGGCTCCTGATTCCGCGGAAGGTGACGCTGCCAACGGTGAAGCATTGTTCTCGAACTGCAGCGCTTGCCATTCGACCGGTGACAACACTGTTGTTGGTCCTGGTCTTGCAGGAATTTACGATCGAGCTGGAAGCCGAACATCGTTAGACGCTGACGGATACCTAGTTCAATCGATCCGTGAGCCGGGAGTGTACATAGTAGACGGCTTTGCTGCGCTGATGCCGGCTTTCGATCAGTGGAGTGATCAGGATGTTCAGGATGTTATCGCCTACTTGAAGACTCTCAACTAACTATTCTTGGTATCGAACAATGTGCCAGCGCCTCGGCTCAAAGTCGGGGCGTTTCCATTTAACGGTTAGCGAGTAGGATCATCGAACCGGCGATCGAATTGGATCACTTTTTGCGCCCCGATGCTACTTCCAGGTAGCACCCACGATCGAAGCTGCCTGGTATCCAGCTCCAAAACCGTTGTCGATGTTTACGACCGATACGCCGGCCGCACACGAGTTCATCATTGCCAACAAGGCAGCGACACCGCTCAGGCTCACACCGTAGCCCACGGAGGTCGGCAGGGCGATCACAGGGGCTCGTACGAGTCCGGCGACAACGCTGGGGAGCGCACCTTCCATTCCGGCGACAACGATAATCACTCGTGCAGCGTTCAGTTCGTCAATGCGGTTCGACAAACGGTGCAGGCCTGCAACCCCGACATCCGTGATCAGGTTCACGTCACATCCCATCAGAGTGGCTGTTAAAACCGCTTCTCTGGCTATTGGCAGATCAGATGTTCCTGCTGCGACCACGGCAATACCAGGAATAGGATCCCGAGGCTTGCGCCTATCAGCCCAGATGGCTCGTGAACCTTCTTCCCAAACCGCCTCCGGAACGCTCTGTTCGAATATTTCGTAGGCTTCTTTCGAAGATTTTGTTACGAGTACAACTTCGGATTTATCGTAAATTCGACGAGCTATCTCAGCAGTGTCACTTGGTGTCTTGCTGAGCCCGTACACAACTTCAGGAAAGCCAACTCTTTCTTCTCGAAAATGATCGAGCGTTGCGAAATCTATCGTTCCATCGTTAGTCGTTGACGTATCGGTGAGGCTCAACTCCGACATAGCCTGTTGAACTGACATTTCACCGCTGGCGACGAGATGCATTATTTCGCTAAGTCGAGAGTTGTTCATTTGCTTCAGAGTGTCTTTGGCGGCGAAAGAAAATGTGGGTCGTCAATGTGGTGGCATTTTATCGGTGAATCCGGACTGAACAAAAACGTTACGTAATCAGCGTCACGCCAAATTGACCAAAGATTGTGGTCTACCTATACTTCGACCCTCTATATTGTGGAATCCCGCGCCCATCATTTAGTGAATTACAAGAGGATCAGTATGCAGGTAACTTGCCTTCGAGAAAATCTCAGCCGAGGACTTTCAAATGTTCTCCGTGCGGTTCCGAACCGGGCGACGCTTCCGGTGACGCAGAATGTCCTGCTTGAAGGCGATGACGGCCAACTCAAACTGACGGCTACCAACACCGAGATCTCAATCAGTACTTGGATTGGCGCTCAAATTGAAGGAGAGGGAACCGTTACTGTTCCAGCACGAATGTTGAACGATTTCGTGAACTCTCTCCCCGGTCAAACCGTAAGTATTGAATTCAAAGCCGACCCGGTCGGCGTTTCGGTAACCAGTGACAAGTTCAACGGATCGATAAACGGTATTTCGTCTGACGAATTCCCGCCAATTCCGACAGTTGATGGTGGATCAAGCGTGATAATCCCTGCCGACAAGTTCCGTGGGGCGTTAGAGCGAGTTGTATTTGCAGCTGCTACCGATGATTCTCGACCGGTTCTAACCGGTGTGAAAGTTGAACTCAAAGGTGATTCTTACACCCTGGCTGCTGCAGATGGATTCAGGCTAGCAGTCGAGAAGGGCAAGCTCGGCGAAGCCCTCGAATCAGAAGTTGGCGTAATCGTTCCGGCAAAAACGTTGGCGGAGGTTGAACGACTGCTCGGTGATGGTTCCACCAGTGTTGAACTTTCTATCGATGCCAACGGCCGATCCGCAAAGTTCCGAATGGACTCTTCAGAGGTCGTTACGGCGCTGGTTCAAGGAACGTTCCCTGACTACGACAAATTGATACCTACAAGTTGGGGCACTAAGGCAACAGTCGATCTTGCAAGCATGGTTCAGGCAACCCGGGCTGCATCGATTTTTGCACGAGATGGTAGCGGGATTATCAGAGTTATGGTCAATCCGGGCGAGGATAATGGCGCTGGTGCGATGAAGGTCATTTCACGAGCTGAGGAAGTAGGATCCAATGAGAACGAGCTGGAAGCGGCCGTAGAGGGTGATGAGACCAAGGTGGCGTTTAACAGCAAGTTCCTTATGGATGTTCTCAACGTGCTGAAGGGCGACGATGTCTATTTAGAGACGACAACTCCTTCTAGTCCTGGCGTTTTCCGCTCAAAGGAACACGACGGTTACACACACGTTGTGATGCCAATGTTCGTTCAGTGGTAGCGACTTAGTCAGGCCACTAGATTCAGAGGCGGTTGATCCTCCTCTTTTTCGTGAATCGGGATTTATTTGGGCTGAAGTGCAAACAGCGAACTAACCGATACGGATGCGTTCGCTGGCGTAGCGGATGGTCTCTTGTCGCTCTTTGGCAGCCATGAACAGCGCCAGCGTGATAGGTCCGAACCTACCAGCGAACATCGTGAGAGACACAACTATCTTCGCCGCGTCGTTCAAATGGGCCGTCGCTCCAGCTGACCAGCCCACTGTACCGAACGCTGAGATGATTTCGAACACGCCGAGTTTGAAGTCTAGATCGGGTTGGACGGCGAAGAGAGCCACTATTGCGACAAGAATCGCTGCCATTGCCGTAGCACCCACCGCCATGGCGCGCTGGACGTTCACTCTAGGGATTTCTCGCCCGAAGACCTTGGTTCGTTCACGTCCGCTAAAGATTGCGTAAGCCGCTACGACGATAACCATGAACGTGTTGACCTTAATACCCGCAGCAGTCGAAGCAGAAGCACCGCCTACGAACATCATTCCCTCCGTAACGCTCAAGTTGGCAGAATGCATTGCTCCGTAGTCTAGTGTCGAGAACCCGGCAGTGCGGTTCACAGTGTGAAAAACTCCCTGCGTAAGCTTGCTGCGAGTCGATTCATCGCCAATGGTTGCCGAATTGTTCCATTCGAGCGAGAGGAACGAAATTAGTCCGATAAGCAACATGATTCCTGTTCCAACTAACACAAGCTTGGTATCGAGCGTGAGGTGTCTCCAGGTACGAATCCGTATCACGTATGCGAGCGCGATGTACGAAGCGGACAGTGTTATCAAGGTAATTCCAATAATTCGGAAAGACTCTGCGTTGCGATTTATGCCAAAAAGCGTGAGCAAAACGCCGACTCCGATCAGTAGAGCAGTTCCAAGACCGAATAACGCACGACGTGATCCGAAGGAACGTCCACGCCAACCTCTAATTTCGATCACATTTGCCAGTGTTGCGTAGCTCGTCGATCCAGCGACGATCATCACCCCGATGATCGTCAGCGTAGGGATATCGCGACCCAGACCGATAAGACTGGTACCGCCAACAGCTTCGTCCGGAAGTATCTCGAATCCCGAGTTGTTGAACGCTGAAATAGCCGTGAACACGCTTTGCCACAGCCCTTCACCGAGAGTCATTCCATCCCAGATTGGCGCTACGACATACCAGCGTACGAATATGAAAATTGCGCCGATGATTTGCACGATGATCGCCATCAAGATGATGTTTCTTGCGAGCGAGGCGATAGTGCCCAACCGGTTGTCGTCCAGACCTGCTCCAACTACCAATCGACCCTGAAGACTGGATCGGCGACCCGTAATGAGTAGCAGGAACGCTGCGCCGGTCATGAATCCCAGTCCGCCAATAAAGATCAACACGGCAAGGACCACTTCGCCAAACGTCGTCCAATGCTCGCGAGTGTCGACAACGATCAATCCGGTGCCTGTCATCGCAGAAACCGATGTGAATAGTGTCACGGCAGGCGACATGAACTCACCAGAGCTATTGGCTACCGGAAGAGTGAGCAGGATCGCCCCTACGACTGCTACTACGAAGAAGCTGTAAACAAGAACCATCGGTGAAGTCGGGCCGCGCACCGGTACCTCTCGTCGTTCGACTCGAGCATGGATTGGCGACATTTCCGCTTCTCGTGGGCGACGAACTACGCGGTCGCCGGGTTTTGGGGAGAATAGACTCTGCAAATTATCGGGTGCGGTTCGGGCTTTTAGTAGAAATCATCGCAGGTGGGTGTGAACCCTATTACATCCTTTCCCTCGGATTTCGTGGACGACGATAACACCATCAAATTTTGTTTTCGTGTGCGATTAGGTGATTTTGGGTAGTGTCGCGATCAATATTGGAGGGAAGTTTGCGAGCGCAAGTGTTATGGAGTGAATGTTATGGCGAATCGTTGTTACGATTTTTAGATGATTCTGGTCAAGTGGCTTGTACCGATTTTTCTTGTAGTTGCCGGTGGGGCTTTTATTGCGCTTGCTATCCAGTCGACTCTTGACGATTCGAACACGGTTACAGGGCATGTAGTTAATGTGGAATCTGTTTCCGTAACGGCGTTTTCTGAATTGGTGATCGAAGATGGATCAGGATCGATGTGGAAGTTCACTGAGAGCGGCCACTTTTCAGGATTCACTCCTTCTCATCTCGAAGAGCATCGATCATTGAACGAACCCGTGACGATCAAGTTCACAGAACTAGAAGACGGACAACTGAGAATTCTTGCAATAACCGATTAGTCGCTGGCGAGGAATATCCCTACCAGTAACTAGGAGGCCGCGAGTAGCGGAGCGAGTGTTTCTTCGAGTTCTTCTTCTGTTACGAATGTTTCGTAGCGTCCAACTACTATCCCGTCGCTGTCGACAATGTAGGTCCAGGGTTCCGTGTGAAATTCCCACTCATGGATAACCGGCGACTCAACTCCAACACTGGGGTCACCAGATTCGAGCATTTCGGCGGGATTGTCAAAGATTTCGACGTGAATGAAATTCGCCTGTCCGCTGTACTTGTCGTCGAGAGCCGACAGAACCTCCGTTTGAGGTCCGCATGTCGCTGTCTGGCAATACGCGGGCGTTGAGAACGCAATTACGGTCGGTTTACTGGTTTCTATCGCGTCGGCAAAGCTGATCGAGTACAAATCAGGATCGGGCGACGGTGCGCTGGTGATCGTTTTCAAATTGCCATCTGACGGCACGGTTTTCGTGACCGATCGCGGTGCTTGATCGCCAATATCGGGAGCGTCAGTGTCTGATTTCACCAGTACCGCGCCATTTGCCGATTCCATAGCGTCTTCTTCTATGGAACTAACGGTGATGGTCCAGAATCCGACCCGATCGAAGTTCATAGTCGCGGTGTACGCACCACTTCTCATCGGCCACGGTCGCCAGGTGAGGTCTTCAACCAATCGACTTTCATCTGATTTGGGAGGAGTGTAGGTGACCACCAGAGAGTCGGCTTGATCGTCGTATCTAGTGCCGTCAATAAGCGCAATAGTCAGCGGAACTCGTGCCTCGCCGAGTCCTACATCCGATGCGGATGCGAACACCACCAAAGAATCAGGTTCTTCTTTCGCAGTGCATGAGGTGAGGACTGCGACGGTGAGAAGCACCGATGAAAGTACATTTAGTGAAATTCGAGACACTTTCTGACCATTTCCTTGATCAAGGATCACGTCTTATCAGCGTGGTTTGTCTACCTAAAGACTAAGCACACTTCGATTTTGACGCACTTATAGCAATAAAGAAAATGCGAACTTGAATATGTCGAGTGGCGTAACTGCTGATTAGAGTGTGAGTTTTTGAAGAATCGACGCCAACAATGGTTTTAACTGGCGTAAAATTCGACCCGTTTTCAACACTTTCTCAAAACTCAGGAAATCAGATGTCCGTCCCAACAGCCGACCCAATTATTGTCGCTCCGACCAATATGCCTTTCCGAGACGATGATTCTCTCGATTTAGATGCGCTTGCACGCAACGTTGACAAATTTTGCGATACGGCGCTGTCTGGCTTCGTAGTTGGCAGTTACGGGGGCGAAGAATTCCACATGGGCGAGCCTGAAAAGGTTTCAGCAATAAAGACGGTTGTTGATGCGCATGCCGGTCGAAGATTCGTTATTGCCGGGATTGACGCGCTTTCTCCAACTGAAGCTGTACGTCTATCGAATATTTACGCGGAAGCCGGTGCGGACTTGGTACGTGTTCGAATACCACCTGCTGGAGTGAAGGCGAATGTCGCCCCGATTCAGGATTACTTCGAACAGGTTACTAAGGATAGCCCAATCCCTGTGGTGGTTATTCATCAGCCCAAGACAGCTATGAGCGTTGATGTAACGCCGGAAGAACTGCGGGATATCACTTCTTTCGACAATGTGTTCGCCTACATCATGTCACTGAACTACCGCTACGAGTGCAGGATGCCTGCATTCGTCGCTGACAATGTGAAGTTCTGGACTTGCAATGGAACGCTGCTCATGCCCGGCGGAATGATCGGCGCAGTCGGGGCGTGCTTGCTGTTTGGTAACTGGGGTCCGCATATGGCTCGCGACATCATTCAGGCATGCCTCGATGGTCATTACGCGGAAGCGAGAGAAATCCAGGAGCGCATCAATCACATGGACTTCCTCGGTATGTCTTGGGGCGTGGCTGTGCAGAAAACAGGATTGAACCTTCTTGGCTACGAAGGAACGATCCCGAGAAGGCCTAATTTGCCTCTCTCTGATGCCCAGGTAGCAGAGGTTAAGGAAGCTCTGATCGAAGCACGGATATTGAACGAGGATGGGACTCCCGCACCTCAAATCTAGCTGTACACTTTTCGCTCGGAATTTCTCGTTAGCTCAGCGAGTTGGTTCTGGAAAGTACTCCAACGGTCGAACGATCAGCCTAAGTGCGGCGTCCCTCTGCTGATCGTAAATTTGTTCGCGTCCTTTGAGACTTCTGAGTAGACATAACAACTCGATTTGAGTGATCAGTAAGAGAACGAATGTGGAGAGTGATCGGATGCTTCGCGTCGGAGATTGCTCCAAACGGTAATAGCTAAGGGAAAAACAGAATTGGCAGAACAAGACACAAGTGCGGTCGATCAGGTCCGAACTCCTTCAAGCCCGTCTGATCTTCGAATCACCGACCTGCGAATCGCAGTTGTTGGTGGCGGCGGTTGGCGATGGCCAATCATCAAGCTTGAGACGAACCAGGGGCTGGTTGGTCTCGGTGAAGTTCGCGACGGCGCATCTGCTCGATATGCACTGATGCTGAAGAGCCGGCTCCTTGGTGAAAACCCGTGCGACATCGACCGACTGTTCCAGAAGATCAAGCAGTTTGGTGGTCACGGTCGACTCGGCGGTGGTGTTTGCGGTATCGAAATGGCACTTTGTGACCTTGCAGGTAAGGCTTATGGTGTGCCTGCCTACATGCTTGCTGGCGGCAAATATCGCGACAAGGTGAAGGTCTACTCAGACACTCCTTCGCTCAAAGACCCTGAAGAGATGGGTAAGGCATTGAAGGGACGAATGGACCGAGGATTCGAATTCCTCAAAATGGACATTGGTCTGTGGATCGCTAGCGAGTTCGAAAACGGTGTGATTAACAAGAAGATAGCCCAGGAATCTGCGACTCTCATGCACCCGTTCACCGGAATCCAGGTCACGGACTACGGTATTTCGAAGATGGAGGAGTACGTTGGCACTGTTCGAGACATCATTGGATACGAGATCCCTCTCGCTTCCGACCACTTCGGTCACATGGGTGTTGAGAACGCAATTCGAATCGGTAAAGCACTCGACCGTTTCACTCTCGCCTGGTACGAAGACATGATTCCATGGCAGTTTGTTGATCAGTGGCAGGCTTTGAAGGCTGGTGTCGACACCCCGGTATGTACCGGTGAAGACATCTATCTGAAAGAGGGGTTCGAGCCTTTGGTAGAGGCGCGAGCGATTTCAGTAGCTCATCCTGACCTTGCTACTTCTGGTGGAATCATCGAGACTAAGCGAATCGCAGACTACTGCCGTGACGCTGGTATCGGCGTTGCACTGCATCAGGCAGGCTCACCCGTTGTTGCTATGGCGAATGCCCACTCAGCGATGGCAATGGAGAACTTCATTGCTCTGGAGATGCACTCTGTCGACAATCCTTGGTGGAACGACCTCGTAGAAATGGTCGGGCAGGGCGGCGACATCATTAAGAACGGTTATGTTGAAGTCAACGACGCGCCGGGTCTTGGTCTTGAGCTGAACGAAGAGGCTATTGAAGAGCATCTTGCGAAGGACAGCGAGCGACGAGCTGCTGTTTACCCGAAGGGCGCTTTCGAAGACACATCAGAGTGGGATGCACTTGATGCCCACGACCGTGTTTGGAGCTAATAACCCCATCTGTTCTAGAGTCTTATTTAGAAGATCGCCGGAGACTTGGTCTCGGCGATCTTTTGTTTTAACTCTGTTCAGCATCGGTTAAATCACGTCGTCTGACAACCAATCGTCGAGCGGGTATATCGCCGCTGGGTTGCCTGAGAACGTTCAGTCCGCAAACGCGTCGATCTGGAAAAAGGGAATGTTTATACGATCAATCGTAGCCCGAAATCTTTGGGTCAGACGATTACCAGTTGTTGCCACCGGTCCACGGACGTTTTTCGAGTTCAGATTCGATTAGATCGGAACCCAGGCCCGGTCGATCGTGCACTTTGAGGCGACCGTTCTCGATCTCCAGTGGGTGGGTCATTATGTCGTCCCGCCACGGTGCGTCGTCGTTGATGAACTCGAGTATCATGAAGTTTGGTATTACAGCACAAATGTTTGCCGAAACCAACGTATTCATCGGGGAATGGCAGTTGTGTGGTGCTACTGCAACATCGTAAATATGGGCGTAGTCGCAAATCTTCTTACCCATTGTTATTCCATTCCAGGCGAAGTCAGGCATGATCACGTCCTGAGCATGAGATTCGAAGAATGGTCGATACTCTTCCGGGCCCATCAGACTCTCGCCGTGGCAAATCGTGGTCACAGTCGATTCACGAACCGTTCGCAGCGAATCTGGGTCCCATGTTTCGGTCTCGAGCCACATCATGTCGAACGGCTCGAGCGCTCTAGCTAGTTTGATGGCACCCCCCATGCGGAATGTCAGAGCCGTATCAATTGCAATTCCGATCTCCGGACCAAGTGCTTCGCGGAACGCTACAATCACACTGACCGCGTTGTGAAGTTGCCGGTAATCAATCTGACCGCTGTTACCAACACCATTCTTTTTGGGTCGCATTGGTGGGAGGTCTTCGAGCCGGAGAATGTTGGTCTTGATCGCACCAAAGCCCTGATCAAGCACTTCCTGGCTCAGCGCGTGAATATCATCGAGAGTTGAAAGGTCAGGGACACCGAGTTGTTCATGATATCGGCGGCGATCAGATCCGCAGTGTGACCAGTACAGGTCTAGTTCATCGCGCATTTTTCCGCCGATAAGTTGCCAAACAGGCGTGTCGAGTGCTTTACCTCGAATGTCCCAGAGCGCTGAGTCGATACCCGACATTGCCTTGTAGGCAATGCCGCCTCGCTGGCGAACCATGAATGATGCGTTGTCCCACCAGGCTGCTTCAGAAGCCATGGGATCTTTGCCGATCATGTTGTCGCCAAGTTGATTAACCGTTGCAGCAACCGAATACGCCGCCTGCCATTCTGTGCAATCACCCCAGCCGACGATCCCGGAGTCAGTCTCTATCTTGACGAAGGTCCAGGGACGGAACACGCCGTCGACGATGAACGTTTTTACACCTGTGATTTTCATTTCAACTCTCTCAAATCTCGGGCGGTATCGAGACTTTCGTCATCATCAATTGCGCCGCCTGAAGGAGTTTCCGTGTACTCGTAACGACGCACTCCCGGCACTGCAACCCAAATTACCGCAACTACGGCGATTCCCACAAAGCCACCCAGAACCATCGTCGCACCGGCACCGATTGCCGCTGACACGAATGCGACTTCCATTTGGCCAATGTTGTTGGCGGTCATTGCTGCGAACGAGTGAGCGCTTGAGGATCGACCAATGAGGCGATCGGGTGTCGTGAGTTGAACGATCGCCTGGCGCATCGTCATGCCTACTGAGTCGGTGGCACCGAGAAGCGCAACGATTACAACGCCTATCCAGAAGACCGAAGTTAGCCCGAATGCTATAAGGCCAACTGCGTACATTAACGTCGCGGCCAGGACTATTCGACCCTTTTGGCGTATCTTTTCGGTGAAGAATACGAGCATTGAACCTCCGACGCCGCCAAGAGCGTTAGCTGAACCGAGGATAGCGGTTCCTTCGGCACCCATCCCGTAAAGTCCGCTTGCGAACAACGGGAAGAGCATTCGGTAGAAGCTGACCACCGTTACTCCGATATCGAGCAGATACAAACCCGGAAGGATTGGGTGTTTGCGTACAAACGTGGCTCCTTCGACGATTGCGGCTACCTTGCTTTGGCCGACCGTGTCGGGGTCTGGAGCACCACTGGCGCGTATGAGCGCCGGGGCGATCATGCTGATTCCCGCAAATACGGTTCCTACGAGGAACGTGGTCGTCACTCCGAACTGAGTGAACAGTACTCCGAACAGTAGCGGCGCAACGATTTGACCGATCTGAAACGACGCTGTTTGGAACGTAACTCCGTTCGTCACGTGAGATCGTGGAATCACTCTCGGAAGCATCGCGGGTCGCGCAGAGTTCCCGAGCATATTCACGATGCCGGTAAGACCTGTAACGGCAAAGATCATCCAGGGAGCAAGCATGCCATTGAAAGCAGCGAGAGTGAGAAGCAGAAGCGACATGAACGAAACGCTCTGCGTAAACACCATTAGCTTTTTACGGTTGATGATGTCGGCAAGTAGTCCGCCGTAGACAACAACAGGCATTTGCAGGAACTGAACTGCACCAAGAAGACCCAGTTGGAGTTCTGAACCCGTTTCCTCGTACAGCCACTGGGTGCTGGTGAATAGCCGCAACTGCATTGCGACAAGCATTCCCATGCCGGAGAGCCACAACAGCGTGTAGTCACGGAACGCCAGAGACGACCACGGCTTCATTGAAGATTGATGAGGAGGGGAGGCAGGACTGCTACTGTCTGCGGACTGGTCGGATTCGGTTGCGTTCGATTTCAAGTTGCTTTTCGAGTTGCTGGTAGTGCGAATTGCGGCATATTAGCACCGCCCCAGCCACCCGTAAGTCCGATTAACCGTCGTTGGCTTCTATTAGTTCCAAGACCTTTTGATTTAGTCGTGAAGACGAGATTGCACCTACCACGATGTCGTAAACTTTTCCATCGTCCTTGAGAAAGAAAGTGGAAGGCATGCTCGATAGTTGCCAATCGGTGATGACACTTCGATTGAAAGTGTTGCCCGTGATGTAGGTGATCCCAAACTCGTCGATAATAGCTCTACCCTGGATGTAGCTACCAAGACCAACATAGGGTCCGACGTCAACGCCGATGAACAGAACCTCGTCTCCGTGCTCTTTCCATGCTTTCTCAAGCGCTGGCATTTCCGCGCGACAGGGTGGACACGCACCCGCCCAGAAGTTGAGAAGGATGGGGCGATTGTCGTTTGCAACCAGTTCGTCAAAATCTATCGATGTCTCGTTGGTATCGAACGTTTCTACGTACAGGTTGAGAACGAAATTCCCTTTTGTTCCAGATTCCTCGTCTTTACTACAGGCAGCGAGCATCGTTACAGCAACGAGTAACAGGATTACCTGAGTTGTGATCCGAGAGCGAGTCATTCGTGAGGTTTTAGGTGTTCACCGGCGTTTGCAATCGAGCCACTTATTCTTTGGCAGGGTAACCGAGGCTAGGATGCGACAGATAACTAATCAGGTACTATCTTGAGACTCTTTCGGCACAAAAGCCAGTAAATTGTCTCGGTACCTGATCCGTCAGGTAGGTCAGGCAATAGGTCGGCGTATTCACATCACATTCAGGCTCGTGGAGATTTAAAATGGCTGAATTCGACGGAAAATCCGTAATCGTCACTGGTGGCGCGCTGGGAATTGGCGGAGCCGCTTCCGAGGCTTTTGCTCGAGAAGGTGCGAACGTGACGATTCTCGATTGGAACGAAGACGCCGGCAACAGCACGGTCTCCAGGATCGAATCCGCCGGCGGGAAGGCGCAATTTGTTCATGCTGATGCCGGAACCAGCGAAGGTTGCCAATCGACCGTTGACGCCGCAGTAGAGGGATACGGTGGGGTCGATATTGTGTTCAACAACGTCGGTATTCAGCCTCCCGATTCGTATGTCGATGCGGTTGATCTGCCTGAAGAAACCTGGGACAAGATCATTGATGTGAATCTCAAGAGTCGATTCCTCATGGCGAAGTTTGCCATTCCGCACATGCGCAAAGCCGGTGGGGGCGTGATTATTTCTTCGGCAAGCGTGCAGGGACTCCAGTCAATGGGTGGTGTATCAGCCTACGCTGCATCGAAGGGTGGCGATCTGTCACTGATGCGGCAGATGTCGCTCGATTTTGCGCCCGACAACATTCGAGTGGTGTGCGTGAATCCCGGGGCGATCGATACCCCGATGGTTCGAAACGCAATTCAGGGCACCGGCGGAAACCTCGAAAACGAACTGATCTCGACAGGACAGGCGCACCCATTGGGTCGGATCGGCCAACCTGAAGACATTGCCAACATGGTGCTGTTCCTAGCCAGCGACAGGGCATCGTTCGTTACCGGCTCCTACTTCAACGTAGATGGCGGCCTAATGGCAATGGGCGCTTGGGCCAACACGGTGGGCGCTGACGGATCAAAGTAATCCACAGGCCGCCAACAGACCAGGTTGTGTTCGAGCCGAGGTAACGCCAGACGCGTCTAGATGTAGGCGATCGAGTTGTCGTGGTTCTCGCGGTCGCCTCTGTGCCAGGATTTCGAATAAGGACGACTTGTGAATTCGTCTTCAACGAGGTCAATACCGAGTCCAGGACCTTCAGGAATCGGGTAGTACCCGTCGATGGGTTTGATCACGTTGGTGACCGATGCAATCTCAAACGGCTTTAGCACTCTCGACTCCTGTACTAGGAAGTTCGAAGTTGCTGCATCAAAATGCAAATTCGCCACTGTCGCGAGCGGACCCATCGGGTTATGCGGAGCAACTACAAGGTCGTGCGCTTCCGCCATGAACGCGATTTTTCGCATTTCGGTTAGTCCGCCAACAATGCAAACCTCGGGTTGGAGGATGTCTACTCCGCCTTCTCGAATGAGATCCCACATTTCGAACTTGGTGTAAAGACACTCACCTGTAGCCAGTGCACAGTTCATTTTTTCCCGGAGTCGACCCATCTCGTACCGATTTTCCATACGTATTGGTTCTTCCATGAACCACGGGTTGTACTCCATGAGGGCATCAGCGACTTCGAGAACGCGGATTGGTTCAAAGATTGCAGCATGGGCGTCGAATCCGACATCAATGTCATCTCCAACT